>NZ_LOCQ01000057.1 GCF_001677885.1 Janthinobacterium psychrotolerans | reverse complement strand
AACCCCAGCACACTGAGCAGGAATCCTTTGAGATCAACGACTTACAGAATTGGTTGCGGGGACAGGATTTGAACCTGTGACCTTCGGGTTATGAGCCCGACGAGCTGCCAGACTGCTCCACCCCGCAGGCGAATTATAGCGCGGTTTGTTGCATTGCGCAATGGCGGCCCGGCTTACGCCTCGATTACGCCGCCGCCAGGCGCCACAGCGAGGTGATTTCCTTCGAGCGGGCCGCGTGCAGGCTGTCGGTGGCGTCCTGTGCGCGCGGGTGGCTCGGGGCGACGTCATGGCGGTCGACCACTTTCAATCCTGCGGCGGTGATCCACTCCAGCAGATGCGCGCGCGGGCGCAGGCCAAGGTGCTCGGCCAGGTCGGACAGGATCAGCCAGCCTTCGCCGTTTGGTTCCAGGTGGTCTGCCAGGCCGGCCAGGAAACCGCGCAGCATGCGGCTGTCGGGATCGTAGACGGCGTATTCGATGGGCGAGCTGGGGCGGGCCGGCAGCCATGGCGGGTTGCAGACCACCAGCGGCGCGCGGCCAGGCGGGAACAGGTCGGCTTGCACGACCTCGACCTTGTCGGCCAGGTCGAGGCGCGCCAGGTTTTCGCGGGCGCAGGACAGGGCGCGCGGGTCCTGGTCGGTGGCGACGATGCGCTTGACGCCGCGCTGGGCCAGCACGGCGGCCAGCACGCCGGTGCCGGTGCCGATATCGAAAGCCAGGCTGGCCCGTGGCGGCAGCGGCGCGTCTGCCACCAGGCCCACGTACTCGCCGCGGATCGGCGCGAATACGCCGTAGTGTGGGTGGATGCGCTGGCCCAGGGCCGGCAGTTCCACGCCGGTACGGCGCCATTCGTGGGCGCCGATCAGGCCCAGCAGTTCGCGCAGCGAAGCGACAAATGGCGTTTCGCCACGGCCGTAGGCTTCATTGCAGGCCAGTTTCACGTCCGGCGCGCGGCGCAGCGGTATCGCGTAGTCGGCGTCGAACGGCAGCAGCAGCATGGCCAGGGTGCGGGCGCGCTGCGACTGGGCCTGGCGGTGCAGGTGGAAGGCTTCGGTGGCGCTCGGTTCGGGCTTGGCCAGTTTGGCGGCCAGGGCTTTCTTGCCGGGCTTGTCGTGCTTGTGGTCGGCGCGGCGGGCCAGCGCTTGCAGCAGCTGGCGCGCGTTCTGGAAGTCGCCGCGCCACAGCATGGCCGTGCCTTCGCAGGCGAGGCGATAGGCCTGGTCGGCCGTCGTGCGGTCGTCGGCGATAACGACGCGCTTGGGCGGCGGCATGCCGCTTTCCGAGCGCCAGCGCGCCGATTGTTCGACGCCGTTTTCGCTCCAGTGGATCTGCGGGTGAACGGTGGAAGTAGGGGTGTCAGGCATGGGATTCAATCGAAAGAAGGTGGCGCGCGGCATGGTCGCCTGCGCAGGCCGTCTTCCATTATACGTCCCGGCAGCCTAGTCCGACGCGGTTGGCTTGCCGCCGTAGGCCTCGGCCACGGCGCGGGCGCGTGCCTGCGCCTCGGGCGTCAACTCGGGCGCGGCAGTGGTGGGCACTTCCACCGGCTTTGCCGCTTCGTCAACCGTCTTCGGCGGCTGCAGCAGATTGAGCAGGCGCAACCTCAAGCTGCCCACTTCGTCGCCAGCCTTGGCCTTGGCCTGGTCGGCGCTGTCCTGGCTGGCATCGTAGATGCTGCTTTGCAACTGCTGGCCCAGCATCCTGAACAGGTCGCCCAGGCTGCCGGCAAAGTTCATCGACGGTAGTTGCAGGGTCGGCAGGCCGCCGTCTTCGCCCGTATCGGCAACTTCAGCTTCGTTGCTGGTTTCATAGGCCGCGCTGGCGCTGATCTTCGATTCGTACTGCACTTCCAGTTCGAAGTCGAAACTCTGGCCATCGGCCGTGGTGATCGTGCCCTTGCCGATAAAGTGGGCGTTCTCCGCCAGGCTGAAGGCGGCCGCATTGCGGGTGCCGCCGGCGCCGGAGCTGCTGGACACCTGCGCGGCGTAGCCGGAGGCGGCCGACAGGTCGATCGAGTCGAAATTGATGCTGGCGCCATCGCCGAACAGTTGGCGCGCCATATTGCCGAGGAAGTCCTGCGCCACGTCGAGCGTCGCGTTGCCCAGCGCATCGGTGCGCTGCGCCAGGCCCTGCGCCGACAGGTCCAGGCCTTTTTTCGACAGGGCCACCACGTCCTGCGCGGTACGCTGCATCAGCGCGTCGGCGGCGCTGGAGGCATTGCCGCCAGTTTTAGCCGGCTGCTGGCCGGTGAGCGCGCTGGCGCCGGTCTGGCGCGCGCCGAGGGCGGGAAGCTGGGGCAGGGTAGTGGCCATGGTCTAGTCCAAATCAACGTTGTATCGGAATTAACGGCAGGCTGCGCGCATTCTTTAACTGCTGGTTTGTAACAACTAGTGATGCGGGATCAATGATGGTGGGACCAACTGCCGTCGGCCGACTCCAGATACGATTTGACGGCATCGGCCTGGCCGGTGGCGTGGCGCTTGAGTTCGCCGCACTGGCACAGGCCCTGATAGGGCTGGATATGCGAGCAGGCCGACACTTTTTGCAGGTAGACCTGCACGGCTTTCTGGCATTTGACGCATTTGAAGGTAAGGCTGCGGGCGGCTTTCATGGGTGTCCTTGGTCGATGGCTGGATTGCCGAGGGCAGAATTTTAACGCAAGCGGCTATGCTTCACCCGGTGTTGCAAAGGCGCCACGTGCCGCCTTGTGTGTGTCAACGCCCCGAACCCTGGCGCGTTCAGTGGGAAGATAAGCCATCAGGGCTTCGAAAGGTCGCATCATGCAGCAACGCATACTGGCAGACAAGGAACTCGTAAGACAGTGGCTGAAAGCGGAACTGGCGCAGCGCCGTCCGCCGCCGGCACCCGAGCAGATACGGCGCGAGCTGGGCTGGCACTTGCATCAGATAAACAAGGCCAGCGTGCCGCGCTGAAGCACTCTTCAACGCACGCTGACCACGCTTTTGCCGCCGGCGCCGGGGTGCACCAGGATGCGGGTGGCGATGCGCTCCGTCATTTCCTGCACGTGCGAGATGACGCCCACCTTGCGGCCCATGGCCTGCAGGCCATCGAGCGCATCCATGGCCACGCGCAGGGTTTCCGTGTCCAGGCTGCCAAAACCCTCGTCGATGAACAGCGATTCCACGCGCACCCGGTTCGACGACAGCGAAGCCAGGCCCAGCGCCAATGCCAAGGACACCAAAAACGATTCGCCGCCCGACAGCGAGTGCACCGAGCGCAGCTCGCCACCCATGTCCTGGTCGCGCACCATCAGGCCCAGCGAAGGGTTGTTGGGATTGCCGATGCGCTCCAATTGATAGCGGCGCGCCAGGTGGTTCAGGTGGGCGTTGGCATAACCGAGCAGCACTTCCAGGGTGAACTGCTGGGCGTAGTTGCGAAACTTCTTGCCATCGGCTGAACCGATCAGTTCGTTCAGGCTGGCCCAGCGGCGCTCGACTATCGCCTGCGCATCGATCTGCGCCAGCATCGCCTGCGCGCTGTGGCGCCGCGCCTCGTCCTGGGCGATCGCCAGGCGCAGCGCGGTGGCCGCCTGGCTGGCCTGCTGGCGCTCGGCCTGCAGCGCATCGAGCGCTGCCTGCAAGATCGCCATGTCGCTTTCCAGATTGGCCGTTGGCTGTTCCTGGTGCAGCGCCTGCTGGCGCAGCCGTTCGGCCAGCACCGTGCGCGCTTCGGCCAGTTGCGCGTCGATCAGTTGCAGGGCGTCGCGCTCGGCGCGGATGGCTTCCGGCGCCAGGTTCAGGCGTTCGCGCAACGCCGCCGTATCCGCCGGCGCCTGTGCAGGGTGATGGTGCTGGAACTGGCGCAGCCAGTCTTCCAGCGCTGTTGCCGCGACTGCCGCCTGTGTCTGCAAGCTGTCCAGGCGCCGCATGGCTTGCGCGCGCGCTTCGTCCAGCCGCGTGCGCTGCTCGCTGGCCTGCTGCACTGCCGCCTGCCGCGTGGCCAGGTTTGCCCTGGCCGCATCCACAGCGCTCGCCAAGGCGCGCTCCACCTGCAGCACCGGCTGGCCATTCCACAGCGCCGCGCGTTCGGCCTGGGTGGCGATCAACTTCGTGTCCAGCGCCTTGAAGGCGGCATGCGCGTCCTGCGCCGCCTGGCGTGCTTTTGCCGCCGCCGTACCGAGTGCTTCCAGTTGCGCCGCCACCGTCACCAAAGCATGGCTGCGCTCGTCCTGTGCCGCTTGCTGCTTGAGCCATTGCTGGCTTTCCGCCTGGCGCGCGGCGCGGAAATCGGCCGGTCCCTGGCGCCAGCTGTCTTTCCAGGCTTCGGCGCCGTCGGCCTCGCCAAACGCGCCGTCCAGCTGGGCCAGCAAGGCGTCGAGCTGGGCGCGCGCGGCCTGGCCCTTGTCGCTGGCCGCTGCCTGCTGCGCCTGCAACTGCGCCAGCCGCGCCTGCGCTTGCGCCAGCTGCGCCGTCAAGCGTGCCTGTTCCTGCGTTGCCTGTTCATGCGCCGCTTGTAGCTGCTCGCGCCTGGCGCCCGCTTGCCGCAGCGCGCTTTCCTGTTCCGCCAGCGCCTGCAGGCCCGCCTGATTGGCGGCCAGCTGTTCGTTGAACCAGGCACTGCGCATGCTAGCCGCAGGCAGTTGCAGGGTGGCCGACTGGGTTTGCCATTGCGCGGCAAGGGCGGCGAGCGTCGGCGGCAGGGTATCGAGCTCCTGCGCCGCTGCCGTCTGTTCGCGCAGCAGGCCGTTCAGTGCGGCCTGGTGCGCCGCCAGTTGGCGGGTATTGGACAGCGCCTGCGCGCGGCAGTCCTGCACGCCTTGCCGCAGGCTGGCCAGCATGGCCTGCAGCGCATGGTCGGCGTGATGATACGGGTGCGCGAGCGCGCCGCAGACGGGGCAGGGCGCATCGTCGACCAGGGTGGCGCGCAGCTGCTCGACGCTGGCGGCGCAGGCCGCCTCGGCGCCTTTCAGTGATCTTTCGGCCTGCGCCAGCGAGGCCTCGATGACCGGCGTCCTGGCCGTTTCTTGCGCCAGCGCGGTATTTTCGGCTGCAATGGCCTGCGCCAGTTGTGCCGCCCTGGCTTGCCAGTGCGCCAGCTGTTGCTGCTGGCGCGACAGTTCGGCCCAGGTTTTGTCGGCCGCCGCCAGGACCCTGGCGTGGCTGTCCAGCTGCTGGCGCTGGAGCGGCAATTGCTCGCCATCGAGCGCCGCTACCGTGGCGATGGCGGCGGCCCGCTGCGCTTGCAGCGCGGCCGTCTTGTCGATGGCCGCCGTCAGCGCTTCCTGCACGATGGCCGTATCGAGCGTGGCCTGGCCGGCCAGCTGCGCCGCCTGCGCCAAACTGGCCTGCGCCATATCGGCCTGCGCCGCCGCCTGGCCGGCCTGGGCAAACAGCTGGTCCCACAAGGTCCAGTCCTTTGCCAGCGCCTGCCAGTGCCGGTGGCCGGCCAGCCAGTTCAATCCCGCTTCCTGCTGCGTATCGAGGGCCTGGCGGTGCTGCTGCACCGCCAGCAGCTGGGTGCGCGCTCCATCGTTGGCCGCATCGGCCGCCTGCGCCGCATCCCTGGCCTGGTGGTGGGCCGGCAGTTGCGCGGCGATGCCGGCGTCGAGCGCCTTGGCCCGGTCGAGCAGCGGCGCCGCCTCGCGCTGTGCCGCTTCCTGCGTGTGCAAGTGCGTGGACGTCTGCAAGGCGGCGACGGCCAGTTGCTCCTGGCTTGCCAGCGCATCGTGCGCCTGCTGGCGCGCAGTGCCCAGCGCCAGGGTGGCGGCAGCGCTGTCGCCGGCAAGCCGCGCCACATCGGCCATCAGCGGACGCGCCGGCTGCAGCAGGTCCCATTGCGCCAGTGCGTCGCGGCGTGCGTCGGCGGCAGCGCGCGCCGCCTGGGCCGCTTCCAGCGCGTCGCCGGCTTCTTTGGCCTGTGCCTGCAAGCGCTGCGCATCGAGGTGCCAGCGCTGCTGCTGCTCCAGCACAGCTTTATGCAGTTCCAGCTGCTGCAAGGCCGCTTCCGCTTGCGCGCCTTGCTGTTCGACCAGCGCGCGTTCCTCGACCGGCAGTGGGCGCTGGTCGGCCAGCTTGTCGACGAGGCGTTCCAGCGCCTGTTTTTCCAGCTTGGCGCGTTCAAAAGCGCGGATCGAAATATCGGAATAGATGGTGCTGCCGGTCAGGGTTTCCAGCAGTTCGCCGCGCTCGTTGTCTTCGGTTTTCAGAAAGGTGGAAAACTCGTTCTGCGCCAGCAGCACGGCGCGCGTAAATTGGTCGAACGACAGGCCGATGCGCTGTTCGATCGCTTCCTTCACTTCCGTCTTGGTGCCGCCGATGGCCTGCAGCGCGGGCAGCTGGTGCAAGCTCATGGCGGTGGCCTGCAGCGCGCCTTCGGCCTTGGTGCGCGAGCGGCGCACGCTCCAGCGCGCGCGGTAGCTGTGGCCGTCGTTGCCGACGAAGTCGACTTGCGCCCAGCCGTCCGGCGTGCCACGGCGCAGCAGGGTGCGGGTATCCTGGGCGTTGACGGTTTCCTTGCCGACGTCGGGCACGGCGTTGCGGCCCTGAACCTTCAGCAGGCGCGGCGTGGCGTCGTACAAGGCCAGGCACAGCGCGTCGAGCAGGGTGCTCTTGCCGGCGCCCGTGGGGCCGCTGATGGCGAACAGCCCGGCGGACGCCAGCGGTTCCTGCTCGAAGTCGACCATGAATTCGCCGGCCAGCGAAGCGAGGTTCTTGCCACTGATAGTGAGGATTTTCATGGTGCTTTATATTGAAACTCAGGCGCCGGGCAGTAGCAGCTCCGCCAGCGCCGACAGTTGTTCGGGCGGCGCTTCCTTGCCGAATTTTTGCTGGTACAGGCGGCGGAAGATGTCGTCGGGCTGCAATTGCGCCAGCTGGTCCAGCGTCATCGACTCGATCTGCGTGCTGCGCGCCGCGCTGGAGGTATCGATCTTGGCCAGGCGCACCGGCTTGCCGTCCAGCGCCGCTTCGATGCGCGCGCGCAGGCCCGGTTCGGGTGCGTCCAGGCGCACGCGCACTTCCAGGAAGGGCTGCGCTTCGTGAGGGGCGTCTGGAAGGTCGAGCGCTGCCAGCTGCGCCAGCACCTCGGCCACCGGCGCCGGTTTTTCAGGCACGCGCAACAGCGGCACGGCGCGCGGGATGTCGATGGCGCGCACGTCCCGCAACTGTTCGCCGTCGATGTCAAGGCACAGCACCTGGTGCCGGTAATGCACTTCGGCGAACGACAGCGGGATCGGACTGCCGCAGTAGCGGATATGCTGCGCTGCGCCGACGGCCTGTGCCAGGTGCAGATGGCCCAGCGCCGCGTAGGCGATGGCCGGGTCGAAGATCCCCGACGGCAGCATTTCGGTGCCGCCGATGACGATGCGCCGTTCCGAGTCATTCGACATTTCGCCGCCCACCATATGGCAGTGGCCCATGGCGACAATCGCCTGGCCGGGCTGGCGCCGCGCCAGCGCCAGTTCCGTCAATTGCCGGTACAGCAGGGCGATGCCGCCGAGGTAGGCGTCCTGCGTGCTGCCGGCCGGCAGTTTCGGCACGTCGCCGGGGCGCAGGAAGGGCACGGCCAGGCACCAGGCCTGCACCTGGCCATCGGCACCCGTCAAGGGCAGCAGCAGCCGTTCCAGGTCGATCTGGCCGCTGTCATCGCGCAGGATATGGCCCAGCATGTGGGTGCCGTAGTCAAGCAGCAGCGGCGCCGGCGCCTCCAGGCGGCCGGCCGAATCGTGGTTGCCGGCGATAACGATCATCTGCAGGGCCGGCAGGCGCGCGCGCGCCTGGCGCAAAAAACCATACAGCTGCTTTTGCGAGGCGGCCGACGGGTTGGCGTTGTCGAACACGTCGCCGGCCACCAGCAGCACGTCGATGCGTTCGGCCACCAGGGTGGCCAGCAGCCAGTCGAGGAAATGCTGGTGTTCGTAGCCCCGCTCGTAATTGTGCAGGGTCTGGCCCAGATGCCAGTCGGAAGTGTGCAACAGGCGCATGGTGGAAGCGGGTGAGAAGAGACAGCCGCCAATATACCATCCGGCGCTAGGCTATCATGGCGGCGGCGCGGTAGGTATTGCGGCCATCCTGCTTGGCCTGGTACAGCAGCACGTCGGCCTGCTGCAGCAGGGCGGCCGGCGAGATGTCTTCGTCGCGGTAGAAGGCCACGCCGATGCTGGCCGAAATATGCACGGTGATGCCGTCGAGTTCGAACGGCAGGCGCATGGCGTAGACGATATTGGCGGCCAGCACGGCCGCGTCTTCGGGCCGGCTGATGCTGTCCATGATGATGGTGAATTCGTCGCCGCCCAGGCGGGCGATGATGTCGGTGGCGCGCATGGTCTGCGTCAGGCGCTGGGCAAACGCGCGCAGCAGCGCGTCGCCGGTGCCATGGCCGTGGGTGTCGTTGACGGGCTTGAAGCGGTCGATGTCCATGTACATCACGGCCATCAGGCGGCCCTGCTTGCGGCTGGCATGCATGGCGTCGGTGAGCTTTTGCACGAAGCCGGCGCGGTTCGACAGGCCCGTCAGCGCATCGACCTGGGCCAGCTGCAGCAGCCGCTGTTTTTCGCGCTTTTGCACGGTGATATCCTGGCGCATCACGTGAAAGCCCGCCACCTGCGGATGGTCTTCGCCGATCTGCGGGATATACAGCACTTCCATGCAGCGCGCTATGCCTTCCTTGACGTCGTCCTCTTCAAAACTCAGCGTCTCGCCCGCCAGCACGCGCACGATATACGGCGCCACCGAGTCGTAGCGCTCGGCGCCCACGGTTTCGCGCACGCTGCGCCCCAGCGCCGGCAGGCCGGTCAGGCCTAACTCGCGCTCGTAGGCCAGGTTCAGGAAGCGGTAGACTTGATCGGCGTCGATGTAGGCGATCATGGCCGGCAGCGCGTTGGCGATGGTGCGCAGGCGCGCTTCGCTTTCCAGCAGCGCCACCTCGGACTCGCGCAGGATGGTAATGTCGTCCAGGCTGCCCACGTAGCCCTCGATGCCACCGTCGACCAGGATCGGCGCGATCTTCATCGACACCCACACCAGCTTGCCGTCGCGGTGCAGCCAGCGCAAGGTGGACTGGACCGGCACATGGCTTTGCCGCAGCTGGGCCAGGGCCGCGTGCATGTGCGCAAAGTCATCGGGATGCAGGGCGCTGGTCCAGCCCGCGCCCAGGGCCGAGGCGCGCGGCTGGCCGGTGATCGCTTCAAAAGTGCGGTTGACATAGGTGCAGCGGCGCTCGCGGTCCAGCCTTACCAGCCCCAGCGGCGACGCATCGTTGACGGCCGCCAGCTCGGCCTGGTTCTGGCGCAGCGCCAGTTCCTGCTGGCGGCGCTGCGAGATGTCTTCGGCGATGCCGAGGATATGCTCGACCTGGCCGCGCTCGTCGAACACGGGCACCGACACGGCGTGCAGGTGGCGCACGCTGCCGTCCTGCAGGCGCAGCGGCTTTTCCGGATGGTCGATCACGCCGCGCTCGGCCAGGATGGCGCGGTCGTCCTCGTCGTCATGCAGGCCGAAGCCGACCGGAAAGGCGGCGCCGTCGGTCTTGCCGATGATGTCCGCGGCCGGGTAGCCGGTGATGTCTTCGGCGGCCTTGTTCCACACTTCCATCTGGCCGAAGTTCTCTGGCCGCGCGCTCTTGGCATACACCAGCACGGGCAGGTGGTCGATCAGCGATTGCAGGAAGCTGCGGTTGTCCTGCAGCGCCAGTTCGTCGTGCTTGCGCGCGCTGATGTCGCGCGAGGTGACGGCCACGCCGTCGCTGATCGGCACGATCTGGTGGCGCAGCCAGCGCGTGCCGCCATGTGGCAGGACCAGTTCGAATTCGTCCTCCAGCGGCTGGCCCGACTCCATCACCAGCACGAAGCGCTGGAAGAAGCGCTCGTCGCGCAGCACCGGCGCCAGCGGCAGGGCGCGCTGGCCCAGCAACTCGGCACGCGGCTTGCCCAGCACGTCGGCGGCGCGTTCGTTGACGTCGGCGAAAATGAAATCCTCGGGCGGCTTGCCCGGCGCCGGGCGCCAGGCTTTGAGCAGCATCACCGAGTCCAGGCTGCCCTGGTGCGCCGCGCGCAGCAGCGCCTGGGCGTCATTGGCCTGGCGGATGCTGCGCCGCAGCCGCCGGCTCTGGCGCATCAGCAGGGAAGTGAAACCGACGATCAGCAAGCTGGCCAGCATCAGCACGCCGATATAGACGCGGCGCCGGTGTTCGACATGCGCCAGCGCCGTCGCGCTGCTGACGCCCACCACGGCCAGCAGCGGATAGCTGCCCAGGTCGCGGTAGCTGTAGATGCGAGGAATGGTGTCCAGCGGTGGCGTGATTTCGGCTTCCTCGGGCGCATGGGTGGGCGGGCCCGGCATGCGGAAGTCGATCTCGTCGCTGATGATCAGCCGTTCGCCGATGCGGCCCACCGAGTCGCCGCTGTCGCGCGCGACCAGCATCAGCGCGCCGTCTTCGTCGAGGTTCAGTCGGTCGTAATCGTCGACAAAGTGGCCGGGGTCGATCAGGATCACGACCGCGCCCGCAAAACCGCCGTCGGCGTCGTTCAGGCGGCGCGCCGAACGTATCATCCATTTTTTGCTGGCCAGGTCGACCACCGGCGTGTCGACCAGCGCCATGTCGCCGGGCGTGGCGGCCAGGGTGCGAAAGAAGGCCTGGCCGGCCAGGTTGCCGGAAGCGTAGCCATTGGCGCTGTCGACGATATTGCCTAGCCCGTCAGTGACGGCGATCGGCAGTTCCAGCTTCGACGGCAGCACGCTGTCGAGCAGGCCCTCGGTGCGGGTGAACTGCGCCAGCGACAGGTGCGCACCGGCCGCTTCATGGCGCAGCTTGAACAGCTGGGTAGCGTGATCGCTCTGGCGCAGGATATAGCTGGTATGGTCGGCCAGGGTGCGCGCCAGCGACTGGCTGGCCGCCACCGCGTCGCGCGTGGCGCCGGCGCGTTCCTGGCTCACCTGGTAGAACAGGCCGCCCCACAGCGCGGCCAGCAGCGGCAGCGCGAACAGTGGAAGCAGGCTGAGGTTGCAGACACTGCTGGCCAGGCGTTGCAGGGTTCTTGTCATCGATATGCTTGCGCGCAAGAGTCATGGTAAAGATGGATCGCTTGGGCTTATTTTGCTTTAAATCAAAGCGCTATGGCGCAATTCAGGCTAAAAAAGTTGTCTCACTGTGATAATGCGCTGCCGGCCCCGCCATGGGCGGCGCGGCTGGCGCTAAAATGGCGGCTTCTTCCTCCCATCTTGAAAGTTGCTTGCCATGCAGACCAAAAAGCCCGATGCGGCCCGGCTCGACAAAATCGTCGCCGAAGCGCGCCGCGCCGCCGACCAGCGCGAGAGCGGCTACCGCGAACGCTCGCTGAAAATGTATCCGTGGATTTGCGGGCGCTGCATGCGCGAATTCACGCGCGCCAACGTGCAGCAGCTGACCGTGCACCACCGCGACCATAATCACGACAACAACCCGCCCGACGGCAGCAACTGGGAGCTGCTGTGCCTGTATTGCCACGACAACGAACACTCGCGCTACCTGGAGGCGGATCGCGGCGCCGGCCTGCTGTCGGCCGAGCTGGCGCCGGCGACGCACAATCCGTTCGCGGCGCTGGCGGGGCTGATCAAGAAAAAAGACTGAAGAGGATGGCCGGCGCGCTGGCGCCGGCCGTTTGCAACGTTACAGCGACTTCAGGAACGCCAACAGGGAGTCGCGCTCGGCTTTTGACAGCGCCTCGAAACGCTGGCGCGCCTTTGTTCCCTCGCCGCCGTGCCACAAAATGGCTTCCGTCAGGCTGCGCGCGCGGCCGTCATGCAGGTAGCCGACCTTGCCTTCCTTGCCCATCACCTTTTCCGTGTAGCCGATGCCCCACAGCGGCGCGGTGCGCCACATGGCGCCTTGCGCCTGGCCTTCGGCAAACTTGTCGGCCAGGCCAGGGCCCATGTCGTGCAGCAGCAGGTCGGTGTAAGGGCGGATGGTCTGGTCGCGCAGTTCGGCGAACAGGTGGCCCGAACCGGTCTTCATTTCCGCCGTATGGCAGGCGGCGCAGCGCATGCCCTGGAACAGTTTGGAGCCAAGCGACACCTGCTGCGCATCGACCTTGTGCTCGTCGATCGGCGCCACGCCTTTCGGGAAACCGCTGGCGATGCTGCGCTGGGCCGGTACCGCCACCAGCGCCAGGTAGTGCGAGATCGACTGCAGGTCCGACTCGGAAATGCCGGCCTGCTTGCCGCCGGCGGCGCAGGCGACCGGGCCGGCCATGCATGCGCGGTTCGGGAACACGGGCGAAGTGACCGCCATGTCCAGCAGCAGGGCTTCTGCCGCCTGCTGGCGCAAGGTGGCCTTGCCCGCCTTCCAGCCGAAGCGGCCAAGGCGCACGGCGCCGCTTTCCGGGTCGAACACGAAGTTGGCCTGGCCCTTGACGCCGTCGGCGTCGGGCGTGGTGCGCACGCGCGCCAGGATGTCGCTTTCCGTCACGGCTTCGAGCAGGCCGGTGCCGATCATCGGCGGGGCGGCGCGCAGCGAGGCGATGGCCGGCACCTGGCCGTCAAACGCCAGCACCGGCTTGCGCAGTTCGACCTTGCTGCCATCGGCCAGGGTCACCTGGCTGGTCTCGAAACCGCCGACGGCCACGCCATTGCCCCAGTTCTGCGCCACGCCGGCGCCGGAGACGGCGTTCATCTGGATCGCCGTGCCGTATTGCGGATGCGGCACCTGCTGGCCGTGCGCGTTCAGGGCGGCGACACGCACCGCCATGGTGTCGAGCCGCTGGTTGATCGATGCCGGCGCCGGACTGCGGCCATTGTTGACGTGGCAGGCGATGCAGGCCGACTGGGTGTAGCGCGGACCCTGCAGGCCGACGGCTGGCGCGTAGCGGTCGTTGCCGCCTTCATTGTGTTCGCCGGTGCGGAAGTTGGTATGCACCAGGCGCCGGCCTTCGACGAAGCGCTGCATGTTCTGCATGCCAATATGGTTGTGCGGCTGCTGGAACATGAACAGGCCATTGTCCGAGTAGTTATAGGACACGGAACCCAGGCCGCCCGACAGCGTCTCGCCCGGCAGCGGCACGGAATTGAGGCGCGGCTGCACGCCATACCACGGCCGCAGGCCGGCGCCAACCACATACGTCCATTCGTACGAGTAATAGCGGATGCCGCCGTCGTCGCCCTGGGCCGCCATGGCTTCTTTGGTGGAGAACATCGATGGCGACACTTCGATGATATCGCCCGACGTCAGTGCGCGCGCCTTGACGTCGACGCCATTGGGCATGCCGTTCGCGTCCAGCCCGCCATGGCCCGGATAGTCCTTGATCAACAGGGTGCAGGCGCCGTTGATGCCGCTGGCGGTATTGAGCTTGCCGGCGGCCGGGTAGGCCAGCGGTTTGCACACGGGGACGTTGCGGTCGACCAGTTCGCCGGGCGACATCCAGCCGTAGCCGGTCACGCCGGGTCGGTCGATGCCGCGGAAGAAGGCCACGCCGCCTGGCAGGAAGTCGACCGTGGTGTACTGGTTGACGATCAGGGTCGGTTTAGTCACACCGGCAACCTTGCTGTTGTCGATGATCTCGACACCCCAGGTGCGGTTCTTGAAGTATTGCGGCACGAAGGTGAGGTAGTTGCCCGGCCCCTTGTCGACGGCCAGGCCGGTCACCGGGTCGATCGTTTCATTCGGGCCATAGCCGATCTCGTTCCACTCCTCGCCCCGTTCGCGGCCATGGCGGGCCAGGCCGCGCGCGCCGAAGCGCGTCACCAGGGTGCCGTCGGGCAGCGAAAACTGCAGCGTTTCGAGCGGCTCCCTGGCGGACGGCAGCGGCTGCAAGGCGCTGCCGTCGATCGGGAATTTGAGCGCCGAGGTGGCCGTCGATGGCAGGGTATTGTCGCTGCCGGGCGCCTTGAACACCGCTTCGAGCAGCGAATAGCCATACTGGGTGGCGCGCGCCACGCCCTGCAGGCGAACGTAGCGCGCGTTGACGCCCAGGTTGAAAAATTCCTCGGCGCCGCCCTTGCCGTTCGTGACGTAGCGCACCTGGGTCCACTGGTTGCCGTCGTTCGAGGTTTGCAGCGCATATTCCTTGCCGTAGGCGTTTTCCCATTGCAGCTGCAGGTAGCCGATGGCGGTCGGCGCGCCGAAGTCAAACTGGATCCAGGCACCGTCTTCGAAACTGCTGGCCCAGCGCGTGGCGCTCTTGCCGTCGATCGCCATGGCGGCCGACATGCCGGGGTTTTCCAACGCCGAGGAGGTGGCGGCGACCGGTTTGATCACCACGCCCGGCTGGCTCGGGTCGGCGGGCGTCACCGGTGGCGTCACCGGCGGCTCGCCCGGCACGGTGGCGGGCGTGCCCGAAAACGCCTGCATCTCGAAGATGGAGTAGCCGTACTGGCCGGCGCGCTTGACGCCCTGCATGCGCAGGTAGCGGCCCTGGCCCGACAGGCCCGTCAGGTCCTCGACACCGCCGCTGCTGTTCTCGACGCTGCGGATGGTGGTCCAGTTGCTCAGGTCATTGGAAACCTGCAGCTGGTAGGCGCTGGCGTGGGCGTTTTCCCAGGCGATGCGCACGCGGGTGATCGCTTGCGCGCTGCCGAAGTCCAGCGTCAGATTCTCGGCATCGCCAAAGCCGCTGCCCCAGCGCGTGCCGTCGTTGCGGTCGATGGCGGCGGAGGCCGACAGATCGCCCCGTTCGGCCGAACTGGCCGTCGCACCCACCGGCGTGAGCACGGTTTCCGACGATACTAGTGCGCTTAACTGGGCCGTGGCGGCTGCCGCCGGTTGATCACTGCTGCCGCCGCCGCACGCTGACAGCGCCAATGCCAGCGGCAGCAGTGGAACTGCGCGCAGGCGATGTCGAAATGGAGTCATGAACACTTCCTTGATTGTTATTTATAGTGGAGAAGGTTTGCCGGCAGCCACCGACGCGCCGCTCGCCGGGTAGCGAGAGTGTGTACAGAATAACCATGGATGCCGTGGAATTAATTTCATTTTAGAAATATTTCATCACATTATCCCGGCCGTCCATGGCTGTCAAGCGGACAATCAAGCGCCTTGCAGGCGCGTCAACCATGCGAACCGCGCGCGAAAAATGCGGTATCTTCAGCGTATGAAAAAACGCACGAACCATCCTCGTCGCCAGCATCGCCGAGTCAAGCCGGACCGGGGGCCAGCCGCATGACCTTGCCACCCGCGCCGGCCACCGTGATCGACGCCAGCGGCGCGCCTTTGTGCGGCCGCCATGCCGGCCTGGCGCAGGCATTCGACTGGGCGCGGCTGGCGCAGCCCCATGCGCGAGGCGGCCTGTGGCGGCTGTTGCATCACAAGCGCTGGCACTACGTGGCGCTGGCCACGCCGCAGCTGTTTTGCGCGGTGGCCATTGTCGACCTGGGCTGGGCCAGCACCGCCTTTGCCTATGCTTTCGACCGCCGCAAGGGCAAACTGGTGGCCTCGTTCTCGCGCGACGGCGTGCCGGGCTTGTCGGCCAGCGTGGCGCCGCATGCGGCCGCCAGCAGCTGCAGCCGCTTTCGTTTTCTGTCGCAAACCATCAGCATCGAGGCGGCGCCGCAGCAGCGCTACCGCCTGCGGCTCGATAGCGGCCACTTCGGCATCGACGCCGAATTCGGTCCGCCGGTCTCGCCGGTGCTGCTCGCTGTCGGCCCGGTGGCGGGCGGCAGCGTGCATGCGACGCAAAAGTCGGGCGGCCTGCCGCTGTGGGGCACGGTGCGCTGCGGCGCCGTCGGCTACAGCCTCGACGACGGCGTGGCCAGCTTCGATTATTCGAACGGCCTGCTGGCGCGCGAGACGGAATGGCGCTGGGCCTCGGCGCATGGGCTCGATATCGGTTTCAACCTGCAGGCCGGCTACTTTGGCGCGCAGGAAAACGCGCTGTGGCTCGACGGCCAGCTGTATCCGCTGGCGCGCGCCCATTTCGATTTCAATCCCGACAATCCGCTCTCGCCCTGGCATGTGTGGACCGACGACGACCTGCTCGACCTGCATTTCAAACCGGAAGGGGCGCGCCGCGAGGAGCGCCAGTTGTGGCTGGCGGCCAGCCGCTATATCCAGCCGATCGGCACCTTCAGCGGCTGGGTGCGCGCCAGCGCCAGCGCACCGAAGCGCATCGTGGCGCAACTGGCGGGGGTGGCGGAAAGCCACCGCTCGCGCTGGTAATGGCACGGCCATCACTTTTTGACAAAACTCACCGCAAGGTCAAGTTTTTTTACCGGCGCATCCTATACACTGGCGCAGCCGCTACAGGCAGATCACCAGCACAGTCCATAAGGCCAGAGCATGAGTATCCGTAATCTCGACAAGCTGTTCAAGCCGGCCTCGGTGGCCCTGGTCGGCGCTTCGCGGCGCGAACGCAGCCTGGGCGCCATCGCCCTGGACAATCTGCTGCAGGGCGGCTACCAGGGCGCCATCTATCCGGTCAATCCCAAGTACGCGCAATTGCAGGACCTGCGCTGCTATCACAAGCTGTCGCAGTTGCCCAAGGCGCCGGACCTGGCCATTATCTGCACCCCGCCGGCCACCTTGCCGGGGCTGATACGCGATCTTGGCAGCATGGGCACGCGCGCGGCCATCGTCATGACGGCAGGGCTGGACCATGCCGAACACGGCAAGCTGCGCCACCTGATGCTGAAAGCGGCCAAGCCGCATCTGCTGCGCATCCTGGGGCCGAACAGCATGGGCCTCCTGGTGCCGAAGATCGGCCTGAACGCCAGTTTTACCCATGTGGGCGCGACCGCCGGCAAGATCGCCTTCGTGTCGCAGTCGGGTGCGCTGGTATCGGGCGTGCTTGATTGGGCGCATGCGCACGGCGTGGGATTTTCCAAGTTCATTTCGCTCGGCGGCAGCGCCGACATCGATTTCGGCGACCTGCTCGACTACCTGGCCGGCGACGTCGATACGGCTGCCATTTTGCTGTACATGGAAGACATCCAGGCGGCGCGCAAATTCATGTCGGCCGCGCGCGCCGCCGCCCGCAGCAAACCGGTGATTGTGCTGAAAGCGGGGCGCGAAGCGGCAGGCGCGGCGATGGCGGCCTGGCATACGGGCGCGCTGGCGGGCTCGGACGCCGTGTATGACGCGGCGATACGACGCGCCGGCATGCTGCGCGTGTATTCGGCCGAGGAGCTGTTCGACGCCGTGGAAACGCTCACGCATATCCGCGCTCAGCGCGGCGAACGGCTGGCGATCTTGTGCAATGGCGGCGGCCTGGGCGTGATGGCCACCGACGCGCTGGTGGGCAAGGGCGGCAAGCTGGCCGAACTGTCGCCCGAGACCGTGATCGCGCTGGAAAAAGCGCTGCCGCCGGGCTGGTCGCATGACAACCCGGTGGGCCTGGCCGGCGACGCGCCGGTGCAGCGCTATGTCGACGCGCTCAAGCCCTTGCTGTCGGAACCGGAAGCGGACGCCATGCTGCTGCTGCATGCGCCGACGGCCATGGTGTCGTCGGTAGAAATCGCCGAAGCCGTCACGCCGCTGATCAAGGCCACGTCGCGCACGGTGTTGTCGTGCATGCTGGGCGGCACCATGGTGGCGCCGGCGCGCCAGGTGTTCAACCGCGCCGGCATCCCGACTTACGATACGCCTGAAAAAGCCGTGCATGGCTTCATGCAGATCGTGCAGTACCGGCGCAACCAGGACACCCTGATGGAGGTGCCGGCCCAGCTGCCGCTCTCTGGCGCGCCGCGCCGCGCGCGCGTGCGTGAAATCGTCGCGCTGGCGCTGGCGGCCGGCCAGACGGTGCTCGGCGAATGCAGGTCAAAAGAAATCCTGGCCGCCTACGGCATCCCGGTGGCCACCACGCGCATGGCGGCCGACGTGGAAGAGGCGCTGGCAGTGGCGGCGGACATCGGCTATCCGGTGGCGCTGAAGATTCATTCGCCCGATATCGCGCACAAATCGGATGTCGGCGGCGTGGCGCTCGACCTCGACAACCCGGCGATTTTGCGCACCGCGGCCGCCGCGATGGAAAAGCGCGTGCGCAAGATGCGGCCCGACGCGCTGATCGATGGCTTCACGGTGCAGCAGATGGCGCGCCGGCCGCAGTCGCATGAACTGATCGTCGGCGTCACCACCGACAGCGCCTTCGGCCCCGTGATTCTGGTGGGGCAGGGCGGCATCTCGGTGGAGGTGACGGCTGATCACGCGATCGGCCTGCCGCCGCTGAACATGGTGCTGGCGCGCGACATGCTCTCGCGCACGCGGGTGTCGAAACTGCTGGCCGGCTACCGCAACCAGCCGGCCGCCAATATCGACGCCATCTGCTACACGCTGATCCAGGTGGCCGAGCTGGTGGCCGATATCGGCGAGCTGGCCGAACTCGACATCAATCCGCTGGTGGCCGACGCCGACGGCGTGATCGCGCTCGACGCGCGCATCCGCCTGCAGCCGGGCCAGAGCGCCGACCGGCTGGCGATCCGGCCGTATCCGCAGGAACTGGAAGAAACAGTGGCGTGGATGGGCCAGTCCATCGTGCTGCGCCCGATCCGCCCGGAAGACGCGCTGCAGCATATCGACCTGTTCAACGCGCTCGACCCCGACGATGTGCGGCTGCGCTTTTTTACCTCGATGCGCGAGCTGCCGCTGTCGCAGCTGGCGCGCCTGACGCAGATCGATTACGACCGCGCGATGGCCTTTATCGCCACCCACACGGGGCCGGGCGGCGAGCCGGAAACCCTGGGCGTGGTGCGCGCGGTGGCCGACCCGGACAATATCACGGCCGATTTCGCGATTGCCGTGCGCTCGAAACTGAAGGCCCAGGGCCTGGGCCATATCCTGTTTGAAAAGCTGGTCGACTACTTCCGCAGCCGCGGCACCGAATCGCTGGTGGGCGAGGCGATGGCGCGCAACAAGGGCATGCAGCGGCTGGTGAAAAGCTTTGGCGGCAGCGTCACGCCATCGGAAGAGCCTGGCGTGGTCGAGTTGCACATCAGCCTGCGGCCGCCAAAATAAGACTGGCCGGGTTCGCTTTGCCTGCACCAGTTTTGTGCAGGATCAAGCTTGACCATGTCGGCAATCCTTACACTTTCACTTCCAGCCTGGGTCAAGCAAGGCGTATCGGCAGTGATGGGAGTGAGTGCATGCTAACAGCAACCTATACTTTGGTGTCCTTGTCGGTCGAGCAGGCCACTATCCGCGTGAGCCTGCTGTCGTTCCAGCAATATATGCACGCGCAGTTGCGCCAGCAGCGCCGGCTGAGCATGGCGCATATCGAATACGCGGGCGAATGGCTCGCCCGCCTGTACCAGTTTGGCTACTGGCGCAAGATTGATCAGTATCTGGTGCCCGCCATCCGCCAGGCCACGCCGCATGCCGACGGCTTGCTGGACGAACTGGGCAGGCTTAACCGTGCCGCGCTGGAAAGCGTCAACCTGCTGCAGCGGCGCGCCATGGCCACCATCGACGGCGCCGGACAGATCGCATCGCACGCCAAGCAGCTGGGGGCGGCCATCGACCATTTCTGCGCCGCCCTGATGGCGCGGCTGGAAATGGAAGAGCGTGAACTGTTCGCGCTGGCGCGCCGGGTGATCGCCAGCGAGGCCTGGTTTGCCATCGCCTACCAGTTTCTGGCGCACGATGCGCGCATGGAAGAAAACCGCCGCGGCAAGGCGCGCGTGCTGCCCTTCGTGCCGCCAGCCGCGCTTGCCCCCGCCGCCGCAGCGGTACATGCGCCGGCAGTGGCCGCTAACTCCGGTGCGCACGAGGCGGCGCTGCTGGCGCGGCATCGTGTTGCCTGAGACACGCATCAGGCCGGATGTGATGGAAAAAAGTTTAAGTTTATTGTTTGATAATTACTTCATTGCTGTCTGATGCAATGCCCCTGGCTTTGTTATGATGGTGGTTTTGATCCACGCGAAACCCGTCATGTTCGAATTTCTCTTCAAGAGTACTGCCAGCAAGGCCAGCAAGGCCGGCAAAACCACCGCACCGGATCCTGTGGTGGCGGAGCAGGCCGCCGCCACGGCGCAGAGCGCATCGCGCCGCGCCGAACAGCTGGCGCGCGCCCATGCCGTCGCCGGCGACGAGGCTGCCGCCTTTGACTTCATTATTGCCAGCGAATTTGCCGAAGCCCGTTTGATCGCGGCCGAACAGGTGCACGCGCTGCCGTTGCTGGAAAAAATCCACCAGGCCATGCGCAATACCGACCGCCGCGTCGCCAAGCTGGTGCAGGGCCGCATCGACCTGATACGCCACCAGGCTGCCGAAGCGCAGCGCGCGCAAGCGAGCATCGCTACCGCGCAGCGCCTGCTGAACGACGAAAAACTGAGCCCCAACCAGGTCGCCGAGCTGGACCGCCAATGGCAGGTCATCAAGGCCACGCCAGAGCTGGCCGAACAATTTGCCGCCGCCCGCGCCGCACTGGCCAAGCGCCTGGAAGCGCAGGTGGCGCTGCAGCGCGCCGTCATCGACGCGGTGGCCACGGCGCGCAAGCTGGCCGCCGGTGGCCAGTCGGCGCACGAATTGGCGCAAGCGCTGGCAAGCATCGATGCCGAACACGCCCAGCATATGCAGTCGCCCGAGCGCGCCTCGCTGCCGAAACAACTGGGCCTGGACTTTGCCCAGGCGCGCGAGCAGGCGCAAGCAGCCTTGCAGGCGCTGCAGCAGCACCAGGCCGTGTTCGACGCGCGCCAGGCGGCGCTGACCGAATGGCAGGCGCAGGATGCCGCCACGCTGGACCCGGCAGCACTCAAGCGCGCCTGGCAAGCGCTGCCGCGCCTGCCCGAGTCGCCGCTCTCCGACAGCCTTCAGGAGCAATTCCTGGCCTTGCTGGCAACGGCGCCGGCGCCTTTGGCGCCTGAAGCGCCAGCCGCTGCCGACGCTGTCGAATCAAGTCCGAACCTGCGCAAGGCGCGCCAGGAAGCTGCGCCAGTGTCAAAAGAAACCACCGAACAGTTTTTCAAGGCGCTCGACGCCATGGAGGCGGCGCTGGCCGAAGGCCTGCTGCACCTGGCCTCCGAGCACGACAAGACCCTGCGCGACAGCAAGCATGGCCGCTTGACGCCGGCCCAGGCTGATCGCCTGGCCCATGTGCGTGGCGAGTTCAAGCGCCTGGCCGACTGGGCGCGCTGGGGCGGCAATGTCTCGCGCGAGGAACTGGTCAAGGCCGGTGAAGAGCTGCCGGCGCAACAACTGCCGATGAGCGAGCTGGCGAAAAAAGTCGGCAGCCTGCGCGAGCGCTGGAAGTCGCTCGACACCTTGTCGGGCCCGGCGCCGAAATCACTGTGGGAGCGTTTCGACGCCGCCTGCACGGTGGCCTATGCGCCGGCGGCCCAGCACTTCAGGCAGCTGGCCGAAGAGCGCCATGGCAATGCCGCCAAGGCCCAGGAACTGATCGCTGAAGCAACGGCCCTGGCCGCCGAGGAAAGCACGGACTGGAAACACGTCGCGTCGAGTTCGCAGCGGCTGCGCCAGGCCTGGACGCGCCTGGGCACCATCGACCGCAAGGAAAAGAAACGCCTGGACGGCGAATTCGGCGCGGCGCTGGACGCCTTGTCCAAGCCGCTGGAAACCCAGCGCCAGATCGAGACGGCGCGCCGCGAGCAGCTGATCGTCGAAGTGGGCCTGCTCAAACCGTCCGAACGCAATACGGTCGACATGCTCAAAGCCTTGCAGGACAAATGGCAGGAACTGGCCAAGGCGCTGCCGCTGGAGCGCCGCGCCGAGCAGGCGCTGTGGCAGCGTTTCCGCACCGCCTGCGACGATATTTTTGCCAGGCGCAAGGAAACCGCGCATGCGGCCGACCATGAGCGGCGCGAACACCTGCATGCGCGCGAGGCGCTGTGCGCCACGCTGGAAACGGTGGTCGTGCCAGACGGAGACGACAAGCAGCGCACGGCGTTTATCAATCAGCTGCTGCGCGACACGCGCGCCGCCTGGAACAGCACCGGCCCCGTGCCGCGCGCCAGCGAAGCGAAGATCGAGCAGCGCTACCAGGACGCCATCGCCTCGCTGCAGGCGCAGGCCGACGCCATCGCCCAGCGCGCCGGCGCGGCGCAAGCGAACGCCATGCGCGACAAGCTGCGCCTGGTGCAGGCTTTGGAAGCCGAATTGTCCGACGGCGGCGCGGTTGATGCGCAGGCCTGGACCGAACGCTGGAGTGTCTTGCCGCCGCTCGACGCGCAATACGAACGCAGCCTGCAGACGCGCTTTGCCGCCGCGCTGGCCGCCATCGGTGACGGCCGCGCCGCCTATGTGGCCACATTGCAAGCGAACGTGCCGCGCCTGCTGGAAGAAGTGCTGCGCCTGGAAATCGTCGCCGGCGTCGACAGCGGCGTCGAGTTCGCGCGCGATCGCCTGAAAATGCAGGTCGACGTGCTGCAGTCGTCGCTGAAATCGGGCCAGAAGCCGCTCACGCAGGCCTCGCAGCTGATGCAGCTGTGCGCGATCGCCGCGCTGACCGATGCCCGCACGGCCAGCCGCATCGAGGCACTGCTGCGCCGTATCGGTGGTGCGCAATGAACACCAGTGTGCGCATCGAGCAAGCCGATTTTGACCTGAGCACGGAAATCGCCCAGCTGCGCGCGCATGACCCGAAAGTCGGCGCCGTGGTGGGATTCGTGGGCACCGTGCGCGACATGAACGAGGGCCTGGACGTGGCTTCGATGGAGCTCGAACATTATCCGGGCATGACGGAAAAATCGATCCTGGCCATCGTCGAGCAGGCCCGGGCACGCTGGCCGCTGGCCGGCGCTCTCGTGATTCACCGCGTCGGTCCCTTGCGTCCGCAGGAGCAGATTGTGCTGGTGGCCGTGTCGTCTGCCCACCGTGGCGAGGCCTTTGCGGCCTGCGAATTCATTATCGACTACCTGAAAACCGAAGCGCCGTTCTGGAAAAAGGAAGATACGCCGCAAGGCGCGCGCTGGGTCGACGCGCGCGTGACCGACGAAGCGGCGCTGGACAAGTGGCGCACTTTGTAAACCGGCCTCTCAGGTCAAGATTGCCGTAGACGCCAGCGCAGCCGCACTGCATTATATTGTTGCAATGTGTATGCTTGAAAAGTACCGCCACACCCCAATTTGATTCACAACGAATTAACCGGGAGCACTTTTCATCATGCGACAAGATAAACTCACCACCAAACTGCAAGAAGCCCTGGCCGACGCGCAAAGCCTGGCCGTGGGCAACGACAATCCCTATATCGAACCGGTGCACCTGCTGACCGCCCTGCTGAACCAGGACGACGGCGGCGCGCGCTCGCTGTTGCAGCGCGCCGGCGCCAATGTCGGCGGCCTGTCCAAGGCGCTGACGTCCTCGCTGGAGCGCCTGCCCAAGGTCTCCGGCACCGGCGGCGACGTGCAGATCAGCCGCGAGTTTGCGGCGCTATTGAATTTGGCCGACAAGGAAGCGCAAAAGGCCGGCGACCAGTTCATTTCCAGCGAAATGGTGCTGCTGGCCATGGCCGACGACAAGTCCGACGCCGGCAAACTGGCGCGCGAAAACGGCTTGAGCCGCAAGTCGCTGGAGTCCGCCATCGAAGCCGTACGCGGCGGCAATAAAGTCGACTCGCAGGAAGCCGAAGGCCAGCGCGAGGCGCTGAAAAAATACACGCTGGACCTGACCGAGCGCGCGCGCAAGGGCAAGCTTGACCCGGTGATCGGGCGCGACGACGAGATCCGCCGCACCATCCAGATTCTGCAGCGCCGCACCAAGAACAACCCGGTGCTGATCGGCGAGCCCGGCGTCGGCAAGACGGCCATCGTCGAAGGCCTGGCGCAGCGCATCGTCAATGGCGAAGTGCCCGAGTCCCTGAAAGGCAAGCGCGTGCTGTCGCTGGACATGGCGGCCCTGCTGGCCGGCGCCAAGTACCGTGGCGAATTCGAGGAGCGCCTGAAATCGGTGCTCAAGGAACTGGCCATGGATGAAGGCCAGAGCATCGTTTTTATCGACGAGATGCACACGATGGTGGGCGCCGGCAAGGCCGAAGGCGCGATGGACGCCGGAAACATGCTGAAACCGGCGCTGGCGCGCGGCGAGCTGCACTGCGTGGGCGCCACCACCCTGGACGAATACCGCAAATATATCGAGAAGGACGCCGCGCTCGAGCGCCGCTTCCAGAAAGTGCTGGTCGACGAGCCGACGGTGGAGGCGACGATTGCCATCCTGCGCGGCCTGCAGGACAAATACGCGCTGCACCACAAGGTCGAGATCACCGACGCGGCCATTATCGCCGCGGCGGAGCTGTCGCACCGCTACATTACCGACCGCTTCCTGCCGGATAAAGCCATCGACCTGATCGACGAGGCGGCGGCCAAGATCAAGATCGAGATCGATTCCAAGCCGGAAGTGATGGACCGCCTGGAACGCCGTTTGATCCAGCTGAAGATCGAAAAAGAGGCCGTCAAGAAGGAAAAGGACGAGGCGTCCTTGCGCCGCCTGGGCCTGATCGACGAAGAGATCGTCAAGCTGCAGCGCGAATACAATGACTTCGAGGAAATCCTGAAAGCGGAAAAAGCCGTGGTGCAGGGCAGCACGCATATCAAGGAAGAGATCGAAAACGTCAAGCTGCAGATGGAGCAGGCCACGCGCGAAAGCAACTGGCAGAGGGTGTCCGAACTGCAGTACGGCAAGCTGCCGCAGCTGGAAGCCCAGCTCAAGCATGCCGACAGCGGCGTGGCCAAGCTCAACCCTGATCAGCCCAAGCTGCTGCGCACGCAAGTGGGCGCCGAAGAGATCGCCGAAGTGGTGTCGCGCGCGACCGGCATCCCCGTGTCGCGCATGATGCAGGGCGAGCGTGACAAGCTGTTGCATATCGAAGAAAAGCTGCACGAGCGCGTGGTGGGCCAGGACGAGGCGATCACCGCCGTGGCCGACGCGATCCGCCGCTCGCGCGCGGGCCTGTCGGACCCGAACCGGCCGTATGGCTCCTTCATGTTCCTGGGGCCGACCGGGGTCGGCAAGACCGAGCTGAGCAAGGCGCTGGCGACGTTTTTGTTCGATACGGAAGAATCGATGATACGCATCGACATGAGCGAATTCATGGAGAAGCATTCGGTGGCCCGCCTGATCGGCGCGCCGCCCGGCTATGTGGGCTACGACGAGGGCGGCTATCTGACGGAAGCGGTGCGCCGCAAACCGTACAGCGTGATCCTGCTCGACGAAGTGGAAAAAGCGCATGCCGACGTGTTCAATGTGCTGCTGCAGGTGCTCGATGACGGCCGCATGACGGACGGCCAGGGCCGCACGGTGGACTTCAAGAATACCGTCATCATCATGACCTCGAACCTGGGTTCGCATAAAATCCAGGCGATGGAGAGCGATGATCCCGGCGTGGTGAAACTGGCGGTGATGGCCGAGGTGCGCTCGCACTTCCGTCCCGAGTTCGTCAACCGTATCGACGAGATCGTGGTGTTCCATGGCCTCGACGAGAAAAATATCGGCGCGATCGCCAAGATCCAGCTGAAGATCCTCGAAGAACGCCTGGCGCGCATGGACATGGGCCTGTCGCTGACCGATGCCGCGCTGCAGAAGATCGCCGAAGCGGGCTACGATCCGGTGTATGGCGCGCGGCCGTTGAAACGCGCGATCCAGCAGCAGATCGAAAATCCGCTGTCCAGGCTGATCCTCGAAGGCAAGTTCGGGCCGAAGGACGAGATCCGCATCGATGCGCAGGGCGGCAATCTGGTGTTTGCGGGCGCGCAGGTGGGCCACGACAAGGTGTAAATCTTCTTGCAGCAAGAGGCGAGGGCGCGATCAGGCTGGACCTGACCGCGCCCTTGTTGCTATCATCAGCAATATTTTTCGATGACTCTGGAGGTTGGGATATGGCAAGCAAATGGCAGGCAGGACGACGCATGGTACTGGCAATGAGTTTGGCGGCGGCCGTGCTGGCGGTGCCCGCGCATGCCCAGGAAGAAAAAGTCCTGAATATCTACAACTGGTCGGACTATATCGGCGACGAGACGATCAAGAATTTTGAGAAGGAAACCGGCATCAAGGTGCGCTACGACGTTTTCGACAATAACGAAATCCTCAATGCGAAACTGGTGGCCGGCAAGTCGGGCTATGACATCGTGGTGCCGACGGCCCAGTGGGCGCGCTTGCAGATCGACGCCGGCCTGTTGCGCAAGCTCGACAAGAGCAAGCTGAACAACATCGGCAACCTCGACGCCAACCTGCAGGCCAAGCTGGCCAAGATCGACCCGAACAATGACTACCTGGTCGACTGGCTGTGGGGTTACACCACGGTGGGCATCAATGTCAACAAGGTCAAGGCCGCGCTGGGCACCATGCCGATGCCGGAAAACGCCTGGGACCTGATCTTCGATCCCAAGTATGTGTCGAAACTGAAATCGTGCGGTGTGTCCTTCCTCGATTCGCCGTCCGAAGTGCTGCCGGCCGCGCTGCAGTACCTGAACAAGCCCGCGTATTCCAAAACCGCCGCCGACTACCAGGAAGCGGGCAAGGTGTTGCAGGCGATCCGTCCATATGTGACCCTGTTCAGTTCGTCGGGCTATATCAATGACATGGCCAACGGTTCCGTCTGCGTGGCGCTGGGCTGGTCGGGCGACATCAATATCGCGCGCCAGCGCGCAATTGACGCCAAGAACGGCAATGTGATCTCCGTGCTGGTGCCGAAGACGGCCGCGCTGATGTTCGACACCATGGCCATTCCTGCCGACGCGCCACATCCGAACAATGCGCACGCCTTTATCAACTATATTTTGCGCCCGCAAGTGCACGCCAGCCTGACCAACAAGGTGTTCTACGCCAATCCGAACGTGCCGAGCCTGAAATACGTGCGCAAGGATATCGCCGAGAACAAGGCCATCTTCCTGCCGGACGCCGACAAGCAGCGCATGGCCGCGCCCGAGCCGATCACGGCCGATATCCGCCGCCTGATGACGCGCATTTATACCAAGTTCAAGACCGGGGTGTAAAAACGGCAATGGCGCGAGGGACGGGGTTTGCTCGTCACTGGCGCCATTGATCGGAGCTGGGTGCGCTACTCGTGATAGCGGTCCATCAGTTTGTGGTGGCTGCCGCGCATTTCTTCGATCAGCTCAAAGGCGACAAAGCCGATGATGGCGGCGAAGATGGCGATAAAGAGAAAGACAAGAAAGGTCAACATGATGTTTCAGCCGTCGTTGGACGGCTGTCCGCTGGGTTGCTCAATGCGCCACGGCGTGGCCACGGCGCGTAGTTGATGCAATTAAACTCTAGCAGATAGCGGGCGCTTTACAAGCAGGCTGCACAAGAGTCAACGGTGTTGCCGGCTTACGCCGTTCCGGCTAACCCGACCTACGGATTGGCGAGGAACGTAGGTCGGCTTGGCGCACAGCGCGTAAGCCGACGCCGTTGGCGTCATTTCACCACCAGGTCGTGCGCCATCACCGCCTTGAGATAAACGCTCAGGGCATCGCCCGGTTCCCTCTGCGAAAACCACCACGCGCTGGCCTTGCGCATGTCCCAGTCCTGCTCTTCGCCGGTCAGCAGCAGCGCGGCGGCCTGGCCCAGGGTCGGCTGGTGGCCGACGATCAGCACGGTTTCCTTGTTGCCGGGCCAGTTGGCCGCTCTTAAAATATCTTCCGCTTCGGCGCCGGGCGCCAGTTCCGGCATCAGCTTGAACTTGCGGCCCAGCGCCTCGGCCGTTTGCAAGGTGCGCACCGCCGGGCTGACGAGGATGCGGCAATTGTCGGGCAATTGCGAACCGAGCCATTCGGCCATGCGGCGCGCCTGTTTCTGGCCCTTGACAGTCAAGGCGCGTTCCAGGTCGGGCACGCCTGGCTCGGCTTCGGCATGGCGCCACAAGATAAGATCCATGGTGTGTTCCTCCTGGTCGGTGTGGTCGGCGGTGGCTGGGCGGGCTTACTCGCCTACGTCCGGTGCGGGCGTGCCCAGGTTGTGCATCAGGTATTGCTGGGCGCTGAACGGCGTCTGCTTGGCACGCGGCTTGCGGCGCGTGTACTGGCCCGTCGATTCCAGCTCCCATGCATTGGTATTATCCTTCAAATACGGGTTCAGGCCTTCGGCAATCACGCGGCGTTTCAGCGCCCGGTCAAGGACAGGGAAGGCCACTTCCACGCGGCGGAACAGGTTGCGGCTCATCCAGTCGGCACTGGCCAGGTAGACATCGTGCGCCAGGTCGTTGCGGAAGTAATAGATGCGGCTGTGTTCGAGGAAGCGGCCGATCACCGAGCGCACCTTGATGTTTTCCGACAAGCCCGGCACGCCAGGCTTGAGGGTGCAGGCGCCGCGCACGATCAGGTCGATCTTCACGCCATCGGTCGAGGCCGCATACAGGGCGCGGATCACCGATTCATCGACCAGCGCGTTGATCTTGACGATAATGCGGCCACGGCGGCCCGAGCGGGCGATCTTCGCTTCGTTGCGGATCGCCTTGATGATTTCGCTTTGCAGGCCGAACGGCGCCAGCCACAGGTGGTTCAGGTTGTGCGGCTTGGTCAGGCTGGTCAGGTGGATGAACACTTCGTTCACTTCCACCGCCAGGTCCTGCTTGGCCGTCAACAGGCCAAAGTCCGTGTACAGCTTGGTGGTGGTCGGGTGGTAGTTGCCGGTGCCCAGGTGCGCATAGAAGCGCAGCGCGCCTTCTTCGCGGCGTATTACCAGGGCCACCTTGGCGTGGGTCTTCAGGCCGACCACGCCGTAGACCACCTGCGCGCCGGCTTGCTCGAGCTTGTCGGCCCAGTTGATATTGGCTTCTTCGTCGAAGCGCGCCATCAGTTCGACGATGACCGTCACTTCCTTGCCCAGCTTGGCGGCCATGATCAGCGATTCCATCAGGTCCGAATTCATGCCGGTGCGGTAAATCGTCTGCTTGATGGCGACCACCGCCGGGTCGTAGGCGGCGCTGCGGATAAAATCGATGACGGTCTGGAACGACTGATACGGGTGGTGCAGCAGGATGTCGTGTTTGGCCAGCGCGGCAAAGATGTCGTTGCCGATGGCTTTATGGGCCAGGCCCGGGATGAACGGCGCGAAGCGCAAGGCTGGCTGCTTGACGTGGTCGATCATTTCCGACAGGCGCACCAGGTTGACGGGGCCGTTGACCCGGTACAGGCGGCTCTGGTCGAGGCTGAACTGGTCGAGCAGGAACTGCGACAGTTCCTGCGGACAGTTGCGCGCCACTTCCAGGCGCACCGAGGTGCCGAACTGGCGGCCGACCAGCTCGCCCTTGAGGGCCTGGCGCAGGTTCTTGACTTCGTCCTCGTCGACCCACAGGTCACTGTCGCGCGTGACGCGGAACTGCGAATAGGCGATCACTTCGCGCCCGGCAAACAGGTCCGAGATATGCGCGTGGATGACGGACGACAGCAAGCAGAACGAGACGCCATCGGAGATGTCGTCCGGCAGCTTGATCACGCGCGGCAGCACGCGCGGCGCCTTGACGATGGCGATCGCCGTGCCGCGGCCGAACGCGTCCTTGCCGCTCAGCGAGACGATGAAATTGAGGCTCTTGTTAATTACTTGTGGAAACGGGTGCGCCGGGTCCAGACCGATCGGCGTCAGCAGGGGGCGCACTTCACGGTCGAAATAATTCTTGACCCAGGCGCGCTGCGCCTCGTTGCGGTCCTGGTCGCGCAGCAGATGCACGCCCGCCGCGCGCAGCGCCGGCAGCACGTCGTTATTGAGGATTTCGTACTGCTGTTCCACCAGCGCATGGCATTCCTTGTCGATGCGCTGCAGATTGGCCGCCAGGGCAGGGTGGCCGGCCAGGGTGCCGCCGATGCTGCCGGCCGCCAGCAGGCTGGCCACGCGCACTTCGAAAAATTCATCCATGTTGCTGCTGACGATGCACAGATAGCGCAGCCGTTCGAGCAGGGGAATGTTCGGATCTTCGGCCTGCGCCATCACGCGCCGGTTGAAGGTCAGTTGCGACAATTCCCGGTCAAGCAGGATGCCCGATTTGGTCACTTCCGTGTGCAGTTCAGGTTTCATATTCTTCCAACTTTACAGACAGTTAATTCTAGCCGTATTCGGGCGCGTTGACATGCGTATGACGTGTCAAGAGTGTAATGGTGAAATATGACGCGCTTGTGACATGGCGTGTCATAAAGCGCCTTCAGCCATGTCATCAAGCGCGTGAAAAATGCCGGTTTGCGGGGCGTAGGCAACTATTTCAACAAATTTTGACCATGTCATAAAGCTGTCACATTCGCTTGCTAGACTGCACAGCATTCACCGGGGCATGACGCTCCAACAACCTTGTAATAACCTGAGGACTTGATATGCAAATGAAGCAAATGTTCAAATTTATCGTCGTGGGTGCTTCGGCAGCGATGGCATTTTCTTCCGCTTCCGTCATGGCGGCAGATATGACAGGTGCTGGTGCAACTTTCCCGTACCCGATCTACGCCAAATGGGCCGAGACCTACAAAGCCAATACGGGCAACGGCCTGAACTACCAATCCGTGGGTTCCGGCGCAGGCATCAAGCAAATCAAGGCCAAGACCGTTGAATTTGGCGCCTCCGACATGCCGTTGAAAGCAGAAGAGCTGGAAGAAGCCGGCCTGATGCAATTCCCGGCCATCATGGGCGGCGTGGTTACCATCGTCAACCTGGACGGCGTAAAACCTGGCCAGCTGAAAATGACCGGCAAGGTTGTCGCCGATATCTACCTGGGCAAGATCACCAAATGGAGCGCGCCTGAAATCGCCGCCCTGAACAGCGGCGTCAAGCTGCCGGACACGGAAATCACCGTGGTGCACCGCGCCGACGGTTCGGGCACGTCTTTCCTGTTCACCGACTTCCTGTCGAAAACCAACCCGGAATTCAAATCGAAAATCGGTGCCGGTTCGGCCGTGAAATGGGCAGTGGGCGTGGGTGGCAAGGGTAACGAAGGCGTCGCCGCCAACGTGCAGCGTATCAAGGGTTCGATCGGCTACGTCGAGTGGGCTTATGCCAAGAAGAACAATATGTCGCACACCCAGCTGCAAAACAAGGACGGCAACTTCCTGCAGCCTGACGACGAAAACTTCAAGGCGGCAGCCGCTTCGGCGCCTTGGACCCAGACCCCGGGCTTCGGCGTGGTATTGACCGACCAGGCTGGCAAGAACAGCTGGCCGATCACCGGCGTGTCGTTCATCCTGATGCATAAAGTACAAGCCGACGCAGCCAAAGGCAAGGAAGTGCTGAAATTCTTCGACTGGGCCTACAAAAATGGTGGCGCCGCTGCCGTTGAACTGGACTACGTGCCGATGCCGGCATCGGTCGTGAAGCTGGTGCAGGAATCGTGGAAAGCCAACCTGAAAGATGCGTCGGGCAAGGCGATCTACTAATCGGGCAGGTGTAACTTAACGTCCCTTCCTTGCCACGCCGCGCCCTGCGGCGGGGCAGGGAGTTAGCCAGGACCGCCCGCCATCCCGGCAGGCGTTCCCGGCTAAACGAGTAAAAACAGTCATCGAGCTGTACCGTCAGTACCACCACACTTGGCCCCATATGAGCGCACAATCTACCTCTTCCACGATCCCCATGTCAGGCGGCAGCATGACCGATTCCATTAGTCACACAGCAATGATGTCGGTGATGCGCAAGCAGCGCATCCAGGACTTCCTGTTCCACAAGGTGACGATGCTGTTCGCCCTGTCGGTGCTGATCGTGCTGGTCGGCATCATCATTTCGCTGATCCTCGAATCGATCCCGGCCTTCAAGACCTTCGGCCTGCACTTTATCTTTTCCGCCGAATGGGACCCGGTCAATGACCAGTACGGCGCCCTGATCCCCATCATCGGCACCCTGGTCACCTCCGTGATCGCCTTGCTGATCGCCTTTCCCGTCAGTTTCGGCATCGCCCTGTTCCTGACCGAAATCTGCCCGGCCTGGCTGCGCCGCCCGCTGGGCACGGCCGTCGAGCTGCTGGCCGGCGTGCCGTCGATCATCTACGGCATCTGGGGCCTGTTCGTGTTCGCGCCACTGTTCGCCGACTACGTGCAGCCGGTGCTGAAAGCCACCTTGGGCAATGTGCCGCTGATCGGCCCGCTGTTCAGCGGCCCGATGATGGGTATCGGCCTGCTGACGGCCGGCCTGGTGCTGGCCATCATGATCATCCCTTTTATTGCCTCGGTGATGCGCGACGTGTTCGAGATCGTGCCGGCCGTGTTGAAGGAATCGGCCTACGGCCTGGGCTGCACGCGCTGGGAAGTGGTGCGCAAGATCGTGCTGCCTTACACCAAGACCGGCGTGGTCGGCGGCGTCATGCTGGGCCTGGGCCGCGCGCTCGGCGAGACCATGGCCGTCACCTTCGTGATCGGTAACGCCAACAAGCTGTCGTGGTCGCTGTTCGCCGCCGGTAACAGCATCACCTCGCTGCTGGCCAATGAATTCGGCGAAGCACAATCGGCGCTGCACGTGTCGTCGCTGTTCTCGCTGGCCCTGATCCTGTTTGTCATCACCTTTATCGTCTTATCCGCCGCCAAGCTGATGCTGGCTGGCATGTCCCGCAAAGAAGGCACGAAATGAGCCAAATCAGCCCAATCAGCACTCTCGACGCCCCGGCCAAGCCGGCCATGAATCCTGTCTACCGCAAGCGCCTGCTGATGCACCGCGTCGGCATCGCCCTGTCGGTGGCCGCCATGGTCCTGGGCCTGACGGTGCTGGTGTGGATTTTGATCACCTTGATCATCAAGGGCTTCGGCGCCCTGTCGATCGACCTGTTCACCAATACCACGCCAGCCCCCGGCAGCGAAGGCGGCGGCCTGATCAATGCTATCGTCGGCAGCGGCCTGATGGTCGGCCTGGCCACCCTGGTCAGCACCCCGATCGGCATTTTTGCCGGCATCTACCTGGCCGAATACGGCGAAGAAAACAAGTTCGCGCAAGTGACGCGTTTTGTCACCGACATCATGCTGTCGGCGCCATCGATCGTGATCGGCCTGTTCGTGTACGCCTTGTATGTGGCGCACGTGAAACATTTCTCCGGTTATGCCGGCGCCATCGCGCTGTCGCTGATCGCCGTGCCGGTGGTGGTGCGCACCACCGACAATATGCTGCGCCTGGTGCCGAACAGCCTGCTCGAAGCCGCGTTTGCCCTCGGTGCGCCGCGCTGGAAGGTGGCCACCCTGGTGCGCCTGCGCGCCGTGAAGGCCGGCGTGATCACCGGCGTACTGCTGGCCCTGGCCCGTATCGCCGGCGAAACCGCGCCGCTGCTGTTCACTGCGCTGAACAACCAGTTCCAGAGCTTCAACATGAATGCGCCGATGGCCAACCTGCCGTCCGTGATCGCCTCGTTCGCCATGAGCCCGTACGACAACTGGCGCTCGCTGGCCTGGGGTGGCGCATTGTTGATCACCTTCAGCGTGCTGGCCCTGAATATCCTGTCGCGTACCGTGTTCAGCCAAAAAGTTCCTAATTAAATAGCATCACTATTAGCCGTTATCAGCTCATTACAGCGAAGCGAAACCATGAATACCCAAATGACTCCAGCCCAAGACGTGGCGCCAAAAAAGAAAACCATCGAGATTTCGGGCCTGAACTTTTTTTACGGCAAGACCCAGAGCCTGCACAATGTCAACCTCGACATCCATGAAAAAAAGGTCACCGCCTTTATCGGTCCGTCCGGCTGCGGCAAGTCGACCCTGCTGCGCACCCTGAACCGCATGTACGACCTGTACCCCGGCCAGCGCGCGGAAGGGACTATCCTGTACCGCGGCCGCAATGTGCTCGACGCCGACCAGGACGTCAACATGCTGCGCGCCAAGGTCGGCATGGTGTTCCAGAAGCCGACGCCATTCCCGATGTCGGTCTACGACAATATCGCCTTCGGCGTGCGCCTGTATGAAGACCTGTCGAAGGGCGAGATGGACGAGCGCGTCGAATGGGCGTTGAAAAAAGCCGCGCTGTGGGGTGAAGTCAAGGACAAGCTGTCCAAGAGCGGCCTGTCGCTGTCGGGCGGCCAGCAGCAGCGCCTGTGCATCGCGCGCGGCGTGGCGGTAAAACCGGACGTGCTGCTGTTGGACGAGCCGACCTCGGCGCTGGATCCGATTTCGACCTCGAAAGTGGAAGAACTGATCAGCGAATTGAAACAGGATTACACGATCGCCATCGTGACCCATAATATGCAGCAGGCGGCGCGCTGCTCGGACTATACGGCCTATATGTATTTGGGCGAACTGGTGGAATTCGGCGAGACGGACCAGATCTTCATGAATCCTGCCCGCAAGGAAACCCAGGATTACATTACCGGCCGCTTCGGCTGATACGCCCCGCAGGCGCCCCCATTACTGAATACGGAGACAGACAGCATGTTAGGCGAACACTCATCCAAACAATACGACAACGAACTCGAAGCGATCCGCTCGAAAGTGCTCCTGATGGGCGGCATCGTTGAAACCCAGTTCCTCGACGCGATGACCTGCTTTCGCATCGGCAACCCGGAGCGCGCCGACCGCGTGATCCGCGAAGACGATGTCGTCAACCAGCTCGAAGTGTCGCTCGACGACGCGTGCAGCCACCTGATCGTGCGCCGCCAGCCGACCGCCAACGATTTGCGCACCATCATGGCCACCATCAAGATCATTACCGATCTGGAGCGTGTCGGCGACGAAGCGACCAAGATCGCCCGCGTGGCGAAAAATCTGCACAAGCGCGGCAACGCCGTCGTCAACCATTACGAGATGGTGCGCGGCGTGGCCAACACGGCCACCGACATGCTGCACGACGCGCTCGACGCGTTTGCGCGCAACGATGGCCAGCAGGCGCTGGCGCTGATTGCCCAGGACGCCATCATCGATCATGAATTTCGCTCTATCATGCGCAACCTGATTACGTTTATGATGGAAGACCCGCGCACGATCTCGGCGGCGCTCGACACCCTGTGGGTGGCCAAGGCCATCGAACGGATCGGCGACCATGCGAAAAACATCGCCGAGTACGTCATTTACGTGGTGGACGGCAAGGATATCCGCCACACCAGGTCGGCTGCCCCTGCCATTTCCGAGGAGCTCCCTGAGTAAGATTTATGGCATCTGATAAAACCACGGTATTGATTGTTGAAGATGAGCCGGCCATCGTTGAACTGGTGACCTATTCGCTGCGCGAGTCCGGCTGGAATTGCTGTTCTGTACAAAATGTCGCCGATGCCTGGGAATTTATCCAGCACCGCACCCCGCACCTGATCCTGCTCGACTGGATGTTGCCGGACCAGACGGGGCTGCGCCTGCTGTCGCGCATCCGCGCCGACCGCAACTTTGCCGCCATTCCCGTGATCATGCTCACAGCCAAGAGCATGGAAGAGGACAAGCTGGCGGGCCTCAACAGCGGCGCCGACGACTACGTCACCAAGCCGTTTTCGCCGCGCGAGCTGCTGGCGCGCGCCAAGGCGTTGCTGCGTCGCAAGAGTCCGGAACACGCGCAGGCGCCCATGCGCGCTGGCAACGTGGCGCTGGACCCGGTCAGCTGCACCGTCATGATGGATGAACAGAAGATCGATATCGGCCATGCCGAATACAAGCTGCTCAAGTTCCTGCTGGCCCACCCCGAGCGCGTGTTTTCGCGCAGCCAGCTGCTCGACAAGGTGTGGGGCGACCATGTGGTGATCGAGGAACGCACGGTCGATGTCCACGTATTGCGCTTGCGCAAAGCCTTGAAAGAGGCCGAAAGCCTGATCAAGACCGTACGCAGCGTTGGCTACATGTTGTCTGAAAAATAAAGCCTGTCTCTTATGAATCCGAAATTGCTGTTCTGGGTGCCGGCCGCGCTGCGCATGGCGCTGGCGCTGGTGGGCGTGGGCGTGGTGTGGTACCTGTTCGGCGCCACCTACGCGCTGGGCATCGCCTTTGTGCTGATGGCGATGATGGTGTTCGTGCAGCTGTCGTATCTGTTCCAGCTCAGCAACTGGCTGGACAACCCGGAAAGCGCCAGGCTGCCCGACGGCTGGGGTGCCTGGACCAGCATTTTCGCGCGCCTGTACCGCATGCGCCGCGACGACGAGAAGAACCAGACCGAGCTCACCGAATGGCTGGCGCGTTTCCGCCAGGCCATGCATCTGCTGCCGGACGGCGTGGTCATCATGGACGACGTGCTGTTCCTCGAATGGTGCAACCCGGCCGCCGAGAAACACCTGGGCCTGACGCACGAGCGCGACAAGGGCATGCGGGTGACCAACCTGATCCGCAGTCCCGAGTTCATGGATTACATCATCCTGGGCCGCTACGACCAGCCGCTGACGATCACCTTCCGCAACCGCAAGCTGATCGTGCAGATTATTCCGTTCGAGAACCGCCGTCAGATCCTCGTCACGCACGACGTGACGGAAACCGAGCGTCTCGAATGCATGCGGCGCGACTTTATCGCCAATGCCTCGCATGAACTGCGCACACCGCTGACGGTGATCGTGGGCTTCCTGGAAATTGCCACCGAGCTGGACCTGGACGCCACCACGCGTGCCGCCCACGTCAAGCTGATGACGGAGCAGGGCCATCGCATGCAGCACCTGATCGAGGACATGCTGACACTGTCGCGCCTGGAATCGGTCGACTACCCGCTGCGGCCCGAACCGGTGGACGTGAAGAAACTGATGCAGCAGGTGGCGCGCGACGCCAAGGCTTTGTCGGGTGGCAAGCACGACATCAAGCTGGAATTCAATGGCCCTGACGTGCTGGGCAGTTACGACGAGCTCTACAGCGCCTTCGGCAACCTGGCCTCGAACGCCGTGCGCTACACGCCGGCCGGCGGCAGCATCACGTTGCGCTGGCAGGATGGCGCGGCCGGACCGCAGTTCATTGCGCAAGATACCGGCATCGGCATCAGCAAGGAGCATATCTCGCGCCTGACCGAGCGCTTCTACCGCGTCGACAAGAGCCGCTCGCGCGAAACCCAGGGCACGGGCCTGGGCCTGGCCATCGTCAAGCACGTGCTGCTGCGCCATGGCGGCACCCTGGCCATCCAGTCCGATACCGACAAGGGCAGCAGCTTTATCGTCAGCATGCCCAAGTCCGTCGTCACGCCGGTGCAAGGCGAATTGCTGGTCAAGTAGGCGGGCCGCACCCGCGCCCCGTGCAGATGGGGGAAAGTCGTTACAATCAATACATGACTTTACCCAATGCCTCTTTCCGCCACGCCAGTGCCCAGCAACTGGCGCAAGCCCTGATCGCCGCGCGCCGGCATACACTGGCGCTGTTCGACCGTTATGCGCAGGCGGGCTATGATGTGGCCGCGCGCCTGCCGCAAGAACCCCATCTGCTTCCGCCACTATGGCAACTGGGCAATATCGCCTGGTTTGCAGAGTGGTTTATCCTGCGCGAAGCACCGAGCAGCCATCCGGCCGACGCCGTCTACAATGGCCTGCTGAGCCGTGGCGACGACCTGTTCGACGCGAATATTGTGGCGCACCACGCGCGCTGGAGCCTGGAGCTACCCGCGACCGGCGCCGTCAGGATGTATGCCCATGAAGTGCTGGACCGGGTGCTCGACAAGCTGTCGCGCACGGCCAGTGTCGACAGCGCCCTGTACCCGTACCGGCTGGCGCTGGCGCATGAAGACCGGTGCGGCGAAGCGATGCTGGCCGGCCTGCAATGGCTGGGCGTGGCCGCGCCCGCCGGTTTGCCGGACAGCCGCCTGGGGCCGGCCGGCGGCCAGCTCGCTTTTCCGGGCGGCAGCATCGAACTGGGCTCCAGGCCTGGCGCCGGCTTTGCCTTCGACAATGAATGCCCGCCGCAAGCTTGCTACGTGCCGCCGTTTGCCATCGACAGCGCAGCCGTGACCAACGCCCAGTTCGCCGACTTCGTGCTCGATGGCGGCTACCAGAACCGCCAGTTCTGGAGCGCGGCCGGCAGCGCCTGGCTGATGGGCCAGGAGCGTTCCTCGCCGCTGTACTGGCAGCGCGAGGCGCTGCAGTGGTGCAGCCGCCGTTTCGGCCAGCCGGCGATGCTGCCGCCGCAGGAAGCGGTGCGCCATGTCAACCTGTATGAGGCGCAAGCGTATTGCGCGTGGATCGGCCGCCGCCTGGCGACCGAGGCCGAATGGGAGTATGCTGCGCTGGCGGGCCACCCGCTGTTTCAATGGGGCCAGGTGTGGGAATGGACGGCAACGCCGTTCGAGCCGTATCCCGGTTTTGTACCCGGCGCCTGGCGCGAATATTCGGTGCCGCACTTCCTGCACCACCAGGTGTTGCGCGGCGCTTCATTTGCCACGCCGCCCAGGCTGGTCTCGCCGCGCATGCGCGCCTTCCAGGCTCCCGAACGCGGCGATGGGTTTACCGGCCTGCGCACCTGCTCCTGGTAAATATCCAACGCCACCGGGCACCATCACACAGGATTTCTCTTGAGTATAGATAACACCGCGCAATTTGCGCCCAAGCGCATCACGCCCACGCCAGAACAGCTGGCGATCCAGACGGCGCAAAAAAAAGTCGTGCTGATCGACGCCAATGCGGGCGCCGCGAAAACCACCACCCTGGCGCTGCGCCTGGCCGAAGCGCTGCATCGCGGCCGTCCGCCCGAGCGCATGCTGGCGCTGGTGTTTACGGAAGCGGCGCGCGTGGCCCTGCGCCAGCGCCTGCTCGACATCGGCGTGCCGCTGGGCGTGGTCAAGCGCTTGAGCATCGACACCTTCGACGCCTTTGCCGCCAAGGTGCTGCGTGAACTGGAAGGCGTGCAGATGGCCTACCTGCGCAGCGACGAGGAACTGCGGCCGGTGGCCTGGGAAGCACTGGAAGCAGTGTCCGAGAAATACGCCCACCGTTATCCGCTGGACATCAACACCACCAATGCGGCGATAGCCGAGTTCCTGAAACTGCAGCTGCGCACCAAGGCCAGGCTCGATTTTGACGCACCGGACTTCGACAGCAATACACTGGAAGACAATCTGGAGATGCTGGGCATGTCGCGCACGCATTATCTGTGGCTGCGCGAATATGAAGGATTGCGCGGCGCCGATACGGGCGAGATCCAGTTTCGCGCGCCGTTCGACGCCACCTACGACCTGGTGCGCATGCTGGCCGACGACGAGCCGCTGCGCCAGCAATTGCCGGCCTACCAGATTATCGTCGCCGACGAATTGCACGATCTGAATGAAGCGTCGTTTCGCCTCTTGACCATGCTGATACGGCGCGGCAACGCGTTTTTCTGCGGCGCCGGCGACAAGGACCAGGTGATTTATACCTGGTCGGGCGCCGACCACCGCTTCCTGCGCCAGCGTTTCGAACAGGAGTTCCCGTCCTTGCAGCGCATGCCGCTGACGGCTTCCTACCGCTACGGCACGCAGCTGGCGCAGGCCGTGGGCGCCTTGAAGAACAAGCCCAGCGTGTCGGCGTTGACGCGCGCCACGCCGGTCGAGGTGCTGTACTACGACCATACCGAGCCGCAGGCGTGCAGCGCTCAGCTGATCGCCGCGCTCGAACACGCGCATGCGGGCACCACCGCGATTTTGCTGCGCGACCGCGATCAGGCTATCCGCGTGGAAACGGCGCTGTTCCAGAGCGGCATCGCCTATGGCCTGGTCGACATGAACAGCTATCTGCTGAACCAGGAAGTACTGATGCTGCGCGGCATGGTCGCGATTGCCCGCAAGGACTTGCACGCGATCACGAGCGGCCCACGCCGCGGCGAGATCCTCGAAGCGCTGGTGGCGTTTGCGGAAATCCCGTTTACGCGCGCCCAATTGCAGCAGGCCAAGGCCGATGTGGCCAACTACCCGGAGTTGCTGGAGGGTTTCCTGACCAACCAGCTGGCCAAGTCCGTCAACCAGGACAAGGCGGCGCTGACCCTGGCCGCCGTCGAGTACCTGCGTGAGTTGCCGCCGGACGCGCCGGCCGGCCCTGCCTTGCAGCATGTGTTTGCCATGCTGCAGCTGGAACAGACGGCGCGCCGCATCTATGTCGACCCGGCCCAGGCGCGGGTGGTGGCGCGCTCCTTGCACGGCTTTATCGCCGTCTGCACGGAAGCGCGTGTCGCCGTCGGCGGCTTTGCCGGCTGGCTCGGTGAAATGGAAGAGGCCGTGACGGTGTCGACCGGCAAGGCCAAGCTGGTGATCGCCTGCATCGACCAGATCAAGGGCCTTGAATACAACCACGTGATCCTGCCTTACCTGGCGGTTGACGAATTCCCGCGCAGCAAATCCGATCCGCTGGAAGAGGAAAACCGCTTTTATGTGGCCGCCACCCGCGCGCGCGACCGGCTGACGATACTGGCGCCGCAAGACCCCGCCTATCAAAGCCGCTATATCGCCGTGCTGCCGCCTGGCAAGGCCAAGCGCTGATTGTTGCTGCGCCTGCATAAATCATTTGCCGTACCAGAGCTGTTTGCGCAGCAGCATGCGGCGCATACTTGTTTGCCGTGATTACAGCAAACAAGGAGCAAGCCATGAAAGTATTTCTGACAGGTGCGGCAGGGTTTATCGGCAGTTCCATCGCCGCAGGGCTGGTCGCCGCTGGCCACCAGGTCACCGGCCTGGTGCGCAAACCGGAACAGGTGGCCGAACTGGCCACCATCGGCGTGCAGGGCGTGCTCGGCACCCTCGACGACCGTGAACTGATCATCGAACAGGCGAGGGCGGCCGACGCCGTCATCAACGCCGCCAGCAGCGACCATCGCGGCGCCGTGGAAGCCATCATCGAAGCGCTGGCAGGCAGCGGCAAGCCTTATCTGCACACCAGCGGCTCGTCGATTGTCGGCGACGCGTCGGGCGGCGAGGGCAGCGTACACATTTACCATGAAGACAAGCTGCCGGCGCCGACCGCCGACAAGGCGGCCCGCGTCGCCATCGACGACCTGGTCCTGGCGAGCGCCAGCGACGGCGTGCGCGCCAGCGTGCTGTGCAATACCCTGATCTACGGCCACGGCGCCTTGCCGCGCGACAGCGTGCAGCTGCCGCGCCTGCTCAAACAGGCGCGCAAGAGCGGCATCGTGCGCCATGTGGGACCGGGCCGCAATAGCTGGTCGAATGTGCATATCGATGATGTGGTGGCGCTGTATCTGCTGGCGCTGGAAAAGTCGCCGGCCGGCACCTTTTACTTTGTCGAGTCCGGCGAAGCGGCCTTCCGCGACATGACGGCGGCCATCGCCGAGGCGTTGAAGCTGGGGCCGGCGCAGGACTGGCCGCTGCCGGAAGCGATCGCCGAATGGGGTTACGAGATGGCCTCGTATGGCCTCGGTTCGAACAGCCGCGTGCGTGGCGAACGGGCACGTGCCCTGGGCTGGCAACCAAAGGGACCGGCCGTGCTGGACTGGATTGCCCACGATATGCTCAAGCCACCTTATTGATACAGATCAGAACGCTGCCTCTATGTGCGCTGGCGAACGGTGCAAAACGCCGATCGCGGTTAAGATGGCATCGCTTCGGTTGAGGCGCACTGCCGTGAAGTTGGCGGCATGTTCGATCTTCCAGCAGGTCAGCCGGTCGCCTCAAGGATCGGCACCAGTTTCCAGCGCGTGAATAGCGTTCAGACGCCACGCACTCTTGTTTTCTCCGGCGTCTGTTTTGAATGACCCCTTCAGGGCCGGCTCAGCCGGCCTTTTTTTTCTTCCGCGCCGTTCACCGACTCCCGTCCGCCATTGGCCGAACAGGCATTTCCTTTTTTTGCCTCCCCGCGTATCTTTACGATCAACCAACAACCAGAGGCTATCGTGAAACATGAACAAGCTTATTGGCGCCGCACCCAGCTGCTGTGGGGCGTGCTGCTGATCGTCGTCGGCGCCGTCTTCCTGCTCGACAGGCTCGACATCATCTACCTGCGCGACTATCGCCAGCTATGGCATTATTGGCCCGTGATCATGGTGCTTTTCGGCATCAACAAACTGGTGGCGCCGGTCTCGGCCAAGCAGGTGCTCAGTGGCCTGTGGCTGATCTTTTTCGCCGCCTGGTGGTATGTATCGTACGAAGAACTGTGGAACCTGAGCTTCTACAACAGTTGGCCCGCCCTGCTGATCGCCTGGGGCGTGGGGCTGGTGCTCGAACCGCTGCTGAACAAACACTTCATGGCCTACCGGGAGTCCGAGCATGAACAATAAACCGCAAGGCGATTCGCCATCGCAAATCATCCTCGGCGTGCTGGTGATCGGCCTGGGGCTGGTATTCCTGCTCGATAACCTGGGCTTGATCAGCGTGCGCTACACCTTCCGCTTCTGGCCCACCCTGTTGATCATCTTCGGCTTGCTGAAGATTTCGCAAAGCCGCACCCGTTCCGGCTATGTGCTGGGCGGCGTGATGGTCCTGCTGGGCGTGACCTGGACCTTTCGCGCCATGGGCCTGTTTTATATCAGCTGGAACATGCTGTGGCCGCTCGTGATTATCGGCATCGGCATTGCCGTGGTGAGCAAGTCGCTGCCCGGTGGCCGGCAACGCCAGCGCCACCGGCGCTTTGCCGCACGCCAGCAAAGCGCTGCACAGCCTGATGCATTCGGCCAGGCCCGCAATGGCGCCGTGTCGCTGGACAAGGCGGCCGCACCCGATGCCAACGGGCAGGTCGACGACGACAGCATTATCGAAGTGTCGGCCATTCTTGGCGGCTTCGTGCGGCGCGTGTCGTCGCAGCGTTTTCGCGGCGGCGATATCAATGTCATCATGGCCGGCTGCGAGATCGACCTGCGCCAGGCCTCGATCGAAGGCGAAGCCGTGCTCAATGTGTTCGCACTGTGCGGCGGCATCACCATCAAGGTGCCGCCCGACTGGAGCGTGATCCTGCAAGGCACGCCGATTCTGGGCGGCTTCGAAGAGAAAACCATCGTGCCGCCGCACCAGCACAAGCGCCTGTATGTGAGCGGCTACGCCATCATGGGTGGCCTGGAAGTGCGCAACTAGGCCCGCCGCCCGCATGACTCCAGCCCTGTCGAGACGGCGCGCCGCCGTGGCAGCCTTCCTGGTGTGCCTGGCGCTGGGGCTGGCGCTGGCCTTCGTGCTGTCGCGCTCGGCGCCGGTGCCGTGGATCAATGCCGCGCTGCTGGTGGTGCCGGCCACCCTGGTGTACGCCATCGGCACCGGCTTTTCCACCTTCTACCTGTGCCGCGCCTACCCGCTCAACGCCCGCCACCCGGCCGCCATCCTCGTCGTGATGCTGGTGGCGGCGCTGTTTGCGGGCCTGCTGTGGGCCACCTTGCTGCAATTTATCAATAGTCTCAGCCAGCTGCCCGAAGTGCCCTGGCTGGGCGTGCCCCTGAGCCAGAGCCTGCTGCTGCTGTTTTTTGGCCTTGGCGTGCTGCTGTACTGCCTGGCTGGCGCCGTGCATTATCTGCTGCTCGAATTCGTGCGTGCGAAGACGGCCGAACAGCGCGGGCTGGAAGCGCGGCTGTCGGCGCAGCAAGCCCAGCTGCGCATGCTGCGCACCCAGATCGATCCGCATTTTTTGTTCAACAGCCTGAACTCCATCAGCGCGCTGACGTCCATCAATCCGGCGGGTGCACGCACCATGACGGTGGAACTGGCCAGTTTCTTCCGCCAGAGCCTGAGCCTGGAAGCGCACAAGCACATTACCCTGGCGCAGGAACTGGTGCTGATACGCCACTTCCTGGCGATCGAGCAGGTGCGCTTCGGCGAACGCTTGCAGGTGGAGGAAACCGTCGACGAGGCGGCGCTGGCGTGTCTGTTGCCGCCCATGCTGATACAGCCGCTGGTGGAAAACGCCGTCAAGCACGGCATCTGCGGCCTGACCGGAGGCGGCGTGATCACGGTGTCCGCGCGGCGCGTGGGCAGCCTGCTGCGGATACAGGTGCGCAATCCTGTCGACCACGAGCAAGTGTCGCCGCGCGGCAATGGTGTCGGCCTGGACAATGTGCGCCAGCGCCTGCTGGGCGCCTACGGCCACGATGCGGGCGTGCACTGGGCGCGCCAGGGCGACGGTTTCGAAGTGAGCATATCGATGCCGGCGCAGACCGGTTTTACGGAGGAACATTAAATGCAAGGCAAGATGCGGGTGGCGATTGTCGACGATGAAATGCTGGCGCGGGCCGTGTTGCGCGAATACCTGGCGCGCCACGACGATATCGAGATCGTGGCCGAATGCGCCAACGGCTTTGAGGCCGTCAAGGCGATCGCCGAGCTGGCGCCGGAACTGGTGTTTCTCGACATACAGATGCCCAGGCTGGACGGCTTTGAAGTGGCCGAACTGATCGGTGCGAAAACCCGTTTGATTTTTGTCACCGCCTACGACCAGTATGCATTGAAGGCCTTCGAATGCCATGCGCTCGATTATCTGTTGAAACCGTACAGCGAGCAGCGCTTCGAGCAGGCGCTGGCCCATGCGCGGGCCCAGCGTGCGCCGGGCGCCGCCCTGCAGACCGTGGTGTACGAGGCCGCCACGCGCACCGCGCCTTTGTCGCGCGTCCTGATACGCGACGGCGCCACCGTGCATGTGATTGCCGCCGCCAGCATCGCCTATATCGAGGCGCAGGACGACTACGTCAGCATCTGCGCCGACGGCAAACGGTGGCTGAAAAGCCAGCGCCTGAGCGAACTCGAAGCCCAGCTCGACCCGGCAAAATTCCTGCGCGTGCACCGCTCCTACCTGCTCAATATCGACGGCATCAGCCGCATCGAACCGGCCACCAGGGACAGCCACGTGGCCATCCTCGCTGACGGCACGCGCATTCCCGTGAGCAAATCAGGCTATCAAAAGCTCAAGCTGCTGGTCGGCTGAATTTGTCGGCTTTATCTGTCAGCTGGACGTCCCACCAGGTGGGCAGCAGCTGGCGCACTTCCGGCCGCGCAAAGCGGTCGTCGATCAGGTAGACCACGCCCTTGTCGGTCTGGGTGCGGATCACGCGCCCGGCCGCCTGCACCACCTTCTGCATGCCCGGATACAGATACGTGTAGTCGTAGCCGGCGCCGAAGATGTCGCCCATGCGCTGGCGTATCTGTTCATTGACCGGGTTGATCTGCGGCAGGCCCAGGGTGGCGATAAAGGCGCCGATCAGGCGCGCGCCCGGCAAATCGATGCCTTCGCCAAAGGCGCCGCCAAGCACGGCAAAGCCGATGCCGCGCGTCTCCAGGCCGAAGCGACCCAAAAACCGCGTGCGCGCCGCATCGTCCATGCGGCGCGGCTGCTGCCAGATCGGCACGTCCGGGAAATGCTGGGCGAACAAGGTGGCGGTCTTTTCCATATAGTCAAAGCTGCTGAAAAACGCCAGGTAGTTGCCGGGGGTTTCGGCATACTGCTTTGCCATCAATTCCACGATCGGCAGCAGGGACGCGGCGCGGTGCTGGTAGCGTGTGGAAATATTGTCAGCCACGCGCACGGCCAGCTGTTCGGCCAGGAAGGGCGACTCGACGTCGACCCAGGCGGTGCCGGGCGGCATGCCCAAGGTGTCGTTGTAGTAATTCCAGGGACTCAAGGTGGCGGAAAACAGCGCCGTGCTGTGGCTGGCCTCGAAGCGCGGTGCCAGGAAGGGCGCCGGCACGATGTTGCGGATGCAGATGGTCGAGCCGGCGGCCGTCTTGCTGACGTCAAACAGCGAATGGTCGCCGAAACTCTCGGCCAGGCGGTTGATCAAGAGCACGTCAAAATAAAAGCGCTGCAGGTCCTCGTCCAGCGAGGCCGCATGCTCGGCCATGTAGTCGCCGATGGCGGTGGCCACGCCCTGCAGGGCGCCAAAGAATTTTTCGGGCAAGGCCGCATGCACCAGGTAGTCGTCGCTTTGCTCCTTGAGCAGTGCGCTCCACTGGCGGTTCAAGCGCTCCAGCGGCTTCTTTAACGGCTCGGGCGCGAACTTGCGCAGGCCCTTGAGCGCGCCATGTTCAAGCTCGGCCGTGTACATGCCGCGCGCGCGCGCCACCATATTGTGCGCTTCGTCGACCAGCACATTGACCTTCCAGTCATGCGCCAGGGTCATGCCATAGAGCATGGCGCTGAGGTCGAAATAATAATTGTAGTCGCCGATCACCACATCGCTCCAGCGCGCCAGCTCCATGCCCAGGTAGTAGGGGCACACGCCCTGCTGCAGGGCGACCGCGCGCACGGCTTCCTTGTCGAGGATCAGGCCACTGGCCAGCGCCACTTCGCGCGCCAGCGGCAAACGATCGTAAAAGCCGCGCGCCAGCGGGCACGATTCGCCATGACAGGCCTTGTCCGGGTGTTCGCAGGCGCTCGATTTTGCGCTCAGTTCCAGCACCCGCAGCGGCAGCAAGGGCGCGCTGTTTTTCAGGATGGCGCAGGCGTCGAGCGCCATCTGCCGGCCTGGCACCTTGGCGGCGAGAAAGAACAATTTGTCCAGGCCATGGGCGGCCGTCGCCTTGAGCATGGGAAACAGGCTGCCCACCGTCTTGCCGATGCCGGTCGGCGCCTGCGCCAGCAGGCAGCAGCCGCGGTTGCTGGCCTTGTACATGGCTTCGGCCAGCTGGCGCTGGCCAGGACGAAAGCCGGCGTGGGGAAAGGCCATCGCCGCCAGTTGCCGGTCGCGGCTGTCGCGGTGGGCCAGTTCCTGTTCGGCCCAGTCGATAAACAAGGCGCAATGCTGTTCGAAAAACAGGCGCAGCACGTCGGCCGTGCACTCTTCGTGCATCACCGTTTCCTTCTGGCTGGCGATATCGAAATACACAAGCGCCACGCGCAGCATGGGCAGGTTCAGCTGCAGGCACAGCAAGTGGCCATAGATGCGCGCCTGCGCCCAGTGCAGCTGCCGGTGATTGGCCGGCATGGCGGACAGGTCGCCACGGTAGGTCTTGATTTCCTCGAGCTGGCGGCGGGCCGGATCGTAGCCGTCGGCGCGCCCGCGCACATGCAGCGGGCCGAAGTCGCCGCACAGGCTGATTTCGCGCTGGTAATCGTCGTCGCGCCGGCCGGTCACGGTGGCGTGGCCGGCCATGCCTTCCTGCGCCGTGGGCGAGGGCGTGAAGCGCAGGTCGAGGTCGCCCACCTTGGCGGTAAATTCGCACAGGGCGCGTACGGCAATGGTGTATTTTTTCATGCCGCCACCGCCTGCGACCATTGCAGGTAGCACACGGTCACCGGCATGGCGTGCTGGGCGCAATAGGCGATCCAGCGCTGCTGGTTGTCCTGCAGGCGATCACCTGGTCCTTTGACTTCGATCATGCGGTAGCGCCGTTCGGCCGGCCAGAACTGGATCAGGTCGGGAAAGCCCGTGCGGTTGCTTTTTATGTCGAGCAAGATGCGTTCAAACGCCTTTTTCAAATGCCGGGCCGGGATGCAGGCCAGCGCCAGTTCCAGCAGTTCGCCATCGAGTACCTGCCAGCTGACAAAGGGCGATACGATGCCGGCCTTGGCGGCATGGGTGGCGCGCATGCTGGCGCGGTAGTCGCCATTGTCGAGCTGTGCCAAACATGTTGCAAAGTCGTCCAGGCGGCGCGCATGGAAGTCGGCGCTGTGCAGGTCGGCCGGGCCACGGTGAAACGGGTGGAAAAAGGCGCCGGGGATCGCCTTGAAGATCGCCTGCCAGCACAACAGGCCGAACAGGGAATTGATCAAGGTGTTTTCCACGTAATAGACGGGCGTGTCTTGCCGCATCAAATGCTGTTGCACCACGCCTTCCACATGGCAGCTTTCTTGCGGGAAGGGCAGCAGCAGATCGATGCGCTCGACCGGCGCGGCCGGGGTGGCCGACTGTTTCGCATGGCCCAGTTTGCGCCGCAAGCGGGGCGCCATGCGCAGCAGCAACTGGCGCTCGGCCTCGCTTTCGGGCGCTTGCAGGGCGATCGCCAGGCGCTCGTAGGCGGCGCCCGGCTGTTCATCTTTTTCCAGCACGCGTATCGCCCGGGCACGCGCGCCCGGATAGCGGCAGTCGGCATAGGCGCGGTAGGCGGCAGGCCAGTCTTGCGACTTTTCCAGTTGCTGGGCGATCTGGAACTGCAATTTGTCGCGGCGGCTGGCCAGCCAGGCGTTATCGGTCACGGGCGCCAGCGCCGCCAGTTCCTGCAAGACTTGGTCAGGGGAGGCGGGCACCAGCGCGTCGTTGAAGCGCTCGCGGCACTGGTGCAGCACTTCATAATGGGCAATATCCTGGCGCGTGCGAAAGCCGCGCGAGGCCGGCGAAAACTCCACTTTTTCATATTGGTACACGCCCAGGTCGGACAGCACGAATTCCGACCAGTCCTGGTGGTAATTGCCAAAGTAGATCAGCCGCAGCCGGTCGCACAGGGGCTGATTGCAGATGCTGTAGAGCACATCGTTCGACGCCGGATACCAGGCGGAAAAAGGCTGTTCGCCCGGATGCCGCTCGCACAAGGCCGCCAGCTGTTCCGTCTTGCGCGCCGCTTTCAAGGGGCCGGCGAGGGCAAATACCTGCTGCAGCTCGGCCTTCAGCAGCAGCTCGAACAGGGTGGCGATATCGATGGCCGGGTCCGCCACTACCCAGCCGGTGGCCAGCAGGGGCAGGGCGGCGGCGCGCGTGTCGCCGATCTCGGGATAGTTGAGTTTGCTGGTGCGAAACAGACAACCCTTGCGCATCACCAGGCGCACGAACAGCGCGCGCGAGGCCTGGGGCAGTTGCGCGAACTGCGCGATGAATTGTGTTTCCTCAATGCTCAGCAGATCGGCATAGCGTTCGCTGATCCAGTTCAGCACGCCCTGGAAGTTCTCCAGATAGTACAAGGGATTTTCCAGGACTCTCAACATGATGGGGCAGGCAAGCTCTTTGATGTTACTCGGACATGATTTTACTGTGTTTATATACAGTTTAAACCCTGGCGGCCAGCTTGCCCAGCGATTTTCCCGCCGCCGTCTGGCCGGCGTTGCGCCGGCATCGATAAGTAAGCAAATATGTTTACATATTGCAAGTTGACCGGTATATTCCGAGGTATGAAAAATAGTATCCTGATTACCGCCGCCTGCCTGCTGGCCCTGCTGTCGACTATCGGCGCCTCCTTGCCGTATCCGATTTTGCCACCGCTGTTTGCCGCCGAAGCGCCGAACGCGTTCAATAATTTTCTTGGCCTGCCATCGAAATTGCTGTTCGGCCTGGCGCTGACCATCAACCCGCTGGGCCTGCTGATCGGCTCGGCCTTGCTGGGGCCGCTGTCGGACCGCTACGGCCGCCGGCCCCTGCTGATGCGCACCGCCGTCGGCGCCGCCATTGGCCATGCGATCACGGCGTGGGCGCTGGTGATCCAGTCCTATCCGCTGTTTATCGTCGCGCGCTTTATCACCGGCCTGCTCGAAGGCAATGGCGCCGTCGCGCGCGCCATGCTGGCCGACCAGTTGCAAGGGCCGCTGCGCCTGCGCGCCATGTCGTGGCTGAACGGCGCTTTTTACCTGGGCTGGCTGGTCGGCCCCATCCTCGCTGGCGCGACCCTGGCATGGGGCGTGACGGTGCCATTCTGGATTGCCGCTGGCGCGCTGATGCTGGTGGCCGTGCTGGTGGCGGTGGGCCTGGCGCGCGAAACGCCGTCATTGCTGACGACCTCGTGGTGGCAAGTGGCGCGCGATCGCCATTCGCTCAACCTGCTGCGCCACCAGGAGCTGCGTACCCTGTTCATCGTGCAGCTGGCGCTGACCTGCGGCGTGGCCAGCTTCTACGAGTTTTACCCGCTGTGGCTGGTCGAGACGGCGCACTACAATGCGCAGGCGATTGCCTGGGTGAATGTGGGTCTGTGCGGCACCATGACGATCACCTCGCTGCTGGCGGGCGGACCCAGCCGTCATGCGCCGCTGCTGCGCGCCGGCTGGTATGCCTGCGCCGTGGCGCTGGCCATTTTCGTGCTGGCGATGGGCAATATCTGGGTCGGCATCGCCGCCATCGTGCTGTTCGGCATCCCGAACGCGCTGTACAACACGGTGATACAGGGCTGGTGCGCCGAGCGTTTCAGCGCGCACGGGCAGGGCGCCGTGATGGGCTTGCTGTCGACCACCTTCTGTATCGCCAATATCGTCGTTGCGCTGGGCGGCTCGCTGCTGATTCTGATCGATACGCGGCTGGTGCTGATCGTCGGCGCACTGTGCGCGGCCTGGTCGGCCTGGCGCATGAACGGCTGGCGCCGCCACCTGAACGCCGCCGATGCGCCCGACCTGAAGGCGGCCGCATGAGCGCCACCGTGGCCACCTCGCAGCAGATGCTGTTGCTGCTGAAGATGCGCGGACCGCAAACGGCGCAGCAGATGGCCGTCCTGCTCGATATCACCTCGATGGGCGCGCGGCGCCAGCTCGAAGCGGCGCTCGGCAAGGGCCTGGTCGCTTTCGAGGACGTGGCCGACAAGGTGGGCCGGCCGTCGCGGCGCTGGTCGCTGACGGACGCCGGCCATGCGCGCTTTCCCGACCGCCACGCCGACCTGACCCTGGAATTGATCAGGCAAGTGCGGCAGCTGTTCGGCGACGAGGGCATGGACAAACTGATCGCCGCGCGCGAAGCGGGCAGCGAGGCGGTTTATCGGGCTTGCATCGATGACGGCGCATTGCTGGCCGAACGTGTGGCCAGCCTGGCGCTGGCGCGTGATGGCGAAGGCTATATGGCCGATAGCGAAGCGCAGCCGGACGGCAGCGTGTTGCTGGTGGAAAACCATTGCCCGATCTGCGCGGCGGCGACCGCCTGCCAGAAATTTTGCCGTTCGGAGCTGGCGATCTTCCAGCGCGTGCTGGGTGACGATTGCATGGTGGAGCGCAGCGAGTATTTGCTGGAGGGGGGCAGACGTTGTGTGTACCGGATAACCCCGGTAAGGGCGACGTAGGTCGGATTAGCGGCGAAGCCGCGTAATCCGACAACATCGTTGGCCATGACCGTGGTGTTGTCGGATTACGCGCAAGCGCTAATCCGACCTACGCCTATTTCTTTGCTGCCTTGGCCGCTTTCGGCATCACTTTTTCAGCCGCTTCCTGTACCCCGGCCGTTGCCTTGTCCGACGCCTGCGCGACCTGCGCCGAAGCCTTGGCGATCTGCTCTTCCACCGTTTTCACGGCCTGTTTGGTCGCCTTGGTGACTTGCTCGTAGCCTAGGAAGGCGTTGTCGATGGCGGCCTTGACGATGGCGACGGCGTTTTCCGAGCCGGGTGGCACGTTTTTCGTCACGTCGTAGATCAGCGCGCTCAGGTTGCTTTTCGCTTCGGCCACATGGGCTTCGGCGGCGGTGGTAAATTCGGTGTGGATGTCCTTGATGATTTCATCGAGCTGCTGCTTGTAGGCCTTGGCGCCGGCCACGCCCGGTTGCAGCTGGGCGGCGGCGGCGGCCATCGCCGCTTTCGGATCCTTGGCCTGGCTCATTTCCTTGCCGGCGGCAATGCTGTCTTCCATGCCGGCCTTGGCGGTGGCCATGTTCAATGCCAGCACTTGCTCCACGCCTTGCACCGCCTTGGTGGTGAGGGTGTTGAAGGTCATCAGCTGGAATTCAAACAGGGCCTTGGTGGCCGATGCGAATTGTTCGGGATTCGTAAACATGTGGTCTCCTCGGTGAAATAGATATGACTGCACTATCTTTCCATGCGCGTTCCATGCGTGTCATCGCTTGTTGTCAAGCCGGTTGCCCCGTGTTGTTATGACCCCATTATTTAACAAGCGCCGGTTTTTCGCAACGGCTATCTTTGTATGGTCCCGAGGCCAGTTCCCAGCCGAAGCCCAGGGTCGACTGCGCGCACGACAGGGTGCCATCGACCTTGCTGCGCCATTTGTACCAGGGCGCCGGTCCGGCCAGCGCCACGGCGCAGGCGGCCAGCAGGGCGGTTGCAATCAGCTGCTTCATCTCATGCTCCGGCGATGGCGCCGGCCGGTGGCGCGACGGCCGGCAGGTGCAGTGTAAAAGTGGTGCCGGCGCCGCTGCTGGCCGCCTCGATGTGGCCGCCGAGCACGCCGGTGACGATATTGTGCGCCACGTGCAGGCCCAGGCCCGAGCCGCCCGAGCCGAGCCGGGTGGTAAAGAAAGGGTCGTAGATGCGCGCCAGGTCGCCGGTGGCAATGCCCGTGCCATTGTCGGCAATGGCGATGCTGATGGTCTCGCCATCCGCGCTGGCGCGCGCCGTGATGCCGATGGCGCCGCCACGGCGCCCTTCGAAAGCGTGGCGCACGCAGTTTTCCACCAGGTTGGTCAGCACCTGGCCCAGCGGGCCGGGATAGCTGTCCATCGCCAGCGCCGGCGCCACATCCTGGCTCAGCACATGGCCGGCGCCCTTGAGCGTGGCCGACAGTGGCAGCATCAGCTCGGCCACAAACTGGCGCAGCGGGAAGTGGCGGCGCTGCGAGCTGGCGCGGTCGACGGCGATCTGCTTGAAGCTCGACACCAGGTCGGCCGCGCGCTGCAGGTTGCGCAGCACGATGGCGTCCGCTTCGCTGGCCTGCGCCAGGTAGGCTTGCAGTTCCGAGCGGCGCAGGCCATCTTGCAAGCCGGCCTGCAGCGCCTGCGTGCGTTCGGCCATGGTGGTGGCCACCACCAGGCCGTTGCCGATCGGCGTATTGAGTTCATGCGCGATGCCGGCCACCAGCGCGCCCAGCGCCGCCAGCTTGTCGCGCCGCACCAGTTCGCCCTGGGTAATCGACAGGTGTGCGAGGGCCGCCGCCAGTTCGCGGTTGGCCTGTTCCGATTGTTCCTTGGCCAGGGTCAGCGCGGCCGTGCGCCTGGCCACCAGGTCTTCCAGGTGGGCGCGGTGGCGCTGCAATTCCTGTTCATGGCGCATGCGGGCGATCGCAATGCCGGCCAGGTCGGTGGCGACGTCGATCAGCATCAGTTCCTGCGGCACCGGGCTGCGCACTTCGCGGTAGTACATGGCGAACGAACCGAGGACCTGCTCGTCCTGGCCGAAGATCGGCTGCGACCAGCAGGCGCGCAGGCCGAAGGTGGCGGCCAGGCCGCGATACGGCGCCCACAGCGGATCGTGTTCGATATCGCTGACCACCACCGGTTCGCCACGGAACATGGCGGTACCGCAGGAGCCCACGCCGGCGCCGATCTCCATGCCGTCGAGCAAGTCCATGTAGTCGCGTGGCAGGCTCGGTCCGGCGGCGCTGCGCATGCGCCGTCCGTCTTCGTCGAGCAGCATGACGGAGCAATACACGCCGCCCGACTGGCCTTCGATCAGCAGCAGCAGGCGATCAAGCGTGGACACCAGCGGTGCGCCCTTGGCGATCATTTCCAGCAGCGCATTCTGTCCGGCGCGCAAGGCTTCGGCCAGGTTGCGCTCGGTAAGGTCGATAATGCGCGCGTGCACCAGCTGGCGGCCCGGCACCGACAGGCGCATCAGCCGGATTTCGCAGGCGATGGCGTGACCGTCGCGGTGGCGGCACTCGGCGCGAAAGACCACGATCCTGCCTTGCAGGGTGTCGTGCATTTTTTCCTGCAGCAACCGGGGCGAGGCCATGCCGTCCGCCTGCCGGGCGGGAAAGACGCGTTCCAGGCCGCCTTGCAACAGGATCGCCAGCGGCATGCCGAACAGTTTCTCGGCCAGGTGGTTGGCGTCGATCAGCAAGGCGTTGTCGATGTCGAACAGCAGCACCGCATCGGGCGAGCCGGCCAGGATCGAGTGGTAATTGACTTCCAGGGTTTGCGGATGGAAGGGGCGCGCCGCCATGCTGTCAGGCTTGCTGATGGTCTCGCCATCGGTCTTGTGCGCCTTGTGCAGCGCCAGTTCCATCAGGATTTTTTCGGCCACGTCGCGCGCATTGAACGGCATCTTGATATAGTCGCTGGCGCCGGCGCCCACGCTGCGGCCCTGTTCTTCGGCGCTGGGCGAGGACGACATCAGCAGCAGCGGCACGCCATGGCGCTCGGCCGCATTGCGCAGGCGCAGGCAAGTGGCGTCGATATTGGCGCCGGCCAGCGCCGCGTCGAGCAGGATCAGGTCGGCGCCGCCGGCAGCCAGTTCCACGCCGGTATCGATATCGCCGGCCACGCCCGTGCCCAGGTTGTGGCGGTCCAGCTCATACAGCAGTTCGCGCACATCGCTGGTGGCAGGGCTGACCAGCAAGACCCTGGCCCGGTCGGAGGAGATCAACTGATTCATGGAGTCGCAATCATGACGCCTGTCGTTGAACCTAGTATTGCATCAAGCCCTGCCACTGTAAACGTCACGTTAGTAACAAAAAGCAATACTATTTTTCGCATCAAGCTGCCAGTGCCGGCGGTGCGGCCTGCCCCAGCGCGGCGCGCGCCTGTTCGATGCGCGGGTAATTGTCTTCGATCCAGTCGACCAGCCCGGCCAGCCGTTCGGCCGCCTCGCGCCCCAATGGCGTCAGGCTGTATTCCACTTTGGGCGGGATCACCAGGTAGGCCTGGCGCAGCACGAAGCCGTCGCTGCACAGCGCGTCGAGGGTTTGCGCCAGCATTTTTTCGCTGACCCCGCCCACTTCTCGGCGCAGTTCGCTGAAGCGCCGCGTGCCACTGAGCAGCAAGACCAGCACCAGCACCGCCCAGCGGCTGGTCAGGTGGCTGAGCACGGCGCGCGAGGGGCAGGTGGCCGCCATCAGGTGGGCGTCCTTGTGCTGTTTGGCAAGCGCGGCGCGCAGGCTGGCGCCCGGTATGTCTTCGGTCATGATGGTTGGCCTTGAAAAAAGAAACTTCATACTTACCAAAAGGTACGTACTTACATTTGGTAAGTGATGGCGCTATTATAGATTTTTCTCACCCAACAACCAAGGATTTATCATGATCGTCATCACCGGCGCCACAGGCCAGCTGGGCCAGCACGTTATCGCCAGCCTGCTGAAAACCGTTCCAGCCAATACCATCGTCGCCGCCGTGCGCAATCCGGCCAAGGCCGCCAGCCTGGCCGCGCAAGGCGTGCAGGTGCGCCAGGCCGACTACAACGACGGCGCCAGCCTCGACGCGGCCTTCCAGGGCGCCAGCAAGATCCTCTTGATCTCGTCGAGCGAAGTGGGGCAGCGCGCGCAGCAGCACCAGAACGTGATCGACGCGGCCAAGCGCGCCGGCGTGGCGCTGCTCGCTTACACCAGTGTCCTGCGCGCCGACACCACGCCGCTGGGCCTGGCGGCCGAGCATGTGATTACCGAAGCGGCGATCCGCGCATCAAGCCTGCCGTTCAGCTTCCTGCGCAACGGCTGGTACCTGGAAAACCATACGGAACACCTGGCGCCGGTGCTGGAACACGGCGTGGTGCTGGGCGCGGCGCAGGATGGCCGTTTCTCGTCGGCCGCGCGCCGTGATTACGCCGACGCGGCCGCCGCCGTGCTGACCAGCGAGGCGCCGCAAGCCATTTATGAGTTGGCCGGCGACGACAGCTATACCTTGAACGACTACGCGGCCGAAGTGGCGCGCCAGTCGGGCAAGCAGATCGTGTACAAGGACTTGCCGCAGGCGGACTTCAAGGCGGCGCTGGTGAGTGTCGGCGTGCCGGACGGCGTTGCCGAAATGCTGGCCGATTCCGATGCGGGCACGGCCAAGGGTGGCCTGGAAGAGCATGGCCAGCAGCTGAGCACCTTGATCAAGCGTCCGACCACGACGCTGGCCGAGGCGGTGAAAGCGGCGCTGGCGAAATAAAAGGGGCGGCATAATGAAAAAAGCCGCAGACTGATGAAAGTCTGCGGCTTTTTTGCGAATATGGTAATGGTGCCCACGAAGGGACTCGAACCCCTACACCCGAAGGCACATGGACCTGAACCATGCGCGTCTACCAATTCCGCCACGTGGGCACTGATGTTGCCGTACTACTTTATTGCTTGATACTTTGTTGCGGATAACAACGAAAACCGCTCGCTGCTGGTGCCCACGGAGGGACTCGAACCCCCACACCCGAAGGCACATGGACCTGAACCATGCGCGTCTACCAATTCCGCCACGTGGGCATATGTATCACTGACTGCGTGCTGCTGTTTTTACTGCTTTGCTGCGGATAACAACGAAAACTGCCGTTGCTGGTGCCCACGGAGGGACTCGAACCCCCACACCCGAAGGCACATGGACCTGAACCATGCGCGTCTACCAATTCCGCCACGTGGGCATTGTGCTGCTTGTTTGCTGCTATCTTGCTCGTCGCTGCGTGTTCTGCAGCGACGGACAAAATCATAAGGGTTGGCGCGCATTCGGTCAATCAACATTTGCTGTTTTCTTCAAGAAAGCCCTTTTTCACTTGAAAAAAGCGCCTCCCTTATGAAAACTGCCTGTTTTTGTGGCGCAGCAAAGCCATCAGCGCCAGTCCCAGGCCCAGCAGGGGCAGGGTGCCGGGCACCGGCACGGCGAACAGGCTGACGTCCCAGCCGATGGCGTCGAGTGCGATCAGGTCGTTGGCGCGCAGCACCAGCCGTTCGCCGTAGGCCACGGTCGGGTCCATGATGCCAAGACCCAGCTGGTCGCGCCAGTGGCTGGCCTGGTCGCCTTCGCCGCCGTGATAGACGCCGTTGGCAAACAGCGGGCCCCGCGTGACGCCGCCGTCGAGCGAAAAATACTTGTCGCGGTTGTCGGCCGTCCAGTCGATCACGCCGGCCGCCGTGCTTTCGTCGGAATAGCGGAACAGGTCCAGCGGCGCCACATAGGTGAATTCGGTATCGTCATACGGCCCCGCATTGGGCGGCGAGTTGTAGTCGAGGATATCGACGCCACTGAGAAAGCCCAGCGCATGGCCGATTTCGTGCATGGCCACGCCGATAAAGTCGATGGCGTTGGCGGCAATGCCGTTGCCGGGATCGAAATCAAAGGTGAAGTCGCTATTGAACTGGATGAAGCCGTCGCAATCGCCCAGGCAGCCGGGCAGCGACTGGGCGGGTGGCGCGATGCCCAGCGCCTTGGCCTCGGCATTGCTCATGAACAGGTATTGATTGTTGTCGTCGCCGTTGTTGTCGACGTAGGGCACTTCGCTGCCGGGGCCGTTTGGGTTGTTGGCCGTGCGGTTGATCAGTACGCCAAAATCGTCGCCACCGGGCAAGTTGTTCACCGCCTGCCGGTCGTAGGACGAGGTGACGTCCTGCGCCAGCGCATTGCGCACATCGCCGTAGCGGTAAAACGCTTCGCTCGAACCGGTCTGGCCCAGGATGCTGTTGCCCAGCGAATTGAAGCCGACCGTCAGTTCGATCGTGACATTGTCGCTCAGCACGCGCGACCATTGCGCGGCGGCTGTCTGGAAGCCTTGCTGCGCCTGCAGCGAGGTGCCGGGAACGTATTGCAGGTTGAAGATGGGGGCGGCGGTGCAGGCCAGGGGCAGGCTGATGGCCAGGCCGAGAAGAAATGAACGGGTTTTCATGGCGACTCCACAAAGTGAGGGGGACGCCATCACCACGCAAAAAGCGTGCTCGACTATTAAAATCAGGGACTTGCGTGAAAGACAGGGGTGTGGGCGCCGTCGATTGTCAGAAATGCCGACAGCCAAAATGGACGCCGAGAAATGAAAAAAGCCGCAAACTCGTGAAAGTTTGCGGCTTTTTGCGAATTAGGTAATGGTGCCCACGAAGGGACTCGAACCCCTACACCCGAAGGCACATGGACCTGAACCATGCGCGTCTACCAATTCCGCCACGTGGGCACTGATGCTGCTTACTACTTGACAATAAACTGCGTCAATTCTGCTATTATAGCGACTTGAAGAGTTTTGCGCCAGATGAGCTTTCGCTCCATACTGCACATCAACCCTGTACCGCTTTCCTGTAACGTTGCACCGGTGACGGTGATTCGCTGCAAGAGACAAGGATTATAGAGCAATATTTGCCGATGTCAAATACCTGGCGCATTTTTCCGCACATTTTCATCAGGGGACGGGCCAGGCCGGTTCCCGGTACGCTGTCTGTTAGGCAAACCAAGGCGTCCTCCGGTACACTACGGCCTATCACCGTGTCGATTGACGGTGATGTCATCGGCCTGTTTCCGTTTGATCACTGTCAATACAACTATAGAAATACTTTTGAGCCAAAATACCCACACCATCCCCAGCCGGGAGGACATTCTCGGCATATTCCGCAGCGTCAACGCGCCTCTCGATCCGCAGTCACTCGGGAAAACGCTGCAAGTGCATGCCGACTCCATGGATGTCCTGGTTCGTCGCCTCAAAGCGATGGAGCGCGACGGCCAGCTCAAGTCTGATGCCAGCGGCGTATTCAGCCTGGCCGACCAGAGCGCCCTGGTGGCCGGTCGCGTGACCAGCCACCGCGACGGCTTCGGCTTCGTGATTCCCGACGACGCCAGCGCCGACCTGTTCCTGCCTGAAAAAGAAATGCAGAAAGTGCTGCATGGCGACAAGGTCATGGCGCGCATCGTCGGCACCGACCGCCGCGGCCGTCCGGAAGGCACGATTGTCGAAGTGACCTACCGCGCCAATACCCATGTGATCGGCCGCCTGATCCAGGAAAACGGCACCTGGGTGGTGGCGCCCGAAGACCAGCGCATCGGCCAGGATATCCTGGTGACCGGTTCGGTGGGCAAGGCGAAAGCCGGCCAGATCGTCAGCGTCGAGCTGACCGAGCAGCCGATGCGCTTCAAGCAGCCGGTCGGCAAGATCGTCGAAGTGCTGGGCGCGCTGGACGACCCCGGCATGGAAATTGAAATCGCCGTGCGCAAATTCAATGTGCCGCATATCTTTTCCGCCGCCGCCCTCAAGCAGGCTGAAAAGCTGCCCTTCGAAGTGCGCGCCGCCGACCTGAAAGAGCGGGTCGACCTGCGCGACGTGCCGATGGTCACCATCGATGGTGAAGACGCACGCGACTTCGACGATGCCGTGTATTGCGAACCGGTGAAAATTGGCCGCGCCAACTGCTTCCGCCTGATCGTGGCGATTGCCGACGTCAGCCATTACGTGAAACCGAACGACGCGCTCGACACCGACGCGCTCGAACGCAGCACCTCGGTGTACTTCCCGCGCCGCGTGATTCCGATGCTGCCGGAAAAACTGTCCAATGGCTTGTGCTCGCTGAACCCGGCCGTCGACCGCCTGACCCTGGTGTGCGACGCCGTCGTCACCGACAAGGGCGAGATCAAGGCCTACCAGTTCTACCCGGCCGTGATCCATTCGGCCGCGCGCCTGACGTATGACGAAGTGGCCACGGTACTGGGCAACACCAAGGGTCCCGAAGCGGCACGCCGCGCCGAGATCCTGCCGCACCTGCAAAACCTGGAGCTGGTCTATCGCGCCTTGCTCAAAGCGCGTACCGCGCGCGGCGCGATCGACTTCGAAACCACCGAAACCTATATCGTCTGCAACAGCGCCGGCAAGATCGAAAAGATCATTCCACGCACCCGCAACGAAGCGCACAAGATCATCGAAGAGTGCATGCTGGCGGCCAATGTCTGCGCGGCCGACTTGCTGCTGCGCCACAAGCATCCGGGCACCTACCGCATCCACGCCAGCCCGACCAAGGAAAAGCTCACCCAGGTGCGCACCTTCCTGAAACAGGTCGGCCTGAACCTGACCGGCGGCGACACGCCAACGGCCACCGATTACCAGACCCTGATGCAGCAGATCAAGCTGCGTCCCGACGCGGCCCTGCTGCAGACCATGCTGCTGCGCTCGATGCAGCAAGCCGTCTACAGCCCGGACAATATCGGCCACTTCGGCCTGGCGTACGAGGCCTATGCCCACTTCACCAGCCCGATCCGCCGCTATCCCGACCTGCTGACGCACCGCGCCATCAAGGCCATTTTGCAAGGCAAGAAATACGAGCCGAAATTGTCCGACAAGACCGTGCTCAACACCAACGTGTCGAACGCCACGCGCAAGCAGCAGGCGAAAGACAAGGCCGACGGCAAGCCGAAGAAAACCGACCTCACCATCTGGGATGCGCTTGGCGTGCATTGCTCGGCCAACGAACGCCGCGCCGACGAAGCGTCGCGCGATGTCGAAGCCTGGCTCAAGTGCTACTTCATGCAGGATAAACTGGGCGAGGAATTCACCGGCACCATTACCGGCGTGACCACCTTCGGCGTGTTCGTGCAACTCGATACCCTGTTTGTCGAAGGCCTGGTGCATGTCACCGAGCTGGGCACCGACTACTTCCAGTATGACGATGCGCGCCATGAACTGCGCGGCGAACGCACCGGCAAGCGCTACCAGCTGACCGACCGCCTGACGGTGCAGGTCGCGCGGGTCGACCTGGAAACGCGCAAGATCGACCTGCGCCTGGTGACCGAAGGCGAAGCGGCCGGCGACGACGCCAGCGACAAGCCGGCACCGGCCGGCGGCAAGCGCAACAAGAAATCGATGGTGAAACCCGGTCCCGCGACCGAGCAGCGCCATGAAATCAAGGCCGGCGGCGCCAATGGCGCCAATGGCAGCAATGGCGCGGCCAAGCCGAAGCGTGGCAAGTCCACCAGCAGCAAGAATGGCAACACCAGCAATACCCCGGTCGCGGCGCCTGCCGCGGCGGCGCCCCGCGCAGCAAAAACCGGTTCGAAAACAAGCAGGAAGAAACGATAAACAATGAAGAATAAAATGATTTTCGGCTTCCACGCCGTGACCTCGCGCCTGCGTCATGAAGCGTCGTCGGTGGAAGAAATTTTTGTCGACGCCAGCCGCGTCGACGGCCGCATGAAGGACATGATCGCCGCCGCCAAGGCTGCCGGCGTACGCGTCATGCCCGTCGATTCGGCGCGCCTGGACAAGATCGTCGGCACGCGCCGCCATCAGGGCGTGATTGCGTTTGCGTCGCAGTTGTCGCTGGCGCGCAACCTCGACGAGTTGCTCGACGCCGTCGACGGTCCACCGCTGCTGCTGATCCTCGACGGCATCACCGACCCGCACAACCTGGGCGCCTGCCTGCGCGTGGCCGACGGTGTCGGCGCACACGCCGTGATCGTGCCGAAAGACCGCGCCGTGGGCCTGAACGCCACCGCCGCCAAGGTCGCCAGCGGCGCCGCAGAGACCGTGCCGTACATCACCGTGACCAACCTGGCGCGCACCATGCGTGAACTGAAGGACCGCGGCATCTGGCTGATCGGCACCTCGGACGATGGCGAAAAAGGCCTGTACGAAGCCGACTTCACCGGCCCGACCGCGCTGGTCATGGGTTCCGAAGGCGAAGGCATGCGCCGCCTGACGCGCGACACCTGCGACATCCTCGTCAATATCCCGATGTTCGGTTCGGTCGAGAGTCTGAACGTGTCCGTGGCGTCGGGTGTGTGTCTGTATGAAGCCCGCCGCCAGCGCATCGCCCTGGAAGCATAAAAAACGCCCATGGCGGCGTTGCACTGCCTCGCCGTACCAATCGTACTGTCTTCGGCAATGCGCCTTGCCCTGAACGTTTTTTAGCGCTTCCAGATAATCAGCCGCCGCCCTCGAGGCGGCGGTTGTTTATCTGCCTCCCAAGCAAGCCCCCGCGCAATACGCTACCATTTGCACCCTGTCACCTTATTCGAACCATGTCCCATGTTCCACCACCTGCGCGAAGACATCAACAGCATCATCGAACGTGACCCGGCCGCCCGCAATGGCTGGGAGGTGCTGACCTGTTATGCGGGCCTGCACGCCATCGTCATGCACGGCTGGGCGCACTGGTGCTGGAGCCGCCACATGAAGTGGCTGGGCCGCTTTATCTCGTATATCGGGCGCATTATCACCGGCATCGAAATCCATCCCGGCGCCGTCATCGGCCGGCGCGTCTTCATCGACCATGGTTTCGGCGTGGTGATCGGCGAGACGGCCGTGGTCGGCGACGACTGCACCATCTACCAGGGCGTGACCCTGGGCGGCACCTCGCTGCATACGGGCAGCAAGCGCCATCCCACCCTTGAGCGCGGCGTGATCGTCGGCGCCGGCGCCCAGGTGCTGGGCAGCTTCACGGTGGGCGCCTACGCCAAGGTCGGCTCGAACGCGGTGCTGTTGAAACCGGTGCCGTCGGGCGCGACGGCCGTCGGCAACCCGGCGCATATCGTGCAGAAAGACCTCAACACCCTGCGCGAAGGCAGCACCGCCCATCTGTTCGCCGCCTATGGCGTCACGCCCAACGGCGACGATCCGCTGTCGAAAGCGCTGCAGGGCCTGATCACGCACGCCGTGGCGCAGGAGCAGCGCATCGAAACCATCCTGGAGACCCTGAAGCGTGCCGGCATTTGCTGCCAGGGCGTGCCCGAGTGTGATAAATTGGACACGGAACAGATGAACAAGCTGGTGGACTAGTGAAAGAGGATGACGCATGAGTACTGATGCAAGCGCAGCAAGCAACGATAATCCCAACCTGCTCGACCCGTTCGAGATCCGCGTACTGGCCGTACTGGCCGAAAAGGAAGCACTGACGCCGGACAGCTACCCGCTGTCGCTCAATGCCCTGACCAACGGCTGCAACCAGCTGTCCAGCCGCGACCCCGTGATGGCCTTGTCCGAAGACACCGTCTACGACGTGCTGCAGCGCCTGATGCAGCGCAAGTTCGTCAACGGCATCACCCAGGCCGGCGCCCGCGTCGCCAAATACGAACACCGCATGCGCATCAAATGGTCGCTGGAACAGGACAAGCTGGCCATCCTGGCGATATTGATGCTGCGCGGCCTGCAAACGGCTGGTGAAATCCGCAGCCGCAGCGGCCGCGTGCATGAATTCAAGTCCGTCGCCGAGGTCGAATCCGGCCTGCAATTTTTGATCGACAAATACCCGCCGCTGGTGGCCAAGCTGGCCGTCGCCCCCGGCGCCAAGGAACCGCGCTACGGCCACCTGCTCGGTGGCGCCGAAGCGCTGGCGCAAATCGAGACGGCGGCAGGCTACGCCGGCGCCGTCAGCGCGCCGCAGCAGGGCAGCAGGGTGGCCCAGCTGGAACAGGAAGTGCTGCAGCTGCGCAGCGACTTCGACGGGCTGGCGGCGCAGTTCGAGGCGTTCAGAAAGCAGTTCGAATAAACGGTTCAATTCGGCGGATAATTGGCCGGATCGATGGCCGGCGTGCCATGGTGGGCAAACACGTCGCCGCCGTTCGGGTGCTTCTGTGTGCGGCGCTTTTCCTCTGACGGCGGGCTGACCAGCACGATAGACGCTTCCTGCGGGTTGCGCAGGTTGACCGCCGCGCTGACGCCGCCATCGCGGTAGCTGCCCATCACGCCGATCGCCATCTGCACGAATAGCGTTGCCGCTCCCGTATTGCCCAGGCGCCGGTCGGTGTCGATCCATTGCCCCGGATTGCCGCTGTCGAGTTCGGTGCCGCCATCTTCCACGTGCTTCATCAAGGTCGTGTGCAGCGTGATTAATTGTTGCGTATCGCCGCCGGTGGCCGCCACCAGGCGTGCCGGCGCCGACGGCCGTTCGGCTTCGGGCAGGGTACGCAGCGCTTCCTGCCAGCCCGCCTGCAAGGCGCGTTCGCGCTGGTCGCGGCGCATCAATGGCTTGCCGTGCTCGTCCACCATTTTGACGAATGTAGGGCGGTGGATAAAGCCCAGGGTGGGCAGGCGGTCCAGCTGCGCCAGTTGCTCCTTGTTGAACGGCACGGGAAACCATGGTGTCGGCTGCCAGTCCTTGGGCGGATGATAGTTTCGGCCATGCAGCTTGTAGAGCAGGCTGAAGTTGCCGGTGCCGCGAATATCGGTGCGGCGGGCGAACTGGGCGGCGACGGGCAGCCATTCTTCGATGGTGGGTACGCGTCCGACGGGAGAGTCTGGCTCTTGCTTGGGAACCTTGCGTGTCAACTCGTCATGCGCCACATACAGCCGCCGCGCCACGCCGTAATTGTTCAGGTCATCGACACTGTCCTCGGGCGGGGCATCGTCAAACGCAAACTTGCGCACCGCATCGATGCGCTCGCGCCGGGCCAGCACGAACAGGGCGGAGGCGTCGGGCATTTCGGGGATGTAATAGCCGTTCCTTAATAGCCCCGGAGTGTCGGGAAGACGGTTGCTATCGCGTGACTCCATGCCATCGTGCGAATTCAAGACAATGTATGGCACATCGGGATGAGCATCAAAGAATGCAAACACCTCTTCCAGAATCCTGTCTGGATACTCATCAAAACGCCTGCTGGCAGCTGCAAACAAATGCCAGTGCATGCCGGAGGAGCTGGCACTCCCGGACAATCCTGATCTGGGTGAATAGGGACTGTCCTGCATGTCGGGATCGGCAATCGGACCTTCAGCGTTAAATACGGGTACAGCGAAATACATGGGCGTATTGACTGCACCATTTTCTAGTGTGTCTCCAGCCCGACCGCCGCTGATGCCTGCTTTTTCAAGACTATTCCAAGGGTACTTTTTTTCATCCTGCTCGCGAATGCTGGAACAGGCGTGACCTTTTTGAAGAGCATCCCACAATTTTCCTTGCCTATATTTGTCCAGGGTAACACCCAGGCCGATCACCTCCAGCACATATTCGCGTTTGGCTGATTCGCTGACATTCATCTGTTGCTCGAGCTGCTTTGTGGCAGCCAAGGGTTTCTGCGGATTAAACCACCGTATGCCAATCAAGCTTGCAGCAACGATAGGGGGTAGCAGGAGTAGCCATTGAAGATACTTTGCTGGGTTGCTGGTCATTGATTGCTCCTTTAAGCCTGGCAAGCGGGTGTACAAGATGGTCTTCATTTGGGTATGTCGTCGCTGGCACGGTGGACGGCGGGTATGACAGAAGATTGTGTTCGCCTTCCATTGACTGTTTCGCACACAACAGTCGATGGCATTCCAGAGAACAATGAAGGAACACAAGCGGGCAGTTCTCCAGAACTGTAATACCTTGCATTACCAAAGATGACGGCCTTGCGTTCTGCCGGTTCAGCGGACCAATATGGGGAAAAATTTTTCGTGAAGGTATCCCATCGTAATATTGATGGACGAGGAATCTGGTCGTTGGTCTTGAGGCGCCAGTCGGCTACCGCACATAGGTATTCATAAAACCTCGGATCACTGCTCGCCTTGCCCCCACCGATGGCCACGTCATACGCCGTGACATGCCGGTGATTTTCCGCATTGCCGATAATCGCGCCGTGAAAGGACTTGGGGCTGACCTCATGCTGCCAGCGCTTGCGTGCCTCGTTCGGGGTTTCCTCGCGCACGATATATAGGCGGTCGCCGCCTCCCGGATAGCGGCTGATGCGTAGCAGCCTGCACTGGTCTTCCACAGGCTTGTTCAGGTTCCAGGCCTGCTGTACCTGATGATGCGGGCCGGAACCAAAGAAGCCATTGCCTTCGCCGGGAATCCGGTGTGTCACAGCTCGCGGATCGGCAACGACTTCCTGCGGAAGTTGCCGCAGTCCCTTGCTGCTGGTAATGGCAATCGCCGCGTCGATCGGGTCGACCTCTTCGCAAGGGCCTTGCTCCTTGCGCGGCAGCGTGGCCTGGCTGGAGGTGGCGGGGAACTGGCCGGGGGCTATTTCACCGCCATCGAGCACGGCCGCTTTCGGTACGGGCAGCGCTTCGCCGTTGATGGTGCGCAGGCCCTCACGCCGGCCCGCTTCGCTTGAAAAGATGTTCCATCTGTTCGGCTGACCGGTGGCCACCGTGCCTCGTCGTGGCTGGCGCGATGGCCGCGGTTGGCGCCGGCCACATGGGCGTGGTCGTCCTCGCCGTCCAGGCGCAGGGCGAAATCGTGCGGCGGCAGGCCAACCAGCACCGGGCCGGTGGTTTTTTTCGCCGGGTCGAGGCGCTGTTTGCCGGTAAACACGCGCTGGTAAAATCCCGCGCCCAGCTCGTGCAAAGGCTGGCGCTGCTGATACTCCTTTTCCCAGTAGGTGGGGCCGTCGCCCCAGATGCTTTTTTCCGTCTTGCCTTTCGCCGTCGACAGGCGGTGGCCATCCAGGTGATCGGGTACGCCCTGCCAGCCGATGCCCTGCATATTGTCCAGCGCGACCGTCATGTCTTCGGGGCAGAAGTACAGATACACCTTGCCGCGATTGTCGCGGTCCGCTTCGGCTTTCCACTGTGTGCCCGCCATGCCGTGGCACAAGGTGTGGTCCTTGAGCTGATCGAAGGCGGGGTGGGCGTGTTTCCTGGCGACCACTGCCTGCACGATCTGCACCAGGGTCTGCAGCCGCGCATGGAAGGTCTGGCGGTTGTTGATGGCGTCATATTGGCCTGCCATCGCCGCGTCCTCGCCACCGCCAAAGATGCGGCTCAGTTCGATGGTGCCGAAAAACATGCTGGTCTCTTCCACCAGGCTGTAGGGCGGATGAGTGAGGATCAGGGTGTCGGCCGGCCGCTTGCCTTCGTCCATCAGGAAAGCTTGCGCCAGCAGCGAAATCAGGCAGCCCTGGCTATGGGCGACGATGGAGACGACATCGTCCTGGTCGTAGTCGCGGATCATGGCGACCAGGGCCGCCAGGCGTTTGGCGGCCAGCACCATGTACATGCGGCCCGGCGCCGTCATCAGGGGCCGTACCGGGTCGCCACCCACGTCGATCGGCGAATGCAGGCCCTTGTTCCACATGTCGGGCAGGGTATTGGTGGCGTTGCCGAAGGGCCCGCCATTTTTCGACATGTCCTTGTCGAGCCGGTTGCCATGGCGGTCGGTGTTCTGGCCGTTGACGACCTTGGCCGCATTGCCGCGCTCCCGGTAGCCCCAGTAAAACGGAATCACCGGGCTGTTGGTGGTTTCAAGCAACTGGCGCTTGAAGAACACCGCGTCCGGGTCCGGCTCCACCATGTCCTTGTCGTCCGGCAGCGGCAGGCGGTAGGTCGCCGGGCGCAAGATGGGCTGGCGGCTGTCGCTTGCGCCATGCATGCGCGCGTCCAGGCCCTGGCACAGGCCTTTTTCGACCGCGCCAAAGCTGGTGCCGACGTCGTTTACGCCATGGATCACGATCACATTGCCGGGCAGCTCGCGCCGCACGCGCACGCGCACCAGCTGTTCGGGCGCACGGCCGCATTGCAGCAGCGCCTGCTCGCTGCCGGTCACATAGGGAATCTTCGGATATGCCATCGCCGCTCCTGTGGTTCATGCTGCTGGGAAACACAGTGTAGGGCGATGGCGGGTGTTGTCAGCGGCCGATTGGCGCTTGTTTGTGCTGGCGCAAAAGGGTATTTATCTTGCCGCCAGCCGGGCCGCAATTACTGCGCGGTCGGAAAGTAGTCGACCGGTGCGCCGTCCAGATAGGTGCCGATCACCTTGATGGCGCTGATCTTGCTCGGGTCCAGCAGCGCGGCTTCGTAGTCCTGCCTGGCCAGGCGCACGAAGTCCGCCTTCTTTCCGGCCTTGATCGAGCCGATGCGGTTGAACAGCTGGTGCTGCCTGGCCGGCACCACGGTGATGGCGCGCAGGGCATCGTGAAACGAGATGCCTTGCTGGCCGGGCATGGTAATGGCCTGCGACTTGCCGGCCGTGCCCAGGTTGGGGTAGACCCAGGTCTGGCGAGTCACAGCCTGCTCGGCCAGCCAGAGCGGAACCGTGGGCGATACCGGTCCATCGCTGTGCAGCGAAAATGGGATTTTGTTGTCATGCAGCGAGCGTGCCGCATCGAGTTGCGCCGCACGGCCCTGAGCATCGGAAGCGCTGTTCTGGTCCTCCTTGGGCACGCCGTCGAGGATGGTCTGGAAGGCGGCGCCCCAGTAGGCAACATGACCGATCAGGAAGCTGGCGCTCAGATCGATATTCTTGCTGCGGATGTCCATCAGCCGCTTGACTTCGGGCGGAACCGACTGGCCTGGCGCACTGCCGTTGCCATCGACCGTGAAGTGAATCAGGGTATGCATTTTGGTGCAGGCGCCCGCTGTTGATGTGGCGCAACTGGCGCCCAGTTTGCTGATCGCCGCCATGGTGTTCTGGATGGCGTGGTCGCCATTGGTATGGACGTTGACATACCAGCCCTGGTCCCAGAACGGCCGCAAATTGTTCACAATCTCGTCTGTCTGGTAATTGATGTGTCCCTGTTTGGCGTCGCCGCACAGTCCGTTCTGGTCATACGGCTTGGTCAATGCGGCGGAGCATCCCTGCGTCGAACCATCGGCCCACAGCTTGACGCCTTGTATGCCGAAGCGCTGCCCGGCATGCGCCCAGATGTCGCGCCCCATGCCGATGAGTACGGAGCTTTGCTGCTGAGTATTGCTGTCATCAGTGGCGTTCCACGCCAGCAAGGTCACCGCGCGCAATGGCGCGCGCAGCGTCTTCCGTTTCGGGTCTTTCCACGTGTAAGTCAACAGCGCTTTGAGGTTCGCCACTTCGTTCATGCTCAAGGCGCCGCCGTTGACGAAGGTCGTGATGCCCGCCCTGGCGGCGGCATTGGCAAGCGGCATGGCGGCAAGAACAAACTGGTCCGGGGTTTCGTTGAGCAGGATTTGCGTCTTGGGCATGGCTTGTTGCATCGCGGCGATGAACGCAGTGTAGGCGCCCGGTTCCAGCAGGCGTCCCGTGTAATTGCATACATCAGGCGTCTTGGTACAAGCGTAGGCATATAGGGCGGAAGTGTCTGTCGGCTGATACCGGGAGGATGTGATTTGTTTCGCGCTGACACCCGGGCACTGCTCCTTGCTGCTGCAATTGGCGGCCAATGCCGTCTGCAGTGCCAGCTGGTTGACGTAAGCGATATGCCCGGATTGATCGAGCAGGAACAGGGGCGCCGATCCGTCATCCTTGAAGTTGCGCGCAAAATAGGCGGCCGGCGCGTTGATGAAATCCATGGTCTGCTGCTGCGTGCCGCCCTGGACAGTCGTCATGCGTGACGGGTCGATGCCGTTACCGACGATCCACTTGCCCTTCCTGCTGCTCTTGTCGGCATACACCATCTTTACCGCGTCGTTGATATACAGGGGACATAGCGCAGACGAGTTCGGTGCCGTGCCGGTATAGGTCTGGCGGGTTTCAAATTTGGCGGGCCAGCAAGGCGAGATATCGGTGATCTGTTTCATCTGCGTCATCACGGCCAGATGGGCATGCGGTTCGATAAAACCCGGCATCAGGATATCGCCGTTCAGGTCGATGGTATTGCTGACCTGATCGATCTGGTGCTCGCGCAGCCAGCTTGCCATGCCGGCATCGGTGTCGATGGCGAGGATGTCGCCGTTGCGCACCAGCACCTGTCCGGCGCGCGGCACACTGCTGCCGTTTTCCATGTCGACGATATTGGCATTCTTGAACAGCGTGTAATTGCCGGGCATGACGGGCGCGGCCTGGGACGCCGGGCACAGCAGGGCGCCGGTAACGGCCAGTATCGCGGTACGGCGCCGCGCCAGCCCGGGCAAGCGGGGAAACAGAGGGAAAATGGAGTGCATGAAAGACCCTTCAAATGGATGCGCCAGGACCCGCGAGGCAAGGCCTGCGTGACGGAACGCGAAACGGACATCGAATGGAGAATGACTACAGCGGCATGCCGCCGCTGCGCTCGCCGGACCGGCGGGAAATATCCATGCTCAGCAAGCCCGAGAGTTGACTTGAAGCATAGCATTTCCAATTGGAAATTACTTATTTAGTAATTATTTTTGATAATTATTTTTTGCTGTTGTGGTGTATCTGATAATTGCACTGCCAGGCGACGAGAGGCCGCTAGCGTTCGCCCATCGACGATGGCGCTTGAAGCAGATCGCATCCGAGGCCGGCTCCAGCTTGCCATCTGGCTGTGGCGCAAGCTTCTTTGCTTGCTGCAGTCAAGCTGGAAACGCCGCCTGGCATCAGGCGGCCCGCACCACCCGCACGCTGTTGCGCCCGTCGCGCTTGGACGCGTACAAGGCGGCGTCGCCCAGTTCCAGCAACGCCTCCAGGCCTGCTGGCGGCTGCTCGAACAGCGTGCCGCCCATGCTCAGCGTCACTGCCTTGGGCGTGGCAAATGCCTGCTGCGCCATCTGTCCGAACATGCTGCGCAGGGCATTCCCCAGCGTCACCACGCTTTCGCTGCTGGCTTCGCGCAGCAGGATCACGAACTCATCCCCGCCCAGCCTGGCGGCAAGCGCGCCCTGTGGCAGCGTGTTGCAGATCATTTCACTGAGGGCCACCAGCAATTTGTCGCCGGCGCTATGGCCGTGCAGGTCGTTGACCTGCTTGAAGTTGTCGATATCGATCAGCAGCAGGGCGCCGGGACTGTGCGGCGAAGCCTGTGCCAGCAGGCCGGGCGCGCGCTGCTCCAGGGCGCGGCGGTTGTACAGGGCCGTGAGCGGATCGCGCGCAGCCAGCTGCTCGATGCGCTCTTCGCGGCGGTGGCGCTCCGTGCCAGTCATGGACAAGGCGATCAGCATGATCGCCATGGCGCCTTCCACCAGGGAAATCTGGATCACCTCGCCACGGAAGGCAGCCAGGTCGACGAAGGTATCGAGCGCAACGATCGATGCGGCCTTGGCAAAGTAAAACAAGCCATGCAGCAGCAGCACGTAGCGCAGCTGCACCGCGCCCACACTCAGTGACACGCCATGGGGGCGCAGCAGGAAGCTGGCGCGCAGGCTGATACCGGCAATGAGCAGTGATTGCACCACGAACATCACCCTGGACCACCAGGCTCCGCCCGGCAGCAGCAGCACGGCCAGCCAGGCAAGGGCAAGCAGGGTCCACGCGCGCGACAGTCGCACGTCCGTGAACCTGGCCACGCCAACCAGGAACAGCCAGTGGGCGGCGATCAGCAAGCCGTTGGCAAACCAGATTCCGATCAGCAAGTAGCCGCTGGTGCGCAGCAGCGCCAGGACGCAGCCGACAGTGATGACGGCGAACCCCGCGCTCCAGAACAGCAGCGATTTTTCCCGCACGCTGCGCCACTCCACGGCCAGGTAAAGTGAGGCGGAGGCGGCCAGCGCGGTCGAGAGGACGAGGATGGTGGAGGGATCGAGTGCCATGAATCAGGAGGGGCGTGAGATTGCTCGGATAAAAACGGTAAACGGAGGGACGCCATTTTAGCGCTCTTCAAGACAAGTGTAGCCCATCTTTATTGACCACAAGTATCAAACTGGAGACAATGCATCACCCGCTGGCCATGGCGCAGCGCGAGGGCGTCAGGGTGGCAAGGGCGGGCTGCACGTCTGGCTCGTGCACGGCGCGCGGATATGTTACCGCTCCCCCATAGCCTCCGAAAACGTCTTGGCAATTGGCTTGGTCAGGTAACGCAGCACGGTCTTGCGGCCCGTATTGATTTCCGCCGTTGCCGTCATGCCGGGCTGGCTCGGAATCGTCTCGCCGTTCTTGCCCGTCGGATTGCGCCCGCTGGTCTTGATCTGGACGCGATAGGACGCCTGAAGTCGCTGTTGCAAGTCCAGCGCATTGAGCAGCGCCGCCCCCGACGCCGTATTGTCGAAGATGCACCAGCTGCCGTTTGCCGCCTGCGTGCGCAGTTCGGTGGCTAGAGAGGAGAGAAAGTCGGCAGCGTAATCCGAGTAATAGATCTTCGGGCTGCCGTGCAGGCGGATATACGCCACTTCGGTGGTCGGCACATGCGGCCCCGGCTGGCCAGCCGGCGGATCGGCCCGTACCCGCGTGATGTGTGAGGCACGCAGCAGGGCGGTGGCGGCGTCGCCGAACCAGCTCGCGTGGCGCGCTTCAAAGGCCAGCATGCCATTGAAATGGTCGCGCAGTTGCCTGAAAAAATCGTCGGCCAGGGCGGATTCAAAACGCAGGCTGGGCGGCAGTTGCACCAGCACGCAGCCCAGCTTGTCTTTCAGCTCGCCCGCTTCGCTGGCGAAACGTTTCAGTTCTGCCGCGTAATGCTTCAGGCGCAGCTCGTGCGTGATGGTGCGCGGCAGCTTGACGCTGAAGCGAAAATCATCGGGCACGCTGTCGGCCCAGCGCGCATACGTGGTGGGTTGATGCGGCCGGTAGAAAGAGGTATTGATCTCGGCGCAGTTGAACACCCGGCCATAGCGCGCAAGATGGCTGCCTTCGCCGGGGAAGTTGGCGGAGGCCGCGCTGGAGATGCCCCAGCCGGCGGTGCCGATATGGAGTGTGGACATGCCGCCATTACAGCAGACGCGGCTGGTCCTGCCTGTCAGACGATGCCGCGTGGCGGCGTCGGCAAACGGCTAGTCGATGATGGCGCCGTCCAGGCCGTGGCGCGTGATGAGGCCATGGCCGTCGATGGCGATCCAGCCGCCGCGCACTGGCTCGCCCGGCTGTACATCGCATTCCCAGTCCGGCAACACGTAGCGCAAGGTGCCATCGACTTCATGCAGGGCAGGGCGGTGCGTGTGACCGTGGATCATGATGGTGCTGGCCTGTTCGGCAAATACCTGCGCCACCGCGTCTGGCGTGACATCCATGATTTCCATCGATTTTTCGCCGTTCTGCTTGCGGCTGTTCTTGCGCAGGCCGTCGATGATGGCCTTGCGCTGCGCCAGCGGCATGGCCAGGAACTGCCGCTGCCAGGCCGGCTGGCGCACCATGGCGCGAAATTCCATATAGGCCACGTCTTTCGTGCATTCGGCGTCGCCATGCAGCAGCACGATGCGCTGGCCGGCAATCGTCGTCACATGCGGTTCGCTGAGCAAGGTGGCGCCGGCAGCAAAGGCAAAGCCGGAGCCAACCAGGAAGTCGCGGTTGCCGGCAATCCAGTAGACGTGTACGCCGGCGTCGCTGACGGCGCGGATCGCCGCGGTCATGCGTGCGTTGAACGGGTCTTCCAGGTCATCGTCGCCGGCCCAGTATTCGAACAGGTCGCCCAGCAAATACAGGGCGTGGGCGTGTTGTGCATGGTGCTCGAGAAAGGAAAGAAAGGCGGCGCTGGTGCGCGGGTGCGCGCTTTGCAGATGCAGGTCGGAAATAAAAAGTGCGGCAGGCATTGTCATCGTTCAACGCTCCCCTGATCAAGATTATGCATGGAAGCAAGAAAAACGTGGCAATGCCTGTGATTCATGATGCTTTGCGGATTATGCTGCTTCGACTTTTTCGATAATGACATCGGTGGTCGGTACATCGGCAAACATGCCGGCGCGCGTGGTTTTCACGGCGCGGATGGCGTCGACCACTTCTTTGCCGTCGGTAACTTTACCGAACACGGCGTAGCCCCAGCCGTCCTGGCCCGGGTAGTCGAGGAAGCTGTTGTTCTTGATGTTGATGAAGAACTGGGCCGAGGCCGAATGCGGGTCCGAGGTACGGGCCATGGCCAGGGTGTAGGGGTCGTTTTTCAGGCCGTTCTTGGCTTCGTTTTCGACAGTTTTGTCGGCCGGCTTTTGTTTCATGCCGGGTTCGAAGCCGCCGCCCTGGATCATGAAGCCGTCGATCACGCGGTGGAAAATCGTGTTGTTGTAGTGGCCGGCTTCCATGTATGCCAGGAAGTTGGCAACCGTTTTCGGCGCTTTTTCAGCGTCCAGTTCAGCGGTGATCTTGCCCAGGTTGGTGGTGATGATTACGGAAGTCATGATAGTCCTTTTGTTTGGATGAAATATTTCGTGCCCTGGCTGGCCAGGCAGGCAAGCCAGGGCGGCAAAAACGCTATTTTACAGTTTTGCGGGCGCTTGTTTGAGCACGGTGGCCGATTCGATCACCACCGGCGTGACGGGCACGTTCTGGTGCGGCCCCTTGTCGGCCACCGGCACGGCCTTGATCTTGTCGACCACGTCCATGCCACTGACGACCTTGCCGAACACGGTGTAGCCGAAACCGTCACGGCCCGGATAGTCGAGCGCGCCATTGTTGCTGACGTTGATGAAGAACTGCGAGGTGGCCGAATGCGGGTCGCCGGTGCGCGCCATGGCGATGCTGTAGGTCACGTTCTGCAAACCGTTTTGCGCTTCGTTCTGGATCGCCGGCTTGGTGGCCTTCTGCTTCATGTTCTTGTCGAAGCCGCCACCCTGTATCATGAAGCCGTCGATGACGCGGTGAAAGATGGTGCCCTTGTAGTAGCCGCTGTTAACATACTGCAAAAAGTTCGCCACGCTCTTCGGCGCTTTTTGCTGGTCCAGTTCCAGCACGATCTCGCCCATATTGGTTTTCAGGGTCACGTGCGGGGTCGGATCGGGCGCCGCCGCCGGGGCGGCCACGACGGCGCTGCCCAGGGCAAGGCCGGCGAACAGCGTGAAAATACGGGCCAGGAAGGGCCGGCGCGGAGATTTCGTTTCTTGCATAAGTTGTCCTTGATCGTTATTTTTCTTCAAACTTGCTTGAATTGTAAAGAAACAAAAGAAGTGTTGAACTTCGTAAAAACCTGATTCATATCGGGCCAGTATGGTTTTTATCAATGTTATACTTGCCCGATAACGCCCAATTCTAACAAACAAGAACAACAATACAGCGGCTAGTCCAGTCTCGGCGCACACGGCGGTTCAGTGGCGCGGCACCCACGGTGTCCGCGCCTGTCTGTCGTGTTTCCCGGGCTGGCTGCCGCTCCAACAGTAAAGCACGATGAGCGAACTCAAGATTTACAACACCCTGGCACGCGAAAAGCAGGTCTTCGTTCCGATGGAAGCGGGCAAGGTCCGCATGTATGTTTGCGGCATGACCATCTACGACTATTGTCATATCGGCCATGCGCGCATGATGATGGCGTTCGACGTGATCTACCGCTGGCTGAAAGCCTCGGGGCTGGATGTGACCTATGTGCGCAATATTACGGACATCGACGACAAGATCATCCGCCGCGCGGTGGAAAACGGCGAAACCATCTCGCAGCTGACCACGCGCTTTACGCAGTACATGGACGAGGACACGGCCGCGCTGGGCATCCTGACGCCCGACCACGTGCCGCGCGCCACCGAATACGTGCCGCACATGCTGCGCCTGATCGAGCAGCTGGAAGCGAACAACCTGGCCTACCAGGGCGACGACGGCGACGTCAATTACGCCGTGCGCAACTTTCCCGGCTACGGCAAACTGTCGGGCAAGTCGCTCGACGACCTGCGCGCCGGCGAACGCGTTGACGTGAATACCGGCAAGCGCGATCCGCTCGACTTCGTGCTGTGGAAGTCGTCCAAGGAATCGGAACCCGACGAAGTCAAATGGGAGTCGAAATGGGGCCGTGGCCGCCCGGGCTGGCATATCGAGTGCTCGGCCATGGCCTGTGCCTTGCTGGGTGAACAGTTCGACATCCACGGCGGCGGCGCCGACCTGCAGTTCCCGCACCATGAAAACGAGATCGCCCAGTCCGAAGGCGCGTTTGGACACACCAGCGTCAACTACTGGATCCATAACGGCTTCGTGCGGCTGGACAATGAAAAAATGTCCAAGTCACTGGGCAACTTCTTTACCATCCGCGAAGTGCTGCAAAAGTTCGACGCCGAAGTGATCCGCTTCTTTATCCTGCGCGCGCACTATCGCAGTCCGCTCAATTATTCCGACGTGCACCTGGACGACGCGCGCCTGGCGCTGACGCGGCTGTACACGGCGCTGGCCGACGTTGCCGTGGAAGAGGGCGCGATCGACTGGAGCGAAGCCCATGCCGTGCGTTTCAGTGATGCAATGGACGACGACTTCAATACGCCGCTGGCGGTGGCCGCCCTGTTCGACCTGGCCACGGAAGTAAACAAGAGCAAGTCGCCGGCGCTGGCGCGGCAGTTGAAGGGCCTGGCAGGCGTATTGGGCTTGCTCGAACGCACACCGCAGCAATTCCTGCAAGCGACCGTCGGTACGGCCGCCGGCGGCAATGACGAGACGGCCACCATCGAGCACGCGATTGCTGCGCGCAGCGCCGCGAAAAAGGCGCGCGACTTTGCCGAGTCCGACAAGATCCGCGCCGAATTGCTTGCCGCCGGCATTATCCTGGAAGACAAGCCGGACGGCTCGACCAACTGGCGCCGCGCATGATGTCCAACACCAGGGACAACGGGGACGCCGTGGCGCCGGCGCAAGTGATACAGGTGCCGTCCTACTGGGAAGAGGCGAAGATCGAGCTGATGAAGCGCGACCGCATCATGAAAAAGCTGATCCCGCAATTTGGCGACCTGCACCTGGTCGGCCATAGCGACCCGTTTACCACCCTGGCCCGCTCGCTGGTGGGCCAGCAGATCACGCCCAAGGCCGCCGACCTGGCCTGGAAGAAGCTGCTGCTGGCCTGTCCGAAATGCACGCCCTCGCAGGTATTGAAAGCAGGTGCCGAGCAATTGTCGGCCTGTGGCTTGTCCAAGCGCAAGACCGAATATTTGCTGGACCTGGCCGACCACTTCAAGGCCAAGCGTGTGCACGCCAGCCAGTGGGGCGAGATGGATGACGAAGCCGTCATCGCCGAGCTGGTGCAGATCCGCGGCATCGGCCGCTGGACGGCCGAGATGTTCCTGATTTTTAATCTGTTGCGCCCGAATGTGCTGCCGCTCGATGACCCCGGCTTGATCCAGGGCATCAGTGTCAATTACTTTTCCGGCGAACCTGTTTCCCGCAGCGATGCGCGCGAGGTATCGGCCAATTGGGAACCGTGGCGCACCGTGGCGACCTGGTATTTATGGCGCAGTCTTGACCCTGCGGCCGCCTCCGTGGCCACTCCTGCCAGCGATACAGGCCCCCGCACCTGAGCCGGTACGGTAAAATAACCATCAATAACGCCGCGCGCCATGGCGACGCGGCTGGTAAAACCCTGGAGGTACAATGACTAAAACGACTTTCCTCAATTTTGAACAGCCGATCGCGGAACTCGATTCCAAGATCGAAGAGTTGCGCTTCGTGCAAGACGATTCGGCCGTCGACATCTCGGAAGAGATCGACCGCCTGGCCAAGAAGAGCCAGCAGCTGACCAAGGATATCTACGCCAAGCTGACGCCCTGGCAAGTGGCGCAGATCGCGCGCCACCCGCAGCGCCCTTACACCATGGACTACGTGAACGAAATCTTTACCGATTTCCACGAACTGCATGGCGACCGCAGCTACGCGGACGACCTCTCCGTCGTCGGCGGCCTGGCCCGCTTCAACGGCCAGCCCTGCATGGTCATCGGCCACCAGAAGGGCCGCGACACCAAAGAGCGCGCCATGCGCAACTTCGGCATGCCGAAACCGGAAGGCTACCGCAAGGCCATGCGCCTGATGAAGGTCGCTGAAAAGTTCAACCTGCCGATCTTCACCTTTGTCGACACGCCAGGCGCCTTCCCCGGCATCGACGCCGAAGAGCGCGGCCAGTCCGAAGCCATCGGCCACAATCTGTACGTGATGGCCGAACTGAAAGTGCCGCTGATCGCCACCATCATCGGCGAAGGCGGCTCCGGCGGCGCGCTGGCCATTGCCGTCGGCGACGCCGTGCTGATGCTGCAATACTCGACCTACGCCGTGATCTCGCCGGAAGGCTGCGCCTCCATCCTGTGGAAGAGCGCCGAGCGCGCCGCCGACGCGGCCGAAGCGCTGGGCCTGACGGCGCACCGCCTGAAAGCCATGGGCCTGATCGACAAGATCATCAACGAACCACTGGGCGGCGCCCACCGCGATCCGAAACAGATGGCCACCTTGCTCAAGCGCGCCCTGGCCGACACCCTGCGCCAGTTCCACGGCATGAAAACCAAGGACCTGCTGGCCGCGCGCCATGAAAAGCTGCTGAGCTATGGCAAGTTCAAGGAAACCACGCCGAGCGAGTAAGCCGGTCGGAGCAGGTCGGAGCAGGTCGGAGCAGGTCGGAGTAGGTCGGATTAGCGGGGCCGCCGAGGCGCAGCGTAATCCGACATGACGCAATCCGACATGACGTAATCCGACATGACAGTAGACATGACAGTAAAAACACCAGGGACAGGCAGGTAGCCGAACATCTTCGACTACCTGCCTGTCCCTCTTTGCATTCCCGGAACCCATATGAAAAAGCAACAAACCGCCAGCGTCGCCGACATCTTCGCCCGCGCCTTGCAAGCCTGCGCGCCGCAAGCCGGCCAAGTGATCGGCATCGCCCTCAGCGGTGGTCTCGATTCCTCGGCCCTGCTGCACCTGGCCCATGCCTGGTCGAAAGAAGAGGGCGTGGCCTTGCGCGCCTTCCACGTCCATCATGGCCTGAGCCCGAACGCCGACGCCTGGCTGGCGCACTGCGAACAGTTGTGCGCCAGCCTCGACGTGCCGTTCGAGGCTGCCCGCGTCGCCATCGAGATCAACCCGAAGACGGGAACGGAAGAGGCGGCTCGCAAGCGCCGCTACGCCGCCCTGGGCGCCCTCTGCGCGCAACACGGCGTGCAGCTGCTGCTGACCGCCCATCACCAGGACGACCAGGCCGAAACCGTGCTGCTGCAATTGCTGCGCGGCTCGGGCACGGCCGGCCTGTCGGGCATGGATGGCGCCAACAGCGCGCCCGAACTGCTGGCCAATCCCGATCTGGTGATGGCGCGCCCGCTGCTGCCGGTATCGCGCAAGCAGTTGGAAAGCTATGTCGAAAAACATGCGATTTCTCACATCCACGACGAATCGAACGACGATGCGCGCTTTGCACGCAATGCCCTGCGGCATCAGGTGATGCCGGTGCTGGCGCAGGCCTTTCCCGGCTTCCAGGAGCGCTTTGCGCGCAGCGCCCAGCACGCGCAGTCGGCGCAGCGGCTGCTGACGGAACTGGCGACGCAGGATCTGGCCAACTGCCTCGATGGCGACTGCATCGAACTGGCCAGATTGCGCGAGGTAAGCGTCGACCGCTGCTACAACCTGCTGCGCCACTGGTTCGGCACGCGCGGCCTGCGCATGCCGTCGACGGCCTGGCTGGCGGAAATGCTGGCGCAGTTATTGGAAGCGCGGCCCGATGCGCAGTTGCTGGTGACGCACCCCGAATGCCATGTGCGGCGCCACCGCGACCGGCTGTACCTGACGCCGAAGCTCGAAGACCTGGCCGGCATGCGCGAGCGTGATGACGCGAATATTGCGGGCCTGGAAAAGGCCGGCCAGCAGTTTCAGTGGCAGGGCGAAGCGGACCTGGCGTTCCCCGCGTATGGCGGCGTGCTGCATTTCGACCAGGCAGAAGAGGATGGGCAGGGCATCGATAGCGCCTGGCTCAAGTCGCAGCTGCTGACGATCGATTTCCGCCAGGGTGGCGAGCGCCTGAAGCTGGCCTTGAATCGCCCTACCAAGAGCCTGAAATACCATTACCAGGCCTTTGACGTGCCCGCCTGGGAGCGCGAACGGCTGCCGCTTGTCTGTGCGGCGCAACAATTGCTGTATGCGGCCGGCATCGGCCTCGATTGCCACTGCCTCGGTTCGGGAGATGCGCCACGCGTGACCTTGCGCTGGGTCGCTGGCTGAGCGGCCTGCCATGCGGTGTGGGCTGGCGCGCACACTGCATGGATCGGTTATTTCCATATGCGTAATCGGTATGAGCTAATGCGCTTAATAGCTTGTTATTTTGCATTGCGGCATGTAGAGTAAAGCCCTCTTTTTTATTCTTCTTGAGCGGAAACTTCACTCTTATGGCTTTAATCGTCCACAAATATGGCGGTACGTCGATGGGCTCGACTGACCGTATCAAGAATGTCGCCAAGCGCGTTGCCAAGTGGCACGACGCAGGGCATCAAATCGTGGTGGTGCCATCCGCCATGTCGGGCGAGACCAACCGCCTGATTGGACTGGCCAGGGAAATCATGGATCAACCCGATCCGCGTGAACTTGACATGATCGCCTCGACAGGCGAACAAGTGTCCGTCGGCCTATTGTCGATGGCACTGCTGGCGATCGGCAAACAAGCCGTATCCTATGCTGGCTGGCAAGTCGCGATCAAAACCGATTCCGCCTTTACCAAGGCCCGCATCCAGTCGATCGATGACGAAAAAGTCAAACGCGATCTCGATGCCGGCAAGATTGTCATCATTACCGGTTTCCAGGGCGTCGACGAGCACGACAATATCGCGACCCTGGGCCGCGGCGGTTCCGACACCTCGGCCGTGGCAATCGCCGCCGCCATGAAGGCGCAGGAATGCCTGATCTTTACCGATGTGGACGGCGTCTACACGACCGATCCGCGCGTGGTCTCCGAGGCGCGCCGCCTGAAGACCATCACCTTTGAAGAAATGCTGGAACTGGCTTCGTTGGGCTCCAAAGTGCTGCAGACCCGTTCGGTGGAATTTGCCGGCAACTACCGCGTCCCGACGCGCGTATTGTCGTCGCTGACCGACCCGCTGCTGCCACTGGAAGTAGAAGCCAATTCGGGCACCCTGATTTCGTTTGAGGAAGACACCAACATGGAACAAGCAGTTATCTCCGGCATCGCCTTCAACCGCGACGAAGCCAAAATCACCGTGCTCGGCGTGCCCGACCGTCCAGGCGTGGCCTACCACATCCTGGGGCCGGTGGCCGACGCCAATATCGAAGTCGACATGATCATACAGAATCAGTCGGTCGACGGTAAAACCGATTTCACCTTCACCGTCTCGCGCGGCGAATACGCCCGCGCCCTGGCCGTGCTCGAAGCGCACCGCGAAGAACTGGGCGCGGCCAGCATCACCGGCGACGCCAAGGTGTCGAAACTGTCGGTGGTCGGCGTGGGCATGCGCAGCCACGTCGGCGTCGCCTCGCAAATGTTCCGCACGCTGTCGGAAGAGAGCATCAACATCATGATGATCTCGACCTCGGAAATCAAGATCTCGGTCCTGATCGACGAAAAGTACATGGAACTGGCCGTGCGCGCCCTGCACAAGGCGTTCGAGCTGGAAAAAGCGTAATCAAGTAAAAATATCGCCGCACGCCCTTGACCAAAGGGGGGGCAATCGATATTATGACGTTCGTCGCTGCAGCGCAGTCAGCTGGAACGACATAGTTGAGCAATCAGCTAGGAGACGTGGCCGAGTGGCCGAAGGCACATCCCTGCTAAGGATGCATACGGCTTATACCTGTATCGTGGGTTCGAATCCCACCGTCTCCGCCAGAATCAAATAAAAAAGCCTCCCCTGCGGGAGGCTTTTTTATTTGTCTGGACGGAACGGTGGGATTCGAAGACGAGCGCCCTGGCGGGCGCGAGGCTCTCCGAATCGCCCATCTGCCGCGCGAAGCGCGGCCCCGTTGGCCGCGCAGCGGCCAACGCCTCTCCTCATATCAAGCACTAACATCCAGCCCTCCCCCGACATTATTCACCTTGTGCAACAAAATGTGAGATTTCCTCGCTGTAAAATATTTTACAATAGTGAAATATTGCAAAAACAAGTTGTTGCGACATTACTTGTCGCACAGTATGGGAAAATGATCTTCGGCAGTCGAGAGAGCGATTCTTCATGTAGGCAGGCCCCACCATGATATCGCTTGCCGGCAGCAATAAAAATCCATCGTCTTCACCTTCAAGGCCGAAAGTCACGCTTGAGTCTTCAGTCCCAACCTGTGCCGCAGATTCCTGGCGCCATCTTCCCCTACTTTACCCAAGTTGATCCTGAACTGAACCGCGAGTCGGCCGGTCGCGATCCGCTTGGCCTGTTGCCGGTATGGAGCGCCATCGGCCGCGAACTGGTGCCGAACCTGGCCTCGCCGGTATTGCAGGCCAACGGAATTCGCGCGGTGCTGCTGATCCACTGGCTCGGCGAGCGGCCGCGCTTGCAGGAACTGCTGACGAACGCCGCTCGCCAGCGTGGCTTCATCCGCCTGATGGAAGGTGTCATCGAATATTGGCTCAAGCAGTCGGGCCTGCCGATTTGCTATGGAAGCCAGGCGCTGTTGAGTGGCGGCACAGCCTTCACTGTCAGTGCGCGCAGCGGCAAGACCGTTGTCAATGGCCTGCATCAGTACTATCGCGGCAGCTGCGAACGCGCCGGCCTGGTCGATGACGACTGGCGTGTCGATGCGTCGCTCGGCGACCTGTTCGAGTGCGTCTGGAACGACACGGCGAGCGCGGTGCTGGCGAAGGAACTCGCTCCTTTCCTGGAGGGTGGACAGTTGCTGGCCGCGCAGGTCACCAGCCACAAGCAGATCAGTGCGGCGCTGCAAGCTGTCTACAATGATCAAGCTGTCACACATCATTTGCGCGGCATCCTTGGCGAACACAAGTATCGCGCGCTGGCCGGCGACTTTGCCGACCTGCGTCATCGCGATCTTTCCTTGCGCGAGCGTGCAAGATTGCTGACCTCGGAGGCGCTGTCCGGCCAGATCGAGGACATGCACCGATGCGAACCGTTTCTGCTGGTGCTGCAGGATAGTTTCGACATCGTGCGCGCCGCCGCCAACGAGCATCTTACTGCGGTGACCGAACGTATCGCATCGGCCTTGCCGCAGATGCGCCAGCGCGCAAACGACTTCAGTGCCCTGGCAGGCAAGATCAGCAAGGCCGGACCGGCCAGGCGCATGCGCGAGTTGCAGCGTCTGGCGGCTCTGCTGGTATCCGTGCACGATGGGGCCGCGCACGCTACCCTGAATGTCTTCCTCAGGGAACTGGTCAGGTATCACGGCGACTGCATGGTAGAGCGCGCGCGCGATCCGCTGGTGGTGCTGGAGGGACATCTGATCGCCGTGCACGGCGGCGAAGGCGGTCGTGCCGACAAGGCGCTGCGGCGGCTGGCGTCCGACGATCCGGACTGGGACAACGACTACTACCTGCACGCCGCCAGCACCATCTACCAACAACTGCATGGAGAGAGGCCATGAGCGCGCAAAAGAACAGCGCATTCATGCGCGATGCGTTCCAGTCCATCATCGACCGCTTCGAGCCGGACGGCGAACGGCTGGTGTTGTTTACCACCTTCAATTTTCATCCGGGCTTCTTTGAATCGAACGTGCTACCCTTGCTGGCCGGCGATACGGTGGCCGATCTGGCCGGCGTATCGGAGACGCGCCACGCCATCAATGAGGAGCTGAAAAAGATCCAGGTGCTGGTCGTCAATGACCGTTCGACGCTTCCCGAGCCCAAGGGTGGCATGCGCTACGGTTGCCTGTCGGTCGGACTGCGCAAGGGCCGCTTCCATCCCAAGCTGATGCTGATGGCCGGCACGCTGAAAGACAGCTGCCAGCGCGGCCTGTGGCTGTTCGTCGGCAGCGGCAACCTGACCTTGTCCGGCTGGGCCCGCAACCGCGAAATCGTTGGTGTCACGCCGGTCGCCAGTCAGCACGCCGCCGAGTTGACGCTGCTGTTGCACTGGCTGCGGGAACAGGCGCGCGCGCAGCTCGACGACGTGAACGGGCATGAGGAAGGCGGCGTGCGCCAGGTACTCGATGCGCTGCTGGCGTGCCTGCAGGATGAGGCGCAGCTACACGCCGACCATGCAGGCATGCCTTCGCTGCATCTGGCGCTGCCCTTCGAGCAGCGTGGCGATCTGCTCCAGTCCCTCGTCGCCGACCGCGCATGGCGGCGCGCCACCGTGGTGTCGCCCTTCTGGAGCGACGTGCCGGGCCTGGTACGCAAGCTGGGCGTGACCGAATGCCGGTTCGTGCCGTCACTGCAGAAGGGCGCCTATGCGTTCCCGATTTCCACGCTGCCTGCGCACGACCCTCACAGCTTCGGCAAGTTTGGTGACGACCAGTACACGCACGCGAAGGCTCTGCTGCTGGAACAGGACGATGGCGCTGGCGTGCTGTGCGTCGGCTCGGCGAACTTCACGGCTGCGGCATTGAGCCCGATCGGCATGGCCAATGTGGAAGCGATGCTGCGTTACGCGTTGCCGGCGGGCGCCAGTCCATGGCCTCCATTCCAGCTGCTCGGGCGCGACCAGCTCGACGACAAGGATGGCGCGGCAGGGGAAGAGCCGTCGCCGTTGCCGCCGGTCGACGTCACCGTGTATTACGACTGGCGCCAGCACGAGTTTGGCGGGCACCTGGCGGTGCTCGAGCCGCAGGAGGCGTTCGATATCTGGCTGGAAGTGGCGGGTCATCGCCACCATTTCTCCAGCGGCGGAAAACTGCCACGCATCAAGGCCCATTGCAACCGCCCGCAACGCGCATTCATCGTGCGCTGGCGCGATGCGGCCGGCGCGCCCGGCAGTTGGTCCGGCGCAGTACTGCAGATCAATGCGCAGGACGACGAGCTGCAATACGCACCACGGCCACGGCTGGACAAGGTACTTGAACTGCTGCGCAGCCTGGACCCTGAACTGAGCGACGAGGAACTGCGCAAGCGCGCCGCGCGCCGCCGTGGCGAAGGTGGCGGCGACGGCGAGCAGGACGAGGGCGACGCCAGCTACGACTACTTCGGCCTGTTCCAGGCTACGTGGAAACTGCGCGCGCACCTGCAGCGCCGCCTCGCCGCAAAGGAGACGGTGCCAGTGTTCGACAGCCTATCGCCATACAGTGTGAGCACGCTGTACCGCGCCATCACCTTGCAGCCGGCCGTCAGGCCAAGTGAAAAAATCGGCCGCTACATCCAGCTCACGGAAGTGAAGCAAGTGCTGGACAGCCTGGCGCATGCCGGTCTGAAAGCACCGCAAGGTTCACCCTGCCTCGATATCGATGCCGAACTGGCCTTGTTGCTCGGTCCTATCCGCGAGGCACTGGCCGGATCGGCTTCCTTCAAGAACATGTTTGGCGGCAATGCGCCGGCTCAGGTAACGGTGTTCCTGAAATGGTTTCACGACGAGATGAAAAAAGAAGAGGCCAGCCATGCATGACAATATCATTCCGGCCCAGCTGACGGCGCGCATGGTGCGTTCCTACATTGATTTTGACGGTCACAAGGCCAGCGTCAGCGCGGACCAGCCCAGCATACAGGCCGAGCTGCAAAGCGAAGGCGTGGCCGGCCTGTGGGGCTTGTTACAGCAAAAAGGCTACGCCTACCTGGCCGATGAAGTCGGCATGGGCAAGACCCGCCAGGCCATGGGCGTGATCGCCACCCAGTTCCTCAGCAAGCCTGATTCGCGCATCGTGATTGTCTGCGCCAGCGCTGCGCTGCAGGATCAATGGCAAAAGGAATGGTCGGCATTCCTGGGCAATTGCTATCGTTTGCTCGACGATCGCCTGCTGAGTACCGATGCCACGCAGTTGCAGGAACTGCGGCGGCATAACAACCTTCGCGAATTCACCGCCGCGCTGAAGGACGATGACTGCCGCATTCACCTGCTGCGCTATTCTTCGTTCAGCCGTCCGCTGTCGCTCGACAAGCAGGACGCGCAGCACATGTTGTGCGACTACGCCAAGACCATCGGCGTGACCGGTGTCGCTCATCTGAATGAAGCCGAGCTGGCCATTGCGGCGCAATTCGGCGCGCAGGCAGCCGGCTGGATCGACAAGATGCGGCACGCCCTGGCCGAGCAGTATTGTCACCGCCTGGCCGCGCTGCTTACGGACGGCAGCGATGCCGCGTCGCAGCCCGTGTCGCCGCTCGAACTGGTGGTGTTCGACGAAGCGCAGTACCTCCGCCATACGGACAACTGGCAGAATCTTCATCTGCGTCATATCTTCCGCGGCAAGGTGCAAAAGTGGTTGTTTCTCAGCGCTACGCCACTGCACTCGGGCGCTGGCGATATCAATAGCCTCGATACCTACCTCGAGCAGCAACCGGTCGCCACGCTGCGCACTGGGCAGAAGGACTGGGATGTGGTGCAACTGCTGCGGCAAATGATGATACGCCGTACCCGCACCTATGCCGAACATGGCGGCAAACGCCACGGCAAGCTGCAGTACCGCCGTTACGACCGCGTGCGTTACTCCGGCGCCGACGACCCGTTCATGGCGATGACCATGGCGCTGGTGCAAAAGCGCTTGGTCGGTGCGCTGGCCGGTCGTGGCAACAAGTTCCGTCTGGGCGAATGTGCATCGTTCGAATCGCTGTCGTCGTCGGTGGCGCGCAGCATCGGAACGATTGCAACCAGGGTGAAGGCGGCCGATGCCCTGTTGCCTGAAATCGAGCCGCAGAAGGACCACAAGCAGGGCGAGCCATCGGGGCAGGCGCTGGACCGCAGCGTGATTGATGAACTCAATCACAGTTTTGTGCAGGCGATGGATCAGGGCAGCGGCCATGGCATGCCGCACGCCAAGCTCAATCGCATGGTCGATGACCTGTTCGATCGCAGCATCGCGCAGGGCAGCACGCACAAGACGCTGGTGTTCGTGCGCCGCATCGACACGGTGGAAGAAATCCGCGATTTGCTGCATTTGCGCTTCCAGCAGGAAATCGATGCGCGCATCGCCGACTGGCGCGTGTTCCTGTCCAGTCCGGAGATGGCCGGCAAGCCATTGCCGGCCGACTTCTGGCAGTCTTCCGGCGATGACGGTCTGGCGCCCGAAGTGGAACTGCAAGCGACGCTGGCCGACGGCGACGAGGCGCAAGACGAGGACGGCGAACCGGACTTGCCAGCTGGCGCCGCCACCCAGAACCGGGCTTTTCGCGAGCAGCCCAAACTGGCGTACTTTGAAGCGCTGAAACAGCGGTCGGAGACGCATGACACCAACGGCAAGCTGGTGTCCTTCCGCAGCCGCCTGCACAGTCATACGGACCTGCTGCACAAGCCCTTGCGCGGCTTCCTGCATCGCCGGCCCGCGCCGCACGGCGAACCGGTGGCCAAGGAGGAGCTGGCATGGCAGATGAACCGCGAGCGCTGGCAGCGCCTGCTGCTGGCGGTGGTTGGCCAGGCGTGGCTTGACAAGCCGGGCAACCATTGGCTGCTGGGCGATCCGGCGCTCGACACGCCGCAGTCCTGCAGGCTGGCAGCCTTGCAGCTGTGCCTGTTGCAGTCCATGCGCCAGACCGACTTCGTGGTCGACCTGTATATCCTGCACACGCACTTGCCGCAAACGCCGGACGGTGCGACGGCACTGCCCGACAAATTGCTCTGGCTGTTTGAGCAGGACACGCTGCCAGCGGCGCTGGCGCCGTACATTGCCAACCAGCGCATGCGCTTGCGCCACTGGATCGACAACTTCGACCTGATCGTCGACAAATGCTTCCGCAGCGGCGTGGTTGATAGTTGGGAACATGTGTGGCGTACGCGTATCGGCGAGGTGTTCCGGCCGCTGGCGCCGGTGATCGGACGCTCTGGCCGCGTGCGCAATAAACATGCGATCGCGCATTTCAACCTGCCATGCCATCCGAATATCCTGGTTTGCACTGACGTGCTAAAGGAAGGTGTCGACATGCACTTGTTCTGCGACCGCGTGGAGCACTACGGCGTGGCATGGACCTCGGGTGACCTGGAGCAGCGCATCGGCCGGATCGATCGTTTCGGCAGCCTGATCAGCCGTCGTATCGGTGCCCATGCCGGCCAGGATGTTGCACTGCCGCGCCTGCAAGTGGGCTTTCCCTACCTGGAGGGTACGCTGGACCAGCACCAGGTCAACCGCGTCATCCGCGCCAAGATCGCCAGCGACCTGCGCATGGACCTGGGAAAGCGCAAGGATGAATTTGGCGACATCAGTGTCGAGGCGCTCGATGACCAGGAGTACGCACCACGGCACCACGCCGATGAGCCCGAGAGCGGCGCCATTTTCTTCCCGGACAGTGTGAAGTACGTGCAACACGGTGGCGGCGACTTGTCGCTGCTCGCCGGCATGCTGCGCAAGCAAGACCGGCAGGAAGTCGTCGCCGGCAAGCCGGTCGACGCCGATGCTGCCGAAAGCCTGGTGCCGCTGCCGGAGTATGGCGCGGTAATGGTGCGCCGCCAGTTGCCGACGGGCCATGGTCCGCTACGTCTGGTTGCCGATGGCGATGCAGGCAATGAGCGCTGGACGGAGGATTTTGTCATGCCGCGTGGCGCCAACGCCAACGTTTCACCGGCACTGCTGCTGGAAGGCGGCGGGCCACATGCCCTCAAGCATCCGCCCAGTGCCGCATTCGCCTTCGATGCCGTGCGCAACACCTGCCTCTGGCGTGCCGGCACCGCCCCGGTACTGCTGGAGGCAGTGGGCGCGGATTTCTGGTTGCTGCGCTGCCATGTGCAGGATAACACCACGCTCGACCTCAACGGCAAACGTAACAAAGGCAACTGGCTGGCCAGGCGCAATCTGGCGCGTAGCGCAGGCTATCTGTTCGAGTCCGATGGCGCGGTGTGGTTCGGTGCGCTGGTGCTGCGTTCACCGGGCGCCGAAACGTTGCTGAACCACATGGCATCGCGCGTGCATCGCATTGCGCACAACTTGCGCCAGCCGGGCAATGCGTTTGATGCCAATGGCTACCGAGCGCGCACGGCGTTCCCGTCAAATGTTCAACCAATCTGGATCAACACGATGAAACAATCCGATGTAATCGCCTGCGGTCAAGTGCTGACCGGCGTGCAAGCCTGGTTCGAGGAAGCGTTCAAGGCCATGCTCGACGCCTTGAGCGACGGGAATGTCACCAACGGGCGCCAGCTGCAACTGGAGCCAGTGAGGTTCCTGCCGAACGGCATGCTGCACCTAGCGACAAAAGGCGCCGAGCGCTTCCGTCTGCAAGCCGGACTGGATCTGGCCGGCACGCTGCAAGCGCCGTTCGCCGGGCCGAAAATGTGGTGGGAGCTGGTGGTGACGCCGCATCAACAGGGCAAGCCACCCGAGTTGCGCATTTCGGGGCTCGATGAGCTGCCGCATGCCGACCCCGCCAGCTGGGCTGGTGAGCAACGCGACGGTTATGCCGTGTACACCTCCGAATATCTCGACTATCGCTATGTTGCGGTGTACCACGCACCGAAAGACTGGGAGCGCGCGCGTGCCAACCTGCTGGGCGCGCTGCCGACCATTCGTGCCAAGCTGCATACGCTGCAGACTTTTATGCGGAAAAACAACCGTGAGTTGCTGTTTTCCGCCCTGGCCTGAACCGGTGGCGCCGGGATACCAAGGCAAGATGTAGTCCTGACCGGTGCCGCTGAACAAACCCTGCTGACCACTTTCAAAGCAGGCAATTCTCCTTAACTATGGCAACCAATCAACATACTTTGCTGCGGCAATGGCATATGCTGCGCGCGATTCCCCGCGCGCCGCGAAAAATCACGGTACAGGAACTGCATGACTGCCTCATGACGGCGGACTTTGCCGTGACCGAGCGCACGATCCAGCGCGACCTGCGGGAGTTGAGCAGTGTGTTTCCGCTCGTCATGGATGGGCGCAACAGGCCATATGGCTGGTCTTGGCAGCGCGACAGTCCCAGTTTCGATCTGCCTGGCCTGTCGGTGCCGGAAGCGCTGGCCCTGACTCTGGTCGAGCAGCAACTGGCCAATTCCCTGCCGCCGGCCACACTCGATACCTTGCAGCTGCATTTTCGGTCTGCCCAGCAGGCGCTCGGTGCGATCGAGCCCCATTCCCAGGCCAATGCGTGGCTGGACAAGGTGCGCACCATCGCGCCCATGCAGCGTTTGCTGGCGCCTGTCTCGGATGCGGCGTGTCAGCGGATTGTATACGATGCACTGATGCGCGACCGGCAGTTGCGGCTCAGTTACCGCAAGCGTGAGCATCTGCAAGTAGTGCGGTATGAAGAGGTACACCCGCTGGCGGTGGTGCAGCGCGGCCAACTGATTTACCTGGTGTGCATGTTCGCGGCCTACGATGACGTGCGCATGCTGGCCATGCACCGCATCACGCAGGCCGAGATGCTGTATGTCGACAGCCGCAAGAAAGCCGGTTTTTCGCTCGATGACTATATCGAATCGGGCAATATGGGCGTGCGCGCCGGTGAACCGATACAGCTGCAAGCGGTCTTTTCGCGCAGTGCCGGCGAGCATCTGTTTGAAACGCCGCTTGCCAGCGACCAGATGCTGACGGCCTTGCCGGAAGGGGGGCTGTCCTTGCACGCCACCGTGGCCAACACGCGGGAATTGCGCTGGTGGCTGCTGGGCCTGGGCGATGGCGTGAACGTGGTGGCGCCGGCGCTGTTGCGCGACGAAATGAAAGGCATGATACAGCGCATGGCGGCACATTACCGCTGATTTACTGCTGATGGTTGCATAAGGTGGTGCGCTGTCTGTTTGCTGGCCTGGTGCTGGTGTGTCTTTCCTATGGTTCAGCAACACCCGTAATCGCCAAAAAATTTGGCCAATCAGCCTTGTCTTGCCGCGCCATCGCGCTAGAGTGATATGACTTCCCTGGTCAAGCAAAGGAGCCCGTCATGACAGCACAAGTCGACCCCATCCCCCAAGACATGCACACCATCACCCCGCACCTGGTCTGCGACGGCGCGGCCGAGGCCATCGAATTCTATAAAAAAGCCTTCAACGCCGTCGAGCACGCGCGCATGCAGACGCCGGATGGCAAGATCATGCACGCCATGCTCACCATCGGCGACTCGCACCTGATGCTGGTCGACGAATTTCCCGACTATGGCAGCGTCGGCCCCAACAAGCTCAATGGCACGCCCGTTACCCTGCACATGTACGTGCAGGATGTGGACCAGGCCTTCGCGCAGGCGGTGGGCGCTGGCGCCAGCGTCAAGATGGCGGTGGAGAACCAGTTCTGGGGCGACCGCTACGGCATCGTCACCGATCCGTTCGGCCACAGCTGGTCGCTGGCCACCCACGTCAAGGACGTCACGCCCGAAGAAATGACGGCGGCGATGCAGGACATGCAACCGGAATGTGGGCCGCAGTCCTGACTTGCCGGCTTAGCGTGCCGTCAGCGGCCACACGCGGCGCACCGTCTGGCGCTGCTGCTCTTCCGCATCGAGCCCCAGCGCCGGTTTGACCAGGTCGCTGCGGCTGACGATGCCGGTCAGGCGCAGGCTGTGCGCGTCGCTGACCACCGGCAGGCGTTCGAGCGCATGCACGGCCAGGCGCGTGGCCAGGGTGCGGCAGGTCTCGTCGGCCAGCGCCACCACCGGCATGTTGGCGCCGAACAGCTGGCCCACCGTCATGCCGGCGTCTGACGCCATACCTTGCTCCAGGGTGGCGCGGTCGAGCATGCCCACCAGCGCGCCGTCGCGCGTGACGGGAAAGGCGCGGTGGCGCTGGGTGCTGCCGAAGTGGCTGGACAGGGCCTCGGCGAGCGGGGTATCGGCATCGATGCCGACGGGTTGCGTGCTCATTACTTCAGCCACGCTGTGGCGTTCCAGCGGGTCGATGCCGTATTCGCGGTAGATGTGATAGCCGCGGCGGGCGATTTTTTCGGTCAGGATGGAGCGGTGCATGAACATCACCGTGAATGCATAAGCCACGGCCGATGCGGCCATCACGGGCAGCAGGGCGTTGACGTCGTACGTCAGTTCGAACGCAAAGGCGACCGCCATGATGGGCGCGCGCATCATGCCGCCCAAGGTGGCGGCCATGAACACCAGCGGCCAGATGGCTGGCTCGTTGCCGGGCAGGTAAGGTCCGAGCAGGGCGCCCAGGCCCGCGCCCAGCATCAGCAAGGGCGCCAGCACGCCGCCCGAGGTGCCCGAACCGAGCGCCAGCAGCCAGATCACGGCTTTCACGGCCAGCAGCGCCAGCAGTGCGCCGGCGGCCAGGTGGTTGTTCAGCAGGTCGGCGATCACGTCATAGCCCACGCCCAGCGCGCGCGGCTGCACATAGCCGCCGATGCCCACGGCCAGGCCGCCGATGGCCGGCCACCACATCCAGTGCACGGGCAGGCGGTGGAACAGGTCTTCCACCTTGTACAGCGAGGTCGACAACAACCAGGCCATGGCGCCGCACAGCAGGCCGGCGATCAGGCACGACAGCAGGGCCGACGGCGGCAGCACGGCCGTGTGCAGCGGGAACAAGGGGCCGCTGTCGATCAGCAGCGGGCGCAAAAAGCCGGCGATCACGCAGGCGATGGCCACCGGCGCCAGGCTGCGCGGACGCAGTTCGAACAGCAGCAGTTCCACCGCCAGCAGCAGCGCCGCCACCGGTGTGCCGAACACGGCCGTCATGCCCGCCACGGCGCCGGCCACCAGCAAGGTCTTGCGCTCGCCAGCGCTCAGGTGAAAATGCTGGGCCAGCAGGGAGCCGACCGCGCCGCCGGTCATGATGATCGGCCCTTCGGCGCCGAACGGGCCGCCGCTGCCGATGGCGATTGCCGAAGCCAGCGGCTTGAGCACGGCCACCTTGGGCGACATCATGCTTTTCTTGAACAGGATGGCCTCGATCGCCTCGGGAATGCCGTGGCCGCGTATCTGCTCGGTGCCGTAGCGCGCGATCAGGCCGATCAGCAGGCCGCCCAGTACCGGGATGCCGATCACCCAGGCGCCCAAGGCCTGGCCGGCGGGCGACATGAAGGCGGTCGAGAACTTCTGGAAGAAAAACAGATTGGTGAAAAAATGGATGGCGTGCAGCAGCACATACGCGGTGACAGTGCTGAGGGCGCCGACCACGGCGGCCAGACTGGCAATCAGCACCAGCCGCGCCTGGCCGTCGAAGTCGCGCCGGCTGTCGTAAATGGTATTACTCATGCTGCTCTCCTGCCACGGTCGGGATGGTAAACACGCCGGCCAGCGACTGCAGTTCGGTGCGGTGCAATTGCGCCAGCTTGGCCAGCAGCGCCTCGCCTTCGGGCAGCAGATGGACTTCGACACGGCGCCGGTCGGCGCTGCTGTGGCGGCGCTCCACCAGCCCGGCCGCTTCGCAGCGCGTGACCAGGGCGACCACGCCGTGCGGTTTGGCTTGCAGGCGTTCGGCCAGCTCGCCGACGGTGGCCCAGTCGCGGCCGGGATAGCCCTTGATGTGCAGCAGCAGCAGGTATTGCAGCGGCGTGATGCCATGCGTCTGGATCACGTCGTCGGAAAAGCGCTCGAAGCGGCGCATCTGGTAGCGAAATTCCGACAGGGTCGTGAAATCGGACTTGCCCAGGGCGGTGGGGGAGAGGGGCATGACAGTGTTCCGGCAAAAGAAAGGCGCTCAATATATCACAACGTGATATAAATGGTCCGACTCGGCGTGGGCAGCATTTGCGCTTCGCTGCCATACTGCCCTGTATCGCCACCAAGCGCCCCGCGCCCGCCTCCATGAAACCGGCCAGCTTTCCTGTTCCACCTGACCTGATCGACGAACACGCCATGCTGCAGGCCCTGCAGCGCGTAGCCTTCGACTATTTCCTGGCGCAGGTCAATCCGGCCAATGGCCTGGTACGCGACAAGGACAAGGACGGCTGGCCGGCCAGCATCGCCGCCGTCGGCCTGGCGCTCACCAGTTATTGCGTCGGCGTCGAACGCGGCTATCTGGCGCGCGATGACGCCGTCGCGCGCACCTTGATCACCTTGCGTTTCTTTGCCGCCAGCGAGCAGGGCGACTCGCCCGCCGCCACCGGCCACAAGGGTTTTTACTATCATTTTCTTGACATGGACAACGGCCGGCGCGCCTGGGATTGCGAGCTGTCGAGCATCGACACGGCCCTGCTGATGGCCGGCGTGCTGGCCGCCGCCGAGTACTTCGATGGCGAGGGCAAGGACGAACTGGAGATCCGCGCGCTGGCCGACTTTTTGTACCGCCGGGTCGACTGGCAATGGATGCGCGCGCGCTGCCAGTTGCTGCGCCACGGCTGGAAGCCGGAAACCGGCTTTTTGCGCAAGTGCTGGCGCGGCTATGACGAGGCGCTGATCCTGTACGTGCTGGCGCTCGGCTCGCCCACCAAACCTGTCGAGCGCGCCAGCTACGATGCGTGGACCGACAGCTTCGAATGGAAGTCGGAATACGGCATCGATTACCTGTACGCCGGTTCGCTGTTCATCCACCAGATGTCGCATGCCTGGCTCGATCTGCGCGGCATCCAGGACGACTTCATGCGCGCCCACGGTCTCGATTACGCGGAAAACACGCGGCGCGCGAGCCTGGTGCAGCAGCGCTATGCGATAGCCAATCCGCTCGGCTTTCCCGGCTACGGCGAACACTGCTGGGGTATCAGCGCCAGCGACGGTCCCGGCCCGGCCACCCAGCAGTCGTACGGCGTGCGGCGCTGCTTTCGCGACTATGTGGGCCGTGGCGCGCCGTATGGCTATGACGACGGCACCGTGGCGCCGTGGGCGGTGGCCGCCTCGCTGCCATTCGCGCCCGAGATCGTGCTGCCGGCGCTGGCGCAGCAGCATGACGTATTCCACGCCCGCTCGACGGTATTCGTCACCAGACAGGGCAAGCGCTGGGTCTCGCCTTACCGCTTCGGCATCAACGACGGGCCGGTACTGCTGATGATCGACAACCATCTGCACGATTTTCCATGGCGGCTAATGCGCGGCAATCAGTACTTGCGCGATGGGCTGGTCAAGGCGGGGTTTGCGGGAGGTTGGCTGGCTGACTGGCAATACGCAAAGTGACCTTCCCCTCGAACGGCTGCGTCGCCCCGGCCGTACCCACGGTGATGGTGGTCGAGACGCCGATCTCGGCCGTCACATCGACCTGCTCGCCAAATTGCCGCAGCTGGCTGGCCTTGACCACGTCGTCCAGCGTGATCGATTGCCCCGGCGCGATGGCCGTAAAGACGCCGCGCAGCTTGTGGTCGGCCAGCGAGATGCGCTGCGGCTGGCTGCGCCCGCTGGCAGGGTCGCGCAGCATGACGGTGGGACCGCGCCGTTCCATGTAGGCCAGCGGATAACCCGCCATCTGCCCGCTGGTATTGGTAATGACGATTTCGATCCGCAGGTCCTCGCCTGTAAATACGCAGCCGGGGTTGTCGATGCAGCGGGCGCTGACCTGCAGCGGTTGGTTGGGCATGGCATTTCCTTGCAGGGGCAGTGCCAGCATGGCGGTGATCAGGAAGCGGGGAAAGTAGCGCATCGGGAGTGTTCGCAGGTTGGCCAAGGCCACACTATACCCCTATCGCGAGCGCGGTTCATGCATGAATGGTAATGATTCTCATTTATAATGCGAATCAGCATAAGGGACGGCTGCTGGCAAAGGAGGCAAGATGGGCAAGATGGTGAGCATGGAGGACATGATCGCGCAGGAACACCGCGCGCTGCTGGGCGCCTATGGACGCGCGCAGGCGCGCTGCAGCACGCAGCTGGACGAACAAACCGCGCGTATTGCCGCGCTTGAAGCGCAGCTGATGCGCACGCAGGCACAGGTGCTGATCCGCGACACGAAACTGGCTTTGCTGCGCGAGGAACTGGCCGCACTGGCGGCTGCGGCGCCCGGCTTGCCGACGCGCGCCAGGCTGGCGCGCCGGGTCGAGTGGCTGGGCGAACGGGTGCAGGATCTGATGCGCGAGCTGCTGCGCCTGCAGTGGAAGCCGGCATTGACAGGCAAGCCGGCGTTTGAACCGGAACTGCTGGCCGGCGTGCGGGAAAAATCCGTGCTGTATGTGGGGGCTGTTTCGGGCGCCGACCCTGGCCAGGCGATCGAGCAGGCCGGCGGGCGCTTCCTGCACCATGCGGGCGGCGGCGATGGCGTTGACGATGTGGCGGCGCTCGAAGCGAGCCTGGTGGCGGCCGACCTGGTGATCTGCCAGACCGGCTGCGTCAGCCACGACGCCTACTGGCGCGTGCACGACCATTGCCGGCGCACCGGCAAGCAGTGCGTGCTGGTGGACCAGCCGCAGACCATGCATTTCATCCGCAAGGAAATGCTGGCCGGCCAGGTGTGACGCGCTCAGGCGGTCAGCATGAACGAGACGCTGTCGCCCAAGTCCAGCATGGCTTTCAGGTGTGAGGGCCCGGCGCGTCGCGCCAGCACGTCGTCCAGGCAGTGCGTCGACAGATGCGCACGCGCCTGGTGAGGGCGGGTATGGTCCCACAAGACCCTGAACGTGAAATCTGTATTCCGGACGTCACTCACTGCCATTGCCTGCTGGCCCTGTGAGGTCGCTACCTGCACCGAGAATGCCTGGTGCAGCTGTGGCCGGGCACGTATTTCCGCCGCCATTTCATCATTGATCGTAAAATCGGTTTGCGTGCATGGTTCCTCGTCAGGAAAAAGCTGCTCGATGGTCTTGCCCTCGTCCGGGTTCTCGCACGCCTCATGGAAGACCACCTTCAATACCGCTCCAGCCTGTATGGGCAACTCGGTTACCCAGATCAGGTAGCCGCGTCCGCCTTGCGCGTCGCTGCCGCCACCTGCGTCCAGTGCCGCCTTCGGGTTGCGGTCCAGCGCGCCATGCACCGAGACGTCGACAACCACCATGCCGGCCAGGTTGATGGTGGTGACGGGGGCGCCATCGAGTTCAACTGACAGGCAGGGCATGCTTGCTTTCTGATTAATTAAAATCGCATTGTTGCATGGGCTCAGCCCTGCAGCATTACCGCACCGCGTTCCAGCCGGAAGCGGCTGACCACCTGTGCCAGCCGGCTCGCCTCATCCTGCAGCGACTCGGCGCCAGCGGCGGCCTGCTCGACCAGCGCGGCGTTCTGGCGCGTCACCTTGTCCATTTCGGCCAGGGCCAGGTTGATCTGTTCGATACCCGCTTCCTGGGCATGGCTGGCGCCGTTGATGTCGCCCATGATGTCGGTGACGCTGCGCACGCTGTCGACGATCTGGGTCATGGTGGTGCCGGCTTCCTGCACCAGCACGCTGCCTGCCGCCACGTGGCTGACCGAATCGTCGATCAGCGCCTTGACTTCGCGCGCGGCCTGGCTGGAACGCTGCGCCAGGTTGCGCACCTCACTGGCGACGACCGCGAAGCCGCGGCCCTGTTCACCGGCGCGCGCCGCTTCCACGGCCGCGTTCAGCGCCAGGATATTGGTCTGGAAGGCGATGCCGTCGATCACCGCGATAATGTCGACGATCTTCTTGGAAGACGTATTGATGGCGCCCATGGTGCCCACCACCTGCGCCACCACGGCGCCGCCGCGCACCGCCACTTCGGACGCGCGCGCCGCCATCTGGTTGGCCTGGCTGGCGTGGTCGGCGTTCTGCTTGACGGTCGAGGTCAGCTGCGCCATCGATTCGGCCGTGTCGCGCAGCGAATCGGCCTGCTGGCCGGTGCGCTCCGACAGGTCGAGATTGCCGCTGGCGATGCGCTCGGAGGCGTCGGCGATGGTGTCGGTGCCGCCGCGCACCTGGCCGACGATGTCCTGCAGGCTGGTGTTCATGCTGTTCAGGGCTTGCAGCAGCTGGCCCGTTTCGTCGCGCGTGCCGACGGCCACCTTGCTGGTCAGGTCGCCGGCCGCCACCTGGCGCGCCACGCCCAGCGCCTGCTGCAGTGGACGGGTGATGCTGTTGCTGGCCTGGATCGCCAGCAAGATGCCGGCCAGCGCCGCGCCGCTTGACAGCAGCAGGATGATCAAACGGGTCTGGTCGGCCTGCTGCGCCGACGCCTTGCCCGACGCTTCCATCAGGCCGGTCTGGTAGTTGACCAGCTGTTCCAGCGCGGCGAAATAGGCTTGCTGGCGCGGCAGCAGCTGCTTGAGCATCAGGCTCTTGGCTTCGAACTTGCGGTCTTCCGCCACCAGGGTCAGCACGTCCTTGCGCACCTTGTCGAATTGCTGGCGCGCCGCGTTCAGCTGGCTGATGCGGCTGGCGCTGTCCGCGGACGCCGGCAGGCGTTCGAGCTTGCCGATCGACGTATCGATGCGGCGCGCGATCTGCTCGACATGCTGCACTTCTTTATTGGCCAGTTCGGCCTCGACCGTCAGGAAGATATTGCGCATGGCGATCATGGTTTCATTGACGTCGTCCTTGATCGCATGCCCCAGCATGGTTTTCGGATAACTGTCTTCGTTCATGCGGCGAATTTCGTTACCCAGCTGGCTGACACGGGTAATGGCGACCACCGCCAGGATCAGGAGCAGGGCGATGATGGCGCCAAAACTGAGGCCCAGCCGGCGGCCGATTTTTAAGTTATTGAATTTCATGTTGCTAGTCTCCGATATTTTTATGGTACGCCGGCGGGCACGTCGACAGGCGACAAAATGGCGGCGGATGGCTGATGGTAGAGTGCTTCGCGATTTTTTTCCAATCATTAATTTTTAATGCTTAATATCAATTCGGGTATTGGTCCGTAAAGCAATAATAATGTATTTTTTGATATTTTATCGAGTGGCAAGGCCATTTTCTGATACCATACCCCCCTACAGTATTTTAACGAGGATGGCATGGGCCACACATCGGCAAACAGGGACAAGCTGCAGAACCGCGTCAAGCGCATCAAGGGGCAGGTCGAAGGCATAGCACGGGGGCTGGACGAAGGGCGCGATTGCGGCGAGGTGCTGCAGCTGATCGCGGCCGTGCGCGGCGCCGTCAATGGCCTGATGGCCGAGGTGATCGAAGAGCACCTGCGCGAGCATGTCGCCAGCCCGGCGATTGCCAGCGACGCCGAACGCGCCCGTGGCGCCGACGAGATCATCGCCATCCTGCGCACCTATCTGAAATAAGCTGAAATAAGCTGAAATAAGCGAAAGACCATCATGACGCAACTGCACGCGGCCGACGACCTGTCGGCCTGGACCCATGAACATGTTTTCGAGACCAGCGACGGCAAGGCGGAGCGCCGCGCGCGCGTCGTCATGTGGATCACCCTGGCCACCATGGTGCTGGAAATCGTCGCCGGCTGGTGGTACAACTCGATGGCGCTGCTGGCCGACGGCTGGCACATGAGTTCGCACGCGCTGGCGATCGGCCTGGCCGCCTTTGCCTATGCCGCCTCGCGCCGCTATGCGCGCGACCCGCGCTTCGCCTTCGGCACCTGGAAGATCGAAATCCTGGCCGGCTATACCAGCGCCATCCTGCTGCTGGGCGTGGCCGTGCTGATGGTGGTCGCCTCGGTCGAGCGGCTGTTTGCGCCGCAGGCGATTCATTATCCACAGGCGCTGGCGGTGGCCGGCATCGGCCTGGCCGTCAACCTGGTCTGCGCGCTGATACTCGGCGGCCATCACGACCATGGCCACGACCAGGACCACCATGGTCACGATCATCATCAGCACCATCATGGCCATGGCGAAGACCTGAACATGAAGGCCGCCTACATCCACGTGCTGGCCGATGCCGCCACCTCGGTGCTGGCCATGCTGGCGCTGGCCGGCGCCTGGCTGTATGGCTGGAACTGGCTCGACCCGGTGATGGGCGTGGCCGGCGCCGTGCTGGTGGCGCTATGGGCGAAAAAGCTGATGCAGGAAACCGGCAAGGTGCTGCTGGACCGCGAGATGGATCACCCGGTGGTGCAGGAAATCCGCGAGGCGGTGGAAGTGGAAGAGGGCGGCGACACGCCGCGCATCGTCGACCTGCACGTCTGGCGCGTCGGCAAGCAGCTCTATTCGTGCGCGCTGTCGGTGGTCAGCCGCGATGCGGCGCTGACGCCGGAACGGCTGCGCGCGCGCATCGGCATCCATGAAGAGATCGTGCACAGCACGATAGAAATAGTGCGGCGTGCCTGAAAGTGAAAGGCGGGCCTGGCAAGCCCGCGCCGGCCACGTCCGCCACGAACATCCTTACACGCCAACCATCGACACCGCCTTGGTGTTCAGGTAGGACTCCAGCGCCTCCGGCCCGCCTTCGGTGCCATAGCCCGAATCCTTGATGCCGCCAAACGGCATTTCGGCGCTCGGGGTGGCGCTCTGGTTGATCCACAACATGCCCACTTCCATGCGGTTCATCAGCAGCTGGGCATTCCTGATCGAGCGCGTATAGGCATAGCCGGCCAGGCCGTAGGGCAGGCGGTTCGCTTCCAGGATGGCTTCTTCCAGGCTGTCGAAGCCGCGGATGCCGGCGATCGGGCCGAACGGCTCGTCGTTGAAGATGCTCGCGTCCAGTGGCACATCGGCGAACACGGTCGGCGCGAAAAAGTTGCCGGCGTTGCCGACACGGCTGCCGCCGGTGGCCAGCGTCGCGCCCCTGGCCTGTGCGTCTTCGACCACCTTGGCCATGGCCGTGAGACGGCGCGCATTGGCCAGCGGCCCCAGGTTGGTGCCGGCCTGCAGGCCATCGCCCAGGGTCAGGCCTTCGGCATGCGCGACCAGCGCGCGGGTGAATTCCGCCTTTACCGCGTTGTGCACCAAAAAGCGGGTCGGCGAGATGCAGACCTGGCCGGCATTGCGGAACTTGGCGCCGCCGGCCGCTTTGACGGCCAAGGCCACATCGGCGTCTTCCGCAACGATCACCGGCGCGTGGCCACCCAGCTCCATCGTTACGCGTTTCATGTGGGCGCCCGCCAGCGCGGCCAGCTGTTTGCCCACCGGCGTGGAACCGGTAAAGGTCACCTTGCGGATCACCGGATGCGGTATCAAATAGCCCGAGATTTCGGCCGGGTCGCCAAACACCAGGCCCAGCACGCCCGCCGGCAGGCCGGCGTCGACGAAACATTGCATCAGCGCCGCCGGCGAGGCCGGCGTTTCTTCGGGCGCCTTGCACAGGAAGGAGCAGCCGGTGGCCAGCGCGGCCGACAGCTTGCGCACGATCTGGTTGATCGGGAAATTCCACGGCGTGAAGGCGGCGACCGGGCCGACCGGTTCCTTCAGCACCAGCTGCTGCGCGGCCGGGTTGCGCGACGGCACGATGCGGCCATACACGCGCATGCCTTCGGCGGCAAACCAGTCGATGATGTCGGCGCCCGCCAAAATTTCAACTTTCGCTTCGCCCAGCGGCTTGCCTTGTTCCTGCGTCATCTGGCGGGCGATATCGACGGCGCGTTCGCGCAGCAGCGAGGCGGCGCGGCGCATGATGGCGGCGCGTTCGGCCGCCGGCACGGCGCGCCAGGTCTCGAAACCCTGCTGGGCGGCGGCAAGCGCGCGGTCCAGGTCGGCGATGCTGGCATGGGCGACCGTGCCGATCGCCTGTCCGGTGGCCGGGTTGAGCACGGGGATCGATTTGCCGCCGGTGGCGTCCACCCACTCATTGGCGATCAGAAGGCGGGTGTCGGGATAGCTTGATGTCGTCATTGCGGTAACTCCTGTCAGTGGAAATGAATTGTTTTGCCTGCCCGGCGCCTTGCCCGGCAGGCGCTATCTGGCTTCCTTGCGCGCCCGGAAAGCGGCAACCTTCATGCGGTTGCCGCACACGGCCATGCTGCACCAGCGACGGCGGCCCGATTTGGTGACGTCCAGAAAGCGCAGCGTGCAATCGTGCGCCTCGCACTGGCGCACTTGTGCCAGGTTCCCTTGCGCCAGCAGTTGGACCAGCGCCGTTGCCACCGGTTCGAGCAAGCTGGCCGCGCTGTCGTCGCGGCGCCGTTCCAATAATACGACGTTGTTGCCTTCGCCCTGCGCCAGCGTGCGCACAGCGCGGCCAGTCTCCAGTATCCGGTTCACCACCGCGAAGTCGGTTGGCTCACGCGGCTTGTTCAAATCGATCAGCCGCTCCGCCGCCGTGCGCAGCGACTGTGCCAGTGTCGCCAGTCCGGCCACCGGCGCATCGAAATCGGGCGCCAGCAGTCCCGCCGCCTTGAGCCACGCCAGCGCGCCGGCGTCGTCGTCCAGACAATCCCGGCTGTCATCGCCCATGCCAAAGGCGCTGTTGATGAAATCGAGCGCCAGGTCGTTGCCGATGAAATGTGGGGCGTGCTCAGGATGCTGCGTCATGTTGTCACCTTTTTGTAACCTTTGAAAATAATATTGACAGGTTACCATAAATGCCTGTAACCTTCAAATACTCACTTTAACGGTTACAAGGAAAAACCATGAATAGCAAAGCCACCACCCTCGCCGCCGCGACCACCCTGGCCATCGCCGCCAGCGCAGCCGCCGCTCCCGCCGCCGTCCCCATGTCGGCCGCCGACAAGGCGCAGGTACACTACCGGTTTGAAAAGGTCGGCGACGTGAACGTGTTTTACCGCGAGGCGGGCGACCCTGCCGCGCCGACCATCGTGCTGCTGCATGGATTTGCCGGGTCTTCGTTCATGTACCGCGACGTGATCCCGGCGCTGAGCGACCGCTATCACGTGGTGGCGCCGGACCTGCCTTCCTTCGGCTACACCGAAGCGCCGGCGCGCGAACACTACGCCTACACCTTCGACAACATCACCCGGACCATGAACCGTTTCACCGAGCAGTTGAAGCTGGACCGCTACGCCATCATGGTGCATGACTACGGCGCGCCAGTCGGCTGGCGCCTGGCGCTGGCCCATCCTGCGCGCATCACGGCCATCATCTCGCAGAACGGCAACGCCTATGAAGAGGGACTGTCCAAGGGCTGGGACGGCATCAAGCAATACTGGCAGGCGCCGACGGCGCAAAACCGCGCGGCGCAGGCCGACTTTCCGACGCCGGCCGGGATGAAATGGCAGTATCTGGAAGGCGTGCCCGATCCAAGCAGCGTTTCTCCCGACGGCTATACCCTGGAAGGCATGCGGGTGGCACGTCCGGGCAACGCCGACATCCAGCTCGACCTGCTGCTCGATTACGCGTCCAATGTGCGCATGTACCCGCAGTTCCACGCCTATTTCCGCCAGCAGCAACCGCCGCTGCTGGCCGTCTGGGGCAAGAACGATCCGTTTTTCCTGCCGGCCGGTGCGCAGGCATGGAAACGCGATTTGCCCAACGCCGATATCCGCTTCTACGACACCGGCCACTTTGCCCTTGAAACGCATGCCCGCGAGATCGTGCCGGTGATCCGCGCCTTCCTGGATAAAAACATCAAATAAGGCTGCGGCGCCCTATGCGAAAAAGCCCGCCGATGGCGGGCGTAGCGCTTATAATGTCGGCTTTTACGGCCAGCGGCCGTTCACCAGACCGAGAAAAGAATGAGCACATTACCTCCATGCCCGCAATGCCAGTCCGAATACACGTACGAAGATGGCAGCAATCTCGTCTGCCCTGAATGCGCGCATGAATGGTCGGCCACGGCCGGCGAGGCGGTGGAAGAGGGCGCGAAAGTCTACCGTGATGCGGCCGGCAATATCCTGCAGGACGGCGACACGGTCAGCGTTATCAAGGACCTGAAACTGAAAGGTGGCGGCGGCGTCGTCAAGATGGGCACCAAGGTCAAGAACATTCGCCTGGTCGACAGCGACCACGATATCGATTGCAAGATCGACGGTTTCGGCCAGATGAGCCTGAAAACCGAGTTCGTCAAAAAGGTATAAGACGGCCGCTTTCCGCCACCATGCAAATCGAGACCATCCGCCAGCGCCTGCGCGCGCTCGGCGCCAAGCCCCTGCACGAACAGCGCGTGCTGCGCGACTGGATACAGGCGCAGCCGCACGACCAGGGCCGGCGCCGCGCCGAAGATTTCCTGCCGCTGCCGGTGCGCGGCGCCTTGCCTGCGCTCGACATCGAGTTGCAGGCCATGCTCAAGCTGCTCAGCACCCATCCCGGCGCCGACGGCTCGGCGCGATTGCTGGTCGGCCTGCACGACGGGCAGACGGTGGAAAGCGTGCTGCTGCCGCGCGATGGCCTGTGCGTGTCAAGCCAGGTCGGCTGCGCGGTCGGCTGCCAGTTCTGCATGACGGGCCGCGATGGCCTGATACGGCAGGTCAGCAGTGGCGAGATCGTGGCGCAGGTGGTGCTGGCGCGCACCTTGCGGCCGGTGAAAAAAGTCGTCTTCATGGGCATGGGCGAGCCGGCCCATAATCTTGCCAATGTGATGGAAGCGATCGAGCTGCTGGGCACGGAAGGCAATATCGGCCACAAGAACCTGGTGTTTTCCACCGTCGGCGACCCGCGCGCCTTCGAGCGCCTGCCGCAGGGCCGCGTGAAACCCGCGCTGGCGCTGTCCCTGCACACCACCAAGCCGGACTTGCGCGAACAGCTGCTGCCGCGCGCGCCGAAACTCACGCCGCGCGAACTGGTCGAATTCGGCGAATCGTATGCGCGCCTGACCGGTTACCCGGTGCAGTATCAATGGACCCTGATGGAAGGCGTCAACGACGGCGACGATGAGCTCGACGGCATCGTCGAACTGCTCAAGGGCAAGTACGCGGTGCTGAACATGATTCCGTATAACACCATCGACGACCTGCCGTTCAAACGCCCCAGCTGGGAGCAGGCGCGCGCCATCGCCACCCGCCTGCACGAGCGCGGCGTGCTGACCAAGCTGCGCGATTCGGCGGGGCAGGATGTGGAGGGCGGCTGCGGGCAGCTCAGGGCACGTGCCGCCAAGGGCAAAAAAGTCATTGAAATACGGACTGCGTAGGTCGGATTAGGCCCATGGGGCCGTAATCCGACAACCTTGTTGGCCCCGACCGTGGTGTTGTCGCATTACGCGCTTGCGCGCTAATACGACCTACGGGAGCGCCCCGATCCCACCCAGCAAATCATTTTCATTCAATATCGCAAACGCGATTTCCGGATGCGCGGCCAAACAGCGCCGCACCGCCGCCGGTATCGCCGCGCGCGTCTTGCGGCACAGGCCGGGCTGTTCCAGCAGTTGAATCTGGAAGCCGCGCATGGTGCGCACTTCGCCGCCGCCGGGTGCGATGCGCAGCACCACGCCCAGGTTTTTCTGCAGGTTTTTTTCCAGCTTGCGCAAGCCTTCCAGCGTGCTGATGCTCTCGATATGGGCCAGCAGGCGTTTTTCTTCGGTCAGGTTCAGGCGCAGGATGGCAAGGTCGGCCTGCGCGTCGGCCAGCAGCCGTTCGCGCGCGCAGTCGCACAGCTGTGGCGGGCACTCCTTGCGTATCTCAAAATCGGCCATGAGCCTGCTACCTGTCTGTGCAAGATGGAGCGAACCAGTATCGTTTGCCGTCCGCCGCCTGTCAATCGCGGCCACAATTGTGCGCCGGCTTGACCGCGTGGCTGGCTTGCTGGCGTGCAGCGTGTTGTAATGTTGGCCATCATGAGAACCCGTATCAAGATCTGCTGCATCGCTTCCATCGATGAAGCGCAACTGGCGATTGCCGCCGGCGCCGACGCGCTGGGCCTGGTGGCGGCCGTGCCGTGCGGTCCCGGCGTGCTCCCCGACGCGCGCATCGCGAAGATTGCCGCCTGGGCGCCGCCGCCGGTGTCCACGTTTTTACTGACGGCCGAGACCACCGCCAGCCGCATCGCCGAGCATGTGGCCGCGACCTTGCCGACGACGGTGCAGATCGTCAACCATATTGCTCCACAGGAAGTGGCCGAACTGGCACGCCTGCTGCCGCAGGTGCGCCGGGTGCAGGTGATTCATGTGGAAGGCGGCGACGCGCTGGCGATGATACCGGCCCATGCGCCCCATGTGCACGCCTTTTTGCTCGATACGGGCCGCAGCCACGACTGGGCCATCAGCGCGCGCTTCGTGCGCGCCAGCCCCGTACCCGTGTTCCTGGCCGGCGGCCTCGACGACAGCAATGTGGCCGGTGCCCTGCGCCAGGTGCGCCCGTATGGCATCGACCTGTGCTCGCGCGTGCGCACCGACGGCCGGCTCGACATCCTCAAGCTGGCGCTGTTGACGTCGGCCGTGCGCGAGGCCGATGCGCTGCTTTATGCCGAAGGCTGAGGCAACGCCCCGTCAAGCCGCTTGTGGCAACGATTAGTCGGTGCAATGGGGGATGGTCGCCAGCATTGCCGCGAAATCTTGCGGCATCTTCATCGCGTGCAAATCGCAATGTAAAGCTACGCCATCCCATTCAGACAGCTCGCGGCCCAAGCACTTGAGCCCCGCCTCGCGCGCCGTCCATGCCTGCGCCAGGGCCAGCGGCCGTTGCCCGGCAGGACAGGCCGCCAGAGACTGCGCCACTTGCGGCCCCAGGTAGTCCGTCGCCACCGCATGCCAGTCATCAATCTCCTGCACCCGCATCACATCGATGCCGACCGGGCCATGCAAGCCAATAGCCGCCAGCGAGATGCCGTCGTCGTGGCTGATCGACAGCCAGGCTGCGCGGCCAGCCACCAGCAAGCGCGGTGCATGACCCGATTCGGACTGCACCGACACACTATCGATATCGAGCCACATGGCCACCGCTTCACGCACCGCAAGACGGATGCGCCGCCGCGCATCGGTGCGCGTCATGGCCGCGTCGATGCCGATCACCAGCACCCCATCGCCTTGCCAATATCGTTTGAAACTCACGTGCGCAACGGCGCCGCCGGGCAGCCGGCCCAGTTGCTGCCGGCCGGGATATGCTCGCCCTTCATCACCAGCGTCAGGGGGCCCAGGCGCGCATTGTCGCCGACCCTGGCGCTGTACAGCACCGAGCTGCGCGGACCCATGTAGACGCGCTGGCCGATTTCCACGTGGTCGATCTTCATCACGCGGTCTTCGAACAAATGCGTCTGCGGGCAGGTCAGCGCGTTCAATTCGCTATGGTCGCCGATATGCACGCAGTCGAATTCGGTGATGTCGGTGGTGTCCATGTAGACGCCGCGGCCGATCTTGCAGCCGAACAGGCGGAAGGCCATCGGCAGCCATGGCGTGCCGCGCAGATAGCGCATGAAGTTCGGCACGGCGATGCCTTCGTACAGGTTGGTCACGCCTTCGGACAGCCACACGAACGGCGTCCACATCGGCGCCGCGTGCTTGCGGTAGCGGCCCAGCAGCAGCCATTTGAGCGCCACCACCAGCAGGAAATTGCCGATGCCGTAAGCGACGCCGGCCATCGCCAGATCGGCCACCACTTCGCCCCAGCGCCCGGCGCCGGCCAGCGGCATCACGTCCAGCACCAGGGTGTAGCCGACGGCGATCACCAGCGCATGCGGCGCGACGATGCGGAACGCTTCGATCAGACTGCGGCCCAGGCGGCGCGCCGCCGACGGCTTGAACGTCAGGTGTTCGGCAAAGCCGCTCACCTGTTCGCGCGCCGGCAGGTGCATCGGCGGTGAGCCGAGCCAGGTGTCGCCGCCATGCATCTGTTCATTGCGCGGCGCATGCGTATGCACGCCGATCAGCACGTGCTCGGGCAGCACCGTGCCGTCCGGGATATAACTGCCGTTGCCGACAAAGCTGCGGTGCGAAATGACGGTGGGGCGCATGGTCATCCAGCCGCCGTCGATCTGCTCGTCGCCCAGCATCACGGCGTCGGCGATAAAGGTGTCGTCGCCCAGGGTCAGCATGTCGGGCACCACGCCCAGCGCGGTCGAAATCTCGGCGCCCTTGCCGACCTTGGCGCCCAGCAATCGATACCAGTAGGGCGCGAACACGGTGGCGTAAATGCCGTGCAGCACGTTCAGGCTCGATTCCTGGATATGGCTGACCAGCCATTTGGCGCAGTAGATATTGCTGTGGACGGCCGAAGTGCCCGGCTTCAAACGCGGCAACGCGCCCCAGCGGATGGCGGCCGACAGCAGGGCCGTGAGCACGATCAGCACGGCGCTGGCGGGGAAAGCGAGAATAAAATAGCGCGCCAGCTGGACGGTCGGGTCGCGCCCCTGTAGCCACGGCATCATTTCGCGCTCGTCGAACCAGTCGATCAGCACAAAGCTCGGGAAGACGGGCATAAAGAACAGCACCGCGATCAGGACCATGCCAAAGCAGAAGAACAGCATTTCACCGGTCAAGCGTGCTTTGCTCACACTTGGACGCGCCGGCTGGCTGGACGGGTCGAAAGCGCCTATGTCGCGCGCCGGCGAACCGGTCCAGATACGGCCGGCGGGCACTTGCGCACCGTCAGCCAGCGCCGACTGGCCTTCCAGGTGGCCGAAGTCGCCGACCGTCGTATTGCCTTCCAAAATCGCGTAGGAGCTGATGCAGGCGTCGTTGCCGATGGTGATCTGCCCCAGCAGCAGGCGGCCACGCTCGACGCGGGCGTTTTCAAAATTGACGGCGTTGCCGACGCTGACGTTGTCGCCGATCGACAGCAATTCGGGCGCGCGCAGGGTCATGGAGCCGATCACCACTTCCTTGCCCACTTTTGCGCCCAGCGCGCGCAGCCACCAGCTATTGAGCGACGAGCCGCTGAGCAGATAGGTCGGCGCAGATTCGACCAGGCGGTCGGCCAGCCACCAGCGGTAGTAGGTGATGCCCCACAACGGATAGCTGCCGGCCTTCAGGCGGCCGGCGATCAGCCATTTGCCGCCGATCGCGATGGCAAATTCGCCCAGGGTGGCCAGTAAAAAAACGCCGATAGAGGCAGCGACGGCGCGCGCCACGGTGTCGCCCGGGTCGCCCGTAAAGTAATGGTAGGTAAAGAAGGGCGCCAGCCATTGCGCCATGCGCAGCGTGACCAGCACCGGCACGGCCGCCGCCTGGGCCGCGCCGCAGACCCAGCGCTTGATCCTTGACGGCGGCGTCCACTCCGCTTCCGGCACGGCCAGCGCCGGTGCTTCGGCCAGCACGGCGGCGATCTTGCCCACCTGGCGGTTGTGATAGATGTCGCGCACCGTCATGTGGGCGTAGCGCGGATCGGCGCGCAGGCTGGACGCCAGGCGGGCGGCCAGGAAAGAATGGCCGCCCAGATCGGAAAAGAAGTCGGCGCCGCGCACAATCGGCTGGCCCGGGAACAGCTGCGCCAGCGCCGCGAACAGCGCCGCTTCGGCCGGGGTTTCCGGGATATCCGATTCACCGGCTTCGCCCACCGGCGGGGCCGACAAGGGCATCGCTTTCAATGCTTTCCTGTCGATCTTGCCCGAGGTCAGGCGCGGCATCAGCGGCAGCAGTTCAAACCTGCCCGGCACCATGTATGGCGGCAAGTGCAGGTTCAGCGCCGCGCGCAGGGTTTTTGGCGCCAGGGCGTCATCGCCTGCATCGTCGCTGCCGACGATATACGCCACCAGCTGGTCGATGCCGTCATCCTTGCGCAGCAGGACGGCCACCGTGCCGACGCCCGCTTGCTGGGCCAGCACCGCTTCGATCTCGCCCAGTTCCACGCGAAAGCCGCGTATTTTCACCTGGTCGTCGGCGCGGCCCAGGCACAGCACCTGGCCGTCGGCGTCGATGCGGGCCAGGTCGCCGGTGCGGTACAGGCGCGCGTCATCGAACCCCGTGGTCCAGGGATTGGGCAGGAATTTTTCCACCGTCAGGTCCGGGCGGCCCAGATAACCCTCGGCCAGGCCCGGGCCGATAATGCACAATTCTCCCGTTTCACCGCGCGGCAGCAGCGCCAGCGGACGGCTTTCGCCCGCTTCGACCACCTGGATCACCAGCAGGCCATAGTTGGGCAGCGGCGTGCCGATGGTGACGGGCTGGCCCGGCTGCAGGCGCGCCAGGCTGCACGAGACGGTGGCCTCGGTCGGGCCATAGGTATTGAACATGGCGCGGCCCGGGCGCGACCAGCGCTCGACCAGCGACTCGGGACACATCTCGCCGCCCAGGTTGATCAGGCGCAGGCTGGGCACTTCCTCGGCAAACAGCGCCAGCAGGGTCGGCACGGCGTGCAGCACGGTGACCTGGTTGGCGCTAAGTGCGCGCGGCAGCGCTTCCGGGTCGCCCGAGATCTCTTTCGGTCCCAGCCACAGGGTAGCGCCCACCAGATAGGCGATCCAGATCTCTTCGAACGACATGTCGAAGGCGACCGAAAAGCCCTGGTAGACGGTGTCGCCCTGGGTGACGCCGAGCACCGCGTTTTCGCTGCGCAGGAAGTGGCAGATGCTGCGCTGGTTGATCAGGATGCCTTTCGGCTTGCCGGTCGAGCCCGAGGTGTAGATCACATAGGCCGGGTGTGCGGGCAGGGTTTCATGGCGGGCATGGAGCACTTCGCCGTCGGCGCGCGGCGCAAGCAGGCTTTCCGCCGTCCAGACCGGGCGTGCGACACCGGCGCCTGTCAGGCGCGGCGCGAACTGCGCGCAGCTGACGATGCCTGCGCCATCGGCGTCATCGAGGCAGACCTGCAGGCGTTCGACGGGGGTGTCTTCGTCGACCGGCAGCCAGGCGGCGCCCGCCTTGGCAATCGCCGCCTGCAGCAGCAGCAGGTTCGCGCCGCGCGGCAGCCACAGGCCGACAATATCGCCGGGCCGCACGCCGGCCGCCACCAGGCGCGAGGCGGCCAGGCTGGCGCTGGCATCGAGTTCGGCGTAGCTGATGCGCCGCTCGCCGTCGATCAGGGCAATCTGTGCGGGGCAGCGCCGGGCGGTCGCTTCGAGCAGGTCGGCCAGCACCTCGTTTTGCAGCAGATCCGGTCGCGGCGGGCCGTACAGGATATCGGAATGTAGGGAGGGGCTGTCTGCGGTGAAATCGTTCATGGATGACGCTTATCTGTGATGCTGGGTAGGGTACAGGACCGCGCCGTCATGCTTGGCGGCGCAGTTGATACATTACAGCAAGCACGGCGTTTCAGCGTTGCAGAACGATGGCATTTCAAACATTTAGTGCAGGCAGGCTCAACGGCCTTCATTACGGAATGTAAAACGCGGAAACATGGCGCCGATTTGCGCCAGCGTCGCCGCCGCCGGATAGCCGTGGGTGGTGCTTTGCACCAGCGCGTCATTGGCGCAGCCCTCGGCCCGGAACTGCTGCAGCACATAGTGCGTGACCCCTTTTTCGGCCAGGCTGGCGGCCAGCGACAGCAGCGCCTCGTCGGGCAGCAGGGCCGGGTGGATGGTGGTGCGGCATTCGTGGGCCACGCCGCTGGCCACGATGGCGTCGAGGCAGGCGCGCGCCGGATCGCCGCTGTTGGCAATGCCGGTAATCGCGCGATACTCATTGAAAGCGGCTTTGATATCGAAACCGACCCAGTCGACCAGCGGCAGCACCTGCCGCAGGCGCTGCGGATAAATGCAGGCCGTGTGCAGGCCGATATCGAACCCCAGCGCCCTGGCGTCCTGCATGGCGCTGGCCAGCGCCGGGTCCATGCACGCTTCGCCGCCGCTGAACACCACCGCGTCGACCAGGCCCACGCGGCGGCGCAGCAGCGCCATCACGTCGCTCCAGGCGATGGCACCGTCGCCGGTCCTGGCCTGCAAGTGCGGATTGTGGCAATAGCCACAGCGCCACGGGCAGCCCTGCACGAACACCACGGCGGCCAGCTTGCCCGGGTAATCGGTGGCGGAGAACGGCGTGACGCCGCCCACCTTGAGCGCCCTGGCCATCAGCGGCAGATCAAGGGACCCGAGACCGACGCGCGCGCTTCGCTGAAATACTGGCGCTCGTGGAATTCGCCCTGCTTGCCGATATTGAACGAGGCGACGGGGCGGTGATAGCCCATCACGCGGGTCCAGATCTCGCAGCGCTGGCGTTCGCTGTCGTCGAGTGCAATCGCGGGTGTCAGGTTTTGGCGTGCGTTCATGGTGTTTCCTCCAGTAGGGTAGTCAGATTGGCCTGCTTGCGGGCGATCAGCTCGGCGTCGCAGGTGGGGCAAAACTCGTGCTTGCCGGCCAGGTAGCCATGGCGCGGACAGATCGAAAACGTGGGCGTGACGGTGATGTAAGGCAGCGAGAAGCGCGACAGCGCGCGTTTCACCAGTTCGCGGCAGGCGTTGGCGTCCGACAGCGCCTCGGTCATGTACAGGTGCAGCACCGTGCCGCCCGTGTATTTGCGCTGCAGCGCGTCCTGCAATTCCAGTGCCTCGAACGGATCGTCCGTGTGGCCCACTGGCAGCTGCGACGAATTCGTGTAATACGGATTGTCATCGGTGCCCGCCTGCAGGATGGCCGGATAGCGTTTGCGGTCTTCGCGCGCAAAACGGTAGGTCGTGCCTTCGGCCGGTGTCGCTTCCAGGTTGTACATATGGCCGGTCTGTTCCTGGAATTGCACCATCCTCGCGCGCACATGGTCGAGCAGGCGGATCGCCAGCGCATGCCCTTCAGCACTGGTGATGTCGTATGCGTTGCCGCTGAAATTGCGGATCATCTCGTTGATGCCGTTCACGCCCAGGGTGGAAAAGTGATTGCGCAAGGTGCCCAGATAACGTTTCGTGTACGGGAACAGCCCTTCCTGCATCAGCTTGTCGATGGTGGCGCGCTTGATCTCCAGGCTGGTCTTGCCCAGCTCCAGCAGCCGGTCCAGGTCGGCCAGCAGCGCCGCTTCGTCGCCGCGCCACAGGTAGCCCAGGCGCGCGCAGTTGATGGTCACCACGCCCAGCGACCCGGTCTGCTCGGCCGAACCGAACAGGCCGTTGCCGCGCTTGAGCAATTCGCGCAGATCGAGCTGCAGGCGGCAGCACATGGAACGTATCATGTTCGGTTTCAGCTCCGAATTGATGAAGTTCTGGAAGTAGGGCAGGCCGTAGCGCGCCGTCATCTCGAACAGCCGCTCGGCGTTCTCGCTGTGCCAGTCGAAGTCCTCGGTGATGTTATAGGTCGGGATCGGGAATGTGAATACGCGGCCCTTGGCGTCGCCGGCCATCATGATCTCGATATACGCCTGGTTGATCATGTCCATCTCGAGCTGCAGCTCGCCATAGGAAAACGGCATTTCCACGCCGGCGATGACGGGAATCTGCTCGCGCAGGTCTTCCGGGCAGACCCAGTCGAAGGTCAGGTTGGTAAACGGCGTTTGCGTGCCCCAGCGCGAGGGCACGTTGAGGTTGTAGATCAGCTCCTGCATGTACTGCAGCACATCGCCATAGGCCAGCTTGTCCTTGCGGATAAACGGCGCCATATAGGTGTCGAAGGAGCTGAAGGCCTGCGCCCCGGCCCACTCGTTTTGCAGGGTGCCGAGGAAATTGACGATCTGGCCGATGGCGGACGACATGTGTTTCGGCGGGTTTGACTCGACCTTGCCCGGCACGCCGTTCAGACCTTCGTGCAGCAGGGTGCGCAGCGACCAGCCGGCGCAGTAACCGGCCAGCATGTCGAGGTCGTGGATATGCAGCGCCGCCTCGCGGTGGGCCGCGCCCACGTCCGGCGGATAGACCTGGTCGAGCCAGTAATTGGCGATCACCTTGCCCGACACATTGAGTATCAGGCCGCCCAGCGAATAGCCCTGGTTGGCGTTGGCGTTGACGCGCCAGTCGCGCCGCTCCAGGTACTCGTTGATGGATGCGGCGACGTCGACCTGGCCGTGCTTTCTTGACGTGGATGCGGGTAGTGCGCTAGCTGACATGAAACCTCCAATAACCACAACATGCGGTGTTTTATTGAAGGTTATCGACTAAATGTAGTGTCGTCAAAGGGCGCGTGCAAGCGATTGCCGGAACCTTGATCCAGGTGAAGATCGCGCTGCCATCACTTTTTGTTCCAGCGCGTTTCGCGCAGGATCATCCAGGTAGTACCGAAGAATGCGCCGCCGCAGGCGACGATGCTGATGACCGATGCCGGCAGCACGTGGCGCCAGATTTCAAACGGCGAAAACGTGCTCCAGCCCGCCACGCGGATGTCGAACGTGATGTAGTTGGCCAGCAGCCAGTACGCGGCCAGGATGGCGGTGCAGATGGCGCTCTGGCGCAGCAGCGGCATCTGGCGGCGGGCGAACACGGCCAGCAAAAACAGCAGCAGCACGCCCGGATACAGGCCCAGTATCTCTGGTGAAAACAGGTGCGTGCTGCTGGCGTCATGGTCTTCGGCGGGCGAGGCCCACTGCACTTGCAGGGCGGTGAGGAACAGGGTCAGGAGCAATATCAGCAGGGGTTTGCGGGTCATGGCGTTGGCTGTTGTGAGTAGAGGATTAGGCACGATGGCAGGGCGCATTCTACAGCGCAAGGCGGGGGGCGATGCGCGCATTCCTTCACCTGCGTCAAGGACTGCCGGCATGGCGCGGGGCTATAGTTTCGACCCTGAGCCGTTACAGGGAATCATCATCATGCAGCTTGAACACCCCACCCGCCACCGCGTGGCCGGACCGCTGGAACTGGTCTGCCCGGCCGGCAGCCTGCCGGCCTTGAAAGCGGCCGTCGACAATGGCGCCGACACCGTCTACCTCGGCTTTCGCGACGCCACCAATGCGCGCAATTTCGCCGGCCTCAATTTCGATGAAAAGGCGATTGCCGAAGGCGTGCGCTACGCCCACCAGCACGGCCGCAAGGTGCTGCTGGCGCTGAACACCTATCCGCAGCCGCACAACTGGATGGTCTGGCGCAGCGCCATCGACCGCGCCGCCGGCGCTGGCCTGCACGCCATCATCGTTGCCGATCCCGGCCTGATGGCCTATGCCCGCGAGCACCATCCGCAGCTGCGCCTGCACCTGTCGGTGCAGGGTTCGGCCACCAATTACGAAGCGATCAATTTTTACCACGAACATTTCGGCGTCTCGCGCGCCGTGCTGCCGCGCGTGCTGTCGATGGGGCAGGTGGAGCAGCTGATCGCCAACACGCCGGTCGAGATCGAAGTGTTCGGTTTCGGCAGCCTGTGCGTGATGGTCGAAGGGCGCTGCGCGCTGTCGTCGTACGCCACCGGCGAAGCGCCCAATACCCACGGCGTGTGCTCGCCGGCCAGGGCTGTGCGCTGGGCGGAAACGCCAGCGGGGCTGGAGTCGCGCCTGAACGGCGTGCTGATCGACCGCTACGGCCCCGGTGAAAACGCCAGCTATCCGACCCTGTGCAAGGGCCGCTTCGATGTCGAGGGCGAACAGTATTACGCCATCGAGGAGCCGGCCAGCCTCAATACCCTGGCGCTGCTGCCGCAGCTGGTCGCGATGGGCGTGAAAGCCGTGAAAATCGAAGGCCGCCAGCGCAGCCCCGCCTACGTGGCGCAGGTCACGCGCGTGTGGCGCGAAGCCATCGACAGCGTAGACGCCTGCCGGGAAGGCCAGCAGCGCTATACGGTTAAGCCGGGCTGGATGGCGGCGATGGACAAACTGGCCGAAGGCCAGCAGCATACATTGGGTGCTTATCACCGGTCATGGAAATAGAGGAGCTTATGTTGAAACTGTCATTGGGTCCATTGCTGTACTACTGGCCGCGCGCCACCGTGTTCGAGTTCTACCAGCAGATCGCCGGCACCGCCGTCGATATCGTCTACCTGGGCGAGACGGTCTGTTCGCGCCGGCATGAACTGCGTCTCTCGGACTGGCTCGATATCGCCGACCTGCTGGCGGCCAGCGGCAAGGAAGTGGTGCTGTCGACCCAGGCGCTGATCGAATCGGGCGCCGAACTGGCCACCTTGCGCCGCATCGCCGGCAATGGCCGCTACGCGGTCGAAGCGAACGACTTCGGCGCCGTGCACTGCCTGGAAAAGGGACAGGCGTTTGTCGCCGGCCCGCACCTGAACCTGTTCAATGGCCCCAGCCTGCAGCTGCTGGCCGGCCTCGGTGCGCGGCGCTGGGTGATGCCGCTCGAAATGAGCCAGCAGGCCCTGGCCGAGCTGCAGCGCCAGGCGCCGGCCGGCATCGAGACGGAGGTGTTTTCGTATGGCCGCATGCCGCTGGCGTTTTCCGCACGCTGCTTCACGGCGCGCAACCGCAACCTGCCGAAAGACGATTGCCAGTACAGCTGCCTGCAGGAGCCCGACGGCCTGCTGCTGCGCACGCGCGATGCGCAGCCGTTCCTGGTCCTGAACGGCACCCAGACGCAGTCGGCGCTGGTCTACAACCTGGTGCGCGAGCTCGGTGCGATGGCGGCGCTGGGCGTGGGCGTGGCCCGCCTCAGCCCACAGGAGCACCATACGGCCGACGTGATCGCCATCTTCGACCAGGCCAGGCGCGGCGTGCTGTGCGCCGACGAGGCGCAGGCACAGCTGGCCGCCTGCCATGCGGCAGGCACCTGCGACGGCTACTGGCATGGCCAGCCGGGCATGCACAGCCATGCCGCCGCCTATCATTGACCTTACAGGAATCCCATGTCCGACCCCATCAAAACACTCCCGGCGCCACTGGCCGCGCTGCTGGCCAGGCTGCCGCCTTACCCCGCTTCCTGGGCCTTCGTGCAGGGCCTGAACCGGCTGCTGGCGCCGCAATTGCCCGACGACGTGCGCGCGCTGCTGCAAGGGCGCAGCCTGCGCCTGCGCGTGCTCGACGCCGGCGTGGCCGTCGATTTCTGCTGGCGCGGCGCGGCTTTCGCGCCGGCCCGCCATGGCCAGGCGCCGGACTTGAGCATCGGCGCCAGCGCGCACGATTTGCTGCTGCTGGCGCGGCGCCAGGAAGACCCGGACACCCTGTTCTTCAGCCGCCGCCTGCTGTTGGAAGGCGACACGGAACTGGGCCTGCTGTTCAAGAACACCCTCGATGCGCTGGAGTTGCCGCCGTTCGATGTGCGGTCTCTGCATCCGCGCCGCGTGCTGGCGCAGCTGTGCGGCAGGGCCGGCAAAGATCAGCGGATGTAGCCCGCATTCAGGCCCGCATTCAGGCTATAAAGTGCGGCCGGGCGATATCGTCCGCAGGCAGTCCGGCCTGTTCGGCATGCAGCTCGAAGTCGAAGGTAATGGCGTAAAACGGCGCGTCAACGCCGTGCTCGCGCAGCGCCGCCGCATCCGTCACCAGCGTCACCGGCGGCACCAGGCCGCTGCGGGTGGCGAAGGCAAAGTCGTCCCACAGGTAAGGGTCGCCATCGATATTGATCTGCGTGGTCAGCTTGCGCTGGCCCTGCGCGGAGACAAAAAAGTGGATATGGGCCGGGCGCGTGCCGTGGCGGCCCAGCTGGCGCAGCAAGATGTCGGTCGAACCGCCCGGCGGCACGCTGTAGCCGACCGGCATGCGGCTCCGGAAGCTGTAGCGGCCGTTCGCATCGGTGCGGATGCTGCGGCGCAGGTTGAACGGGCTTTGCGTGGTATCGAAGAACGAATACGCGCCCAGGTGGTTGGCGTGCCATACCTCGACCAGCGCGCCGGCGAGCGGCTGGCCGCCGCTGTCGCGCACCTGGCCCTGCATGAACAGCACCTCGCCCGGTTGCGGGTCCTGGTCCAGGCGCGCGCTGCCCACCGTCTCGGGCGCGCCGGCCACGTACAGCGGGCCTTCGATGGTGCGCGGCGTGCCGCCGGACACGCCCTGGGCCGCTTCCGCTTCGTCCATGCGCAGGTCCAGGAAGTGCTCGAAGCCCAGGCCTGCCGCGATCAGCCCATATTCGCCGTTGCGGCCAGCTTCGCTCAGGTAATTGACCGCGCTCCAGAATTCCTCGGGCTGCACGTCCATGTCCTCGATCGTCTGGAACAGGTCGCGCACGATGCGGTTGACGACGGTCTTGACGCGTGCACTGCCGGCGGCAGTCTCGGTTTGTTCGATTTTCTGCAGCAACGCTGCGATGGCTTCCTGGTTCATGCCTGTCTCCTGGTTGTATGGGGCTGTGGTGGGCGAAAGGTAAGCGTAAGGGCTTACGTGGTGAGGAAATCGACGACGGCGCCGGCAAAGCCTGCGGCCTGCTCGTGGTTGGACAAATGGGCGGCGGACAGTTCGACGTAGCGCGCGCCGGCGATCTGCCGCCGCAGGAACTGGCCGTCGGCCGCGGGCGTCGGCAGGTCATGGGCGGCGGCGATCACCAGGGTCGGGGCGGTGATGCGCGCCACCTGCGCGCGCAGGTCGGCGTCGCGCACGGCCGCGCAGGCCGCGGCGTAACCGGCCGCCGGCGTCGCGCACAGCATGGCTTCGAGCGCGGCGCGGGTGGCGGGATGCTGCGCCGCGTAATCTGGCGTCAGCCAGCGCGCCACCACGGCCGGGGCCAGCGGCGGCATGCCGCCTTGCTCGACGGCGGCGATGCGCGCCGTCCACGCCTCGGGCGTGCCGATGTGCGCGGCGGTATTGCACAGCACCAGTCTGGAGACGCGCGCCGGATGGCCGGTCGCCAGCGCCATGCCGGTCAGGCCGCCCATCGACAGGCCGCAGAAGTGCGCTTGCGCGATGTTCAGATGGTCCATCAGCGCGATGACGTCGCCGGCCAGCTGCTCGATGCTGTACGGTCCCGGCGTAACGCTCGACTTGCCGTGGCCGCGCGTGTCGTAGCGCAGCACCTGGAACGCCTCGGTAAAGCGCGCCATCTGCGGCGCCCACATGTCGAGCGAGGTGCCGAGGGAGTTCGACAGGATCAGCACCGGCTTGCCGGCATCGCCTTGCAGTGAATAATGCAGCTGGCCGTCGGGGAGGGGAGCGTAGGGCATGGCTATCTTTCTGGCTTGTTGGATCAGGTGGAGACCGGCGCGGTGGCGCCCGGCGTGCGTTTGAACAGCTGGCTGACCGTCATCGTCAGCAGGGGCCCGGCCAGCGCCAGGTAGGAGCTGTCGACGCCGTACGGATTGCCGGCCAGGAACCAGGCGATGGTGGCGATCACCGACAGGATAATGCCGTAGAACGCGCCGCGCGCCGTGCCGAACTTCGGCGCATAGAAGGCCAGCAGGATGATCACGGCCAGCGTCGCGCGCAGGGCCTTGCCGAGGAAGGCGATCATCAGCAGTTTTTCGGCGTACAGGGCCAGCACCAGCGGCAGCAGGCCGATGACGATGATGGCGATGCGGATGAACAGCACCGATTTGCGGTCGTTCTTTTCCTTGTTGAAGAAGGGGTCGTAGAAGTCCTTCATGGCCAGCGTGGCCGACGCCAGGGTGGTGGCGGAGATGCCGCCGAAGAGGGCGCCGGCCAGGCCGATCACCATCACGCTGGCGGAAAACGCCGGCATGTGGGCGATCAGGGTGGGAAAAGCGTCGATCGACTTCATGCCCGGGTACAGCACCGCGCTGCACATGCCGATCAGCGCCGCCATCAGGCCGAACGGAATCATCAGCGACGACACGTAGTAGCAGGCGCGCCTGGCCACTGTGGGGCTGTCGGTGCCGACCACGGCCTGGATCACGTATTGGGTGGCGAAGATCGAACCGATGCCGGCGATCATCCAGGCGATGATCTGTCCCCAGCCGATTTCGATCCAGTTGAACATCCTGGCCGGCAATTGCGCCTGCAGGTTGCCGATGCCGCCGGTCGCTTCCAGCGCATACGCCAGGGCCAGGATGATGCCCACGTATTTGACGATGGCGTGCGCAAAGTTGGTGTAGACGACCGAGCGCATGCCGCCCAGGCTGACGTAGATGACGGTAGTCACGCCGACCAGCAGGATGGCGGTGGTTTTATCGATATGCAGGACCGCCGCCAGCACCGCGCCGCCGCTGGCGTACAGGGCCACGGCGACGATGCCCAGCGCGACGATGGTCAGCACTGAAGCGGCATAGCGCACCGGTTCGCCGTAGCTTTGCGCCAGGATGCCGGAAATCGTGGTCTGCCCGGTTTCCTTGAATTTTTTGACCAGCACGATGGCCAGCAGCAGGAAGCCCAGCGCCAGCGCAACCAGATTCCAGGCGGCGGAAATGCCCAGTTCATAGCCTTTCTGAGCGGTGCCGATGCTGACCGAGCTGCCGATGAACTCGGACAGCAGCAGCGCGCCGATCAGGAAGGCGGGGAAATTGCGCCCGCCGCCAGTCATGCCGTCGCTGCTGTTGGCATGCTTGCGCACGCTGTAGGTGATATACGCCATGAGCGCGAAATAGCTCACGGCGATGCCGCCGATGATCATCAGTCTTGTTTCCATTGTCTTCCAGGTTCTTTTTTGTTATCGGGTGCGGCAGGTGTAGCTCAGCGGTCGTCCTCGTGCAATGAAGACGGATGGCGGCACAGCGGCGCGATGGCAATCGTCATGTAGGGGAACAGCGGCAGTGCCGACAGCGTCGCGTGCAGTTCCTCGACGCTGGCGACGTCGAACACGCTGATGTTGGCGTAGTGCCCGGCGATGCGCCAGATATGGCGCCATTTGCCGCTCGCCTGCAGACCCTGGAACATGGCTTTTTCGTCGGCTTTCAGCTGCGCGGACTGCTCTGGCGGCATGGTGGACGGCAGGTTGACGTCCATTCGGATATGAAACAGCATGGGATGCTCCTTAATGGTTATTTACGGCACAGCGCCTGCAGGCGTGGCAGGTCGATGTCGACGCCCAGGCCCGGGCCGGCCGGCACCTGCAGCATGAAGTCGCGGTAGACCAGCGGCTCTTGCAGCACTTCCTGCGTCAGCAGCAGTGGTCCGAACAATTCGGTGCCAAAGGCCAGTTCGCCGAAGGTGGAAAACACCTGCGCCGAGGCGGCCGTGCCGATGGCGCCTTCGAGCATGGTGCCGCCGTACAAGGAGATGCCGGCCAGCTGGGCCACGCTCGCCACCTGCTGCGCCAGGCCCAGTCCACCGGATTGCGTGATCTTGACGGCGTACACGTCGGCGGCGCAGGCGGTGGCCAGCGCATAAGCGTCGGCCGGTCCGTGCAGCGCTTCGTCGGCCATGATCGGCACCGTGAAACGGGCCGCCAGGCGCGCCATGGCGCCAAGGTTGTCGGCGCGCACCGGCTGTTCGATCAGGTCGACGCCGCCTTCTTCCAGTGCCGCGATGCCGCGCATCGCATCGAGTTCGCTCCATGCCTGGTTGACGTCGACGCGCACGCTGACCTTGTCGCCCAGCGCGCGCTTGATGGCCAGCACGTGCGCCACGTCCTCGGCGACCGGGCGCAGGCCGATCTTGAGCTTGAAGATGCGGTGCCGGCGCGCGTCGAGCATGCTTTCGGCTTCGGCGATATCGGTGGCGGTGTCGCCGGAGGCCAGCGTCCAGGCGACCGGCAATTCATCGCGCACGCGCCCGCCCAGCAGCTGCGACAGGGGCACGCCCAGGCGGCGCGCTTCGGCGTCCAGCAGCGCCGTCTCCAGCGCGCATTTGGCGAAGCGGTTGCCCTGGATTACCTTGCGCACCCTGGCCATGGCCTTGGCCACCTGGCGTGCGTCCATCCCCAGCAGCAGCGGCGCGATATGGGTGTCGATATTGACCTTGATGCTTTCGGGACTCTCTTCGCCGTAATTGAGGCCGCCGATGGTGGTGGCTTCGCCCCAGCCTTCGACGCCGTCGGCGCAGCGCACGCGCACCAGCACCAGGGTCTGGGTGGTCATGGTGGCCACCGACAGGCGGTGGGCGCGGATGGTCGGCACATCAGCAAGGAATACTTCAATATGTTGAATCATATTTATTTTGTATGGTGGCTAGGTGTTCCAGTACGATATGCCCGTTCGCCACCGGCGTCCAACACCGATTTGGTATGCTTCGATACTTTTAAGGTATGAACATGGAATTGCGCCACCTGCGTTACTTCGTTGCCGTCGCCGAAGAAAAAAATTTCACGCGCGCCGCCGAGCGCCTGTGCATGGCGCAGCCGCCGCTGAGCCGCCAGCTGCACCAGCTTGAGGAAGAACTGGGCGTGCTGCTGTTCGAACCGGGCTCGCGGCCGCTGCGCCTGACCGAGGCGGGAGCGTTTTTTGACGTGCACGCCCGCAGCGTGCTGTCAGCGGCGGCCGACCTGAAGTCGATGACGCAGCGCGTGGGCAAAAAGCACCGCACGCTGGCCATCGGCTTTGTCGCCTCGACCCTGTACGACCTGCTGCCGGAACTGGTGCGGCGCTTTCGCGCGCGTTATGCGGAGGTGGAAATCACCTTTCACGAGATGACGACCATGACGCAGCTGCAGGCGCTCAAGGATGGCCGCATTGATGTCGGCTTCGGGCGCGTCGAGGGCGACGACCCGGCGATCCGGCGCATCGTGCTCAGCGAAGAGCGCCTGATGGCGGCCATGTCGAAGGCGCATCCGCTGGCGGCGGGGACGGCGCCGCTGATGCTGCGCGAACTGCAGCCCGAAACGCTGATCGTCTATCCGAACACGCCGCGGCCCAGTTTTGCCGACCAGGTGCTGGCGATCTTCAGCCAGCTCGGCTTACAAGCGCGCAAGGTGCTCGAAGTGGGCGAATTGCAGATTGCGCTGGGCCTGGCCGCCGCCGGCCAAGGCGTCACCATCGTGCCCGATGGCCTGCTGACCATGCGGCGCGATGACATCACCTACCGCCCGATCGCCGACCGCAAGGCCGTCTCGCCCGTCATTTTCAGTGTGCGGCGCATGGACCGCTCGGAAGAACTGCAGAACATGCTGGCGATGATCTACGCGATTTACGATGCAAGCGGGCGCGCGCATGTGAAGGAAGCGTTGTAGCCTGCGTTCACTGCGCCAGATGGGGGGCCATGGTGTGGCGCGTGGCGCTGCTGGCCGCCGGCGCCTGGGCCAGTTCCAGTTCGCCGATAAAACCGGCGCGGTTGACCGCATCGATCACGGCGTCGAGCAGCCGTTCGCGCGGGGCCACCGTTTCGTCGAACTGCACCGTGGCGTCATTGCGGGCCAGCGACACGCACACCGTGGCCACTCCACGGACGCGTTCCAATACCTCCGTCAACACATCGGCGCAGCCTTCGTGGTCCATGCCGGTAATCGATAGTCGTGCTGTTTGCATCGCTTGCCTCTTGCTTTTCAGGTAAAAAAACAGCGTAGGCGAGGGCGCCTTGATCCGTCCAGAGTGGCGCGCCGGGTTTGTTTGCTTTTTCGCTATTCCTTGATCTGCATCCAATTGGCGTCGGCTGGTCGCGCCCCTGACGCCCTTGCCGCCTGGTTCAACCGTGCACTCTGGCGTGGACATCCTTGCCTATAATTGCTATTGTGAAAGTATAAACATGGCCATCCCGTGCTTTCGCTTTTTTATGGACAGGACACCACATGGGCCCCACCGCAATATCGTTGTTAATCGCCAGTGCCGTGGCGCTGGCCCTGCCTGCGCAGGCGCAATCGCTCAGCTTTGGCGAAGCGCTGCGGCAGGCGGCCGGCGCCTCGGGCGACGTGCAGGGCGCCTCGCTCGACGTGCGCGCCAGGACCCTGAAAGCCGAAGCGCTGTCGAATATCGACGGCCCCTCGCTGGACCTGACGGCCTTTCGCGGCCGCCTGTCGACCGATCTGAGTCTGGACACCAGCCGGCTGTCCGGCGTGGCCGGCGGCATCGGCGCGGCGCTGCCGAATCTGCCCATCCCGGAAATACCGAAGTCGCTGGACCGCGAAGTGGTCACCAATCTCACCTCATTTGGCCTGGTCGGCGTGTGGCCGATCTACACGGCCGGCCGCCTGGACGCCGTCAAGGGCGTGGCGGCCGGCATGGCCAGGCAGGCCGATGCGGAACGCGTGGAAGCCGAGGAAAAACTGGCGACCCAGGTGGCGCAGCGCTATTTCCAGCTGCTGCTGGCGCAGCGGGTGGTGGCCGTGCGCGCCGAGGTGACGGCCGGCGTACTGGAACACCAGCGCGACGCGCTCAAGCTGGAAAAAGGCGGGCTCATTTCGAAGGCCGAGCGCCTGCGCGCCGACGTGGCGCTGGACGGCGCGCGCAGCGAGGAAGCCCAGGCGCGCAGCGACGCGGACATCGCGCAGGTGGCGCTGGACCGTCTGCTCGACGCGCGCAGCCAGGTGCGTCCGGCCACGCCGCTGTTCGTCAATTCGCTGCCGGTCGGCTCCCTGCAATCGTTCATCAGCAGCGGCATGCACGAGAACGCGGCGTGGAAAAAGATCGCCAGCAAGCGTGAGCAGGCCGAGCAGGCGCTGCGCCTGCATGGCAAGCAATACAGCCCCACCGTGTTGGCCATCGGTAACTACAACCTGAACCGGGGCGGCGAACGGGTGGTGCGCTCGAACTGGGCGGTCGGCGTGATGGTGTCGGTGCCACTGGTGCATCGCATCGATACCGGCAAGCTGATCGAAGCGGCAAAACTGGACCAGGAACGGGTGGAAGTGACGGCGCGCCAGGCCGGGCGCGATATTCCCACCCTGATCGAAAAGAACTGGCGCACGCTGGAAAACGCGCGCATCCAGTTCCTGTCCACCGGCTCGTCGGTGGAGCTGGCGCGTGAAAATATCCGCCTGCAGACGGTCGCCTTCCAGCAGGGACAGGTGACGTCGCTGGAAGTGGTCGACGCGCGCCTGAACCTGGCGAAGATCGAGACCCAGCGCGCGCAGACCGCCTACAACTATGTGCTGGCGCTGGCGCAGCTGCTCGAAGCGGCCGGCGAGACCCATCGCCTGGCCAGCCTGGCCGCGCAAGCCGACATACATCTACCTCTGGATACCCCCCAATGAGCACCTTCAAAAAACAGCTTGCCACGCTGTTCGGCATCGTCATCCTGGCTTTTGTCGCCTGGGGCCTGTACCGGGCGTTCCAGCCGCAGCGCCTGCCCTTGCAGGGCCAGATGGATGCGCAGGAAGTCAATGTTTCGTCCAAGGTGGCGGGGCGGGTCGGCCAGGTCGATGTGAAGCTGGGTGATACCGTGACCCGGGGCCAGGTGCTGTTCCAGCTGACCAGCCCCGAAGTCGACGCCAAGGTTGCGCAGGCAACCGCCGCCGCGCAGGCGGCCGACGCCGTCGCGCAAAAAGCGCAGGCCGGCGCGCGGCCCGAGGAAGTGCGGGCGGCCAGGGCCAACTGGCAGCGTGCGCAGACCGGCGCGGCCATTGCGAAAACCACCTATGAGCGGGTCGACAACATGTTTGCCGAAGGCGTGATCGCGCGCCAGAAGCGCGACGAGGCCGAAGCGCAGTGGCGCGCCGCCGAACAGCAGGCGCAGGCCGCGCGCGCCCAGTACGACATGGCCAGCGCCGGCGCCCGGCCGGAAGACAGGAACGCCGCCAGTGCCCAGGCGCGCCAGGTGGGCGCCGTGCTGACGGAGGCGCAGGTGGCGCTGGCCGAAACGAAGATCGCCGCGCCGGTGGCCGGCCAGGTCAGCAAGATCCAGATCCAGCCGGGCGAACTGGCGCCGCAAGGCTTTCCCGTGATTACCCTGGTCAACCTGGCCGACGCCTGGGCCGTGCTGCAGGTGCGCGAAGACGAGATGGCGGCGTTTGCCATGGGCAGCACGCATACGGCCAATGTGCCGGGCCTGAAACAGCAGCTGACCTTCAAGGTCAGCTCGGTGGCCGTGATGCCCGACTTCGCCACCTGGCGCGCGGCGCGCCCGGGCGGCACCGACCTGCGCACCTTCGAGATCCGCTTGCGTCCGGCCATTCAGGTAGAAGGCCTGCGCCCCGGCATGTCGGTCGTGTTTCCGCCACTGTGAAACGGCATGACTGAAGCGCTCAGGCAGCGGCAGCCAGGCGCAGTAGCGCGCGAGTGGGCGCGGCTGCGCGCCGACTTCTGGGATCTGGCCATGCTGAGCTGGATACCGCTGCTGCTGTGTGGCCTGCTGTGGTGGATTTTTTCGGCCGGCATCGCGCGCGAGCTGCCGATCGCGGTGATCGACAAGGACAACTCGGCCTTGTCGCGCCAGCTCACGCGCTGGCTCGACGCCTCGCCCGGCGTGCAGGTGGCCGCCAGGGTCGGCTCCAGCGAGGAAGCGCTGCAGCTGCTGCGCGAGCGCAGCGCGTTTGGCTATCTGGTGATCCCTCCGGATTTTCAAAAAGAGCTGCTCGCTGGCCGCCAGGCCACCGTGCAATGGCTCTACAACGCGCAGTTTTCCTCACATGCGGGGTCCTTGCTGCGCGACGTGCGCACGGTGTCGACCACCTTGTCGGCCGGCGTCGAGATGACGGCGCGGGCAAAGAGGGGCGTCTCCGGCGCGCAGGCGGCCGCGCAGTTCGAGCCGGTCCGCACGCAGTTGAACAGCCTGTATAACGAGAACATCAGCTACGAGGCGTTTTTGACCCTGGCGCTGATGCCGTCCATGCTGCAGATCTTTATCGTCATCGCGGTGGTGACCACCATCGGGCGCGAACTGCGCGACGGCACGGTGCCGCAATGGCTGGCCTCGGCCAAGGGCAGCTGGTGGCGCGCGGTGGGCGCCAAGCTGCTGTTCCCCTTGCTCGCCTACACGGCGCTGGCCCTGCTGTATCTGCTGTTTTTCAGCGTAGTGCGCGGCTGGGCGGTGGCGGGCAGCGTGCCTGGCCTGCTCTTGGGCATGCTGCTGCTGGTGCTGGCGTATTGCGCCCTGGGCCTGCTGCTGGTCGCCGCTACCTTGTCCTTGCGCCTGTCCCTGTCCGGCACCGCCTTTATTACCGCGCCGGCGTTCGCGTTTGCCGGCCAGGCTTTTCCGCTGATGGCCATGCCGCCGGTGGCGCGCGCCTGGGCGCAAGCGCTGCCGCTCACGCATTACCTGGAGCTGCAGACGATCTGCTGGCTGGGCGGCGCACCATGGCGCTATGGCGTGCCGCAGCTGCTGGTGCTGGCCGGCTTTGCCGTTGGTTGCGGCGCTTTGGGCATGCTGCTGCTGGCGCATCGCGCCAACGTGCCCGCCGCCTGGGGGCGCACATGATGTGGACGGCATTTTTGGCCACCTGGCGCGCCATGCTGGCCGACAAAGGGGCGCTGACATTGCTGTTTGCCGGCGGTGTTTTATATTCGTTTTTTTATCCGCTGCCCTACACCCGGGAAGTGGTGCAGCGCGTGCCGGTGGCCGTGGTCGACCAGGACCGCAGCAGCATGTCGCGCCAGATGACGCGCTTTGCCATGGCCCATCCTGCCCTGCAGGTGGTGGCGGTGACGCCCGAACTGCCCGCCGCCCAGGACCTGCTGTGGCGCGGTGATGTCATGGGCGTGCTGATTATCCCGGAAGGCCTGCAGACCGACGTGCTGGCCGGCCGCGCCGCCCAGGCCCAGGTGGCGGGCAACGGTTTGTACCTGATGCTCAACAAGGTGGCCTTGAACGGCCTGGCCGAAGTGGTGGGCACGGTCTCGGCCGGCATCGAACTCAAACGCCTGGCCGCCGCCACGCCGTCAAGCTACCAGGCGGCGGACCAGCGCTCGCCGATCGCGTTTGACGCCGTACCGCTGTTCAACGTGAAGGAGGGCTATGGCGCCTATGTGGTGCCGGGCGTTGCCACCCTGATCGTGCAGCAGACGCTGTTGATCGGCATGACCATGTTGTTCGGTACCTGGTACCAGCGCAAGACCTTTCCCTTGCCACGCAGGCGCACGATGGGCGGCTATGCGGGCATGCTGCTGGCGTTCGCCTCGGTGGTGTTCCTGAACTGCTGCTATTTCTTCGGCTTCGTGTTCTGGTTCCAGGACTATCCGCGCGGCGGCAATTTTGGCGGCATGGTGCTGCTGCTGGCGCTGTTTTCGCTCACCGAGGCCGCCTTCGGCATGCTGCTGGCAATGCTGTTCCGCACGCGCGAACGGGGCACGCAGCTGATGATCGCCACCTCGATGCCGGTATTGTTCCTGGCCGGCCTGACCTGGCCCGTCAGCTCCATGCCCGCGCTGCTGCAGGCGCTGCGCTGGCTGCTGCCGTCGACGGCCGGCATCCAGGGTTTTGTCGCGCTGAACCAGATGGGGGCGTCGCTTCACGACATACGCCATGAAGTGGCCGGGCTGCTGGTCTTGCTGGCCGCGTGCCTGGTACTGGGCTGGCGGCGCTGGCGTGTTGCATGACCGGGCCGCTGGCGGGCTGAGTTTCATCTGAAACAGGGATTGCAGGCGGCTTGTGCAATAATTTCATTTCCTTAACGGAAGAGTATCGCCATGCCGCCTTTTAACCTGTTCCAGCGCCTGTCCCAGGCCCCCACCAAACCCAGGTCCGCCCCCGTTGCGCGGCAGTTCGATGTGGCGGACCTGTACCAGGGGCCGGTGGCGCTGAGCGGGGAAGGCAAGAGCATGGCACGGCCGTTTGACGAAAAACTGCGCCAGGCTTACTTCTGGATCGTCAACCACGCCATCATCAGCCCCCATTACGATATCGAATACAACGACGGCCCGTCGCAAACCTACGCGGTGGGCGACAGCCGTCGCGTGCTCAATTTGCCGTCGGCGCAAAGCTATTCGAGTTTTATTCTGCTGCCGCTGCTGACCTTCGCCACGCGCCGCAAATGCCTGTTTGTCGGCGGTCCCGGGCGCGGCAAGACGGCCAGCGCACTGCTGATGGGGGTGCTGGCCGGCTCCTCCGTCAAGGAAGTCAAGCGCGCCATGCAGCACGGCCATCCGCAGATGACGATCGCCGACCTGCTTGGCAATCCGCTGCCGGCGGACCTGGTCAACGCGCAAAGCATGGACGAGATCCGCATCGCCTGGCGCGCCTGGCTGGGCATGCGCGTGAAAATCGTCGACGAATACAACCGCATTCCCACCCGCACCCAAAGCGCGCTGCTGACCGTGATGGGCGACAATTACGCGGAAGTGCTGAACCATATCTACGAGTGTCCGGAAGCGGCCTGGTATCTGACGGCCAATGACGACCAGGGCGGCGGCACCTACCAGGTGATCGAGGCGCTGCGCGACCGCGTCGACGTGACCGTGCAGGCGCTGGCCTTCAATCCGCGCTTCCTGAACGAACTGCTGCTGCGCGTGGAAGAAAACGTGCGTCCCGAAGAGCTGGTGCCGCCCGATATCATCTTCACGGAAAGCGAAGTGGACCAGATCGGCAACGATATCCGCCAGGTCGGCGTGCCCGACGCCGTGCGCCGCCGGCTGGAATTTTTCGCCAGCCAGTTCGAGCTGTTCGAAACGGCCGGCGGCCAGTTCGAATACATGACCAAGGATACGGCGCGCCTGTCCGGCGCTGACCGCAATGCCGCGCAGGCGGCCGACAACGGGCGCGACCGCCTGAAGGATCTCGGCTGCCAGACCTTGAACGGCATCTCGGTACGCACCCTGATGGCGCTGTTGATCTACGCGAAAGCCATGGCTTACTTCCGCGGCAACGGCGAAGTGGCGCTGGAAGACCTGCGCCAGGTGCTGCCGTTCGTGCTGCACAACAAGCTGCAGCCGGACCTGGACGCGCCGTTTTTTGCGCTGCCCGAAAACGCCGCCTACCGCAGCGACAGGCTGGGCTGGCTGCGCCGCCTGTTTGACCTGTCGAACGACGAATTCAACCGCCTGGACCTGGACCGCGACGATCCGGTCGGTATGCTGTCGGCCGAGTTCGACCTGGGCCTCGACGGCCTGAGCGAGCGCGATACCCTGGCGCGCCTGAACCGCATCGAAAAACTGATCGCCGAACGCACCAAGGGACGCAAGCTGTATGGCCCGCTGTACGACGACCTGTTGAAGCTCAAGTACCTGCACCAGCGCTATACCAACTACCGCAGCTGGCTGCGTTCGCAATGAGCTGCGCGCACCGATGATTTCCCCTGCCTTTGCCGCCATCCTGGCCAGTGGCCGCGCCCAGTTCAATGCGCGCGCGGTGGAAGCGCGGCGCAGCTTTCCCGCGCTCGACATGCAGGCTTTCGGCGCGTTCTTGCAGGACGGTGTCGATCCCGTGGTGCAGGCGGTGGCGATCGCCGCGCCTGAGCGCGCCGGCAGTTTTACCCTGGCTGCCTACGATATGGCCCTGGAGCTGGTGGGCCATGGCCTGGCCGGCCCGGCGGCGAAAATGCCTTTTCTCGGCGCCGTCTGGCGCGAGCTGGTGCCGCGCTTTGCGCCGCTGCTGGCGGCAAGCCCGGTCGATGCGCTGGGCATGCTGAGCAACGCGGCCATCCATCTGCGCGGCGTGGCCGGCGCGCGCACCGCGCAGTGGCGGGACGAGATGGCCGCCATCGCGCCGCAAGTGCTCACGCTGGCGCAGCTGCGCGCCGTCGGCCAGGTGCTGGCCTGGCGCGCCGGCGTGGCGCACTTTCGCCTGGGCGCGATTGCCGCCGCCGACACCTTGCCGCCGGCGCTGGCGCTGGCCGCCTTTGGCGAGCAGCAGGGCGATTGGCCGTCCTTGCGCGCGCAGCTGTTGACCCGGCCCTGGCGCGGCAATGCGGACGGCATCGAGTTCGGCGCCTTTGCCGGCCTGGGCGGCGAATTCGCCACGCCGCCGCAGGTGCGCGCCACCGCCGACGGCTTTATCGTCAGCGCCGGCGAGCGCTTTTATCTGCTGGTGGCCGACGCCCATGGCGCCGTGCTGCATGGCGCCAGCGATGACGAGTATGCGCAGGCGTCTGCGACTGTGCCGGCGTCCTTGCGGCTCGACGGCGCCACCTTGCATCTGGGCGCGCGCACCGTGGCGCTCGATTTGCCTGCGGGCGACATCGCGCTGGCCGCCAACGCCCATACGCTGGCCGTCACCTCGCCTTATACGCATGCGATCCGCCTGCTGCCCTTGCCATGAAAAGCCAGCACGCCGAACTGATCGAACAATGGCGCGCCGCCTGGCCGCAGGCGCTGGCCGTGTGGAGCAAATTCACGCGCCTGCGCGACCCGGCCCTGTGCGTCAGCCGCGTGCACGCTGGCAAGGAAGGCCTCACGGGCAGCTTTGCCATGATCCGTCTGCTGGACCAGAGCGTGGTGGTCGACCTGCCGCTGGTGGCGGAGCTGGGGCTGCAAGACTACGGGCTGGAAATCCTGGCGCATGAGATCGGCCACCATATCCTGGCGCCCGGCAGCGCCGGCGACCAGTTCCGCCTGCTGGCGCGCATGCGCCGCGCCTTGCCCACGCTGGAGCAGCACGCGCCCATGGTGGCCAATCTGTACACCGACCTGTTCATCAACGACCGCCTGCAGCGCCAGGCCAGCCTGCGCATGGCCGATATCTACCGCAAGCTCGAGCAGGGAAAAAGCCAGGATAGCCCGGCGTCGGGCAAGGTCTGGCTGCTGTACATGCGCATCTATGAAAACCTGTGGCAGCTGCCCAGGGGTGATCTTGGCGGCGCAGGCATGGATGACGGCGCCGACGAGCGGCTCGATACCGACGCCTGGCTCGGCGCGCGCCTGATCCGCGTCTATGCCAACGACTGGATGCTGGCGGCGGGGCGCTTTGCCACCTTGCTGCTGCCTTATCTGGTGGAGGACACGGGCGCCTTGAAGGGCAATGATCCCAGCCGCTATTTCCACGACACCCGCGACGCGGCGCGCGGCTGCCAGACCTATGGCGCGCAGCAGATCGAAGACGACGAGGAAAACGGCGCCATCCACCCGGTGCACGACAAGCGCATCTCGGGGCTGGACGACGCCGAGGGCGAGCTGGCTGAGAAAGCGCACCGGCAAGGCGGTGGCCAGTTGCGCGAACCGTTCGAACTGGGCGACATCCTGAAAGCGTCCGGCGTGGACCTGAGCGACCATGAAATCGCCATCAGCTACTACCGCGAGCGCGCCTTGCCGCACCTGGTGCGCTTTCCGTCGCGGCCCGCGCCCGAGACAGCCGAGCCGCAGATGGAAGGGCTGTCGCCATGGGAGATCGGCGACCCGCTCGATGAAATCGACTGGCTGCAGTCGGTGATGCAGTCGCCGCGGCCGATCCCCGGCGTGACCACCGTGCGCCGCGAATACGGGCGCGAACCGGCGCGCGACATCGACAATACCCCCGTCGACCTGGACATGTATGTCGACAGCTCCGGCTCCATGCCCAACCCGCAGCAGCACACCTCCTTCCTGGCCCTGGCCGGCGCCGTGATCGCGCTGTCCGCGCTGCGCGCCGGTTCGAAAGTACAAGTCACCTTGTGGAGCGGCAAGCGCGAGGTGATGCGCACGCCCGGCTTCGTGCGCGACGAAGACATGATACTGGGCGTGCTGACCGGCTTTTTTGGCGGCGGCACGGCCTTTCCCATCCACTGCCTGCGCGAGACCTACGCCGTCAAGCGCAAGCGGCCGACGCATATCCTGCAAATTTCCGACAGCGGCATCACCACCATGTTCGACAAGGATGAACGGGGCAACAGCGGCTGGGATATCTCGGCCAGGGCGATGGAGCATGGCGGCGCCGGCGGCACCATGGCGCTCAATATCTCGACCAGCTGGGACCAGGACGGCGGCGGCAAGTGGATGCAGAAAATCTTCGGCGACCTGAAACGTGCGCGTGACGAACAAGGCTGGGATATCCATGCCGTGGCGCAGTTCGAGGACCTGCTGGAATTTGCGCGCTTGTTCAGCCAGCGGCATTATGTGAAGAGTTAAAGCATGAATCAATCCGGCCCCCACCTTGAAGTGTTGACCCACCGCCTGGCCGACACGCCTGCGGAATTCCTGCGCGAGCCGCGCATCGCCGGCGTGCATAACCCGCAAGCGGTGGCGGTGGCCGCGCTGGTCAACGACACCCTGCATTTGCATGGCGCGCGCGCGCCGGCCACCTCGCTGCAGGGTTTCCATGGCGCCCAGGCCAGGGCCGACCGCAACCGGCTGGCGCTGGCCATGATCATGTGCTGGCTGCTGGCCGACGACTGGTTTGTCGCGCGGCAGCTGGCGCAGGCCGACCTGCTGCAGGTGCTGGGCGAGGCCGCGCGCGAGCTGGCGGCGGCGTCGCCGGCGCACCAGTACACGCAGGACCCCGAGCGGCGCGAGGAGCTGGCGCGCATCGTGCTGGCGCGCCTCGGTTTTCGTCCCCGCGACGAAAGCGAGGCGCAGGCCATCGACCGCTTGTCGGCCATCAGCGGCACCGAGCGGCGCCGCCTGCTGGAGGCGAGCCGCGTGGCCGAACAGCGTTCGCGCGAGATCCGCGAGGCGCTGGCCAAAAAAGCGGCCGAGGAATCGGCCGACAAATGGTCGCGCGAATGACCTCGTTGGCTAGTGATGACAACCTGCCAGCGGGCGCCTGGGACAGCGATCTCGATTATTGTCCCACCCTGACGGACGCGGGCCGGCGCATGCTGGCGCGCTTGCGCGGCCACCCGGCCGCACCCGTCTACCGCAACCGCAGCGGCAACAAGCTGCAGGCGCACGAGGTGGCGGCCTTGCGCGCGTACGAACAGGAAGTGATGGACGCGGTCATCGGCTGGCAGCCCGGCCAGCCGCCAGCGTGGATGGCGGCCTTCCTGGAACGGGTCTGGGCCACGGTACCGCACTACCGCGCGTGCGGCTCGCCCCCGGCGCGCCTGCAGGACGTGCCGCCGGTCAGCCGCGCCGAGCTGTCGCACGATATCGCGTCGTTCGTGCCGGACGACGCCGATGTGGCGCGCATGATCAATTTCCAGACCACCGGAACGACAGGCCACCCCTTGCTGATCGCTTCGCATCCGGTGGTGGCGGGGCGCTACCTGGCCTACCACAAGCGCGCGCTGCGCCGCTCTGGCGTGAGCTTGCGCCATGGCGCGGGGCAGGTCGGCGTGATGCTGCTGGGCCACCAGCGGCGCTGCTTTACCTATGTCTCCGTCACGCCCACCATGGGCGAATCGGGCCTGGCCAAGCTGAACCTGCACGCAGACGACTGGCGCCATCGCGATGACCGCGCGCGCTACCTGGACGCGATGGCGCCCGAGCTGATCGCGGGCGACCCGATCTCGTTTGCCGAGCTGCTGACGTTGCCGATGACGCACCGGCCGGCCGCGCTGATGTCGGTCTCGATGATGCTGTTGCCCGGCATGCGCGCGCGGCTGGAACAGCGTTTTCATTGCCCGGTGCTCGATATCTATTCGCTCAATGAAGTGGGGCCGGTGGCCGTCCACGACGAGCAGGCCGGAGGCCATCTGCTGCTGCAGCACCGGCTGTATGTGGAAATCCTCGACGCCGGCGGCAAGCCGGTGCCCGATGGGACGCGCGGCGAAATTACGGTCACCGGCGGCTTCAACTTTTGCCTGCCGCTCGTGCGCTACCGCACCGGCGATTACGCCTCGCTGGCGCACGGCCCCGATGGCCCGGTGCTGGTGGGCCTGGCCGGGCGCAGCCCGCTGCGCTACCGCACCAGCAGCGGCGCCTGGATCAACAATATCGATATCACGCATGCCTTGAAACCGCTGGCCATCGCGCTGTTCGGCGTGCACCAGCGGCAGGACGGCGGCGTCGTCCTGCGCCTGGCGCCCGGCGCCATGGCGCAGGCGCCACAGGCTTGCGCCTTGCTCGCGCCATTCTTCGGCGACATCACGGTGGCGGCCCTGCTGGCGGAAGACAAGATCATTCAATACACCTCGGATCTGCAGGAAGCGGCGGCATGAACCTTTACAAACGTGCCCTGGTGGTCGGCAAATTTTGCCCGCTGCACCTGGGCCATCAACTGCTGCTCGATCGCGCGCGGCAGGCCTGCGAAGAACTGCTGATCGTCAGCTATACCAAACCCGAGTTTCCCGGCCTGGACCCGGCGCGCCGTGAAGGCTGGCTGCGCGCGCTGTATCCGCAGGCGACCGTCGTCGTGCTCGATGATGGTCGCCTGGCCGCGCTGTGCGCGGCGCGCGGTGTGGCGCCCCGCAGCTTGCCGCACAATGAGCTCGACGATGGCGAGGTGCACCGTCACTTCATGGGCTGGCTGTGCTGGACGGTATTGAAATTGCCGGTCGACGCCGTGTTTTCCAGCGAAGGCTATGGGCCCGGCTTTGCACAGGTGCTGGGCGAATGTTATGCAAAGTCACCGGTGGCCCATGTCAGCGTGGACCAGGCGAGAACGCTGGTACCCGTGTCCGGCACGGCCGTGCGCCTCGATCCGCATGGGCAGCGCGCGTTTCTGTCGCCGCTGGTGTACGCCAGCCTGGTCACGCGCATCTGCGTGCTAGGTGGCGAATCGAGCGGCAAGACCACGCTCACCGCCGCGCTGGCCGCGCATTTCGGCACCGGCTGGGTGGCCGAATATGGCCGCCAATTGTGGGAAAGCCAGGATGGCGTGCTGGCCTATGACGACTTGCTGAAGATCGGCCGCGAGCAGCTCGAGCGCGAGGCGCAAGCGGCCTTGCAGGCGCGGCGCTGGCTGTTTTGCGACACCTCGCCGATGACCACGTTTTTCTACTGCGTCGAGATGTTCGGCCGCGCCGAGCCGGAACTGGCGCGGCTGGCCGAACACCGCTACGACCTGGTGCTGCTGTGCGCGCCGGACTTTCCGTTCATCCAGGACGGCACGCGCCGCGACGAGGATTTTCGCGCGCGCCAGCATGCGTGGTACCAGCAAGAGCTGGCGCGGCGGGGGACTGCGTATGTCGATGTGACGGGCAGCGTGCGGCAGCGGATCGAACAGGTCGCCGGCCTGCTGGCGTAATCGGGCGTCACCACGACGTCAACAATGTTGTCGGACTACGCGCCGCGCGCTAATCCGACCTACGCCGCCGCCAGCGCCTGCTCCAGGTCCTCGCGCAGATCGTCGATATGCTCGATGCCGACCGACAGGCGCAGCATGTCTTCCGATACGCCCGCCCTGGCCAGTTCTTCCGGGTTCAGCTGGCGGTGCGTGGTCGATGCCGGATGGGTGGCCAGCGACTTGGCGTCGCCGATATTGACCAGGCGCGTGAACAGCTGCAGCGCGTCAAGCACGCGGGCGCCGGCCGCGCGCGGGTCCGGGTTGACATTCGCGCCGCCGGCCAGCTTCAGGCCGAACGACAAGATGCCCGAGGCGCGGCCGTTCATGTATTTTTTCACCAGCGCGTGGTCCGGATGGTCTTCCAGACCGGCGTAATTGACCCAGGCGACTTTCGGATGCTGCTTCAGATGTTTGGCCAGCGCCAGCGTGTTGTCGCAGATGCGGTCCATGCGCAGGGCCAGCGTTTCAATGCCCTGTATCAGCTGGAAGGCGCTCAATGGCGAGATCGCCGCTCCCATATTGCGCAGCGGCACCACCCGCGCGCGGCCGATAAAGGCGGCCGGGCCGAATGCCTCGGTATACACCACGCCGTGATACGACACGTCCGGTTCATTGAGCCGCTTGAAGCGCTCTTTATGTTCGGCCCACGGAAATTTGCCGCTGTCGACGATGGCGCCGCCGACCGTGGTGCCGTGGCCGCCCAGGTATTTGGTCAGCGAGTGAACGACGATGTCGGCGCCATGCTCGATCGGGCGGAACAGATAGGGGCTGGGCACCGTGTTATCGACGATCAGCGGAATGCCGTGGGCGTGGGCGATCTCGGCCAGTTTCGCCACGTCCGTCACATTGCCCAGCGGGTTGCCGATCGATTCGCAGAAGATCGCCTTGGTGCGGCTGTCGATCAGCGCGGCGAAGGTGTCGGGCTGGCGCGCATCGGCAAAGCGCACTTCGATGCCGATCTGCGGCAGGGTGTGGGCAAACAGATTGTAGGTGCCGCCATAGAGCTGGCTGGCCGAAATAAAATTGTCTCCCGCTTCGGCGATGGTCTGGATCGCATAGGTAATCGCCGCCATGCCCGAGGCCACGGCCAGCGCCGCCACACCGCCTTCGAGCGCGGCCACCCGTTTTTCCAGCACGTCCTGGGTCGGGTTCATGATGCGCGTGTAGATATTGCCGGCCACTTTCAGGTCGAACAGGTCGGCGCCATGCTGGGCATTGTCAAAGGCGTAGGCCACCGTCTGGTAGATGGGGACGGCGGCGGCCCGGGTGGTCGGGTCGGGGGTATAGCCTGCATGCACGGCCAGGGTTTCGATTCTCATGGTGGGTCTCCGGTGTTGAATTTGTAGGGTTGAAATCCGCTGCCATTGTGCCATGAGGTGCTTGCCGGGTCGGCATGCTTGATAGAATTTTAAGTCATAAGCTAGTGCGGCCCTGATATATGAAGCAAGCGGCCAAGGTCCGCCGGTACGGCGTTCGCGTCATGCTTGCGGAGTTGCCAAATTTTCCATGAGTCAACACTTATTGACACTCTTTCAAAATATTTTTTTGCTGCACTGCAACACTCGCAAGCCGCATGGGTGCTGCTTATGGCATTTCTGAATATCGTATATACGACAACTAAATTGCCATATGGAATTATTCTGTGTTAATTTGCCATTCAATTTTGCAACATTGTTTCACTAAAACAGTGCTGCGTACATCACAAGCGATTAACAATCCCAGGGGCGCAGGTGCTCCGCCATTCAGGAGCGTGCATGAAATCTGTCAACCTCAAATCCCCCGCCGTTGCCTCGATGCCGGCCCGCAAGACCGGTTTGCTGCTCGGTGGCGGCGCACCCAATTCCACCCTGATCGCCGGCGCGCTGGCCGCCTTTGTCGACGAGGGCATCGAGTTCGACGTGATCTCGGCGTCGGGCGCGGGTGTGCTGATGGGCTTGCTGTACACCACGCCGCACGAAGCGACGCCGCGCCAGGCACTGCAAAGCTGGGCCGATACCGGCGTGGCCGACAGCATCTACAAGATGATCCCGATTAACTACAAGATCTTCCAGAAGCCGGGCATGCAGGCCAGCACCTTCCGCGACGTATTTCAGCCACCGGCCAGCAATCCCTTCGTGCAGGCCTTCAAGCAAACGTTTGCGGGGGCGCCGACTGCCTGGTCGGACTGGGGCAAGCTGATGCTGTCGTCGCTGTCGCCATCGGACCTGTCGTCGAAAAGCCTGGGCCTGTGCGCGCACCTGCCCTTCCTGGAAAAGGCGGTCGATTTTTCGGGCGTAAAAACCATGCGTCCGCAGTTCTACATCAACGCCTACAACCTGACCGAGCACCGCATGCAGAACTGGGGCAAGCATGAAATCGCCCCCGAACACGTGCGCGCGGCGCTGTCGTTTCCCTTCCTGTACGCGCCGACCAATATTGCCGGCAGCGACTACATCGAAGGCGCGGCGCTCGATACCCTCAATTTCGACCCATTCATCGAAGGCAAGGGCGAGCACCACGACGCCGATACCCTGGTCATTCTCGACATCCTCGGCGACGAGCGCCTGTTGCGCAAGCCGCGCAATCTGTACGACGCCTGGGTGCGTTCCATCATCACGCCGCTGGTAAAAATTTCCAAGTCCGAGCTGCGCCTGTTCGAGCTCGAGCACAACACCGACGCGCACACGGGCCAGCCCAAGCGCCGCCTGCTCAAGCTCGACCTGATGAAAGGCATCCCGGAACAGCACTGGCCCGATACCCTCGACTGGTCCAGCTCGAACATGCAATTGCTGTTCGACGTAGGCTACAAGGCCGGCGCCGCCTTCTGCCGCGAACATGGCGACTTGCTGCGCCGCACGGCGGAACAGTCGGCGCTGGCCGCCTGACCTGCCGCTTCAATGAACCACTTACTTCACCAATCAGTCCTGCTTCACTGACGAGCACACCATGAATATCACCAAACAATTAATCCTCACCCTGTCCATCGCCTTGCTGGCCCTGCTGTTGCTGGGCGCCGGCGGCGCCATCCAGCTCCAGCGCGCCCAGGAGCGTTTCGATACGGTACAAAACCGCATCATTCCCAGCATCCAGGGCCTGAACGCGGCGAAAGCCGCGCTGACCGATTCGCGCCTGGCCGGCTACCGCCTGTCGGTATTCTCCAACCTGGCCGACAAGACCGCGCTGGACAAGGCGCTGGCCGCGGCCAACAAGGATTTTGACGACCTGGTCGCCAAATACCGCGCCGAACGCCTGTATGACGACACCGACCGCAAGATGCTCGACGCCGACCAGGCCGCGATGGAAGCCTACCGCCGCGCGCTGGTGCCGTTCTTTGCCGCCGCCCACGCGGGCGACATGGATGGCGTGCGCGCCACCTTGCTGGCCGGTACGCCGCTGGCGCTGTCCGCCGCCGCCGCCAAGAAAAGCATGGATGACCATATCGCCTACAACAACAAGCTGGTGTCGGACGTGAAAGCGGAAAGCCTGGCCGCCTACGACACGGCGTTCAACACCATGCTGGCGGTGCTGGCCGTGGCCATGCTGCTGACGGGCGCGCTGGCCTGGCATATCTACCGCACCATCAGCGGCGGCCTGGGCAATATCCAGAGCACGCTGGAGCGCGTCAGCGCCACCATGGACCTGTCGGCCGCCATGCCGGTCGAGCGCATGGACGAAGTGGGCCGCACCGCCACCGCCTTCAATAAATTCCTTGAGCGCATCGTCGACGTGATCGCCACCGTGCGCACCTCGGCCGATACCGTCAGCGTGGCCGCCGGCCAGATCACGGCCGGCAATGCCGACCTGTCGGTACGCACCGAACAGCAGGCCTCGTCGCTGGAAGAAACCGCGTCCAGCCTGGAAGAGCTGACCTCGGCCGTGCGCCAGAACACCGACAATGCGCGCCAGGCCAACACCCTGGCCGTGTCGGCTTCGGAAGTGGCCAGCAAGGGCGGCGCCGTGGTGGCGCAGGTGGTCGGCACCATGGGCTCGATCAATGCGTCGGCCAAGAAGATCGCCGACATTATCGGCGTGATCGACGGCATCGCCTTCCAGACCAATATCCTGGCGCTGAACGCGGCCGTCGAGGCGGCGCGTGCCGGCGAGCAGGGCCGCGGCTTTGCCGTGGTGGCCACCGAAGTGCGCAACCTGGCCCAGCGCAGCGCGGCGGCGGCCAAGGAAATCAAGGGTTTGATCGAGGATTCGGTCGAGAAAGTCAACACCGGCAGCGCGCTGGTTGACCAGGCCGGCGCCACGATGGAAGAGATTGTCGTCAGCATCCGCCGCGTGACCGACATCATGGGCGAGATCGCCAACGCCAGCCACGAGCAGAGCGCCGGCATCGAACAGGTCAACCAGGCCATCTCGCAGATGGACCAGGTCACCCAGCAGAATGCCTCGCTGGTGGAGGAAGCCGCCGCCGCAGCAGCCTCGCTGCAGGACCGCGCGGTGGAACTGGTCGACGTGGTGGCCGTGTTCCGCCTGCGCGGCGACGCCACCGGACGCAAGCTGAGCGTGGCCGGTGGCTTGCCGGTGACGGCGGCACCACGTCGCGTGGAGCCTGCCCAGCGCCTGCTGGCGTAACAAGCTGCCTGTAGTCAATTCGCACCAAACCGTGTCAAATTAACGTGCCGATGCTGCCCCGATGGAATACAATTCCTCGTGGCAGCAGCTGGCCTGGTCTCGCCAGGCAGGGCGTCACGCTTGATGACCACGAAAGATGTTTGATGATGAATTTGCAGTACCGCCTGCCACTGGCGCCCCGCGCCTGTCTGCTTGCCTTGTCCCTGACCCTCGCCTTGCCCTTGTCGTGCCTGGCCGCCGCGCCTGCCTCGTCCAGCGTGGTGCTGGAAGAACTCACCAGCAGCGAATTGCGCGCACGCATAGACCACGGCGCCACCACGGCGATCATCCCGATCGGCGGCGTCGAACAGAGCGGCCCGTATATCGCGCTGGGCAAGCACAACGTGCGCGCCGGCATGCTGGCGCGCCAGATCGCGCAAAAGCTGGGCAATGCCATCGTCGCGCCGGTCGTGTCCTATGTGCCGGAAGGCAGTATCTCGCCGCCGGCCGGCCACATGCGCCATGCGGGTACCATTTCGATACCGCCGGCCGCCTTCGAAGCCATCCTTGAGGGCGCGGCCGCCAGCCTGCGCCAGCATGGCTTTCGCGACATTATCTTTATCGGCGACCATGGCGGCTACCAGAAGAACGAACAGAACGTCGCCGCCAAACTGAACCGCGCCTGGAGCAAGGGCGGCAAAAGTGGGCCAAACGCGGACGCGCGCGCATACGCCTTGCTCGACTACTACGACATTACCCAGACAAAATTTATCGCCGAGCTGCAGAAGCGCGGCTTCAGCACCGCCGAGATCGGCCTGCATGCGGGCCTGGCCGACGCGGCGCTGATGCTGGCGACCGAGCCGGCCATGGTGCGCAGCGAGGCCATGGCCCATGGTGCCAGGCCCGGCGTGGCCGACGGCGTGCGCGGCGACGCCACGCGGGCCACGGCCGAACTGGGCCAGATCGGCGTCAGGCTGCAGGTCGACACCTCGGTGGCGGCCATCAAACAATTATTGCAGCACAAATAATTCTTTCCACCCGGACGCCAGCGGGCGCCCGGTATTTGCAACGACAATACGCGAACCGACATGAAAATACTCCAACGACGCACCCTCGTCACCGTTTCCGCCCTGGCCGCCGCATTCGCCGGCCTGGGCGTGGCCAGCCAGGTCATCGGCGCTGCGGCTCCGGCCCCGGCGCCAGCAGCCGCTCCTGCCGCCGCGCCGGCCTATTCGCCGCTGCCCGGCATGCCGCCGCTGGTCGACCCGAAAAATGTCTATGGCAGCATCGGCCCGTCCAACATGAGCGCCGTGGTCAAGGACCACCTGCCGCGCGTCTACGTGCCCAACCTGCGTTCGAACGATGTGTACGTGATCGACCAGGAAAGCCTGAAAGTGGTCGACAAGTTCAAGGTCGGCCTGGGCCCGCAGCACGTGGTGCCGTCATGGGACTTGCGCACCCTGTGGGTGGCCAATAACGCCGAGCGCACCGACAAGGGCAGCCTGACGCCGATCGACCCGCTGACGGGCAAGCACGGCAAGGAAGTGGCGGTCGACGATCCTTACAATATGTATTACACGCCGGACGGCAAGTCGGCCATCGTGGTGGCCGAGGCGCGCCACCGCCTGGACTTCAGGGATCCGAAGACCATGGCGGTGCAGTATTCGATCGACACGCCGCAGTGCGGCGGCATCAACCATGCCGACTTTTCGAACGATGGCCGCTATGCCATGTTCACCTGCGAATTTGACGGCACCATCGCCAAGATCGACCTGGTGAACCGCAAGGTCGAAGGCTACCTGAAGCTGCAGATGCCGGCCAAGCGCTTTGCCGAGTCCGGCCCGGTGGGCGGCCCGGCCAATGAAATCTGCAGCGTCAAGAAGGGCATGCCGCAGGACATACGCATCTCGCCGGACGGCAAGAAATTCTTTATCGCCGACATGGACGCCGACGGCGTGCACATCGTCGATGGCGCCACCCTGAAGGAAATCGGCTTTATCCAGACCGGCGTCGGCGCGCACGGCCTGTACCCGAGCCGCGATGGCAAACGGTTGTACGTGGCCAACCGCGGCACGCACCGCATCCATGGCAAGCGCAATGGCAAGGGCAGCGTCAGCGTCATCGATTTTGCCACCGAAAAAGTGGTGACGCAGTGGGTCATCCCGGGCGGCGGCAGCCCGGACATGGGCAATGTCTCGGCCGACGGCAAATACCTGTGGCTGTCCGGCCGCTTTGACGATGTGGTGTACCGCATCAGTACGACCAGCGGCGAGGTGTCGAAGGTGAAAGTGGGCCAGGAGCCGCACGGCCTGACCGTGTGGCCGCAGCCGGGCCGCTATTCGCTGGGCCATACGGGCAACCTGCGTTAACGTCAGGGATGGCATGAAACCAGGCAGTACCTTGTACGCTGACGGCAGTGGCCGCTACGCGTATGTCAGCGCGGGCTTTTCCTGGCCCGCGTTCTTTCTCGGTCCCTTGTGGGCGGTCGCCAAGCGCCGCTGGTGGTGGCTGCTGCCGATGCTGTGCCTGGACGTCGTGCTGTCGGGCTGCGCCGAACTGGCCGATATCCAGGGCAGGGAAGCGGCGCTGCTGCTGGCCAGCTGCGTGCAGCTGTCCTACCTGATGCTGCGCGGCTGGTATGGCAACCGCTGGCTGGAAGCGTCTCTTTTGCGCCAAGGCTACTTTCGCGTCGCCTGAGCTATGTCTGCCGGCCCTGCACAGTTTTTCCTCTCTCATGTTGCGCTGCACCAAAGATGCGCCGTCCTGGCAAAGTTCTTTGCGCAGCCCTGCGCATCTTTGATCCAGATCATCCTTCATCAGTAGTCCTCACGTAGCCTTGGGGCTCGCGTTGCCAAGCAGCTGTCCTCCACGCAGTCATGTTTCTCGCGTATTGCCCGATGCCACTTTGGCATCTCAACCCATGTCACGTAAAGGAAACTCCATGTATCCATATTCACGTAATGTCACCCCTGCCGCCAAGAATCACCTGGAAGCCCAGCTGGCGTTCTTCAACGGCATCTCGAAATCGTTGTTTCATTCGGTGCAGCAAGTGAGCGACCTGCATGTGCAACTGGCGCAAAGCCTGCTGGAAGAAGCCACCATCGCCACGCATAACATGATCACGGTCGAGCGTCCGGAAGACGCTTTCCGCGTGGCAGCCGCCTCCGGCCAGCCGGCCGCCGAGCAGCTGCGTGTGTATCAACAGCAACTGTCGCGCGTGGCCGCCGACACCCAGGTGGAAATGGCCACCGTGGCCGAGCAGCATGTGTCCGAGACCAGCCGCACCGCCAAGGCGCTGGCCGAGGAAGTGGCCCGCACGGCTTCGGAAGAAACGGAAAAGAACCTGCGCAAGCAGCAGGAAACCATGCAGCGCATCGCCGAGCCTTTCCAGGGCTTCCAGAATGGCAATGGCCGCGACCAGCGCGGCGCCCAGGGCCGTGAAGGCCAGAGCCTGCAAAGCGGCGGCCAGGGCAGTGCCCAGGGCGGCGCCCAGTCGGCCAGCGAAGGCGCCAGCGGCGGTGCGCAAGCATCGGCCAGCCATGCGGGCAGCCAAAGCAAGACCAGCAGCCGCAAGGAGTAAGCCGGCCGGCATCGGCCCGGCCACGGCCGCACTGCCCGCAGGGGGCTGAGCCCCGTAGTGGCAGCGCCGTCCAGAAGCCTGGCTGACCTGCTAACTTGCCAGCGCCCGTCCCTTACCGGACGGGCGTTTTTGTTTCCGGCCCGCTGTTGGCGTCGATAAAGGCGCTGATATGGTCGAGGGTGGGTGCCAGCCTGCGCAGGGGGCTGGCCAGCGAGGCGACCAGGGTGGCGTGGCTGACGCCATCGAGATACAGCTCCGTCACGGGCCGGCCTTGCGCGCGCAGGGCCGCCGCCAGGCCACCGGTATTGCGCTGCGGGTCGACCAGCTTGTCGTGGCCACGCTGGGGCGCGATCAGAAGCGCCGGTGGCGCCGTTGCCGTCACATGGTGGATCGGCTGCGAGGAAGTGGGCGTGTCGGGGAAGAAAAACACGGGCTTGGTGTCCGGGTTGTCGATCGGCAGGAAATCATACGGGCCGGCCAGGCCGATCCAGCCGCGCAAGTCTTGTGGGCGCATGCCGTGGCGGGCCAGCAGGCTCGTATCGAGTGCTACCATGGCCGCGTTATAGGCGCCGGCGCTGTGGCCCATCACGAACAGGCGCGCCGGGTCGCCCCCATGGCGGCGCACTTCGACCGCCGTCCAGGCCACGGCGCGCGCCGCATCCTGCAATATTTCCGGGTAATGCACTTGCGGATACAGACGGTAGTCGGCGATCACCGCCACATAGCCGCGCGAGGCCAGCGCATGGCCGACAAAGGCGTAGTCGGCGCGCTGGCCGCTGTTCCAGTTGCCGCCGTAAAAAAACACCACCACCGGCGCCAGGCCGGCATGGCTTTTCGGCGCATACACATCGAGCTTTTGCCGGGGCAGCGGCCCGTAGGGCAGGTCCGGCGTGACGGTTGACGCGCTGCCGGACGACAGGGCATTGATGGCGCGCAGAGGCGAACAGGCGACCAGGCCGGCCGTCAGGGGTATGAGGGCCAACAGGGCCAGGATGGTGGTACGCGCAATGCTCATGATGCCTGCCTGTTATTCATCGTTGCCTCAGTGTAAGGCAATCGGGTCGGCAAGCGCACACTGCTGGCGACGCGCTCAGGGTTGCAGCAGCCATTTGCGCGCCGTGGCGATCACCGCGTCGGACAGGGTGCGCGTGAGCGGCGTCTGGATATCCCAGGCATGCCAGGTCAGGGGCACATCGAGCGACTGGCCGGCCGCCACGTCGACCAGCCGGCCGGCGGCCAGCGCCGTTTCGGCCTGCAGCAGCGGCACCATGCCATAGGCGTAGCCCATTTCGATCAGGCGCACGAAGTCGCGCGCCGAGCCCAGCACATGGTGCGGATAGCGGCCCGTGTAGCCGAGCCGGTGCTCCAGGTAGCGCTCGTGCAGCGCGTCCTTGCTGCCGAAGGTGATGGCGGGCGCCTGGCTGACGGCGTCGGCGGTAAATCCACCGGCAAACCAGCGTGCCGCAAACGCGGGCGCGGCCACGCACAGATAGCGCATGCCGCCCAGCGGCGTGGCGGTGGTGCCGGCCACCAGGTCGGTGGCGCTGGTGACGCAGGCAAACACGCGCCCCTCGCGCAGCTGGCTCAGGGTGTGGTCCTGGTCATCGAGGCGAATGTCGAGCAGGCACGCTGGCGGCGTCAACAGCGGCCCCAGCGCTTCCGGTATCCAGGTGGCGGCGCTGTCGGCGTTGACGGCGATCGCCAGCTCGGGCAGGCGCGTGCTGGGGCCGGGCTGTGCATCGAGCGCCGCTTCGAGCAGCTTGACCTGGCGATAATGGGCGATCAGGCGCTGGCCCGCTTCCGTGGGCGCCGGCGGATGGCTGCGTATCACCAGCAAAGTGCCTTCCAGGTTTTCCAGAGTGCGGATGCGCTGCGACACGGCCGGCTGGCTGATGGCCAGCGACTGCGCCGCCTTTTCAAAGCTGCCCAGGCCGATCACGGCATCGAGCGCGGCCAGGCCCCGGTAATCGACCATTCGCATAAGTATCTCTTATATAAGGTTAGAATCATTGATTATACTTATATTTACTTTTTCTTTACACTGCTGCCTTAGGGTAACAACTTCCTCCGCGCGCAGCACTGCCGGCACAGCCGGCAACGCTGACATTCGCGCCCACCGTCCTTCTACCTTTTACAGCCTCGCCGAGCGTCTTGCCGGCCTGGCGTGGGCGGCTGCGCGCCAGGGGAAAGCATCGATAAAGGAATCATCATGGATAGCGCAATCTTTTTGAAAGGCATGGGCCTGGGCGCCAGCCTGATCGTGGCCATCGGCACGCAAAACGCCTTCTTGCTGAAACAGGGCCTGAAACGCCACTATGTGCTGACCTGCATCCTGGTCTGCCTGGTGTGCGACGCCTTGCTGATCTCGGCCGGCGTGGCCGGCATGGGCACGGTCATCGCCAACAACCCCAGCTTCTTGCTGTGGGCCAAGGCCGGCGGCGCCACCTTTTTGATCGCCTACGGACTGCGGGCGGCCAAATCGGCCTGGCGTCCCGCCGCCTTGACGGCCTCCACCGCCAAGGCACCCGATGGCTATTGGGCCGTGATCGGCGCGGCGCTGGCGTTCAGCCTGCTGAACCCGCACGCCTTTCTCGATACGGTGATTTTGCTGGGCTCGATCGGTGGCCAGCACGAAGGCAGCGGCCGCGTGTATTTTGCCGGCGGCGCCATCATGGCCTCGGCGCTGTGGTTCTTCGTGCTGGGCTTTGGCGCGCGCTACCTGGCGCCCGTGTTCGCCAAGCCGGTGGCCTGGCGCGTGCTCGACGCCATCATCGCGCTGGTGATGTGGTCGATTGCGGCCTCGCTGTTCCTGTAAGCAAGGCTGCGGAAGGCGGCAGGGATTTCTGCTAAGGTGGGGTTTTATGAATCAGCCAGCGGCTTTATCATGACCCCGACCTCGCCAGCATCCCTGCATATCGTCTGCCCCCATTGCGACGCCGTCAACCGCCTGCCGCCGGCGCGCCTGCGTGAGCAGCCGACCTGCGGCAAGTGCGGCAAGGACCTGTTCACCGGCGCGCCGGTGGATCTTTCAAGCGCGCGCTTTTTGAAGCACATCGAGCGTACCGACATTCCCGTGCTGGTCGACTTCTGGGCGCCATGGTGCGGCCCCTGCCGCACCATGATGCCGTTCTACGCCCAGGCCGCGCAAACCCTGGAGCCGGCGTTTCGCGTGGTCAAGGTCAATACCGAAGCATCGCAGGACATCGCCACCCGCTTGGCCATCCGCAGCATTCCCACCCTGGCGTTGTTCCAGAACGGCATGGAAGTGGCGCGGCAGCCGGGTGCGGTCGATGCCAATACCATCGTCAGCTGGGCGCGCTCGAAAGCGCAGCGCCTGGCATAAGCACTTGCCAGACAAACTCGATACCGGCCTTTTGGCGGTACGGAATTGGCCGCGCTTGCCGTAAAATGGCGGCTTGTTCCATCCCTGCGCTGACCGATGCGTTCACTCTCCTTTGCCGCCTGCTTACTGGCCTGCCATGTGTTTTTCTGCGCCTCGCTGGTGCGCGCCGCCGACAGCCGCCCCATCATCGACATGCAGCACGCCAGCTGGACCGCGAAAGACGGTGCGCCAACCGGCATCACGGCCATTACCCAGACCGCTGACGGCTGGTTGTGGATCGGCAGCGCGATGGGCCTGTTCCGTTTCGATGGCGTGCGCTTCGAGCGCATGAGCGGTGCGCAGGCGCCGCTGTCGTCGAGCATCCAGAGCCTGGGGCTGTTGCCGGACGGCCGCCTGTGGATCACCTACAAGTTTGGCGGCGCCAGCCTGCTGTCGGCGGCGGGCATGCGGCATTTTCGCGTCGGCGAGCATGGCATGCCGGGCGGCACCGCCGCATGCCTGGGACAGGACGGCGACGGGCGGCTGTGGCTGGCCGGCGCGCGTGGCCTGATGCTGCTTGGCGCCGATGGCAACTGGCGCGTGCCGCCAGCATCGATGGCGGCGTCCGGTGGCATCGCCACGGCAATGCTGCTCGACAATAGGGGCACATTTCACGTACGCACCAACCAGGCCGTCCATGCGCTGGAAAAACACGGTACGCGCTTTATGGAAGGGCCGGCGGTGGTGGGCTACGGCAAGCTGGCCCAGCATCCGGATGGCAGTATCTGGACCTCCGACACCATGCGTCCCGGTTTGCACCTGGTGGCCGGTACGCCGGCAGCCCCCATGCCCGACTCTGCCAGCCTGGGCAACATCAGCTATTTTCTGTTCGATCATGCCGGCACCGTGTGGATGCCCAACTATAACGGCGTGAGCCGCATCAGCGCCGCCGGTGCCGGCGCCTTTCCCGCGCAGCGCACCGGTGCCGGACAGGGTCTGTCAGGCCAGCATGGCTTTGCCGTGTTCGAAGACCGCGAACAGAATCTCTGGGTGGGGACGGAAAGCGGGCTCGACCGGTTTCGCGCGTACCAGCTGGCGCCTGTCGCCTTGCCCAGGTACCTGGCCGCCGCGCGCGCACTGGCGCCGCGTGGCGCGGGCGGCGTCTGGGTCGACCGTTCGATCGTCGCCAGCGCCGGTGCCTCGGCCGAACCGTACGCGCCACCGTCCACTTCCACCGATCTCACTTCGGCCCTGCATGCGGCGCCAAACGGTGTGCTGTGGAGCGGCGGCATCGGGGCGCTGTGGAAAATCCACGAGGGCAAACGCATGGCCGTGCCCTTGCCACCGGGCCTGCGCGATCCCGCCACGGCAGTGGTGTTGTCGATGGCCACCGATGCCTCGGGCGCCTTGTGGGTCGGCATGGGCAGGCGTGGCCTGTACACGCTGCGCGCTGGCGCCTGGCAGGAAAACGGCGGCGTGCCTGGCCTGGCGGGGCTGGCGCCGTCCGTCATTGCCAGCGATGCGCGGCGTACCTGGTTTGGCTCGACCAATGACAGGCTGACGGTGCTCGAGCAGGGCGGCTTGCGCACCATCGGCCGTGCCGACGGCGTGCAGCTGGGCACCGTGCTGGCCATCTTGCCGACGGCGCAAGGCGCCTGGATAGGCGGCGAAAACGGCGTGGCCCATGTCGAGGGCCGGAAAGTCACGCCCGTCAGCGGCGTTGGCGACGACCCGTTTGCCGGTACCACGGGGCTGGTGTTTGCTGCCGATGGCAGCTTGTGGCTCAATGGCGGCGCCGGTCTGTCATCGATTGCGCCAGCCGAGCTGCGGCGCGCCCTGAGCGAGCCCGGCTACCGCGTGCGGTTCGGACGGCTCGACTACCGCGATGGCCTGCAGGGCACGGCCAGCGCGATCACGCCTTTTCCGTCCGCCGTGAGCAGCACGGATGGGGCGCTGTGGTTTTCGACCATGGGCGGCGTCTACACGTTCGACCCGGCCAGGCTGCCGCGCAATCGTGTCGTGCCACCCGTCCATATCACGGCACTCAAGGCCGACGGCCAGGATTATCCGCTGCGCGACGGGCTGCGCTTGCCGCCGCGTACCGGCGAGCTGAACATCGACTTTACAGCGCTCAGCCTGCGCGCGCCCGAGCGCATGCGCCTGCGCTACCGGCTCGATGGCCTGGACCAGGACTGGCACGAGGTGGAAGGGCGGCGCTCGGTCCAGTATGCCAGCCTGGCGCCAGGACATTACCGCTTTCGCGTGATGGCCTCGAACGATGATGGCCTGTGGAACGAGACCGGCGCCCAGCTGTCGTTCGAGATGCTGCCGGGCCTGGCGCAGACCACCTGGTTTCGCGTGCTGTGCGTGCTGGCCGTGCTGTTGCTGGCGTGGCTGCTGCACCGCTGGCGCCTGGCCCGGCTGACGGCGCAGTTGCAGGTACGCATGAACGAGCGCCTGGGCGAACGCACCCGGATTGCGCGCGCTTTGCATGACACCATCCTGCAAAGCATGCAGGGCATTATCCTGCACCTGCATGTGGCGCGCGGCGCACTGCCAGAAGGAAATGCTGTGCGCGCGCGCCTGGGCCAGGTGATCGATGACGCGGACCAGGCCTACGTCGACGGACGCGACCAGGTCAGTGCGCTTCGGCTCAGCCCCGCCGGCGATATCGAGGACGCGATTGCCGAGGCCGGCGAGTGCCTGATGCGCGATCATCCGCGCACGGCGTTCCAGCTGCGGACGGGTGGGCGGCGGGTGCTGCTGCGCGATCTGGTGGCCGAAGAGCTGGGCGAGGTCGCCCGCGAAGCGCTGCGCAATGCTTTCCAGCATGCCGGCGCCAGCCATGTTGAAGTCACGCTGGAGTTCGGTTTACGGCAGCTGAGCCTGGCGGTGCGCGACAACGGCAAGGGCATGGCGCCGGGCGCCGGCGAAGGGCGCTGGGGCCTGGTCGGCATGCGCGAACGGGTGGCGCGCATCAAGGGCAAGCTGGCGGTCGATGGCGCAGTGGCGCCCGGCACACGGATTGTTGTCAAGGTGCCGGCGCGCCTGGCGTATGCGGCACGGCGGCGCTGGTGGTGGCCTTCCTGAGGCGCGCGGCGGTGGGCAGTTATTGCTGGACGCCCGGCGGCAGCGACCAGACATACTCGACTTCTTCGTCCGGCCCCGAGCAGGTCAGCAGCAGCTCGGCAGGCTCCTGCGACAGGCTGGCGATCTCATCCTGGAACGCCAGCACGGCCCGTATCATCTGGCCATGAAACTGCTTGTTGACGCGCACATCGCCGATTTCCTGGCGCGCGATATTGACCGCGGCGAAGTCGGCCAGGGTCAGGCTCCTGCCGCCATTGGCCGGCCACTGGCTGGCCTCCTTCAGGTCGCCGTCGGCCAGCGCTTCCATGAAATACTCGAGGCAGACCGTATTGGACTCCTGCACCGACCGCTGCGAGCTCGCTTTCGTATCGACGCAGACCGAGACGGCGCGCCCCGGATGGTCGTGGTGGAAGGCAAACGTGTAGACGGGGATATTGCGGGACTTGATTTCATCGATCGCCGCGCGCAGTATCGCGTGGAAGAATTCGGCCGCTGTGGACATGGGTAAGGAGCTTTCTGTAAATGAATCAAGGCGCCGAGTATAGCGCAGGCTCCTGTTACGTCACAGGACATCGCCGCTCTTGACCGGCACGCTCCAGCTGTGCATCCGTCGCAAGCCACCTGCAAAGCCTTTCATTTTCAGGCAGTGAGAATAACCCCATCAGGTACATTGGAGGCGCAGGAGTAGATTTTACCGCGCTTGATCAGGCCGTAACCACCTATCAAACATAATATTCCGAGTCCCAAAGCAAAGATAAGCGGGACGCCCAATATGACCAACAGCCAGCCCAGGAAGTGCCACAAGCCGCCGAGCTTGTAATTCGCGCAATAAGTTCTTCCATTGGAAAGCTTGATGCCGACAATGGTGCTGTTGTAGATGTACAGGGTACATCTTTTACGCATTGCATCGGACAGTGAATTTCGTAGTTCATCGACGATTCTCAGTTCCTTGAGCTCATTATCGCCAATCACCAGATGTGAATACTCTGTCATTGAGAATATGATTCCATGGCTATTTGAAGGGCCGACGTCGCTCAAGATTCCCTCCTGGATTGTAATCGCGGATTTTCCGATTTCCCCGGATTTGCCTTCCGATTTGTCAAAAAACAGCAGGTAAAATGTGTAGATCCACACTGGCATGATGATAATGCCAGCCAATCCGGAAATAATAATCTTTGTTCGCTTTTTCATTGTTGGCTTATTTGTTGGCAATCACAAGGGTGAAGTCGGAGTCTATGGCAATCACATTGAAAGCTCCATGGAACATTTGTTCCATATGCCCGGCAAACATGCAGTGATTCAGCGCGCGCGCCGTCCTGCTTTCTGACGGTGTACAGTCGGTCTTTTGCCGATTGATGCACCGACTCATGCTGGTCAAAATCTTCCCCATCCTCTTGCTTGCCATCACGCAGGCCGTCTTGCCCGCTGTCCATGCGGCGCCGGCCACCGGCCTGGTCGATGCCGCCCGCAGCCAGGTCGGTGTCACGCTCTCTTACGATCCGCGCTACGAGCGCCTGGCCTATCCGGGTGGCGACGTGCCGATCGAGCGCGGCGTCTGCACCGACGTGGTGGTGCGCGCCTACCGCAAGCTGGGCGCGGACTTGCAGGTGCTGGTGCACCAGGACATGCGGCAGGCGTGGGCGGTCTACCAGAAGCAGGGCCGCTGGCAGATGAAGGCGCCGGACCGCAATATCGACCACCGGCGCGTGCCCAACCTGGCGACGTTTTTCGGCCGCCACGGCAGCAGCCTGCCGGTCAGCAAGGACGGCCGCAACTACAAGCCGGGCGATATCGTCACCTGGATGCTGCCGGGCAATCTCACGCATATCGGCATTGTCAGCGACAGGCAGGCCGGCGGCGTGCCGCTGATCATCCACAATATCGGCGCGGGCACCAAAGAAGAAAACATCCTGTTTGCCTATCCCGTTACCGGGCATTACCGCTGGAAAGTCAGATAATCAGGCGGCCATATCGGCCAGGATACCCTGCACGATGCCGAGCGCCGCATCGATATCGAGCGTATCGATGGCGCCATAGCCCAGGTACAGTCCGTGCCGGCGCGGCGTTCCATGGTAAAACGGCGCGATCGACAGCAGCCCCACGTCGGCCCGCCGGGCGCGGCGCAGCAGTTCAGCCATGTCGAGCCGCACATGGTCGCGCACCAGCGCCGCCACATGGAAGCCGGCCGCGGTCGGCACCAGTTCGAACCACGGCGCCAGCGGGCCGCCGAACCAGTGCCGCAGCCGCTCGCGCCGGCCCGCGTACACCGCGTGGCAGCGGCGTATATGGCGCTGCAGGTGGCCTTCGTCGATAAAGCGCGCCAGCGCCAGTTGCATCAAGGTGGGCGTGTGCCAGTCGGTCAGGTGTTTCACTGTTTGCACGGCGCGCACCAGCGCTGTCGGCAGCACCACATAGCCCATGCGCAATTCCGGCAGCATGGTCTTGGAAAAACTGCCCACATGGGCCACCAGGCCGTGGCGGTCCATGCTTTGCAGCGAATCCGTGGGCCGGCCTTCGTAGCGAAACGCGCTGTCGTAGTCGTCCTCGATAATGATGGCGCCCAGCTCGCCCGCGCGCGCCAGCAGCGCCTGGCGGCGCGCCATGCTCATCGGCATACCGAGCGGAAACTGGTGGGTCGGCGTCGCATAGACCAGCCTGGCGCTGTCGGGAATCTGCGCCACCAGCATGCCTTCCTGGTCCACCTCCACGCCGACCACCCGCGCGCCCGTGGCCTCGAACAGCTGGCGCGCCATCGGATAACCGGGTTCCTCCACCACCACCGTGTCGCCAGCGTCCAGCAGGGTGTTTGCCAGCAGCGACAAGGCCTGCTGGGCGCCATTGGTCACCAGGATCTGCTCCGGCGTGCAGACTATGCCCCGGGTAAAGGCGGCGTGGCCGGCGATCGCCGCGCGCAGCTCTGGCAACCCGGCCACCGGCCCATAGTTGCCGCGCTCGCCGCGTTCCTGGCGCAGCGCGGCCTGCACGCAGCGCCGCCATTGGTCGTGTGGAAACAGGGCAGGGGTGGCGCGCCCGCCGATAAACGCGTAGCGCGCAAAGCCGCTGCGCGGCCCTTGCACCAGCGGCCGCGCCGTCGCCTCCCAGCGCGCCAGGCGTTCGCTGCTGGCAAGCGGCGCGCCGCCGGGGCGGGGCAGTGGCGCGGCTGATGGCGCCTGCACGAAGCTGCCGACACCCACCTTGCCCACCAGCAGCTGTTCATAGGCGAGCCGGTCATAGACGTCCGACACCGTCTTGCGCGACAGCCCCAGCTGGCTGGCCAGCAGGCGTGACGGCGGCAGCTGCTGGCCGTCGGCCAGGCGCCCGGCGGTGATCGCCTCGCGCAACTGGCGGTACAACTGGCCGCCCAGGTCGCGCCGGCCTTCCAGGCTGATATGTAGTTCCATGAATGGTCTGCTGTTTTCCGTGAACATTGGCCTGCCATGGCCCGTTGCCGCGATTCTACAATGGTGCATCTCCAACTGACCGAGGAACATCATCATGACACAGCAACGCATCGACTTCGCAGTCGCTTCGCCCGACGCCAACAAGGCCATGTATGCACTGGAAGCGGCCATCGCCAAACTGGGCATCGAGCATTCGCTGATCGAGCTGATTCGACTGCGGGCCTCGCAGATCAACGGCTGCGCGTTTTGCGTCGACATGCACACCAGCGATGCGCGCAAGGCCGGCGAAACCGAGCGCCGCCTGTATGCGGTATCGGTCTGGCGCGAAACGCCGTTCTTCACGCCGCGCGAGCGCGCGGTGCTGGCCTGGACCGAAGCGCAGACCCTGATCGCGCAAGCCCATCCGTCCGACGACGTGTATGCGGCGCTGGCGGCGGAACTGACACCGGCCGAAATGGTCAACGTCACCCTGGCCATCGGCGCCATCAATACCTGGAACCGCCTGGCCGTGGGTTTCGGCAAGATGCCGGTGTAGTCTGAGCGTTCGTTCGCGTACAGACGCTGTCCCTGGCCATACTTAAGATGGCGGCACGATATATCAGCCATCAGCCAGGAGCAGCCATGGAAGCAAATGTGGGCGACGTTACCGACAAGACATCCGAACAGCAGGAAGCGGCGCGCCGCGAGTTCATCGCCGAACTGTGGCGCCGCTTCGAAGCCTTGCAGGAATGGGCCGTGGGCCATTGGCCCGACCAGCAGCACCCCCTGAGTTCGGCCGACTTCGTCGAGACGCGCAAGGAAATCCTCGGCCTGCGCTCGCCGGCCGGACCGTTGAGCCAGCCCTCGCAAAAAGATGAAGCCGAACCGGAGGATGGCGGGGCGCAGTATCGCGACGTCACCCCCGCTCCTTGGCCCTGATGGCAAATTACAGGTCGCGTAGGTCGGATTAGGCCGAAGGCCGTAATCCGACACCACCGTTGGCCGCGTTAACAATGGCGTAATGGCGTCGGATTACGCGCGAAGCGCTAATCCGACCTACGCATCCCTTGCGCCAGCACCCAGCACACCAGCGCCACCACCAGTCCGCCCATCACCCCATACGCCAGGTTCAAGGCGCTGTCGAACAGCAGCGGCGCCACCAGTCCCGACACCAGCGCGAACAGCAGCATCTGGATAAACGACTGCATCGACGAGGCCAGGCCGCTGTTGTTGGGGAAGTGGTTCAGCGCCATCAATGTCATCGGCGGCATCGCCAGCGACAGGGCGAACGAGTAGAAGAACAGCGGCAGCACGGCCCACGGCACTTCGGCGGCAAAGAAGTAGTTGTAGACGATATTGACGGCCGCCGCCACCAGCATCAGGGCAAAACCGGCCCACACCATCTGGCGCTGGCTGTAGCGGTGGGCGATCTTGCTCGACAGGGCCGAACCGAACACCATGCCGCTGATCAAAGGAATGAACAGCCAGGCAAACGCCGTTTCGGGCAGGTGCAGGATATTGATGATGAAGTAGGCGGCCGAGCCGATATACAGGGCGAAGCCGCCGAAGGCCGCGCCGATGGCGGTCGACAGCAGCAGGAACTGGCGGTGGCGCAGCACGCTCCAGTAGTTGACGGCGATGCTGCCCAGGTGGAAGGCGTGGCGCTGTTCCTTCGGCAGGCTTTCCGGCAGCGCGCGCCAGACGACGACAAACATCAGCACGCCGAAGGCGCCGAGGAACCAGAAGATCCAGCGCCAGCCCAGGCCCACCTGCAGCCAGCCGCCCAGCACGGGCGCGATTGCCGGCGCCAGCGCGAACACCATCATGATGTGCGACAGGATTTTTTGCGCTTCGGCGCCCGCGTAGCGGTCCTGCACGATGGCGCGGCCGATCACCGAACCGGCGCCGGCCGACAGGCCCTGCAGCACGCGCCAGGCCAGCAGCCAACCGAGCGACGGCGCCAGCGCGGCGCCGACCGAGGCGATCACGTACAGCACCAGCGAGACCAGGATCACCGGGCGGCGGCCGAAGGAGTCGGACAGGGTGCCGTAGAACAGCATCATGAAGGCAAAGCAAAACAGGAAAAAGCTCAGGGTCTGCTGCACCAGCAGCGGGCTGGCGTTAAAATCGGTGACGATGGCGGGGAAAGACGGCAGGTAGGTATCGATGGCCAGCGGTCCGACCATCGCCAGGCCCGCCAATATCCAGGTTAATAATTTAGTCATGTTTCACAGTGTTTTTGTTAGGCCGCCATTTTACGCTAGTGGCAGGGATGGCGTCGGAGGCCGCTCCGGCCCGCCTGTCGATATGCGTTTTTCGCATATCGATGCATGAAATGCTTCCTTGGGTTTGCAGGCGGCAGCCGATAAGCTGGGGCGACCCGGCCTGCGCGCCGTTTTATTTGAAATGAACAGCCATGCACAGTACAGATAGTCCGGCCGGCGTCGACGACACGGTCCAGTGGAACCTCGGCCCGGTGATCGCCGCGCTGCGCGTGTCGCGCGAAGAAAAGCACAAGATCCGCCACAATGGCCGCGTGCGCGAACTGCCGTCGCGCGAGGCATTGACCACCATCGTCAACGGCCTGTCGGCGGCCCTGTTTCCGACCCATTACGGGCGGCCCAACCTGACCGATGAAAGCATCGATTATTTTGTCGGCGACACACTCAACACCACCCTGAACCGCCTGAGCGAACAGGTGCGGCGCGGCCTGCTGTTTTCAGCCCCGGGCGGCGCGCGGACGGAAACCAGCGATGACGCCGCGCTGGCGGCGAAAGCACGCGAGATCACGCGCGACTTCGCCGCCAGCCTGCCCGCCATCCGCGCACTGCTGGTGTCCGACGTGCAGGCCGCCTATGCGGGCGACCCGGCCGCCACCTCGGTGGCCGAGATCATGCTGTGCTATCCGGGCACCATCGCCATTTTGTACCACCGCCTGGCGCACCAGTTGCACAAGCTGGGTTCACCATTCCTGGCGCGCCTGGTGGCCGATATCGCCCACACCCTGACCGGCATCGACATCCACCCGGGCGCGCAGATCGGCGCGAGCTTCTTCATCGACCATGGCACCGGTGTGGTGATCGGCGAAACCGCCATCATCGGCGAGCGCGTGCGCCTGTACCAGGCCGTCACCCTGGGCGCCAAGCGCTTCCCGGCCGACGAGTCGGGCGTGCTGATCAAGGGCACGCCGCGCCACCCCATCGTCGAAGACGACGTGGTGATCTACGCCGGCGCCACCGTGCTGGGCCGCATCACCATCGGCGCCGGGTCGACCGTGGGCGGCAATGTGTGGCTGACGCAGAGCGTGCCGGCGAACAGCAATGTGTCGCAGGCTCATACACGCCACGATTGATTACTTCACCGCCTCATATCGCGCCACCGCCACGCCATCCTTCAACAGCAGCAGCTGCTGCCCGTCAAAGCGGTAGCCGTTGACGGTGCCCAGGCTTTTCAGCAGCTGGTTTTCCAGGTCCATGTCGGCCTTTTCGCAGGCCATCATGGTGCCGGCGAACTGCGAAAACGTCAGCGTGCTGCTGCCGTTGGTGCCGTAGGCGCCCATCATCTGGTTGCAGCCGCTGTGGCCGCTGACACGGCCGTTATTGAACCCGATGGTCACGTCGCGCTGGCGCGGCGCGGTGCGCGTCACTGGCTGGCCGTTGAGCTGTTTGAGTTTCCAGGTGGTGCCGGCCAGCGGCGGCGCCGGCCTGGCCGATGCGCTGGCGACAGGGGCGCCGGCGCCCTGGCTGGCGGGCGGGGTTTGCGCGCAGCCGGCGATCACGGCGGCGGCGCCCAGGATGGAAACGGCTCTGGAAAATGTCAACATGGCGGTCCTCATTGTAAAGATGGCGGCAGATTAGCAGAAGTGCGTCCGGCAGGCGCGTACGGCTGGGCGTGCATTTACGGTTTTTCGCTGGCCAGCCGCGTGGCCAGCGCGGCGCGCGCCGCCGCCGCATAGGCGCGGCAGGCGCCCGCATCGACAAAGGCGTCCGGCCCCTTGTCGGCGCTGGCCGCCAGCCTTTGCCACAGCGTTGATGCCTGCGGCAGCGCCGAGACCAGCACATCGCAAGGCAGTTTTTCCAGTACCTCGAAGCTGTGCGCAAAGTCGTCCAGCGCGTTCGGATACTCGCTGCTGGCGCTGAATCTGAAGCCGGGGCGCGACACCGGCTCCAGGCTGTCCGCATAGACCATGTCCAGGCAGCGGTTGGCCTCGCACGATTGCCAGCTCCACGACAGGCCGCCCGGCGTATGGCCGGCAGTGGCATGCGCGGTGAGCCTGATTGGACCGACCGTGTAATGGTTGCCATCGCGCGCCAGGCGCATGTCGCTCACCGGTGGAAATGTGGCGGCCGCATGGTATTGCGGATCGTCCGGCCCCACTTCGCCGGCCGCCAGATCCAGCGCCGACGACGGGCTGGCGTAGACCAGCGCATCGCTGCGCCGCTGCAGTTCGGCCACGCCGCCCGCATGCTCGGCATGGCCGTGCGAATTCATGATCATTTTCACGTCTTCGATGCGAAAGCCCAGCGCGGCGATATTGGCGATGATGGTGGCAGCTGACTCCGGCAGGCCGGCGTCGATCAGCACATGGCCTACATTCGAGGTAATCAGCACCGAGCTGGCGTCCTGCGTGCCCACATAATAGGTGTTGGCAAACAGGCGGAACGGCGCCGGACCTTGCGCCTGCGCCAGCATGGGCGCGGCCAGCAGCACGGCCAGCACAGGTGGAAAAAGAGAGGGCATTGCGGTCCTTTTCAGTGGCCAGGGTGGCCTATGCTGACATGGAACCGGGCGCCGCGCAAATGCGGCGGCGTGTCAGATCGCGTGCGCCGCGTGCAGTTCGCCGAGGATGGCGTCTTTCAGCGCCGCCTGCGTCGCCGGGGCGCGCGAGCGCGGGCGCGGTGCCGCCACGTCGTAGCGGGCGCGCGGCGGGCCGGCGCGGGTGTCGAGCATGACGATGCGGTCGCTCAGGTACAGCGCTTCGTCAATATCGTGGGTCACCAGCAGCACCGTCAGGCCGTGGCGGGCGGCCACGTCGGCCAGCAGGTCCTGCAGCTTCATGCGGGTAAACGCGTCGACGGCGGAAAACGGTTCGTCCAGCAGCAATATGCGTGGCTGGCCGAACAGGCCGCGTGCAATCGCCGCGCGTTGCGCCTGGCCGCCCGAGAGCTGCTTGGGCAGGCTGTTCGCCTGGCCGTGCAGGCCCACTTCGTCGAGCAGCTGCGCGACCTTCGGATCGTGCTGGCCTTTCGGGCCCTGGCCAAAGGCGATATTTTGCGCCACCGTCAGCCAGGGGAACAGGCGCGGTTCCTGGAAGATCAGGCCGATATCGCCATGCACGCCGGCGAGCGGCTGGCCGTCCAGGCGCAAGCTGCCGCGAAAGTCGGCGTCGAGGCCCGCGACGATGGACAGCAGGCTGCTCTTGCCGCAGCCGCTGGCGCCGATCAGGCTGACGATGTCGCCCTGGCGCAGCTGCAGCCGCACGTTATGCAGCACGCGGCGCGCGCCATAGGCCTTTTCATGGATGGTGATGTCGAGCAGTGCGCTCATGGCGTATTCCTTTCAGACGGGGGCATAGCTGTCGCGCCAGGCCAGCAAACGGTGTTCCAGGCGCTGCATCAGGCTGTCGCTGGCCTTGCCCAAGAGGGCCAGCAGCACGATGGCGGACAAGACGATATCGGCGCGGCTGGTCTCGCGCCCGTCGCTGAGCAGATAGCCCAGGCCCTGGCTGGCGGCGATCAGTTCGGCCGCCACCATGAACATCCAGGCCAGGCTCAGGCCATTGCGCAGGCCCGTGAAAATGGCGGGCAGGGCGGCCGGCAGCAGCACGCGGCGCGCCAGCGCGGGACGGCTCAAACGGTACATGCGGGCCGCCTCGATCAGCTTGCGGTCGACGTCGCGGATGCCCGAGGCCACGCCCATGTAGACCGGAAAAAAGGCGCCGATGCCGATCAGCACCAGCTTGGGCGTTTCGTCGATGCCCAGCCACAGCAGCAGCAAGGGCACCCAGGCCAGTGACGGAATCGCGCGCAGCGCCTGGAAGGTGGGGTCGAGCAGCGCTTCCATCGTGCGGTTCAGGCCCACCGCCGCACCGAGCAACATGGCCAGCAGCGCGCCGCCGGCAAAGCCGATCGCCACGCGCACCGTGCTTGCCAGCACATGGCCACCGAGGCCCTGCCGCGCCAGGCCGGCGATGGTGGCGGCGATTTCGCTGGGCGCCGGCAACAGGTTGGCCGGTATCAGGCCTGCGCGCACGCCGGCTTCGGCCGCGATCAAGGCCAGTGCCGGCAGCAGCAGGCCAACCGCCGCGCGCGGCATGCGCAGCGCGCGGCGCGCGCCGGTATCAGCTTGCGCTTCAGCTTCGGACGCCGGTGCGGTGAGCGTGTCTCTGGCCATGACGAGTCCTATGCCTTCTTGAGATTGGTAATATAAGGGATGGCAAAGCGGGTATCGACCAGGCCGGTGATGGCGCGGTTCAGGTCCGCGCCCGGCTTGACCAGCGCTTCGTCAACCAGGATGGGGGCGGCCACCAGCAGCGCCTTTACATGCTCGCTGGACGGCTGCGGATTGCTGAAGTCACTCCTCAGTTTCACCTGCAGCAGCGCCACCGGCAGGCTGACCCTGGCTTCCTCGGCGAGGATTTTTGCCGCCGCGGCCGGATTGGCGCTGGTCCAGGCGCGCGCCCGTTCATAGGCCTGTATCACCTTGCCCACCTCGGCCGGGCGGCTGGCCAGGAAGTCCTCGCGCACGTTCAAAAAGCCGTAGGTATTGAAGGCCACGTTACGGTAGATCAGGCGCGAGCCCGCTTCCAGTTCGCTGGCGGCCATATGCGGGTCCAGCCCCGCCCAGGCATCGACCTTGCCTTGCTCCAGTGCCGCGCGGCCATCGGCATGCTGCAGGCTCACGTGTTCGATATCGCCGCGTTTCAGGCCCGCCGTCTTCAGCGCGCGCAGTAAAAACAGATACGGATCGGTACCCTTGGTGGCGGCGACCTTTTTCCCTTTCAGGTCGGCCACGCTGCGGATGGTGCTGTCCTTGCGCACCACCAGCGCCGTCCATTCGGGGCGCGAAAAAATATACGGCGCGCGGATCGGATTGCCATTGGCGCGCGCCAGCAGGGCGGCCAGGCCGGCGCTCGAACCGATATCGATGCTGTTGGCGTTCAGGTATTCGAGCGCGCGGTTGCTGCCGGCGCTCAGCACCCACTTGATGCTGGTGCCGTCCGCCTTGAACGCTTCTTCGAGCCAGCCGAAGCGGCGCAGCACCAGGCTGGTGGGCGAGTAATAGGCGTAGTCGAGGCGCAGCTCTTTCAGGGGTGGCTGGGCGGCGGCATGGGAAAGCCCGGGCAAAACGCCGGCGGCGGCCAGTTGCAATACGGTTCTGCGTTTCATGGAGTCCTGAGTAGTAAGTGGAGAGTCATGCCGCCAGCGCGGCGGTGTCGTTCGTGATGCTGACCTGCCGGCCCGCGTGGCTTTCCGGCAGGCGCGGGCCGTGGCCGAATACCTTGTGGCGCAAGCTGCCTTGCTCGTACTGTGTCCTGTAGCGCCCGCGCCGCTGCAGTTCTGGCACGATATGGTCGACCACGTCGGCCATGCTGTCGTGGGCCACGGCAAACGCCAGGTTGAAGCCGTCGATACCGGTCTCATCAAGCCAGCTTTCCAGCTGGTCGGCCACCTGCCGCGCATCGCCGACGATCACCGGGCCGCGGCCACCGAGGCCGATATGCTGCGCCGCTTCGCGCACGGTCCAGGTGCGGTCCGGGTCGGCCTGGCTGAACGAGGCCAGCGCCGAGCGGCCGGCGTCGGAGTCGATGTAGTCGATGGTGGCGTCGAGCGGGAAGCGTGAAAAGTCCACGCCGGTCCAGCCCGACAGCAGCACCAGCGCCGCCTCGATATCGACATGCTTGAGATAGTCCTCGTGCTTGGCGCGCGCCTGCGCTTCGGTGGCGCCCGTGATGATCAGTGCCTGCGCATAGATCACCAGGCTGTCGCCATCGCGTCCGGCTTGCCGCACGGCCGCGCGCAAGTCGTCCGCATAGCGTTTCACCACCGTCTTGCCGGGACCACTGACAAAGGTCGCTTCCGCATGGCGCGCCGCAAAGCGCGTGCCGCGCGGCGAGGTGCCGGCCTGGTACAGCAGCGGCGTGCGCTGTGGCGACGGTTCGCACAGGTGAATGCCCGGCACCCTGTAGTAGCGGCCCAGATGGTTGATCGCATGCACGCGCGCCGGATCGGCATACACGCCGCGCACCTTGTCGTTGACCACCGCGTCGTCGTCCCAGCTTTTTTCCCACAGCTTGTAGACCACGTCCAGGTATTCGTCGGCCAGGTCGTAGCGTTCGTCGTGGCTCAGTTGCTGGTCCAGGCCCAAGTTGCGCGCCGCGCTATCGAGGTAGCCGGTGACGATATTCCAGCCGATGCGCCCACCGGTCAAATGATCGAGCGTCGAGAGGCGCCGCGCGAAGGTATATGGATGCTCGTAGGTGAGGGCGCAGGTGACGCCAAAGCCCAGGTGCGTGGTGGCCTGCGCCATCAGCGGCACCAGCGCCAGCGGATCGTTCAGCGGCACTTGCACGCCGTGCGCCAGCGCCGCATCCAGGCTGCCCTGGTACACATCGTACACGCCCAGCACGTCGGCCAAAAAGACCGCGTCGAACAGCCCTTTTTCCAGCAGCCGCGCCAGTTCGGTCCAGTGGGCGGGGTCCGTATAGCGGTCGCTGCGGTCGCGCGCATGCGTCCACAGGCCCGGCGACTGGTGGCCCACCGTGTTCATCTGGAAGGCGTTGAAGCGGATGGCTTTGCTCATTATTTCGATGCCGTCTGCAGCGCTTGCTGGTAGTCGGGTTTGACATAGCCGGCAAAGTGCTTGTTGGTGATGTCGAGGAATTCACGCGAGCGGTAGGCGGCCGCCAGGTCTTTGGCGAACTGCTTGTCCTTGTCGGCCGTGCGCACGGCCACCAGGTTGATGTAGTTGGGCGGGATTTTCTCGGCCACCAGCGCCTCGGTCAGCTTCAGGCCCGAGGCCAGCGCGAAATTGCCGTTGATGAAAGAGTAGTCGGTGTCGCCCAGCGAGCGTGGCAGCTGCGCCGCTTCCAGTGGCAATATCCTGAGCTTTTTGACGTTGACGGCGATATCCTTTTCGGAGGCGCGCACCGGGTCGATATTGTCGCGCAGCTTGACCCAGCCCAGCTGGTCGAGCAGCACCAGCGCGCGCGCCTGGTTGGTCGGATCGTTCGGCAGGGCGACGGTCGAGCCTTCCTTCACCTCCGCCAGCGATTTGTGTTTCTTGCTGTACAGCGCGATGGGCGCCGTCGGCACCTGCACCAGGTCCGTCAGCGCCAGCTTGTGCTCGAGCGCGAATTTTTTCAGGTAGACGATATGCTGGAAGGCGTTGGCGTCCAGCGAGCCCTCGGCCAGCGCGTAGTTCGGCTGGATATAGTCGTTGAACTCGACCAGCTTGACCTTGTAGCCCTGCTTTTCCAGGATGGGCTTGATGCCCAGCTTGATCTGGTCCGCATACGGACCGGCGCTGGCGCCGATGGTGATCTCTTTCGGGTCTTTGGCGTGGGCGAAGGTGGTAGCCAGGGCGAGGCTCAATGCGCCGAGAACAAGGGTGCGGCGGGTGATGGTCATGGTGGTGTCTCCGGATGGTTGGGGTGGTGTCAGGAATAAGCCGTCGGCTCGGGCACGGTGCCCGACAGCGCATAGCGCCCCAGGTCGCGCAGCTTGTAGTCGACGGGGTCGTGCAGGGTATGGACGCGCACGTTGCGCCAGTAGCGGTCGAAGCCGAATTGCGCCGAGGTCGAGCGGGCGCCCGTCAGTTCGAACAGCTGGCTGCTGATGTCCAGCCCCGCCTTGTGCGACAAGACCTTGGCTTCGGCCACGGCGACGGCCAGCAGGCCGCGTTCCTGGGCGGTGACCAGGGCGCCCTTGCGGAACACGGTGTCGAGTTCCCGCGCCGCCAGGTCGGCCAGCACTTGCGCGGGGCGCAGCAGCAGCCATAGCTGGCCGTAGCGGTGCTGCACCAGCGGATCGTCCGCCGCTTGCGCCACGCCGGAGGCGAACCAGGCCTTCGCCTGCTCGCTGGTGTAGTTGCGCGCCGCCTCGAACGCGCCTTCGGCGATGCCGAGGTAGAGATTGGCCATGATCAGCTGGGCGATCTGCGAGCGCACGGTGGCCTGTGGCGTGGCCGCTTGCGCGGGCGCCTGCAGCACCAGCGCCGCCGGCAGAACGACGTTCTCGAAATGCACGTTGCCGCTGTCGGTCTGGCGCTGGCCGAACGCATCCCAGTCCGGCTGCACGCTGATGCCCGGCTGGCGCGTGGGCAGGGCGGCGATCAGCGCCGTTTGCGTGGGCGCGTGCCAGGCCGATACGGTCAGCCAGTCCGAGCCCACCGAGCCGGACGAAAAACTCTTGATGCCGTCCAGAATAAAGCCGTCGGCGCTGTCGGTGGCGGTGACTCTTTTGTCGAGCGGGTTCAGGGCATTGCCCCAGAACAGGCCCTCGTCCACCGTCAGGGTCAGCAGGCGGCGCTGCTGCTGGGCGCTGCCATACAGCTGCAAGCCGGCCAGCTGCAGATGATGAAAACCGAAGACATGGGCCAGTGCGCTGTCGGCGCGCGCCAGAATGCGGATCACCTGGTACACCAGCGGCCAGGCGGCGCCCTGGCCGCCAAACTGCGCGGGAATCGACAGGGTCAAGAGACCGGATTCGCGTATCCAGTCACGCTGCTCGGCCGCATGGCCGCCGGCCCGGTCGCGCTCATTGGCGGTAGCGGCCAGGCGGGCGGCAAGGGCGGTGGCGACGGCGATGGCGTCGGGTGGCGCAGCCGGGGTTCGTGGCGCGGGGGCATAGATAAAAGCAGCGGACATGGCGGTCATTCCAGAAAATCGATGGAGCCAGTATTGCATCGCAATCGCGGCGCCGTACACGAAGAAAAGCGCGCTTGGATATGCGAAAAAGATCGATCGCGGTCAATGCGAGGCGCTTGCCGGGCGTCGTGGCGCCTTAGTCGAAAAACACATATCGAAGCGTGAAAGCATTCGTTTTGCCCGGGCCTTGATGGCGATAGGCTGCATCCATTCCAGCAGCGCCTTTCGACACAGACAACTTACAGGGACGGACACCATGAGCATACTTTTACTGGGCGGCAGCCCGCAGATACCTTCGAGTTCCAGCCGTCTGCTGCGGCATATCGGCGACCAGCTGGCGCTGCACGGCCACAGCTGCAGCAAGCTCGACGTGCGCGACCTGCCGGCGCGTGCGCTGCTGCAGCTGGACTACAGCGATGCCGATATCGCCGGCGCCGTGCGCGCCGTGGCCGAAGCGCACGCCATCGTGATCGCCACGCCGATTTACAAAGCGTCGTATACGGGCCTGCTGAAAGCCTTTCTCGACCTGCTGCCGCAGGACGGCCTGGCCGGCAAGCTGGTGCTGCCGCTGGCCACCGGCGGCGGCCACGCCCACACCCTGGCGCTCGATTACGCGCTGCGGCCGGTGCTGCACGCGCTGGGCGCCAAGCAGGTATTTACCAGCATCTACGCCAATGCGCAGCAGCTCGACTGGCATGAGGAACGGGGCTTGACCCTGGACGCGGCGATCGAACTGCGGGTGCAGGCCGGCATCGCCGACGTGTCGGCCGGACTGTTCATCCTGCAGGGCGCGCGCCGCCCGGCGGCCGTCAACGATCACACCGTGGCGCCGCCGAGCCGCTCGCTGCAGGAACAGCCCTGCACCGCATCCCTGCAAACCGCCTGATCCACCACTATTGACACCACAGGAAACCGCCATGACCGATCGCCACCAAAAACGCCTCTCCCGCCGCAGCACCGTGGGCTTGCTGTTCGCCGCCTTTGCCGGCCTCGGCGTGATGGCCGGCGGCATGCCGGCCACGGCGCAGGCGCAGACCAAGGGCGAAGTACGCATCGGCTACCAGAAATACGGCACCTTGACGCTGCTCAAAGGCCGCGGCACCCTGGAAAAACGCCTGGCCGAGCAGGGCGTGGGCGTGAAGTGGAGCGAGTTTCCGGCCGGCCCGGTGCTGCTCGAAGGCCTGAACGTGGGCAGCATCGACTTTGGCACCGTCGGCGAAGCGCCGCCCATCTTTGCGCAGGCGGCCGGCGCGAATCTCGTCTATGTGGGCAATGAACCGCCGTCGCCGGCCAGCGAAGCCATCGTCGTGCCCAAGGGCTCTTCCTTGCGTACCCTGGCCGACTTGAAAGGCAAGAAAATTGCCCTGAACAAGGGCTCGAACGTGCATTACCTGCTGTTGAAGGCGCTGGAAAAAGCCGGCGTGGCCTACGCTGATATCCAGCCCGTGTTCCTGCCGCCGGCCGATGCGCGCGCCGCCTTCGAGCGCGGCAGCGTGGACGCCTGGGCCATCTGGGACCCGTTCCTGGCGGCCGCCGAAAAGCAGATCGGCGCGCGCGTGCTGGCCGATGGCAAGGGCCTGGTCGCCAACTACCAGTTCTACCTGGCTTCGCGCAGCTATGCGGAAAAGAACCCCGAGATCCTGCGCGTCGTGCTCGATGAGGTGGCCAAGGTCGATGACTGGGGCCGCAACAACCCGGACGAAGTGGCGACCATGCTGTCGGCGCAGACGGGCTTGAGCAAGGAAGTGGTGGCGCTGGCCGCCTCGCGCTATGCCTACGGCGTCAAGCCGGTGTCGGTGGACGTGATCGCGGCCCAGCAGAAAGTCGCCGATGCGTTTTCCAACCTCAAGCTGATCCCCAAACCCATCGTCGTCAGGGACGCGCTGCTGCCGGCCGCCAAACAGGTCGCCACCAAATAACAAGGAAAGAGAGAACACCATGTCATTGAATATCTTCTGGTTCATTCCCACCCACGGCGACAGCCGCTACCTGGGCACCTCGCAAGGCGCGCGCGCCGTCGATGCCGATTACCTGCGCCAGGTGGCCGTGGCCGCCGACACGCTGGGCTACGACGGCGTGCTGCTGCCGACCGGCCGCTCCTGCGAAGACGCGTGGGTGGTGGCGTCGTCCCTGATCAGCGTGACGCAAAAACTCAAGTTCCTGGTCGCCGTGCGCCCCGGCCTGTCGACGCCGGGCCTGGCGGTGCGCATGGCCTCGACCTTTGACCGCCTGTCGAACGGCCGCCTGCTGATCAACGTGGTGACCGGCGGCGACCAGGGCGAACTGGAAGCCGACGGCCTGTTTGCCGACCATGCCAGGCGCTATGAAATCTCGGATGAATTCATCAAGGTCTGGCGCGCCACCCTGGCCGGCGAGGGCGGCGCGGCCGGCTATGATTTCGAGGGCAAGCATATCCAGGTCAAGGGTTCGAAGACCCTGTACCCGCCGGTGCAAAAACCGTATCCGCCGCTGTATTTCGGCGGCTCGTCGGAACCGGCGCATGAACTGGCGGCCGAGCAGATGGACGTGTACCTGACCTGGGGCGAGCCACCGGCCGCGGTGGCCGAGAAGATTGCCGATATCCGCGCCCGCGCTGCAAAAAAAGGCCGCACGGTGCGCTTCGGCATCCGCCTGCACGTGATCGTGCGCGATACCACTGAAGCGGCCTGGCGCGCCGCCGATGAACTGATCAGCCACCTGGACGACGAAGTCATCGCCAAGGCGCAGGCGGCGTTTTCCAAAATGGACTCGGTGGGCCAGCAGCGCATGGCGGCCCTGCACGGCGGCAACCGTGACAAGCTGGAGGTGTCGCCCAATCTGTGGGCCGGCGTGGGCCTGGTGCGCGGCGGCGCCGGCACGGCCCTGGTGGGCGACGCCGAAACGGTGGTGGCGCGCATCAGGGAGTACGCGGACCTGGGCATCGACACCTTCATTTTTTCGGGCTACCCGCACCTGGAAGAGTCGTACCGCTTTGCCGAGCTGGTATTCCCGCTGCTGGGCAAGGGCAAGGCCGTCGGCGAACAGTCCCTCAGCGGCCCGTTCGGCGAAGTGATGGCCAGCAATATCGTGCCGGCCGCCCCGCAAAAAAAGGCAGCCTGAGATGGCGGCGACCCTCAGTAGCCATGGCGTGGGCGCGCCCACGCCATGGCGCGACAACCTGGCGCCGTGGGCCTTGCCGGTGGCGCTGCTGCTGGGCTGGCAACTGGCCTCGCAGCTGGGCTGGCTGTCGAGCCGCATCCTGCCCGAACCGTGGGCGGTGGCAAAGGCCTTCCGGACGCTGGCCGAGTCGGGCGAGTTGTGGCTGCACCTGAAAACGAGCTTGTGGCGGGCCAGCGCCGGCTTTGGCGTGGGCGCCGGCCTGGGCCTGCTGCTGGGGCTGTTGACGGGCAGCTTTCGCCATGCCGAGACCCTGTTGGACACCACCTTGCAGATGGTGCGCAATATCCCGGCCCTGGCCCTGATACCGCTGGTGATCTTATGGTTCGGCATCGACGAAACGGCCAAGCTGTTCCTGCTGGCCGTCGGCGTATTCTTTCCCGTCTACCTGAACACCTTCCACGGCATCCGCTCGGCCGACCAGGGCCTGATCGAAATGGCCAGAAGCTATGGGCTGTCCGGCTGGCCCTTGTACCGGGACGTGATACTGCCGGCCGCCATGCCGTCGATTTTGGTCGGCGTGCGCTTTTCGCTGGGCCTGGTGTGGGTGCTGTTGATTGTCGCCGAAACCATCTCGGCGCAGGCCGGCATCGGCTACATGACCATGAATGCGCGTGAATTTTTGCAAACCGACGTGGTCCTGGTCGGCATCCTGCTGTACGCCTTGCTGGGCAAGGCCGCCGATCTGTTTTCGCGCCGCCTGGAAAAACGCTGCCTGCGCTGGAATCCCGCCTACCGTTAAGAAGGAATCATCATGCTGTTAGCTCCTGTTCAAGTCGAAACGGATCTGTTTTCCCACTTTGCGCAGGATGCACCTGTCACCCCGGCGCGTGCGAAGCTGGCGCCGCGTCCTGCCAGCGAGCGCAGCGGCGTGCCTCTGCTGCTGGAAAACCTGAGCAAGTCCTATACCACGCGCCCGGTGCTGAAAAACGTCGACCTCAAGCTCGACGCCGGTGAATTCGTCGCCATCGTCGGGCGCAGCGGCTGCGGCAAGAGCACCTTGCTGCGTTCGATCGCCGGCCTGGAAAGCATCGACCAGGGCGCAATCACGGTGGGCTCGGGTAACACCGCAGCCGATATCCGCATCATGTTCCAGGAAGCGCGGCTGCTGCCGTGGAAGACGGTGCTGGACAACGTGGCGCTCGGCTTGCCGCGCGGCGTGGGCGCTGCCGCCGCATCGCTGTGGACGGTGGGCCTGGCCGAGCGCGCCGACGAGTGGCCGGCCGCGCTGTCGGGCGGCCAGAAGCAGCGCGTGGCGCTGGCGCGCGCGCTGGTGCATGAGCCGCAGCTGCTGCTGCTCGATGAACCGCTGGGAGCATTGGATGCGCTGACCCGCATCGAGATGCAGCAACTGATCGAGTCGCTGTGGCTGGCGCGCGGTTTTACGGCGGTGCTGGTCACGCATGACGTGGCCGAGGCGGTGGCGCTGGCCGATCGCGTGCTGCTGATCGAGGACGGCCAGATCACGCTCGACGTGCGGGTCGACCTGCCGCGCCCGCGCCAGCGCGGCAGCGCGCAATTTGCGGCACTGGAGCAGTCTATCCTTGGACGGGTGTTGCGGCCGACTGCGCCAGCACGATAAAGCCATCGGCGTCGACGGTGGCCACCATCGCTTCATAGCTGGCAATTGCCGGGTGGGGCGTGGCCAGCGGGTGCGCGTGCGTGGCGGTGATCACCATTACCCTGGCGCCGGCCGCTACACCGGCCTCGATGCCGACCAAGGCGTCTTCGAACACCAGGCAGTCGGCGGGCGACACGCCCAGTTTTTCCGCCGCCAGCAGATAGCAGTCGGGCTTGGGTTTGCCGGCCTTGACGTCTTCCGCCGTCACCATCACGGCGGGCACCGGCATGCCGGCCGCCTTTAGCCGCGCCACGGCCAGCGCGCGCGGCGCCGAGGTGACGATGGCCCATTGCGCGGGCGGCAGCGATTGCAGGAAGCGCTGGGCGCCGGCAATTTCAATTATCCCTTCCACATCGATGATCTCGGCGTCCGTGATGCCCTGCGCTTCCTGGCGCGGATCGAGGCCGGGCAGGGCCAGTTTGGTGATCGTGTCGACCGAGCGCGCGCCGTGGATGGTGGGTAAAAAAGTTGCCACGTCCAGGCCCTGGCGCTTTGCCCACAGCCCCCAGATGCGTTCGGCGGCGGCGATGGAATTGATCACCGTGCCGTCCATATCGAACAGGAATGCGCGGTAGCGGCCGGCGGCTGCCGAGGGTGGGGATGCGGGAACGGCGGACATGGTTTCCTTCCAAAAATACGGTGAAAGCCATTGTAACGGTAGTGCGTCTTTATTTCAGGTAGACGCTCTCATAGCGGGCCACCGGCGCGCCGTCCTTGAGCAGTATCAACTGCTCGCCGTCGATGCGAAAGCCCGTCACGCTGTTCAGATTGGCCAGCACGGCGCTTTCCAGCTGCATCGCCGGCGGTGGGCACATCATGCGCATGCCGGCCAATTGCGTAAAGCGCAGCACCTCGGCCGCCACCGTATAGCCGCCCATCACCCGGTTGCAGCCCGTGAAACCGGTGACCTTGCCGTTGTCGTCGAGCGTGATGCGCACTTCGCGTTCCTGTTCCGGCGCCATGCTGACGCGCGCGCCATCGAGTTCGGTCAGCTTCCAGTAGGTATTGGTCAGGGATGCCGTCGACGAGGCAGGGGCGGTGCTGGCGCAGCCGGCGGCCAGCGTGATGGCGGCGGCAAGCGGCATGAGTCGTGCGAGTTTGAAAACGGGGAACATGAGATCTCCTTCTGGTCAGCTGACAGGCGTCGAGCGTATCAAAAGACCGGAGGGAGGGGCGCCAGTGACAGTGGTGGTGTCGGGTTACGGCCTGCGGCCTAAGCCGACCTACGTATCACTTCTTGAGCGTCTTTTCCAGCGCAACCTGGTAATCGGTCTTTTCGTAGCCGGCGAAGTGCTTGTTGGTCACGTCCAGAAAGGCGCGCGAGCGGTAGGCCGCTTCCAGGTCTTTCACCCAGGGCTTGCCCTTGTCGGCGGTGCGGATGGCCACCAGGTTGATATAGCTGTCCGAAATTTTCTCGGCCACCAGCGCGCTGGTCAGCTTGATGCCGGCGGCCTGGGCGAAGTTACCGTTGATAAAGGCGAAGTCGGTATCGGCCAGGGCACGCGGCAGTTGCGCCGCTTCCAGCGGCACCAGTTTCAGTTTTTTCGGATTGGCGGCCACGTCGCGCTCGGACGCGCGCAGCGGGTCGACGTTCGGTTTCAGTTTGATCCAGCCCATTTTGTCGAGCACCACCAGCGCGCGCGCCTGGTTGGTCGGGTCGTTCGGCATGGCGATGGTCGCGCCGTCCTTGATCTCGGTGAGGGCCTTGTGCTTGCTGCTGTACATGGCAATCGGGATGGTCGGCACGGTGATCAGCGGCGTGATGGCCAGCTTGTTATCGGTGGCGAACTTGGTGAGATAGACGATGTGCTGGAACACATTGGCGTCCAGCGAACCTTCGGCCAAGGCGTAGTTCGGCTGCACGTAGTCGTTGAATTCGACGATCTTGACTTTGTAACCCTGTTTTTCAAGGATGGGCTTGATGCCGATTTTCAGCTGGTCGCCATACGGGCCGGCGCTGGTGCCGATAACGATTTCCTTCGGGTCCTTGGCCTGGGCCGAAAACGCCAGGGACAGGCCGACGGCGGCGGCGAGCAGGTTGCGGCGGATGATGTTCATGAGTGTCCTTTGATTCAATATGGATTAACGTTTGTCGAGGCGCTTGGCGATACGGGTGCCGGCGAACTGGATGATCTGCACCAGCACGATCAGGATGGCGACGGTGACGACCATGATGTCGGTCTCGAAGCGGTAGTAGCCGTAGCGGATGGCCAGGTCGCCGATGCCGCCGCCACCCACCACACCGGCCACGGCTGAATAGGACAGGAAGCTGATCGACAGCACGGTCAGGGCCAGCACCAGGCCGGAGCGCGCTTCGACCAGCAGCACGCGCACGATGATCTGCATTTCCGAGGCGCCCATGGCGTGCGCCGCCTCGATCACGCCGCGCGGCACTTCGCGCAGGTTCTGCTCCACCAGGCGCGCAAGATACGGAATGGCGGCGAACGACAGCGGTACGGCGGCGGCCAGCGGGCCGATCGAGGTGCCGGCGATCACGCGCGTAAATGGCGTCAGCGCCACCAGCAAAATGATGAAGGGGAAGGAGCGCACGGTGTTGACCAGCCAGCCCAGGATCATCGACAGCGGGCGGTTTTCCAGCGACTGCTTTTCCGATACCAGGAACAGCAGCACGCCGAGCGGGCCGCCGATCAGGATGGCGGCGGTGAGGCCGATGCCCAGCATGGTCATGGTCTGGCCGAGCGCGACCCAGATTTCCGGCAGCAGGGCGACGACGTTATCGATCGATTTTTCAAACATGGCTTGCATCCTTCCAGGCGGTCGCTTCAAACGCTGCGGTGCCGTAATAGGCCAGTTCGCGGCCCAGCGCCGTCTTGCGCGGGGTGGCGGTGTCGGCCAGTTCGAACTGTTCGGCGATCGCGCCGTTTTCCACCACCGCCACGCGGTTGCAGATGGCGCCGAGCACCGACAATTCGTGGCTGACGAAAACGATGGTCACGCCCAGGCGTTGATTGATGTCGCGCAGGGTGCCCAGCAGCGCGCGCGTGGTTTCCGCATCCAGTGCGGAGGTCGGTTCATCGCACAGCAGCACATCGGGGTGGCTGGCCAGTGCGCGGGCGATCGCCACGCGCTGCTTTTGCCCACCCGACAACTGCGCCGGATAGCTGTGCTGCTTGTCGGACAGGCCGACCAGCGCCAGGCATTCCCCGACCCGCGCGGCGATCTGCCCGCCCTTGGCGGTGCCGTGGATTTTCAGGGGGAAGGCGACGTTGTCGAACACGGTGGCGTTTTGCAGCAGGTTGAACTGCTGGAAGATCATGCCGATATTCTGGCGCGCGTCGCGCAGTTCGCTCTTGGACAGGCGCGTCAGTTCGCGGCCGGCCACGGTGATGGTGCCGCTGTCCGGGCGTTCGAGCAGGTTGATCAGGCGCAGCAGGGTCGATTTGCCGGCGCCGCTCTTGCCGATCAGGCCGAAGATATCGCCAGGGTAGACATCGAGCGTGACGTCCTTGACCGCGTGAAATTGCTCGCCCTTGGGCAGCGCGAAGGTCTTGTTCGCGCCTTCGATGCGGATCACCGGCGGGCGGGATGGTGTGGTCATGCTGTTCCTTTTATTATTGGCGCCTCGCGGCGCTGGCAGTGCACGTGCGGGGGCGGCGGATGGCCGCACTGCGACGTTGGTTGCGTAGTATACCTGATCGCGTTATTACGCCAACGATAGATTCTTGCTTTGGATATGCAAATAATGTCTATGGAGGCGGTTTTAACGGCGAAAAGCAGTCAGCTTGAGGATAGGCCGAATAAAATTCAGCTGGTTGACGTGGTGTCGCGCGCCGCCTGGCCTTCCGGGCGGCGCAGCAGGTAGATCAATACGCATGCTTCCATCGCGCCGACCATGGCGATCACCCACCATGGCGGATGTCCCAGGCACATGGCGACGAAGCCGATCGCCATGCCGATGCAGGCCATGGCCTTGCCGCGGCGCGAGACGGCGCGGTGCTGGCGCCACTGGCGCAAAGGGTGGCCGAAGCGCGGATGGTGCAGCAGCCAGTTTTCGAGGCGCGGCGAGGCGCGGCTGAAACAGGCCAGCGCCAGGATCAGGAATATCGTGGTGGGCATCACGGGCAGCATGGCGCCGATCACCCCCAGCGCGACCATCAGCATGCCGGCCGCGGTCCAGGCCCAGCGGCGCAGGCGCGCGCCATGCGCTTCGCGCACGCTCGCCACTACCGCTTTCGCCGGACCGGTTTCGTTCATAGTCCTTGCGCTTCGACGTGGCCGTGCATGCGCATGAAGGCGGCGCGCGCGCCGTCGATCAGGCGCGCTTCGCCTTCCATGTCGAGCGGCGCCGAATCGAGTACGGCCGTAAATTCGCGCCAGTGGCGCGCGCGGCCGTCCGGGTGGCCGGCCAGGTGGCGCGCGCCGTGGTGTTCATCGAGACCGAGCTGGCCGGCCAGCTTGTACAGCAGGGCCGCGCCGAGCTTCGAGCCTTCGCTGACATACAGCCAGCCCAGCGCCGTGGCCAGGTCCAGCTGCACGCCGAACGGCGGCGTCGGCGAACCGGCCGGCAGGGGCGTGTCCAGGTCGCGCAAGTCGGCGGCGATGCTGGCGTAGCGGCGCCGCTGTTGCAGGTCGGGCAGCAGGGCGGCCAGGCCGGCGTGATCGTACAGGGCGTCGACATCGCGCAGGAAGGCGTACTGCGCCTGCAGGAAGCGCACATAGTTTTGCCGGTTGTCGAACGGTGCGGCGGCCATGATGCGCTTGTCGAGCACGTCATGGGTGGCCGAGGTGTCGGCTTTCAGGCGCGCGCTGCGCGCCAGGGAAGGGGGCTGGCTGATGCTCAAATCGGTGGAGTCCAGGGTAGCGGTGATGGTCATGAATGGCGGGCTCGCTGTAGGTCTCTTATTATGGCGGATGCGGCGCGATATTGCAGACGCCGCAAAAGGCAGGGATGATAGCAAGCATGGTGAATAATAACAAGAATCATTCTCATCTAAAGGGCTGCAGTTTTTCAACCGCGCGGTGAATAATCGGCTACTGACGAGCAATTCGCGGGCAAGTTGAGCGGTACTATCGATTTTTTCGATGCTAACTAGGTAAATTTTCCGTTTTACATCGATCTGCATGCCATGCATAATCATTGCAACAGAAGCCACACCAGCCTGCCGATTGCCCAGTGCATGCGCGCTGCCTGCGGTTTTACCTTAATCCACACATTCAGGACTTGACCATGAAAAAACTGCTCGCCTTTATCGCCGCCGCCGGCTTCTCGCTGTCCGCCGTCGCCGCGCCGGAAGTCTATGTCATCGATGGCAGCCACACCTTCCCGCGTTTCGAATACAGCCACATGGGTTTTTCGACCCAGCAAAGCCGTTTCAATAACACGACCGGCAAGATCACCCTGGACCGCGCCGCCAAGACCGGCTCGGTTGAAGTGCTGATCGATACCAAATCGGTGGACACCGGCTCGACCCTGTTCAACTCGCACATCCAGGGCGAAGACTTCCTCGACACCGCCAAGTTCCCGGTTGCCACCTACAAGTCGACCAAGTTCAACTTCAAGGGCGACAAGCTGGCCACCGTTGAAGGCAACCTGACCCTGAAAGGCGTGACCAAGCCAGTGACCCTGACCGTCACCTCGTTCAACTGCGCACCGCACCCGATGCTGAAAAAAGACGCTTGCGGCGCCAACGCCACGGCCCAGATCAAGCGCTCGGAATTCAACGCCGGCAAATACGCGCCAGCCGTCAGCGATGAAGTGACCCTGACGTTTGCGATCGAATCGGTCAAAGAGTAATTGTTTTACATGAAAAAATGGCGGCGGGCTGATGGCCCGCCGCCATTTTTTTCGTCCGTCGGGTAGGTCGGCTTAGGCGGGGCCGCCGAGGCCGCAGGCCGTAAGCCGACACCACCACCGAACGCGCCAACAATGTTGTCGGATTACGCGCTTGCGCGCTAATCCGACCTACGCGGAATCGCGGTATCGTGAATTTGCGGTCACGACAGGTGATGCACCTGCTGCTGCCCGTACACGGGCGTGTCCAGCCCCTCCATCCGCGCTTTCAGCTGCAGCGACAGATACTGAGAATAATGGCGCGACTGGTGCAGATTACCACCATGGAACCACAGCGCCTGCTGCTGCGTCGGCTTCCACATATTGCGCTGTTCGCCTTCCCACGGGCCCGGGTCCTTGGTGGTGGCCGAACCGAGCCCCCACACCTTGCCCACCTTGTTGGCCACTTCCGGCGAGATCAGGTCGGCCGCCCAGCCGTTCATCGAGCCATAGCCGGTGGCATATACCACCAGGTCGGCCGGCAGTTCGCTGCCGTCCGTCAGCACCACGGAATGTTCCTTCAGCTCGGCCACGCCGACGCCGCTTTTCAGCTTGATCTTGCCTTCGGCCACCAGCTCGGACGCGCCGACGTCGATGTAATAGCCGGAGCCGCGGCGCAGGTATTTCATGAACAGGCCCGAATCGTCGTCGCCGAAGTCCAGCATGAAGCCTTTTTCTTCGAGCCGCGCATAAAAATCGGCATCGCGTTCGCGGATCGCCCTGAACACGGGCTTCTGGAAATCGGCCAGGATTTTGTAGGGGATCGAGGCGAAGGTCAGGTCGGCTTTCGCCGTCGTCATGCCGGCCGCCAGCGCCCGTTCGGAGTACAGGTCGCCCAGCGCCAGGTCCATCAGCGAATCGGATTTCACGATGTGCGTCGACGAGCGCTGCACCATGGTCACGTCCACCCCCGCTTCCCACAAGGCGGCGCAGATATCGTGCGCCGAATTGTTCGCGCCGATCACCACCACCTTCTTGCCGACATAGGCGTCCGGCCCCGGGTGTTGCGAAGAATGCTGCTGCTCGCCCTGGAACACGTCCATGCCCTTGAATTTGGGCATGTTGGCCTTGCCCGACATGCCGGTTGCCAGCACCAGTTGCCTCGGCGTCAAGGTGACGGCCTGGCCGTCGCGCACCACCTTGACGGTCCACTCGCCGGTGGCGTCATCGAAGCTGGCCGACTCGCACGTGGTCGAGCCCCAGTAGTTCAGCTCCATCACCTTGGTGTACATTTCCAGCCAGTCGCCGACCTTGTCCTTCGGCGTGAAGACGGGCCAGTTGTCGGGGAACGGGATATACGGCATATGGTCGTACCAGACCGGGTCGTGCAGGCACAGCGACTTGTAGCGCTTGCGCCAGCTGTCGCCGGGGCGGGCATTCTTTTCGATGATAATCGTCGGCACGTTCAGCTGGCGCAGGCGCGCGCCGAGCGCGATGCCGCCCTGGCCGCCGCCGATGATCACGCAATACGGCTGGCGCTCGTAACCGAGTTCGGCCGCTTCGCGCTCGCGCTGTTCCAGCCAGCTGCTGCGGTTGGTGTGGGCGCCATGTTCGGCGCCCATCGGCCGGCGCCCGCCCCTGGCTTCTTCAAAGCCTTTCAGCTCGCTCATGGTGGTGAGCAGGGTCCAGATCTTGCCATCGCGGATGCGGACAAAGCCCACGCCGCGCGCCACATTGGTCTCGACCGTGATCCAGCACTGGGTGACGCCGCCGGCCTCGCTGGCCTGTTCGCCGTCGCTGATGCGGAGGGTGACCGGCTGCACGGCGCCAAGCTGGGTGGCCAGCATGGCGGCGATCTGGGCACGGCCTTCCAGGGTTTTCAGGTTCCAGGTAAACAGCACCAGGTCGCGCCAGTAGCCGTCGTCTTCGAACAGCTGCGCCGCGCCGTCAAAGTCGTTCGTGCGCAGGGCGCCTTCAAGCTGCTCGAGCAGGGCAGCGACCGTGTATTGATGGGGGTTGGTAGTCATCGTGTCTCCTCATGGCGTGATGATGGAATGCGGCTTTGCAGGTTCCACTGCACCGCTGACGATGTTGTATCACGCACGTTTTATGCTGGCATTGCGCATTGCAGCACGCGCGGCAATGAGACAAAAATCTCACCCTTGCTGTTTGTGCGGCGGCACGATACGGAAGTGTTTCAGGCGCCGGTACAAGGTGGCTCGCGAGACGCCCAGCATGGCCGCCGCCGTCAGGTGCCGCCATTTCGACTGCGCCATCGCCTGCTCGATGCGCGTGCGCTCGGCCAGCTCCTCGTTCGAGTAATCAGGTGACAAGGTCGCGGGAGGGGCGCTGTTGAGGCGGCTGCGCAGCGATGCCGTTTTCGCTGGCGGCCGCAGCCTGGCATGCAGCCAGTTGCCGGCGCCCGCCAGGCGCAGCGACAGCAGGTTCTGGCCGGGGCGCGCATCGACCAGGCGTTCGGCGCGCACTTCCAGCACGTCGCCGACGGGCCGGGGCAGGGCGTCCAGACCCGCGATGACCTGCCGCGCGCAGCGATTCGCCGCCACCACGTTGCCGGTTTCGTCGATGGCCAGCAGCATCTCCGGCTGCACTTCGACGAAATGGCGGTTGCGGTGCGCCAGCACGATGCAGCAGTGGCCGTACGATTTCAGGAAGTATCCGTCCTCGATCACGGTGGCGCTTTGCCGCACCAGTTGCTTGACCAGCCGCTGGCTGTCGCGCGCGTCTGGCGAGGCCAGGGCGGAGGCGTCCAGCACGCCGATCAGCTCGCCATGCGGCGAAAAGATCGGCGCCGCGCTGCAGGTCAGGCCCGTGAACGCGGCGCGGAAATGGTCGGTCTTGTGCACGGTGATCGCCTCATGGTCCAGCAGCACCGACGCGATGCCGCACGTGCCTTCCTCGTGTTCGGACCAGCACGAACCGGGGTACAGGCCGGCTTTCTTGAAATGCTTGCGCTGTTCCTGGTCCACCGCGTAGTCGATCGTCACGCCATGCGCATTGGCCAGGATCACGCAATAGCCGGCCTCGCGCACCATGGCGTGCAGGCGCGGCAGGCACTGGCCGGTCGAGCGCAAAAAACCTTCCTCGGCCTGCTGGATCGCGCGCAGCTCGGCGCTGGTGAGGATGCGCGGACCGGTGGTGCAGGCCGGGTCGAGCCGGTAGTCGTCGAGCGAGCGTTGGTAGGAAGAAGCCAGCCGTGCCACGTCGTCGCCAGGGTTGACGATGCGGCCGGCGATCAGGTTGCGGACCCGTTCGAGATGCGTAGTCTGGCGCACATAGGGCATGGCGTTCTCCTTTTTGATGGGGTGTTTGTAGCACGAAGCGGCGCGCGATGCATTCTGCGGCGCAGCATGGGCGCGTCCAAAGGTGCGCTGCTTCTGAGCACTATTGCAATACTATATTCTTCTCGTTACTAACTCTTGTCGTTAATAACTGTTCATCAAGAAGCAAGCTTCAGAAAGACAAGAACACCATGAATGCCGACGACCACGCCGCACCGCCCCCGCCGCCAAGGCTGAGTTTGGGAAAACGCCTGCTGTGGCCCTTTGTGCAGGTGGGCCATGCCTTCAAGCTGACGGGCACGCATTTGCTGCACCATATTATCGGCGCGGCCCTGATCGCCTCGCTGATGCTGGCGCTGGAGGGGTTGCATGTGCTCGAATGGCTCGATGCGGCCATGCTGCGCTTCAGCGCCGAGCACGGACAGATCGTGCGCGAGCGTACCGATCAGGGCTCGAAATACCGGCCCGGCATCATCGAGATCGACCAGCCCGCGTTCGAGCAGGTGTTCGACGAGCGCGAACCACTGGAACGCTCGCGCCTGGAACAACTGATCGCCAGCGCGGCCGCGCGCGGCAGCAAGGTGCTGGCCATCGACCTGGACCTGGCGCCGGCCGTGTATGAACAGCACAAGGCCGGCGAACGCCCGCTCGACAGCCTGCTCGACAAGCTCGCCCGGGGCGGCCAGCAGCTGGTGCTGATTCTGCCCGAGCAGTCGGACCAGAACGCCAATCTGCCGTGGATACGCGAGCGCTGCGCCGCCGGCCTGCATTTCGCCAGCGCCCGCATCCGCGAGCGCATGGGCGCCGTCACCCGCATCGAAGTGAAAAGCCCGGTGCTGGCCGCGGTCGCCTTCGAGCTGGCGCATGGCGTCAAGGAGCAGGAACAGCAGCAGCCGATTCCTGCCGTCTTGTCCGAGCAAAAGGAGGTGGTGGGGCTGGCCGACCGCGTCTGCCAGCTGGCCAATCGCACCAGCAGCGAAAAGGAACTGGCGCGCTGGGCGTTCGAGCCCGTGATCCATGGCGACGCCAGGGACGCCAGGGAACAGAACGCCGTCACGGCGCCCTTCCACCCGACCGCCGTGGCGCGCGAGTTTCTCGACCCCACGCGCACGCGCGTGAAACTGATCGATGGCAAGGCGGGGGTGGATGACAAGGCCTTGCGCAAGAACGTGGTGTATATCGGCAGCACCTATGACGTGCGCGACCGCTACACCACGGCCGAAGGCGAGCAGGCCAGCTTGCACCTGCATGCCGCCGCCCACACCTCGCTGGGCATCGGCACGGCCGACGTCAACAAGTATGCGGTGTTCGCGGCCGACATCTTTATCGGCATCTTGCTCGGTTGCCTGTTCGGCGGCCTGTGGACCTTGTACGGCCGCGCCGAGCTGGCGATCGACAAGCGCATGGAAAACACGGACATCAGCCGCTTGCACCGCATGGGCACGCTGGCCGAGTTCTATGGCATTCGCGCGATCCTGGTCGTGGTATGGGCCTCGCCCGTGCTGATCGGTGTGCTGGCCGTCTACCTGTCGCATGGCCTGCTGGAGCAGGGCTGGTGGGTCAATCCCGGCCCCTTGATCGCCGGCATGTTCCTGCACGCCATGTCGCTGCGCGACGAAGCGCACCACCCGCACGAAGAAGTGCCTGGCCTGAACGTGTGGGCCCAGCTGCGCCGCACCCATCCGGGCATCGTGCTGGTACAGGCGCCGCTGGCGGTGGTACTATTTATCATTGCCGTCGCGTAGGTCGGATTAGCGGGGCAAAGCCCCGCGTAATCCGACAACAGTGTTAACGCGGCCAACGATGGCGTCGGATTACGCGCGAAGCGCTAATCCGACCTACGGAGGATGCCATGCTGACCGGAGGATGTTTGTGCGGAGATATCCGCTACGAAGCAGGTGCGGGTGCCATGCACCAGAGCGCCTGCCACTGTTCCATGTGCCGCCGTGCCTCGGGCGCGCCGTTTGTCGCCTGGTTCAGCGTGCCGCGCGCCAACTTTCGCTGGCTGCAGGGCCAGCCCGCGACCTATGTCTCCAGCGAGCACGGCAAGCGCAGCTTCTGCCCGCGCTGCGGCACCCAGCTGATGTTCAAGGACGACCGCTACGCGGACGAGGTCGACCTGACCACCTGCAGCCTCGATGAGCCCGGGCGGTTTGCGCCACAGAGCCATATTTATACGGCGACGCAGGTCGAGTGGGTCAGGCTGGCCGATGGGCTGCCGAGGTATGCGGGTTCGCGCGACGCCGTTAGCGCAGGCGCGTAAGCCGGCATCACCAGCGACACCCATATAGTGTGGTAAAGCAGGGCCTCAAGCCAGCAGCTTCAACCCCGGCGGCAGCGCCTCGCCCAACATGCGGCGGGTAGCCGCCTCATCAAGCTGCACCACCTCGCGCACCATCGCCACCCAGTTCTCGGGCGCGCCGATGCCTTTGAGCCTGGCGACAATCGTGGCGCGCTGCGCGTCGCCGATGTCGCGCGAGCGGTCGCCTGTCATGCGGGCGATATGGGCGCTGGCAAAGGCGGCCGCTTCGGTTTTTTTCCAGTCCAGCGCCAGCAGACGGTCCAGCCATTCTGTCGCTGTGGCCGCATCGACCACTTCATGCGCGCTGCCGTGGAAGGGCTGGCGCGCGCCGACGCGGGCCAGGGCCCACAGGTTGTGGGCGTCGCCGGCGTCGGTGCGTCCCCTGGTCTTTTCCAGGCGTTTCAATAGCCAGGCGCCCACTTCGGCCTTGTAGCTGCCGGGGATGCGTTCCAGGGACGCGCCCAGGCGCAGCATGTCGTCGTCGCTGCCGTTGACCAGGGTGACGGGACGGCTGCCGCGCTGTGCAGCGTCGGCCTGCAGGTTGAAGGCGAAGTCGTCGAGCAATCGCAACTGCGCGGTCGCGTCCAGGCCACCGGTGACGCGCCGCCACAGGGTCCACCATTCGGCGCAGACCTGGCTGTCCTTGTGGTGCTGCACGCCACTGTCGAACATGGCCCACAGCTGCTCGATGCGCCAGGGGTCGAGCGCATCGCCGTAGCCGGGGCGCAAACACCAGCCGGCCAGGTTCAGCCACACCCGTTCATGCTCGGCGGAGCGGCGCCGGCCCCGGTTGCGCTGCAGCAGGGCGTCGAACAGCTGGCGCAGCAGGGCGGTATCCCAGCCCTCGCGCCCACCGAGGCCCTGTTCCAGGTGCTGGCGCAGCTGGCGCACTTCCTTGGGCGTGACTTTTTGCGCCTTGCCGCCAAAGATGCGCTCGATCTTGTCGACCGCTTCTTTGACGCGCGGTGAAACAGTGGACGCCTCGCTGTCCATCTCGTCCTCCCCGCGCAGCTGGAATTCCAGCAGCCAGCGCAAGCCGGCCTGGCTTTCCGCCACGCAGTGCACTTCCAGCGTGCCCACTTCCGTCATCACGGTGGCCAGCTGCACCGTGATTTCGCGCTTGTCCTGCGGATGGTCGGGGTCGTGCAGCACGCTGGCCAGCGGCGGCAGGCGCACATAGTCGCCTTCGTTCAGGTCGACGATATCGCCCAGCTGCGGCGGCGTGCCGGTCTCGCCGGTGGACGAGGCCAGGTGAAAACGCACGGGCCGGCCCAGGCGCAGGGCGAACCTGCGCTCAAGCAGGCGCACTTCTTCGCCGCTGGCTGCGCCGCGCGGCAGGATGCAGACGGCGCGCTGGTCCTTGCCCGCTACACCGAGGACCAGGAAGTAGCTGCGTGGCGAGCCGCCGGCAATGCTCGGCGCCTGGCCACGACGCGCCAGCGCATGGGCCACCGCGCCGCGCGCCACGGCCACGTCGGGGTTATCGTTGTGCAGCAGGGTAGCCGGCGAGCCGCGCCAGGCGCTCAAGGTGGCTGTGAGACGCCGCGCCAGCGCGTCGGCGCGGAATACGCCGCCGTTCAGCAGCAGGGTGTCGGGCATCTCGCCCGGATGCTGCTGCAAAAAGCTGGCCAGATGGCGCGTGATGGCCGCGTCCTGGGCGTAGGGCAGGCCAAACTCGACAATGCCGGCGCGGCCCTTCCTGGCCGTGTCGGACGCGTCCACCAGCGGGAAAAAGCCGTCGACCACCATGCTGGCCACTTCCGCGCGCGTCAGCTCGACCGAGCGCGTGCCACCGATTAATCGCGAGCCCGACCCCAGCAGGGTGACGGTGGCTTGTTCCGGCGCATTGTGTGATAGCAGCACTTCCTTGGCGGCGCGGCAGCGCTCCATCAGCTGCGACAAGCGCGCCGCCGACAGCTTTATCCAGCCCTCCAGGCCTGCGGACATGCGCGTTTCCACCAGATGCGCCAGCGCCAGGTCCATATTGTCGCCACCGAGTATCAGGTGGTTGCCCACGCCGCTGCGCGTAAACTGCGGCTCGCCGTGTTCATCGAGGTCGACATCGATCAGGCTGAAATCGGTGGTGCCGCCGCCCACATCGACCACCAGGATGCGCCGCGTGTGCGCCAGCTGCGTGTGCAGGTCGTCGCGGTGGCGGTGCAAAAAGTCATAAAAGGCGGCCTGCGGTTCTTCGACCAGCCTGAGCGTGGGCAGGCCCGCCAGTTTCGCCGCTTCCAGGGTCAGGGCGCGCGCGCCTTCGTCGAACGAGGCGGGAATGGTCAGCACCAGTTCCTGGCGCTCCAGCGGTGAGTCAGGAAAGCGCGCATTCCAGGCGGCGCGCACGTAGGCCAGGTAGCTGGCGCTGGCGGCCACCGGCGAGACTTTGGCGACATCACCATCCGCACCCCAGGGCAGGATGGGCGCCTGGCGGTCGACATTGGCATGCGACAGCCAGCTCTTGGCGCTGGCCACCAGCCGGCCCGGCACCTGGCCGCCCAATACGCGCGCGAGCATCCCGGTGACGGCGTTGTCCACGCCGCCCACGTCACGCTGCGACCAGGGCAGGCGCAGCTCGTCCTGCGCCAGTTCGCCCTCGGCCGGGTGGTAGCGCAGCGAGGGCAGCAGGGCGCGCGGCCCCACTTCGCCGGGCGCGACCAGCTGCTCGATCTCGAACAGCCTGATTGCGGCTGCCGTATCGCCGGCGTCGGCCGCATTTGCGTAGGCCACCACCGTATTGGTGGTGCCCAGGTCGATGCCGACCAGATAGGAAGCCGCAGCCTTGGCCTTGGCCATTTACTGCGCCGTGCCGCGCACGTCGAATTCCACCTTCCAGCGCTCGGCGCCATCGAGCGAGACGGCCAGCAGCTCCAGGGTACCCGCTTCGGTGACGCGCGCATGCAGTTTTACCTGCACCACGTCGCCGGCCTGGCGGTTTTCCGCCGACAGCGTGGCCTGGATCTCGCTCAGCTCCTGCAGTTCGTCCGGCGCCCAGAAGTCGAGCAGGTCGCCGATCTGATCGTTGCGGCGGGTGGAGGAGGCAAAGAAGCGGAAGTGCACCGGTTCGCCGACCACCAGGCCGAATTGCTGGCCCGGCAGTTCCAGCTCGCTGCCTTCCTCCATGCCGAACGGCGCCACGCACAGGGCCTGGATCGGCGGCTCCATGCCGGGAATGGCCGGCATGGCCGATTCGATCGCCACATAGAAAGCGCTGGCCGTGCCGCCGCGGATGCGCACGCCATGGCCGCGCCGCACATAGCTGTAGTAGGCGGCGCCGCGCGCCACCGCCAGGTCCAGGTCGGCGCCGGCCAGCATGCGCGCCGGTTCCGCGCCTTCGAGGTACAGCCAGTCGTTGACGGCGCCCATGATGCGCTGCACCAGCAGGTCGGACTTGAACACGCCGCCGTTGAACAGCACGGCGGTCGGGTGCAAGAAGCTCGCCTCGCTCGACTGGCGTCCGGCAAAGCCTTCCAGCTCGGCGGTGGCTGCCACTTGCCGGCCCAAAAACGCCGCCAGGTGGCGCGTGATGGCCGCGTCCTGCGCATAGGGCAGGCCCAGTTGCGTCAGGCCGGCGCGCGTGCGCACCGTGGGGCGGCTCGACGCTTCGACCTGCGGGAAGAAACCATCGAGGATAAAGGTCGACACTTCCTCGCGCGTCAGTTCCGTGCGGATCGAGCCGCCGATCAGCTTCGAGCCACGGCTTGGCACCACGATGGCCGCGCTGTCCATGCCGCTGTCGGCCAGCAGGCTTTCCTTTGCGCTGCGGCAGCCATAGGTCAGCGCCCGCATCTGCCAGGCATCCAATTGGGTGCCGTTGGCAGCCAGCTTGCGCGCCACCAGGTGCGCCAGCGCCAGGTCCATATTGTCGCCGCCGAGCAGGATATGTTCGCCGACGGCGACCCTGTGCGGTTCGAGCACGCCGTCGCGCTCCAACACGGCGATCAGCGAAAAGTCGCTGGTGCCGCCGCCGACATCGACCACCAGAATGATGTCACCCGGTTTGACGTCCTTGCGCCAGCGCCCTTCGCTGGTCTGGATCCAGCTGTACAAGGCCGCTTGCGGCTCTTCGAGCAGGGTCAGGTTGCCGTAGCCTGCCGCCTGCGCCGCTTCCATCGTCAGCTCGCGCGCGGACGGGTCGAACGAGGCCGGGATGGTGACGGTGATTTCCTGCTGCGTGAACGGCGCTTCAGGGTGGGCGTAGTCCCAGGCCTGGCGCAAATGCGTCAGGTAGCGCGTGGCGGCCGTGATCGGCGAGATGCGGGCCACTTCCGGCGGCGCGTCGCTCGGCAAAATTGCCGCGCGGCGGTCCACGCCGGCGTGGCACAGCCAGCTCTTGGCGCTGGAGACCAGCCGGATCGGCGTGGTGGCGCCACGGCTGCGCGCCATCTCGCCCACCACGAACGGCGCCTCGGCTTCTTCGCTGACCCATGGCAGGGCCAGGTCGCCGGGCGCGACTTCCTCGGCATGCGGCAGGTAGACGAACGAGGGCAGCAGCGGCAGCTCTTCCAGCGTGCCGGGGGCTGATAATTGCGGTACCGGCAGCACGCCGTGGATCGATTTTTCGCCGTCGCTCGCGCCCAGATTCACATACGACAGGGCGCTGTGCGTGGTGCCCAGGTCGATGCCGATGGCAAATTGCGGGGTAACAGTCTGCGCGTTCACAGTTCCACCTCGGCCGGCGCCAGGATGGCTGCGTCATGCTTGTCGTTCAGTTTCGGCAGGCGCACGCTGGACGCGCGCCAGCCGCGGTGGCTCAGGGTGCCCTTGAACGGCGCTGTACCGACCACATTGCCGGTCAGGCGCACGCTGGCGGGATCAAAGCCTTCCTGCAGCACGATGCGGGCGCCTTCGTTTTCCGAACGCACCGGTTCGATGCTGAAGTATTCGCGCATGACCTTGGCGCAGCCTTCGTGCACCACGCGGGCGGCCGCGCCGATATCGGCGTCGGCATGGCTGGCCAGGTTTTCCTGGGTGAAGTCGATCAGACGCGCTTCGCGTTGCAGCAGCGCCAGCAGTTGCAGGGCGGCGTCAGGCGTGGCTTCTTTCAGGATCACGGGGGCGGCGGCCGGCGGCGGCACGGGTGCGGGAGCCGGGGCGACCGGGGCGGCTTCGGGCAGGTTCAGCTTTTCCACGCGGGCGGCATAAGCGCCATCGGACAGGGTGCTGAAAAAGGCGCCAAAGGCGAGCGGGATACGGCGCCAGAACGACGGATGGTTTGCGGTGTTCATGATCGATGGTTTCTCTTATAGTATGGCGTCAGCGCCGCGCACTGGCGCGGGATCGCTTCGCGGTGTGTTGCGGGGCTGGGGCAGCGTGAGCGGCCAGCGTTTGCCCGCATGATACCAGTTAGCGGCGCCGGGCCAAAGCGGGCGGGTTTGCCCGCTTGCCTGCCGCGTTGGCGATGATACGGGTTTGGCCATAAAATGCCGGCGACGGTATATTAATAAAAAGGAAATCATGCAATTTTCGATCAAGCTGGCGAAGGTGGCCAGGGTGGCGGCGACGATCGCCCTGGTGGTGCTGGCTGGCTGCGGCAGCAAGAACGAGGCCGGCGGCCAATCGAGCGCCGCGCGCCTGCAAGGCAAGGAAAAGGGCGCGGAGTTTCTCGCCTACGAACACTCGGTCGGCGTCGACACCGGCGAGGCCCAGGTGCGGCCGCTGTATGAAAAAGTGGTGGCCGCCTGCAAGGCCGATACGGCCAATGGCTGCATGCTGCTCGATTCCAGCCTTGACAGCGGCCGCTACATGCAGGCGCGCATCAGCCTGCGCGCCAGGCCGGCCGGCATCCAGCAGCTCGTCGCGCTGGTGGCGGCCGAAGGCGAACTGACCAGCCAGGGCACCAAGGCGGAAGACCTGGGCCGTCCCGTGATGGACAGCCGCAAGCGCCTGGAAATGCTCAGGCAGTACCAGGCTCAGTTGCAGGAACTGGAAAAGCGCTCCGGTAATAATGTCGATGCCTTGATCAAGGTCACGAAAGAGCTGGCCACCGTGCAGACGGAGCTGGAAGAGGCGACGGCCGCCAATGCGCTGCTGATGCAGCGCATCGATACCGATTTGCTGAACGTCTCGATCAGCGCGCAGGGCAAGCGTTCGTTCTGGTCGCCCGTCAAGCGTTCGCTGGGCAACTTTACGGAAAACCTGTCAGAAGGCACGGCCAACGCCATTACGGCGCTGGCCTTCATCCTGCCGTGGCTGGTGGGCTTTGCCATCCTGTTCCCCTTGCTGCGCAAAGGATGGCGCCGGCTGCGCGCACCACGCAAGGGCGTCGTGACGTAAAGCACCAGCGCAGCACCAAGCTGCAGCACCAGGCCAACCCGGCTGCACAGTCCTTGTGCAGCCGGGTTTTTTTTTCGTGCAACAAAAACACGGGCGCACCAAACAGTGGCGCTTTGTGCATGTGGCAGGCGGACCGATGCTGGCATGCATTCTGCTTTAACAACATGGTATGCCCCTCTCGACTATCCATCACCCTCAGGAGTCCACATGTCACGACGCATCATCTTGAAAGCGGCAGCAGCAGGCGCAATGGCCTTGCTTGCCTCGGCCTACACGCAGTCGGCGCTTGCCGCCGACACCATCAAGGTAGGGATTTTGCATTCCCTGTCCGGCACCATGGCCATTTCCGAAACGTCGCTGAAAGACGTGGCGCTGATGACGATCGCCGAGATCAACGCCAAGGGCGGCGTGCTGGGCAAGCAGCTCGAACCGGTGGTGGTCGACCCGGCCTCGAACTGGCCGCTGTTCGCGGAAAAAGCGCGCCAGCTGGTGGCGCAGGACAAGGTGTCGGTGGTGTTCGGCTGCTGGACCTCGGTGTCGCGCAAGTCCGTGCTGCCGGTGTTCAAGGAACTCAACAGCCTGCTGTTCTACCCGGTGCAGTACGAGGGCGAGGAACTGGAAAAGAATGTGTTTTACACGGGCGCCGCGCCGAACCAGCAGGCGATTCCCGCCGTCGAATACCTGATGAGCGCCGATGGTGGCGGGGCCAAGCGCTTCGTGCTGCTGGGCACCGATTATGTGTATCCGCGCACCACCAACAAGATCCTGCGCGCCTTTTTGAAAAGCCGTGGCGTCAAGGACAGCGATATCAGCGAGGTCTACACGCCGTTCGGCCATGCCGACTACCAGACCATCGTCGCCAATATCAAGAAGTTCTCGGCCGGCGGCAAGACGGCCGTCATCTCCACCATCAATGGCGACTCGAACGTGCCGTTTTACAAGGAACTGGGCAATGCCGGCCTGAAAGCGACCGACGTGCCGGTGGTGGCCTTCTCGGTCGGCGAGGAAGAGCTGCGCGGCATCGACACCAAGCCTTTGCTGGGCCACCTGGCGGCATGGAATTATTTCGAGTCCGTCAAGAATCCGGTCAATACCGACTTCATCAAGAAGTGGAAAGCCTACGCCGTCAAGCAGAAGCTGCCGAACGCGGGCTCGGTGGTCACCAACGACCCGATGGAAGCGACCTACGTCGGCATTCATATGTGGGCGCAGGCGGTGGAAAAGGCCAAGTCGACCGATACCGACAAGGTGATCGCCGCCATGGGTGGCCAGAGCTTCAAGGCGCCGTCGGGCTTCACCCTGACCATGGATGCCACCAACCACCACCTGCACAAGCCGGTGATGATCGGCGAGATCAAGGCCGACGGCCAGTTCAACGTGGTGTGGAAAACCAAGGAGCCGATCCGCGCGCAGCCGTGGAGCCCGTTTATCAAGGGTAATGAAGGCAAGCAGAAGTTGTGATTTGCGCTCTGAGCTAGCTTAAAAGCTGGGGTCAGACCCGCCGGGTCTGACCCCTGATCTTAGTTGCTTTTCCACCCAGGAACCCATGCGCATGCAGCTCCTTCCCAAACTGCTGGCCCTCGCCTGCCTGCTGTTCTCCTCGCTGGCCCAGGCCGCCATCGACCCCACGCTATTGCAACCGCTGTCCGGCGACAACCCCGAAGCGCGCGTCGCGGCCGTCGGCCAGATCGCCGCGCTGGCCACGCCCGAGGCGGCCCGCGTGCTGCAGGCGCTGCAGGCCGACACCCTGTATGCCACGCCCGGCGGCCAGGTGCTGATCGTCGACGGCGACGGCGCGCAAGCGTATGATCCGGCCACCGGCAAGAGCGGGCCGGCGCCGGACGGCATCGATGGCGTGATGGTCAATAACCGCCTGCGCGGCGTGGTGGAGGGCGCCTTGTCTGGCCTGAAACTGCTGGCGCCACAGCGCGAAACACGGCTTGCCGCAGCGCGTGAACTGCAAAAAGCCGTCAGCCCGGCGCAGCTTGCGCTGATCCGCAAGGCGCTGGCGCAGGAAACCGATACCGAAATCAAACAGATGCTGCAGGTGCTGATCGCCAGCGCCAACCTGCATGCGCCGGACGCGGCCACGCGCAAGCAGGCGGTGCGGGACCTGGCCGTCAGCAGCGACGCGCGCCTGATCGCGCCCTTGCAGGCGATGCTCGACAAAGGGCCGGACGGCAAGCCCGGCGAGCCCGATGACGCGGTGCGCATCGCCGCCGTCGATACCATCGCCCAAATCCGCGGACGGGTGCAGCGCACCGAATTCGTCGGCAATATCTTTTACGGCCTGTCGCTGGGCAGCGTGCTGCTGCTGGCCGCGCTGGGCCTGGCCATCACGTTTGGCCTGATGGGCATTATCAATATGGCGCACGGCGAGCTGCTGATGATAGGCGCCTACACCACCTATCTTTGCCAGCTGTTCTTCCGCAGCTACCTGCCGGGCATGCAGGACTGGTATCTGCTGGCGGCGCTGCCGGCCGCGTTCTTTGTTGCCGGCATGGTCGGCGTGGTGCTGGAACGCACGGTGATCCGCTGGCTGTACGGGCGGCCATTGGAAACCCTGCTGGCCACCTGGGGCATCAGCCTGATCCTGATGCAGCTTGTCCGCACCATCTTCGGCGCGCAGAACGTGGAAGTGGCCAATCCGGCCTGGATGTCGGGCGGCGTGACGGTGCTCGGTTCCCTGGTGCTGCCGTACAACCGCATCGCCATCATCGCGTTTGCCATGCTGGTGGTGGTGGCGGTGTGGCTGATCCTCAATAAAACCCGGCTCGGCCTGTTCGTGCGCGCCGTCACGCAAAACCGCCGCATGGCCGATTGCGTGGGCGTGGCCACCGGCAAGGTCGACATGCTGACCTTCGGCCTCGGTTCCGGCATCGCCGGCCTGGGCGGCGTGGCGCTGTCGCAGCTGGGCAACGTGGGACCGGACCTGGGCCAAAGCTATATCGTCGACTCCTTCATGGTGGTGGTGCTGGGCGGCGTGGGCCAACTGGCCGGCACCGTGATCGCGGCCCTGGGCCTGGGTGAAGTCAACAAATTCCTGGAACCGGTGGCGGGCGCGGTGCTGGCCAAGATCGCCATCCTGGTGTTCATCATTATCTTTATCCAGCGCCGGCCGCAGGGCCTGTTTGCCATGAAGGGACGCAGCGTCGAATGATTACCTCTTTACGCGTCAAGCAGGGCCTGTTTTCGCGGCCTGTCTGGGCGGCGATCGCCGCCTTCACCATCGTGGCGGCCTTGCTGCCGATTTTTAACCTGGCCTTTGCCGAAGGCCATCGGCTGCATGTGTCGGCCTATACGGTCGGCCTGGTCGGCAAGTTCATGTGCTATGCGCTGGCCGCGCTGGCGCTCGACCTGGTCTGGGGCTATACCGGCATTCTGTCGCTGGGCCACGGCGTGTTCTTCGCGCTGGGCGCGTATGCGCACGGCATGTATCTGATGCGGGCCATCGGCGCCGAGGGCCAGTATCAAAGCGCCTTGCCCGACTTTATGGTGTTCCTCGACTGGAAGACCTATCCCTGGTACTGGGCCTTCACCGAACACTTCTGGTACTGCATGGCGCTGGTGGTGCTGGTGCCCGGTGTGCTGGCCTTCGTGTTCGGCTACTTTGCGTTTCGCTCGCGCATCAAGGGCGTGTATTTTTCCATCATCACGCAGGCGATGACGTATGCCTTCATGCTGCTGTTTTTCCGCAACGACACCGGCTTTGGCGGCAACAACGGCTTTACCGACTTCAAGAGCATCCTCGGCTACAGCGTCACGGCGCCCGCCACCAAGGCCGTGCTGTTCCTCTTGACGCTGGCGTTCCTGGTCAGCGCGCTGGTCGGCGCGCGCGCCATCGTCAGCTCGAAACTGGGGCGTGTGCTGCAGGGCGTGCGCGACGGCGAAGCGCGGCTGATGTTCCTGGGCTACAACCCGCTGTGGTTCAAGCTGTTTGTCTGGACCCTGTCGGCGGTGCTGTGCGGCATTGCCGGCGCCCTGTATGTGCCGCAGGTGGGCATCATCAACCCGTCCGAAATGTCGCCCGCCAATTCCATCGAAATGGTGGTGTGGGTGGCCGTCGGCGGGCGCGGCACCTTGATCGGCCCCATCCTGGGCGCGTTTACCGTCAACGGCCTGAAAAGCTGGTTTACGGCCGCCTTGCCGGAACTGTGGCTGTTCGCGCTGGGCCTGCTGTTTATCGTCGTCACCCTGTTCATGCAGCAAGGCATGCTCGGCGTGCTGGCCAAACTGAAACGCAGGAAAACCGCCGTCGTGGCAGAGGAGGCCGCATGAGTATCCGCATGGTACCTGGCATGGCCGGTGGCGAAGCTGGCTCGTCCTATGCCAGGGTCAAGGGCGAGGGCGTCGACACCACGCATGGCGCGATTCTGTATCTGGAAGACATCACGGTATCGTTTGACGGCTTCAAGGCCATCAACAAGCTGAGCCTTGATATTTCGGTCGGCGAGTTGCGCTGCATTATCGGCCCGAATGGCGCCGGCAAGACCACCATGATGGATGTAATCACCGGCAAGACACGGCCCACCTCCGGCACGGCCTGGTTCGGCCAGACCATGGATTTGTCGACCATGACCGAATATGCGATCGCCCACGCCGGCATCGGCCGCAAGTTCCAGCGTCCCACCGTGTTCGAACAGCATACGGTGTTCGACAACCTGGAACTGGCGATGAAGATGAACAAGCGGGTGGCGCCCACCCTGTTCGCGCGCCTGAACGCGGAACAGGAAGGCAGGATCGAAGCGATTTTGCGCCTGATCCGCCTGCACGGCCAGGAGGCGCGGCTGGCCGGCTTGCTGTCGCACGGGCAGAAGCAGTGGCTGGAAATCGGCATGCTGCTGATGCAGGAGCCGCAATTGATCTTGCTCGACGAACCGGTGGCCGGCATGTCGGACGCGGAAACGGCGCGCACGGCAGAGCTGCTGAATGAACTGCGCGGCAAGCATTCCATCATGGTGGTCGAGCATGACATGGGTTTTGTCACGGAAATCGCGCAGCAGGGCATCGTCACCGTGCTGCATGAAGGCGCGGTGCTGGCGCAGGGCCGCATGGACGAAGTGCAAGCCGACGAACGCGTCATCGAAGTCTACCTGGGAAGATAACATGCTGGAAGTGACGCAACTGAACCAATACTATGGCTCCTCGCACACCTTGCGCGGCGTGTCCCTGACGGCGAAAAAAGGCGAATGCCTGGCCCTGCTGGGCCGCAATGGCGTCGGCAAGACCACCTTGCTCAAATGCCTGATGGGCGTGCTGCCGGTGGCCCAGGGCAAGGTGGTGTTCAACGGCCGCGACATCACCAAATTGTCGCCGCATGCGCGCGCCAGACTGGGCATCGCCTATGTGCCGCAGGGGCGCGACATTTTCGCCCGCCTGACGGTCGAGGAAAACCTGCTGATGGGCATGGCCGTCAAAAGCGGCCGCCAGGCCTCGCGCATCGACGACATGGTCTACGACCTGTTTCCGGTCTTGAAAGAAATGCTTGCGCGGCGCGGCGGGGATTTGTCCGGCGGCCAGCAGCAGCAACTGGCGATCGCGCGCGCCCTGCTGGCCAGCCCGGAACTGATCATCTTCGACGAGCCGACCGAGGGCATCCAGCCGTCGGTGATCAAGGATATCGGCCGCGTGATCCGCCTGCTCAAGCAGCGCGGCGATATCGCTATCGTGCTGTGCGAACAGTATTTCGATTTTGCGCGCGAACTGGCCGACCAGTTCATCGTGCTGTCACGCGGCAGCGTGGTGGCCAGCGGCGCGGCGCAATTGATGGATGGCGAGGATGTCAAACGGCATTTGGCCGTGTGATTCACACCACCTGAAACCAGCCCAGCACGGCGCCCGCCGCCAGCAGCCACAGCAGGTGGATTTTCGTGCGCCAGATAATCAGGCCGGCCACCACCGACAGGGTCCAGATCGGCCAGTCGGTGGCCAGGTTGTGGTTGGCGCCGCCGAGTATCATGCCGGTCGAGATCAACAGGGCGACCACGATGGGCGCCATGCCCTGCTTGAAGGCGCGCACGCCGCGCAGATGGCGGTTGCGGTGGCCCCAGCTGGCGGCCATATAGGTGAGGGTGGTGCTGGGCAGCATGATGCCGACCATGGTGATCAGCACGCCCAGGCAGGCGGCGGCGGTGCTGCCGGCGTTCATGCCCACGTTCCAGCCCATCAGCGCGACGAACAGCACATTGGGACCCGGTGCGGCCTGGGCGATGGCGATCGATTCGTTGAACTGCGCCTGCGTCAGCCAGCCGTTCTGTTCCACCAGGTAGCGGTGCATTTCGGCGGTGGTGGAAATGGCGCCGCCGACCGACATCAATGACAGCATCAGGTAGTGGCCGAACAGGCTGAGCCAGTCCGAGGTGCTCAGCACCAGTTGCAAGGGCGGGTTCATGGCGACAGTTTTCGGTAGGTCAGGGTGCAGCCCAGGCCGCCCAGCACCAGCAGCACGTAGACCAGCGGCAGGCGCAGCACGGCCACGGCCAGCACGCCCAGCACCACCAGGGGCAAGGTCAGCCACAAGGGCAGCGGATGTTTGGCCAGCGCGGCGGCCAGCTTGATGCCGGTGGCGGCGATCATGCCGGCCGACACGGCCGCCATGCCGCGCAGCGCACCGGCCATTTCAGGATGGTCGCCCAGGCCGGTGTACAGCACGCCCAGCAGCAGCACGATCAGCAGCGGCACGGCCAGCATGCCGGACAGCGCCGCCAGCGCGCCGGGCAGGCCGAAATGGCGGCCGCCCACCATCAGCGACAGGTTGACCACGTTCGGGCCGGGCATGATCTGCGCCACCGCCCAGTCTTCCAGGAACTGTTCCGGCGTCAGCCAGCGCTTGCGCTCGACCATTTCGCGCTGGATCACGGCCAGCACGCCGCCAAAGCCTTGCAGGGCCAGCCAGGTAAACGAGAAAAACAGGTCGGACAGCGATTGCGGCCGTGGTTGGTCGGGGTCATCGGCAAGGGGGAGGGAATCAGGCGCGTTCATGACCGATTATGGCCGGGCCGCGCCCACCTTGTCCATCCCTTTAGCCGCCGCCGATGCCGGCGATCACCACCCCGCTGCCTTCGCACATGGGACAGGTGTGGCCGTCGGGCATGCTGCCCTCGCCATGGCAGTGGGTGCAGACGTTTTCGCCGGTGCCCGGCGTGCCCGGTGGTGCGATATCGCCCGGATGGGTGTTCTGGTCTTGAGGAACTGGGGGCATGGCAATCTCCTGTTGAGGGCTGTGCTGGTTGGACAGCGCCAGGGGCGGAAGATTCCCCCTGCCGCGGCCCGGCGCGCCGCCGCATACTGTTCAGTTATACACAAATAATGAGTTCCTGAAACAGCGGAAATAATTTTCCGGTGAGCTGCACCGTGTTTGCAAGTGCTTGATTTTAATGGTGAAATATTCTGCTGCTTGATTGAGCAGTTTATTGAAAGCCGCACGGGCTGTGGCTTTGAAGGCTGTCAAGAGGCGCTTATCCACAAAGATATCCACAGTCCGTGTGGATATCTGAAAAAGCGCTTAACAATCCGCCACTTAGCACATTCCAGTCGGAATATCGCGAACTTTGCGGCGTCTGAGTCCGCCAAAAATAGTGCTGTATGCCTATCCAGTGCCGCGATGAAACTCAGGCGGCCGGGTCGTGCGGCAGGTCGATGCAGTGTTCGAGCGCGTTCGCCAGGTCGGCAACCTGGCGCTGTGCATCGCGCAGGCTGGCGTAGGTGCGCAGTGAGGAAATTACTGTGGTAAACAGTTTGCGCGTGGTGAGGTCGGTCTTGCACCAGAAGTCGTTGATATCGTAGTCGATGATGATGCGGTGCTCGAGCGCCTGGCCCGGCTGGCCGGTGCGCAGGATGATGCGCACGGCGCTGTTGTGCAGGTCTTCGCGGATCTGGCGCGCCACATGCAGGCCGGCATCCTGGGTTTCCATGATCACGTCGAGCAGCACCACGGCGATATCTTGTGTGCTGCGCAGCAGGGCCAGCGCTTCCTCGCCCGTATAGGCGTGCAGAAAGCTCAGCCTGCGGCCTTCGAAGCTGGCCTGGCTGAGAGCGAATTTGGTGACCACATGCACGTCGACGTCATCGTCGACGATCAGTACCCGCCATGGCTGCACACTGGCCTGGCCGGTGTCTTCTTCGTCCCCGTGCTGCGGATCGTCGACCAGCCAGTCCGGTTCTTCATCCGCGTTGGCGGCTTTTACAGTATCGGTATTCATGCATTTCCCAGCGTTGAGCGTGCGCGCCGCATCTACCTTAGGCCAGTGCGCGCGCTTTGTCAAAGGGCAGGGCGGCGACCGGCCGCTTTTTTTCGCTGCGCTTATGCACAGAAAAAATATTTTTCCTTATGGACAAAACATTCCTGGCCTAGCGCGAGGGCGCGATTGCAAGTCATTGATTATATTCAGGAAAAAAATTGCCTGCGAATTCAGCAAATTATTGAAACCCGCATCAATGCTGGCGTTGCGGCTTGTCAAGAGGGGCTTATCAACAACTTTATCCACAGTTGCTGTGGATATCTGGAAAAGCCGTGCAAAAACCGGGGCTTAGCGGGGCTTGCCGACGGGTCACGCCGCATGCAATTGCTGGAAACGCTGGAGGAAGCACTGCTTCGCCTGGCCCGGATCCATGGCCACGATTATACCGGGCAAGGGGGCAATGCCGTCAAGGTAGGCCCAGCGCTCGGCCGAGTGCGGCATCAGGTCGCGTTTTTCCGTCGCCAGGGCGATCAGGTCGGCGCGCTTGATCGGCGCGTAATCGGAAAAATCGATGCCGTAGGTGGCGGCGATAATCGCCGTCACCTGGTCTTCCAGCGCGGCAAACTCCGGCATCAGCACTTTCAAGGGCTTGACCATGTCGCCCAGGTAGGCTTCGGCCGCGTCATGCAGCAGGGCGGCCAGGCGCAAGGGCGGCGGCACCAGGTCGGCGACGATCAGGCTGTGCTGGGCAATCGAATAAAAGGTCTTGGTCTGGCCATTGAAGCGGCACTGGTAGGCCAGGCCGTGGGCGATATCTTCGATGGCGACCCGGTCGATATGGGGCCGCAGCGGGTAGAAGCGGTTGCCGGAAAAGGTGGAAACATAGTCGGTGGTGATGGCGGCGGCTTGCATGTCGATAGTCTGGATGGCGGGTGCGATGGGCATGCCGCCATCGTACACCGGGCGGCGCGCCGGGGCAGGTTCGTGTAGGCGAACCCGGCAATTAATTTCATATCGTCAATCTTTCATTTCCGCCTAGACTATGTGCATCATATTTCCTATCGGCGGGAGCGGGCGATGACGGCAAGACCTGACTATATCTACCAGGGCGGCTCGATGATGATGCACTCGCCGCTGCAACTGAAACAGGCCGAGATGGTTGGCTACTTCGTCAAGGGCGAGCTGGCAAAATTGCAGGCCACCATCGATGCCACCCTGAACCAGGTGGCTGGCGATCGACTGCGTTTCAAGGCCTTGTCGCCATATGTGATGCTGACCTTTACCAGGGTCCACCACGCCGACTCGGCCCACCCGGCCGACCAGGCCAAGGGCTGGATCACGGAGGTCGATATCGTTACCTGGATCATGGCCGGCCAGATGGACGAACACGGCAAGCTGGCGCACATCTACTGGTATCCCTGCCATATCTTTGTCGACGATGCGATGGCGCTGATCAACGGGCGCGAGCTGTTCGGCTACCCGAACTACCTGTGCGCCTACGAGATCCCCGCAGCCGGCAGCGAGCCGCTGCGCTGCTCGGTGGCCGCGAAGGGTTTCCACCCTGTTTCGCCGGAGACGAAAATTGCCCTGCACCCGCTGCTGGAAGTCAACGCCACCGTGCAGACGGGGCCGCACAAACCCGTCAACAGCTTCCTCGATCTGATCAAGCAGGCGTTCAGGATCTTCCTGGCGATCCCCGACTTTTTCGATCTGGACGCCGCCGGCTGGCACCATATCCTGTCGCTGCTGCGCAAGCCGCGCATCGACCAGATCTTCCTCAAGCAGTTTCCCGACAGCGCAGGCGTGAAAGCCGTCTACCAGGCGCTGGTGGCCGCGCCGGCCGAAATCAAGCACCTGCACAGCGGCCGCCTGCTTGGTTACGAGTACGAATGCACCTTGCACGCCTTCGACAGCTTCCCGCTGCACCAGACCCTGGGCCTGAAGCTGGGCGCGCAATCGGCCATTTTGCCATTCCATGTGAATTTCGACTTTACCGCCATGCCGGGCGAGGAGCTGGTCGACAATTCAAGCATCGCGCCGGAAAAATCGCCATCCTTGGTGGCGGCGTGGGCGCGCTGACCGCCGCCTGGTACCTCTTCGGCCAGCCGGGCTGGCAGAGCCGGCACGAGATCACCGTCTACCAGCTGGGCTGGCGCCTGGGCGGCAAGGGCGCCAGCGGGCGCAATGCGCAGCAGGGCCAGCGCATCGAGGAGCACGGCCTGCATATCTGGTTCGGCTTCTACGCCAACGCGTTCAGCATGATCAGGCGGGCCTATGCCAGCCTCGATCGCCCGGCAGGTTCGCCTTTGGCGACCTGGCGCGACGCCTTCAAGCAGCAGGACTACGTGGCCTTGTAAGCCGGCGCTGGCGCAGACGGTCGACACGGTGAAAACGGTGGCCACGCAAGCCTACCAGGTGTGGCTGAACAAGGACCTGGCGCAAATGGGCTGGGCCACGCAGCCGCGCGGCCAGCAGCCGGTGCTGTCGGCGTTTACGGAGCCGTTTGACACCTGGGCGCCGATGGATCAATTGCTGGCGCGCGAAGACTGGCCGGTGGGCATGGAGCCGAAAAACGTTTCGTATTTCTGCAGCGCGTATCCGGTCGCCAGCTACCCGCCGGTGACCAATACCGGCTTTCCCGCGCGCTGCGCCGGGCAGGCAAAACTGGGCGCGATGACGGGGCACCCGGCGCTGATCCAGGGCGAGACCGATTTTTAGACTTGGTATCATGGGCCTCCTTTTCACCGGAGCGCCCATGAAACGCCTGCTTGCCGTCGTTTTCGCCCTTGCCTGCCTCCCCGCGCTGGCCCTGCCGCCCGGCGCCATCGCGCTGTGGCCCGGCGCGACGCCCGGCGGTGCGGCCCGGGGACCGCAGCAGGTCAGCGGCAAAGGCTCGATCACGCAAGTGGCGCAGCCTTACCTGGTCGCCCACCTGCCGGCGCGGCCCAATGGCATGGCGATGCTGGTGATCAGCGGCGGCGGCTACGCGCATATCGAGGCGGGCAAGGAGAGCGGGCCGGCCGCCGCCTGGCTGCAGTCACAGGGCATCGCCGCCTTCGAGCTGGTCTACCGCCTGCCGCGCGAAGGTGGCGGCGCCCAGGCGCCATTCCAGGACGCGCAGCGCGCCATGCGGCTGCTGCGCTCCAATGCGGCCCGATGCGCCGCTCACTGCGGTCATCGATGCCATGGACAAGACCTCGGCGCGGCCCGACTTTGCCGTGCTGCTGTACCCGGTGCTGACCATGCAGGCGCCGTTCGATACCACGCATGCGAAAAGCATCCTGCTGGGGGCCTCACCCGCGCAAGGCGCGCGCGACGCGCTGTCGGTGGAAACCCTGGTCGATGGCCGCACGCCGCCGGTGTTCCTCGCGCAGGCGCTCGATGACCCCATCGCCCCTGTTGACAACAGCCTGCTGATGCTGGCGGCGCTGCGCCGCGCGCAGGTGCCGGTGGCGCTGCACCGCGCGCAGGTGCCGGTGGCGCTGCACGTGTTCCAGCATGGCGGACATGGCTGGGGCATGGGCAGAAAGGACAGCGAGCCGGCCGCCTGGCCGCAGCTGCTGCAGGCCTGGCTCGGCGCCGGTTCACACTGAGGCGGCCAGGTCGCGCCGCGCCTCGTCGAGCGCCGACTCGATCTGCGGCAGGCTATCCGCCACATCGTCGAGCCGCCCGTTCGAGGCCAGCGTTTCCATTTGGTGGCACAGCGCATGCAAGGTGGGGCGGCTCAAATAGCCGGCGCTGCCTTTGAGCGCATGGAAGGCGGCGGCCACCGCGCTGGCGTTACCGTCGCGCACGGCGTGGCGCGCCAGGTCGAAGCGGCGCGGTGCTTCGTCGAGAAAGGCGCGCGCGATGCGCTGCACGTGCTGCGGCGACAGGCCGGCCAGCGGCAGGATGTGCACCGGTGCCGCTATCGGATCGGGCGCCGCTGCCGCACTGGCGTCTTCGTGCGCGGCCTTGCCCAGGCCGAACTGGCGCGCCAGCGCATCCTCGTCCACCTGCGCCGGCGGCACCGGCGCGGTGGAGGGCAGCGCATGGCCGCGCGCCAGCAGCAGGTCGATCAGCGCGTCGATTTTCTGGAACAGCAGCGTTTCGTCGACCGGCTTGGTCAGAAAATCGTCCATGCCGGCGGCCAGGTAGCGCTGGCGGTCATGCTCGCTGGCGTTGGCCGTCAGCGCGATGATCGGAATGCGCGAGTCGAGCACCTGGCAGTCCGCTTTGCCGCCGGCGCGTATCAGGCGCGCCGCCTGTTCGCCATCCATCAGCGGCATGCGCCCGTCCATCAGCACCGCATCGTACGGCGCGCTGGCCAGCGCGCGCAGCACCTCCTCGCCATTCTCGACGATGGTGACGGTGTGGCCCATGCCCTCCAGCAGCGTGCCGATAATGATCTGGTTGGTACGCACGTCTTCGGCGCACAGGATATGCAGCCGGCAGGCGTGGCGCGCATTGCGGTTCACCTGGCGCGCATCGACGGGCGGCGCGCTGCCTTCGGGCAGCGGCAGCGTGAAGTGAAAGCGCGAGCCGATGCCGACCCGGCTTTCCACGCCGATGCTGCCCTTCATCAGTTCGACCAGCTGCTTGCAGATGGCCAGGCCCAGGCCTGTGCCGCCATAGCGGCGCGTGGTGGAATGGTCGGCCTGCTCGAACTTCTGGAACAAACGGGGCAGGGTGTCGGCATCGATGCCGGCGCCCGTGTCGCTGATGACGAAATCGATCTGCTGGCAGTTCTTGTGGTGCGATGGCGTGCGGCTGCAGCGCACTTCCAGCAGCACTTCGCCGTTGGCCGTGAACTTGATGGCGTTGCCCAGCAGGTTGATCAGGATCTGGCGCAGGCGCGTCGGGTCGGCGCGCACGTAGCGCGGCAGGTCCAGCGCCAGTTCGCGCCGCAGCAGCAGGCTCTTGGCGTCGGCCTGGCCCTGCACGATGGCGGCCGCGTCGCCGATCAGGGCCAGCAGGTCGAAGTCCACCGTTTCCAGGGTCAGCTTGCCGGCGTCGATCTTGGAAAAGTCGAGGATGTCGTTCAGGATGGTCAGCAAGGATACGCCGTTGTGCAGGCCGATGCGCAGGTATTCCTGGGTGCGGCCGCGCACGGTCTGGTCGCGCAGGGCGAATTTCAGCATGCCGATCACGCCGGCCAATGGCGTGCGGATATCGTGGCTCATGGCGGACAGGAAATCGATGCGGTGGCGGCTGACCACTTCGGCCTGCGTCTTGGCCACCAGCAGCGCGTCGTTGCTGTGCGTGAGCGCCTGCGTGCGTTCCTGTACCCGCTGTTCCAGGTGGTTGCGCAGCAACCGTATCTGCTCGGCCAGCGCGAACGCCAGCAGCAGGCCGTCGAGCGTGCCGCCGAGCAGGGTCCACAATTGTGCGTTGCTCACCACGGCCGGCATCAAGCCCAGGTTGGCCGGCAGGATCACGAAGCCGGGCAGCATCAGGGCGACAAAGCCGAGCACGAAAAAGCGCGCCGGCTGGTAGCCGCCGCGCCAGACGACGATGCCCGAGGCGAGCGCCAGCACCATCCAGATGGTGATGGCGATGGTGGCCAGCGCATGCGCGTACTGCAGCGCGAAAAAGCAGCTGGGCATCAGCAGCAGCGGCAGCACCAGGTTCAGGCGGCTCCACCGATGCAGCCGCGGCGCCAGCTCGCGCAGGCGCAGGAACTGCATGTAGAACAGGGTGCTCAGTAACGGCAGCAGGAAGAACGGCACGTAGTGGAACTGCAGCCAGCGCCAGTCCAGCAGGTCGGAAAACACGTGGAAGGTCATGGCCCAGGCCAGGCCGTAGGCCAGCACGTACAGCGCATAGTAGAACGAGGCTGTTTCGCGCGTCAGCGAAAAGATGAAGAAATTGAACAGGCCCAGCGCCAGCAGCGCGCCGATAGAGGCGATGATCAGGAAGTTTTCCTGGCCCACCAGCTTGCGGTAGTCCAGCTGCGTCTTGACGGCGAACAGCGGCGGGCGCGCGTAATAGGGGCTGGAAAAATGGATCAGGATGTCGTACGTGGCGCCTGGCGCCAGGGCGACATTCGCGCCATAGTGCAGCAAGTATTCGTGCGGCCGCTGGTAGCCCGACAGCAAGGTGGCCGGCGCACTGTGCTGGCCGGGGCCGTAGACATGGATATCGACCTTGTCGATCAGGGTGTCGTTCGGATCGATCACCCACGCCGTTTCATTGGTGTCGTTGCGCACGCGCGCATGCAGCCAGTAGGCGCCGCCGAACAGGTCGACTTCCGCTGCCGGCCGCTGCCGCGCCAGCCAGGCGGGCAGGGCGCTGGTGGCCATGGGCGCGGCGTCATCGCTGGCGCTATAGAGTTGCCCTTGCGTGCCCAGGTGATGAATGCCCTGCAGCGGCAAGGCGATGGCGCCACCTTGCGCCTGCGCGCGGCCCGCCAGGCATCCCAGCACAAGCACGAACAGCCACGCCGTCATGGTGCGCAGGGCAGGACGGGAGCGGCGGAGCAATAGGAGAAAGTGGGCTGGCATCGGCTGGTCTGGTATGCCCTGTGCTGGGGTCTCTCATTCTAATCGACAAGTATGGGGCAGATGCAATTTATTGCATTTAAGGCATCAAGGCTGATGCGGCCGCAACAGTTTCTGTATCATGGCGTTTTTTTCCTGCGAGCACGACGATGCTGAGCCCCGAACAATTGATGGCCTTCCTGGCCACCGCCATGCTGGTCACGGCCAGTCCCGGCCCCGACAACCTGATGGTGCTGGGCGTGGGCATGTCGCGCGGACGGCGCCAGGGCATGGCCTTCGGCCTGGGCTGCGCACTGGGCTGCCTCACGCACACGGTGCTGGCGAGCCTGGGCGTGTCGGCTTTGCTGGCCGCCTCGCCGACGGCCTTTACGGTGCTGAAGGTGGCCGGCGGCCTGTACCTGGTGTGGCTGGGCATCGGCGCGATGCGCAGCCGCGGTGGCGCCAGCGTCGATGGCGCCACCGCCTTGCCCGACGTATCGCTGGGCTGTTTGTTTGCCAGGGGATTGTTTGCCAACAGTATCAATCCGAAAGTCGTGCTGTTCTTTTTGTCGTTCCTGCCGCAATTCGTGGTGGCGTCGCAAGGCCATGCCAGCTGGCAGACATTTCAGCTGGGCCTGGTGTTCACGGCCCAGGCCTGCCTGCTGTTCGGCCTGCTCGGTTATTTTTCGGGCGCCGTCGGCAAGTGGCTCAACCGCCGCCCGCGCGCCGGCCTGTGGCTGGACCGGGTGGCCGGCACCATCTTTATCGCGCTGGGGCTGAGGCTGATCCTGGCGCGCTAGCCCGAGCACCGGCGACGATATCGAAGGCCAGTTCCATCTGATCCTGCACCGCCATCGCGCCGCCCATGATGGAGAACGGCACGATGCCGAAGTCGCTTTGTTTCAGCACAAAGGCGCCGCTGGCGCGCAGGCCGCGCCCATCTGGCGCCTGCGCCAGCGTGACCGGCACCACCACCTGGCGCGTCACGCCGTGCAGGGTGATGGCGGCGTCGACGGCGTTTGCGCCGGCCTGCAAGGTCGCCTGCACCCTGACATCGGGATAGCGTTCGGCGTCGAGCACGCGCACCAGCATATTGTGACGCGTGCCGGCGATGGCCTCGGCCGAGGGCGTCGTCTCCAGTCCTGCGCGCTGGCGCAGCGCGCTCTCGTCGACGCTCATGGCGTCGAGCCGGAACTGGAAGTCGGCCTGTTTCAGCTGTGGCGCTACCCAGCCGGTGACGGTGCGGCTGGCCACCACATGATCGTGCCCCAGCCGCGCCAGCGCGCCGCCGCGCCGCACGGTAATCGTCAGCAAGGTAGCCTGGCTATCGATGGCCAGCACGTTTTCGTCCCTGGCAGGCGCTTGCAAGGGCGCGCTGACGGTTGCCTGGCTGGCAGGTGCAGGGGGCGTGACGGCCAGCGGCGTGCAGGCGGCCAGCAGCAGGCAGGTCAGGAGCAGGCAGGGATGGCGCATGGTGGTTCCTGGGGGGAAATAATAAGCAATGGTAAGCGATTGCAAAAAAAACCGGAAGAACACCGGTCAGTTGGCGCGCGTCATGCTGGCGTCATATGGCGCTGTTATCCTTCTTTTGTTGGCACAGCATAGGTGGCGCACATCACTACGCTCCGGGAGCGATAGGATGCCCTTATGACTCAACAGCTTAGCCGGTGAGCTCAACCATCGGCACCAATTTTGCAGCAAAATAGGAGCAGGCAGGAAAATTAGGCAGGCTTAATGAAGTCCTAAGCCTGATTCAAGGCAGGACTGGCATAGTACACACATGGCGCACGGACACATACCCGGGCGCAAGGTTGCCGGACACCTCAATGACCGGCACGAATGTGTCGTACCGCACTACTGTACTGTCTCCCTGTTTATCCCTGCGCTCTGAAAAAGCGTTTCAACCGGCTGCCGCTCACGCGAAGCCGGTTTTTTTTGCCTGATCAAACAGCGCAGGTCAGGTTAGCGGGGCCGCCGAGGCGCTTGCGCGTAACCCGACACCATTGTTGACGCCAACTCTGTTGTCGGATTACGCGCGGCTGCGCCGCGCTAGTCCGACGATCGTTACGATTGTTTCGCCAGCCAGGTGTCAATCGCCGGCAACCGTTGTGCGCGCACCTTGATGCGGTATTGAATGTCGGCGATCGAGGTGTCGGCGTCGCCGCGCGCGGTGGCGGCCAGGTGGGCCCTGGCGTAGGCGGCGAGCTTGTCCAGCATGGCCGGATTGCCGGAGGCGGCGGCCAGGCGCGGGAAGTAGCGGCTGCGCGAGCTGGCGTCGATGCGCGCGTTGACCTGGTCGATATGGGCCAGCGCGAAGTCGAACGCCAGGTCCGGGTGCGCGTGGGAAACGCGGCTGATCATGGCCGGGCTGTTGGTCAGTCCCGGCTCGTCCGTCAGCGCCAGCGCCAGGGCGCGCCGGGCCAGGGCCGGGTCGTCGCTCGACGCCAGCAGGTCGTACAGCTGATTGCGGACCAGCGGCGTTTTTTCCGCTTGCGCTTCGGCGTGCAGCTGGTCCCAGGTGGCGCCGTCGGCATGCTGGGCCACCACGCCCAGGATGGTGCGGCGCAGCGCCGCCGGCATGGCGGACGGGTCGCTGCCGGCGGCGGCATGGCGGCGGCGCGCCTCGGCGATCACGGCCGGGTCGCCCAGATCGCTCAGGGTGCCGATCAATTGGCTGCGCAGGGTGGCCACGGTGGCCGCCTCGCCAGCGCGCGCCTGCCAGCCGGTTTGCGCCATCACCGGCGCCAGGCGCGCGATGGCCCAGTCGTCGAAACGGCGCTGGCGTGCCTGGTCGCCCGCATATTGGTCGTGCAAGTTATTCAAGGCGCCCGCCACCTTGCCCCATACTTGCGGGTCGGCCTGCAAGGGCGTCGCTTTCACCAGTTCCAGGAAATCGGCGGGGTTCTGCAGGCCGGCCATGCCCAGCGACTGGCTGTCCGACAGCAGGCCCAGCTGATCGATGGCGGGCAGGGTTGCAAAGCTTGAGGCCAGCGCGCCAGCCTGTTTCGGCGCATACAGGGTGCGGTAGTAGCCGCTCTGGCCGGCGTTGACCAGCAGCGGGCCGCAGCCGGGCACGGTCAAGCTGGTCTTGCCGTTTTGCACCAGCACGCGCGCCAGCTTGTCGCTGCCGACAGTTTGCGCGATCACCGGCACGCGCCACGACAGCGGCTTTTTCTGTTCACGGTCCTTGGTAAATTCGCCTTGGCTCAAGGTGACGCTGGTATTGCCGGCCTTGCAGACGGCTTCGCCCACGCGGATCAGGGGCACGCCAGGCTGCAAGGTGAAGTCGTGCGCGATCGCGCTGACCGGCTTGCCGGCGGCGGCGTCGACTTCGCGCCACAAGTCGTTCGAGACGGTATTGCCGTAGGCGTGCTTGCGCATGTAGCTGCGCACGGCCGTGCGCCAGGTGTCGGCGCCCACATAGGCTTCGAGCATGCGGATCACCGATTCGCCTTTCTGGTAGGTGATGGTGTCGAAGGCCTGGCTGGCCTGTTCGACCGTGGCGATGCGCTGCACCACCGGATGCGTGGTGGCCAGCGCGTCGCGGCTCATCGCGCCTTCGCGCACGCGCACGGAAGACAAGGCCGTGTTCCACTCCGGGTGCATGCGTTCGGTGGCGCGGCTTTCCATCCACGAGGCAAAGCCTTCGTTGAGCCACAGGTCGTCCCACCAGCGCATGGTGACGAGGTCGCCGAACCACTGGTGCGCCATTTCATGGGCCAGTGTGGTGTAGATGTTTTCCTTGTCGGACTGGGTCGAGATGGCCGGGTCGAGCAGCAGGCTGTATTCGAAGGTGAACACGGCGCCCCAGTTTTCCATGGCGCCGAAGAACTGGCTGCGGCCCGGTGCGGCGATATTGTCCAGTTTTGGCAGCGGATAGCGCACGCCAAAGTAATCGTTGTATTCGCGCAGCAGGGCGGCCGACTCGTCGAGCGCGAAGCGGCTTTGCGCCAGCGCGCCTTTCTTGGTGATCACGCCCACTTCGGTGCCGTCGGCCATGGCCGTGGCGCGCTCGAAGTCACCGAGGCCAAAGAACAGCAGATAGGTCGACATGCGCGGCGTGACGGCGAACGCCACGCGCTTCTTGCCATTGCCCAGCTCCGTGCTGCTGGCCACGGGCATGTTGCCGACCGCCATTTGCGTGCTGGGCACCGTGACGTCAAGCGCGAAGGTGGCCTTGTAGTCGGGTTCGTCCCACGACGGCATCACGCTGCGCGCGTCCGAGTTTTCAAACTGCGTGTACAGCGCGCGCTGGCGGCCGGCCGGGGTATCGTAGTCGAGCGAGAACAGGCCGGTGGCCTGGGTGCCGATCTTGCCGCTGTAGCTGATCGCCAGCGTGTGCTTGCCCCTGGCCAGCGGCTGGGCGAAGTGCAGGGTGGCCGTTTGCGTGGCCGCGTCGACGTCGATCCTGCTGGCCTGCTGCGTGCCGCCCGCGCCTTCGGCGGTGGCGCCCACGAAGGCCAGTTCCAGCGCATTGAGGGTCACGCTGCGCGTCGGCGCCGCCACGTCCACCGTGATCGTCACGTTGGCCGTGAAGGTGGCCGCCTGCGCGTCCGGCGTCAGCGACAGCGCATAGTGGCTGGGCGTGACGCCGCGCGGCAGCTGGGTGGTGGTGGAAAGCGCATGGCTGGCCGAAGCCTGTGGCGCCGCCGCAGGAGCGGCATGGCTGGTCAAGGACGCCAGCGCGAGGACGACGGCGGCGGCGATACGGCTGCGGGAAAGATTGCGGTGCATGAAAACCCTGTTGATAAAGAGTGTGGCGCCGGCCGGCCTTGTAAGCGGCAGGCGCAATGGAAGAGTGGCGGGTGCGCTGGCGTCGGCGTGGCGTGGTCAGCATTCCCGTCCAGCAATCTAGTTGTAAACCGGGGCAAAGTCAAACGCCGGGGGCTGCGGCGGCTGATAAGATACAAACTGTCATCAACAAGTACAACAACCAGGAGACCCCCATGAAACTGTATGTCAGCCCCCGCACGCCGAATCCGCGCCGCGTCACCATGTTCATTGCCGAAAAAGCCATCGCCGGCATCGAGGAAGTCTCGCTCGACCTGATGGCGGGCCAGCACCGCGATCCCGGTTTCCTGGAAAAAAACCCGATGGGCAGGGTGCCGGCCCTGGAGCTGCCGGACGGGCGCGTGCTGGCCGAAACGCGCGCCATCTGCACGTATCTGGAAGGCTTGCAGCCGGAACCGAACCTGATGGGCGAGGGGTTCGATGAGCGCGCCTTTATTGAAATGGCCGACCGCCGGGTGGAACTGCACCTGTTCCTGGGCGTGGCCAACTGCGTGCGCCACAGCCATCCGGCGCTGGCGGTGCTGGAAAATCCGCAGTTTCCCGACTTCGGCGCGGCGCAGGGAAGCAAGATGCGCGAGACGGCGCAGTGGCTGGACCAGCTGCTGGCGCGCCAGCCGTATGTGGCCGGCGAACGGTTTACCATCGCCGACATCACTGCGTTCTGCGCGCTGGAGTTCGCGCGCGGCCTGATGAAATACCGCCCGGGCGCGGAAGGCCTGCAGCATCTGCAAGCCTGGCGCGACCGCATCGCCGAGCGCCCCAGCGCGCAGGCAAAATAAATACATCTGTCCATTCTGGACGCGCATGTCGGATTACGCCGGCCTGGCGGCCAGCTAATCCGACCTACGGCCCCGTGAAGGCATCGTAGGTCGGGTCAGCCCGGAGGGCGTAACCCGACATCGCCACCGTTACCGCGGAAGTATCGTAGGTCAGATTGGCGGAACGCGTAATCCGGCATGGCGTTACCGTAATTGCTGCTGCAAGAAGGTATACGTCAACGCCCACATCAGCGCCTGCTGGTCGTTATTGGCGGCGCCGGCATGGCCGCCTTCCGTATTTTCCCAGTACAGCACGTCGTGGCCTTGCTCTTCCATCTTGGCCACCATCTTGCGTGCGTGGCCAGGGTGGACCCGGTCGTCGCGCGTCGAGGTGGTAAAGAACACGCGCGGATACTTTTTATCCTTGAACACGTTCTGGTAGGGCGAGTACTTGCTGATGTAGGCCCATTGCTCCGGCACGTCCGGGTCGCCATATTCGCCCATCCACGAGGCGCCCGCCAGCAGCTTGTTATAGCGGCGCATGTCGAGCAGCGGCACCTGGCTGACCACGGCGTTGAACAGGTCCGGCCGCTGCGTCAGCACGGCGCCCACCAGCAGGCCGCCATTGCTGCCGCCCATGATGCCCAGGTGGCGCGGGCTGGTCAGCTTGCGCCTGATCAGGTCCTGCGCCACCGAAATGAAGTCGTCGTAGGCTTTCTGGCGGTGTTCCTTGAGCGCCGCCTGGTGCCAGCGCGGGCCGAATTCGCCGCCGCCGCGGATATTGGCCAGCACATACACGCCACCCTGGGCGAGCCAGGCGGCGCCGGTAATGCCGCTGTAGCTGGGCTTGAGCGACACTTCAAAGCCGCCATAGCCGTACAGCACGGTCGGGTTCTTGCCGTCGTATTTGGTCTTCTTGTTCATGATGACGAAATACGGCACTTTGGTGCCATCTTTCGAGGTCGATTCGAACTGTTCCACCTTGTACGGGCTGGCGTCGAAATAGGCGGGCAGCGACTTGATCTTGGTGCGCGCGTCGCTGCCGGCCGTGGCCAGGTACAGGGTGGTGGGGGTCAGGAAGTCGGTCACCGTCAGAAAGTACTGGTCCGTATCGACCGCATCGAGCGGGCTGGCCGCCAGCGTGCCCAGCTTGGGCGCGTCGACCACGCGGCGCTGCCATGTGCCATTCACATGGCGCAGTTCCGTCAGGCGGTTTTTCACCTTGTCGAGGGTGGTCAGCAGGATGGCCGATTTGGTCGCCGATACATTGTCGAGCGAGGTGGTGGCGGTCGGCGCGAACAGCACCTCGAACGCCTGCTTGCCCTGCATGAAGGACTTGAAATCGGTCGCCAGCAGGGCGCCTTGCGAATAGGTCGTGCCGTTGACTTTCCAGTCCGAGCGCAGGGTGATCACCAGCTGGTCGCGCACGGTGAACGCCGTGGCGTCGTCCGGTTTCGGCACCTTGGCCAGGCTGTCGCCCTCGCGCAGGAACATCTCGCCGCTGTAGAAATCGATCTGGCGCTCGACAAACTGGTATTCATGGCCGGGCGTGAAATCCTTGTAGGCGCCGGCGCTCATGTCGGTGGCCTTGGCCTCGTACAGGGTCTTGGCCTGGTCCAGCGGCGTGCCGCGCTTCCATTCCTTGATGATGCGCGGATAGCCCGAACTGGTCATCGAGCCGGGGCCGAAATCGGTGGACACGAACAGGGTGTCGTCGTTGATCCAGCCGGCATTGCTTTTCGCTTCCGCCAGGGTGAAACCGTCCGTCACGAAAGCGCGCCTGGCGACGTCGTATTCGCGCACCACCTTGGCGTCGCCGCCGCCGCGCGACAGCGAAATGAGGCAGCGTTCGCCTTTCGGATACAGGCAATTGGCGCCGCCCCAGACCCAGTTCTCGTTCTCGCTGGCCGACAGCTGATCGAGGTCGATCACGGTTTCCCAGGCCGGGTCAGGCAGCTGGAACTGCGCCAGCGTGGTGCGGCGCCAGATGCCGCGCACATGCTGGGCGTCGCGCCAGAAATTATAGTAATACTCGCCTTCCTTGCTCACATACGGAATGCGCTCCTTCGAATTGAGGATGGTTTTCAGGCGCGCCTGCAGGGCCGGGAACGAAGGCTTGCCTTCCAGTTCCTTGAGGCTGACGGCATTGTGCTGGCGCACCCAGTCCATCGGTTTTTCGCCGGCGACTTCTTCCAGCCATTGCAGCGGATCGGTCGGGGGATTGGAAGCGGTGGCGGCGCCAGGCGCTTGCGCATGGGCGGCGCCCGCCGCGGCCATGCCGAGCAGCATGCTGCCGGCAAACTTGCGATAAAAAGACATGGACAGGGTTCCTTGACATTGGTCGGTTATGCCGCGTTGCTGTCAAAACGGCGCAGCCATGTTGCCATGGATTGCCAGGCGGAACCAGAGGCCACAAGTGCTTGGTCAGCAAAAACCATGCTTTTCCAATATTGTTTGCTGGAATAGACGTTGACCGCAGAATCTGCGGCCATCACCGTCGTGTTGCCGCCTACGGCAACTTCGCCACCACCTTGATCTCGAAGTCAAACCCGTACAGCCACGTCACGCCCACCGCCGTCACGGTCGGATGCGGCGCCGCGCCCCAGTAGTCGGCCTGCACGATATCCCAGATGCGCTGGAAGTTCTCTTGCGGGTCAACAATAAAGATGGTGACGTCCTGCACATCGTCGAAGGTGCAGCCGGCGGCGGCAAGGATGGCGTTCAGGTTGTCGAAGGCGCGCCGCACTTGCGCTTCGAGTCCGGGTTCGGGCGAGCCGTCTTCGCGGCTGCCGACCTGGCCGGAGACGAACAGCAGGCCGTTGGCGCGCACGGCCGGGGAATAGCGGTTCTTTTCATACAGGGCCTGGCGGCCCGGGGGGAAGATGACGTCGCGTTTCATGGGGTTTCCTTGTTTGATGCAGCAAAGCTGCTGCCTGAAGAACACTTTATCTGCCAGGTACCGACAGATAAAGTGGCTGGAATCGCCAACACTATTTGTATAATCCAAACAATCGGATTGCAAAGGCAGTTATGGACAGGTTTGATGCGATGAAGGCGTTCGTGCGGGTGGTCGAGACAGGCAGTTTCACGAAGGCGGCCGCGACGCTGGGCATGAGCCGCACCACCGTGACGCAGCTGGTGCAGCAGCTCGAAGCGCGGCTGCGCCTGAAACTGCTGAACCGCACCACGCGCAAGGTCAACGTGACGGCCGACGGCGCCGCCTATTACGAGCGCATCGTGCAGGTGCTCGATACGCTGGAAGAAATCGAAACGAGCTTGCCGCAGGCGGCCGCGCTGCCGCGTGGGCAACTGCGGATCGATGTACCCAGTCCGCTGGCCGCCATGCTGCTGGTGCCGGCGCTGCCGCGGTTTCATGCGCTGTATCCCGACATCCGGCTCGACCTGGGCGCCAGCGACCGCATGGTGGACGTGATCGCCGACAATGTCGATTGCGTGATACGCGGTGGGGAACTCGCTGACCAGTCGCTGATGGCGCGCAAGCTGGCCGATCTGCAGCTGGGCGTGTATGCGGCGCCAGCCTACCTGGAGCGGCTGGGCACGCCCTTGCATCCGCTGGACTTGCAGCACAGCGCGCACCGCATCGTGCGCTTTCGCTGGGCGCGCGGCGGCAATGGTTTTCCGTACGTGATGCAGCGCGAAGGCAAGCGCGTCAGGATCGATGGCCGGTATGTGCTGTCGATTGACGACGGCAACGCCTATCTGGCCGCCGGGGTGGCGGGGCTGGGCGTGCTGTGGCTGCCGGACTATATGGCGCGTGCGCAGGTGGCCAGGGGCGAACTGCTGCCGCTGTTCGCCGGCTGGACGGTCGAGCCGATGCCCTTGTACCTGGCTTATCCGCCGAACCGCCATGTCAGCAAGAAGCTGCGCGTGTTTATCGACTGGGTGGTCGAATTGATGGCGCAGCAGGCGAATGTCAAGGCAGCTGATTGACCCACACCGGCGCCGACCACACGAGGTTGCCGTCGTCCTGGGTCACGCGCGCATAGTAAAAATGCGCGCCTGTAGAAGGCGTCAGACTCAGGCTGGCCTGGTCCGATAGCACAGTGACGCTGCCATTGGCGCCTGGTATACCTTGAAACAGCGCTACGGCGGCGATCTGGCGCCCGCGCGCGTTGCTGAAACTGGCCGCCAGCCGCAAGGGACCGCGGTTGTCGAAACGTTCGCCCATCATCCTGCCGTTGGCGGTGAAAACCAGTTGCGCATGCTTGTCCATGGTGGCGAACACGCGCCGCGCGCGCAGCGCCTCGAACAGGCTGTCGCGCGACAGGGCGGCGTCGCGCCTGACCAGGATGGCGGTGCGGTTGCCGTAGGCGGCGCCCCAGTTGGCGCAGTGGTTGTCCTGGTTGCTGCTGAAGGCGACATGGTAGCCGGCGGCCAGCACCTGGTTGCAGGCCGCCTCGAAATTGCTGCGCCGCGTTTCCGTTTCATGCTCGTTGGTGGAAAAGGCCGAGGTGTTCATCACTTCGCACAGCACCATGGCGGCGTCGCCGTCCGGCGTGTAGCCCAGTGCCGCGCCGTCGACCAGAAACTGGCCCGAGCGCGCCGGGTGGTTGAACTGGCCCAGCCAGCCGCGCGCGCGCATCAGGGTGTACAGGCCTGCGTAATCGCCTTTCGGCGTCTCGACCTCCGCCAGCAGCTGGCCGCGGCCATTTTTCTCCCAACCCAGCAGGTGCTCGCCATTGAGGATATTCAGGTGGCCGCCCTTGTTGATCACGCCCCATTCCATGCCGTACAGGGCCAGAAAGCCGGGGTGGGCGGCGCTATAGGCGGCCGCTGTGGCCAGGCCGTCGTGGTACAGCGCGATTGCGTCAAACGGTTCGGCCGCCGCATTGGTGCCGTCGGAACCGTCATACATATGGTTGTGCTCGGAAGCGAGCAGCACGTCCAGCCCGTGTTCCTGCGCGTAGCGGTAGGCGTCCAGCGGGCCGTAAGGCGCCGATTGCGGTTCCTGCGCACCCTTGCAGTAGGCGAGCGCGGCGCCGCCGTCGCTGTGACGGGTCTGGCTGTGCAGGTTGGCGTAGACGATGCGGTAGGGCGAGTTGCTGTCGAGCGCCGGCGGCGGCGCCATCGCCATCAGGCGCGGTGCTTCTGGCGTGCTGCGCTCGACGGCGATCTGCCATTGCTGTTCCACGCGGTCGTCACCGCTGCCGGCCACCAGGCGCAGGTCATAGAGGCCTTGCGGCGCGGGCCGGCGGTTTTTGCCCAGGCCATCCCAGTGCAGGCGCACGGTGGCGCTGCCTGTGTGGAGTCGCTTGCGCCCTGACCAGACCCGCTGCAAGACACCCTGTGGGCCGGGGCCGGAGAGGATCAGGCGCCAGTCCACGGCATCCGTGTGGTCGCCTTCAGAATGATCAAACTGCACGACAAAGGTGCGCGCCTGCGTGCGGCGCTGCGCCGGCGTGGCCCGGAACGGCGCGCTGACCGTTGCTGCCAGCTCGCTATGCTCTTTCGGTTCGCCAGCCTGCGCCGGGCAGGACATCAACACCAGCACACAAGCCCGGCTTGCCGCCAGATACCACCGTCGCCCGTGCATGATTGCCTCCACAGGGATGACTTTGATAATGATTAGACAAGCTCTGCCATCTTTCGGTTCCCTGCGTGCACCACGAAGTGGCGATGCTGCACCGCGATAAACCATGATTGCGCGCAAACGGCTGTCGTTTCACCGGCTAGCCCCTTGTAACAGCTGGCACGGCGCTTGCTAAAGGATAGGGACGGATCAACGGCGATCCCCTGAACAAACAACGGTCCAACGACGGACCACCATGGACAACGGCGTCCGCTCAACTGATTTTGTGATCGGTGGGAGCGGGCGCCGTTTTTGTTTTTCTAACGGGATACTTCGGGAACCATCATGGCCAGCAAAGCTACCAGCATCACGCTCTTTTCCCTCGCCACGCCACCCATGCGCGCCTTCCACCTGACGTGGATGGCGTTCTTCGTCTGCTTTTTCGCCTGGTTCGCCTGCGCGCCGCTGATGCCCATCATCAAGGGCGAGTTCGGCCTGTCGCTGGCGCAAGTGGCCAATATCAATATCGCCGCCGTCGCCATCACCATCCTGGTGCGCCTGATCGTCGGCCCCATGTGCGACCGCTACGGTCCGCGCAAGACCTATACCGGCTTGCTGCTGCTGGGCGCGATTCCCGTGCTGGGCGTGGCCGCTTCGCAAAGCTACGAGAGCTTTCTGTTCTTCCGCCTCGGTATCGGCGCGGTCGGCGCCAGCTTCGTGATTACCCAGTACCACACCTCGGTGATGTTCGCGCCGCGCGTGGTCGGCACGGCCAATGCGGCCGCCGCCGGCTGGGGCAATGCGGGCGGCGGCGCGGCGCAGGCGCTGATGCCGCTGCTGCTGGGCGCGCTGGTGATGCTGGGCGTGTCCGAGTCGCTGGGCTGGCGCGTGGCCCTGCTGGTGCCTGGCGTGCTGATGCTGGTGATGGCGGCCCTGTACTGGCGCTTTACGCAGGACTGCCCGCAAGGCAATTATTCCGACATGCGCAAGGCCGGCATCGCCATCGAAGGCGGAAAAAAGGGTGGCTGGGCCAGCTTCAAGGCGGCGAGCAGCAACTACCGTGTATGGCTGCTGTTCGTCACCTACGGTGCCTGCTTCGGCATCGAGATCTTTATCCACAATATTGCCGCCGTCTACTACGTCGACCATTTCGGCCTGTCTTTGAAATCCGCCGGCCTGGCCGCCGGCAGCTTCGGTCTGCTGGCCCTGTTTGCCCGCGCCCTCGGTGGCTGGATGTCCGACAAGCTGGCGCTGCGCGGCAACCTCAATAGCCGCGTCACCCTGCTGTTCATGCTGATGATCGGCGAAGGCGTGGGCCTGCTGTGGTTTGCCAAGGTCGACAGCGTCACCTGGGCCGTGATCGCCATGCTGGTGTTTGGCCTGTTCACCCATATGGCTTGCGGCGCGACGTATGCATTGGTGCCATTTATCGACAGCAAGGCACTGGGCGGCGTGGCCGGCATTATCGGCGCCGGCGGCAATGTCGGTGCGGTGGCGGCCGGGTTCCTGATGAAGGGCACCGGCGATATCCGCCAGACATTGATCATTTTGAGCGTGCTGGTGGTGGTGTCGGCGCTGTGTGCCATCGCCGTGCGTTTTACCAGTAGCGCGGCCGAATCGAAGATGGCTGCGGCCTGAGGAGAATAGCATGAGCAATCCCCTGAAAATCGTCGTCCTGGGCCATGGCATGGTCGGGCATAAATTCCTCGAACGGCTGGCGCTGGAAAACAACACGCGCCTGTCGGTCACCGTGCTATGCGAAGAGCCGCGCCCTGCGTACGATCGCGTGCACCTGTCCGAGTTTTTCAGTGGCAAATCGGCGGAAGAGCTGTCGCTGGTGGCGCCCGGCTTTTTCGACCAGGGCAATGTGGTGCTGAAACTCAATGCCCGCGCCATCGCGGTCGACCGTGCGGCAAAAACCGTCACCGTCAGCAGCGGCGAGATCCTGGCCTACGACAAGCTGGTGTTCGCCACCGGCTCGACGCCGTTCGTGCCGCCGCTGCCGGGCAAGGAGCGCGATGGCTGCTTCGTCTACCGCACCATCGAAGACCTGGAAGCCATGCTGGCCTGGGGCGACAAATCGAAAACCGGCGTGGTGATCGGCGGCGGGCTGCTGGGCCTGGAATGCGCTAAAGCGCTGCGCGACCTGAAACTCGACACCCACGTGGTGGAGTTCGCGCCGCGCCTGATGGCGGTGCAGGTCGACGAAGGCGGCGCGCGCGTGTTGCGCCGCAAGATCGAAGAGCTGGGCGTCACCGTCCACACGCAAAAGAACACCCTGGCCATCGTCGACGGCGAACACGCCACGCACCGCATGCAGTTTGCCGACGGCAGCCACCTGGAAGCGGACATGATCGTGTTCTCGGCCGGCATCCGTCCGCGCGACGAACTGGCGCGCGCCTGCGGCCTGGAAGTGGGGCCGCGCGGCGGCATCGCCATCGACGACAGCTGCGTTACTTCCGACCCCGACATCTACGCCATCGGCGAGTGCGCGCTGTGGGGCGGGCTGATCTTCGGCCTGGTGGCGCCCGGCTACGAAATGGCCCGCATCGCGGCGCGCCATCTGCTGCAGGAAGAGGGCGAGGCGTCGTTCAAGGGCGCCGACATGAGCACCAAATTGAAGCTGATGGGCGTGGACGTGGCCAGCCTGGGCGACCCGCACGGCAATGCGCCGGGCAGCCGCTCCTACCAGTTCATGGACGAGCGCAAGCAGATCTACAAGAAGATCGTCGTCTCGGACTGCGGCAAATACCTGCTCGGCGGCGTGATGGTGGGCGACGCCAGCGAATACGGCACCTTGCTGCAGATGATGCTCAACAAGATCGAGCTGCCTGAGTCACCGGAATTTTTGATCCTGCCGCAGGCCGACGGCCAGCAAAAGGCCGGCCTGGGGGTGGACGCCTTGCCCGATGGCGCGCAGATCTGCTCGTGCAACGATGTGTCGAAAGGCGCGCTGTGCGCGGCGGTGGCCGACGGCGCCACCACCATAGCCGCATTGAAAAGCTGCACGAAAGCGGGCACGGCGTGCGGCGGCTGCGTGCCGCTGGTGACGCAAATCATGAAGGCCGAAATGAAGAAGCAGGGCATGGCGGTCAACAACCATGTCTGCGAACACTTTGCCTATACGCGCCAGGAGCTGCACCACCTGGTGCGGGTCGGCAAGATCCGCAGCTTCGGCGAGCTGCTGGCGGCGCACGGCCATGGCCTCGGTTGCGACGTGTGCAAGCCGCTGGCGGCCAATATCCTGGCCTCCTGCTGGAACGATTTCGTATTGACGCCCGTGCATGCCAGCCTGCAGGACAGCAACGATTATTTTCTCGGCAATATCCAGAAGGACGGCACCTACTCGGTGGTGCCGCGCATGGCCGGCGGCGAAGTGACGGCCGACGGCCTGATCGCGGTCGGCACGGTGGCGAAAAAATACGGCCTGTACACCAAGATCACGGGCGGCCAGCGGGTCGACCTGTTCGGCGCGCGCGTCGATCAGCTGCCGGCGATCTGGGAAGAGCTGATCGCGGCCGGGTTCGAATCGGGCCACGCCTACGGCAAGTCGCTGCGCACCGTCAAATCGTGCGTCGGTTCGACCTGGTGCCGCTACGGCGTGGCCGACAGCGTGGGCTTTGCGATTGCACTGGAAAACCGCTACAAGGGCTTGCGCACGCCGCACAAGATCAAGTTTGGCGTGTCCGGCTGCACCCGCGAATGCGCCGAGGCGCAAGGCAAGGACATCGGCCTGATCGCCACCGAAAAAGGCTGGAATCTGTACGTGTGCGGCAATGGCGGCATGAAGCCGCGCCACGCCGAACTGATCGCCTCCGATCTCGACGAAGCCACGCTGGTGCGCTATGTCGACCGCTTCCTGATGTTCTATGTACGCACGGCCGACCGCCTGCAGCGCACCAGCGTGTGGCGCGACAACCTCGAAGGCGGCCTCGATTACCTGAAACGCGTGATCATCGACGACAGCCTGGGCCTGGCGCTTGAGCTGGAAGCGGACATGCAGCACGTGGTCGACACCTATGCGTGCGAGTGGAAGATGGCCGTCAACGACCCGGCCGTGCGCCAGCGTTTCCGCCATTTCGTCAACAGTGACAAGCACGATGAAAACGTGGTGTTTGTCGAAGAGCGCGGCCAGATCCGTCCCGCCACCGAACTCGAACGCCGCAGTACCGTGATCCCCATCCTTGCCGTGGAGGCTTGAGCCATGAACGCGATTAACGAACTTTCCGGCGTTACCGCCGACAACTGGATGGCCATCTGCCAGCTCGACGATATCGTGCCCGATACCGGCGTCTGCGCGCTGTTGAACGGCCGGCATGTGGCCGTGTTCCGCGTCGGCGACACCAGCCCGCAGATCTTCGCCATCGACAATGTCGATCCGAACGCGGGCGCTTCGGTGCTGTCGCGCGGCCTGGTCGGCAGCCTGGGGGAGCGCATCGTGGTCGCCTCGCCGATCTACAAGCAGCATTTCGACCTGCGCTCGGGCGAGTGCATCGAAGCGCCCGAGCATTCGGTGGCCGCCTGGCCGACGCGCGTCTTCGGCGGCATGGTGTGGGTGGCGCTGTGAATGCCGCCGTGGCCCCCGCAGCGCGGCCATCGCTGGTGGTGGTTGGCAACGGCATGGCCGGCATGCGCACGGTGGAGGAATTGCTGAAACTCGCCCCGGACCTGTACGACATCACCGTCTTCGGCGCCGAGCCGCATGGCAATTACAACCGCATTCTGCTGTCCCCGGTGCTGGCCGGCGAAAAGACGGTTGACGACATCATGCTGCACACGCGCGAGTGGTACGCGCAGCACGGCATCACCCTGCACGCCGGCGACCCGGTGGTGCGCATCGACCGCAAGGCGCGCAGGGTGGAATCATTGTCCGGCCTCAAGGCAAGCTACGACCGCCTGCTGCTGGCGACCGGCTCGACGCCCTTTATCGTGCCGGTGCCGGGCCACGAACTGCCCGGTGTGATCGGCTTTCGCGATATCGACGACGTCGACACCATGCTGCGCGCGGCGCGCGAGCACCGCCACGCGGTGGTGATCGGCGGCGGCCTGCTGGGGCTGGAAGCGGCCAATGGCCTGCAGCGCCAGGGCATGGACGTAACCGTGGTGCACATGAGTGGCAGCCTGATGAACCAGCAGCTCGACGCACCCGCCTCGATGCTGCTGAAAACGGCGCTCGAAGCGCGCGGCCTGCGGTTCCTGATGCAGGCGCAGACGGCCGAAATCCTTGGTACTGACCGCGTGCAGGGCGTGCGCTTTGCCGATGGAACGTCGATTCCGGCCGACCTGGTGGTGATGACGGCCGGTGTGCGGCCCAATATCGCGCTGGCGAAAGAGGCCGGCCTGCACTGCGAGCGCGCCATTGTCGTCGACGACTGCCTGCAAAGCTATGATCCGCGCGTGTATGCCGTCGGTGAATGCGTGCAGCACCGCCGCGCCACCTTCGGCCTGGTGGCGCCGATCTGGGAACAGGCGCGCGTGTGCGGCGCCCACCTGGCCGGCGCCGGCCACCGGCGCTATGTGCAGCAGGCCAGCGCGACGAAACTGAAAGTGACGGGCATCGACCTGTATTCGGCCGGCGATATCATCGGCGGCGAGGGCAGCGAGGACCTGGTGCTGCGCGACCCGCGCCGCGGCGTCTACAAGCGCCTGGTGGTGCAGGGCAATCGCCTGGCCGGCGCCGTGCTGTATGGCGAGGTGCAGGACGGCCCGTGGTATTTCGACCTGATACAGAAGCGCAGCGACATCAGCCGCCTGCGTTCGCACCTTTTGTTTGGCCAGGCCTTGTGCGACCTGGCCGCCTGACCGGAAAGCTCCCATGACGACCTGCACGCCCGTGAAAACCACCTGCCCTTATTGCGGCGTCGGCTGCGGTGTCGAAGCGACGCGCCTGCCCGACGGCGCCATCCGCATCGCCGGCGATGCCAAGCATCCGGCCAACCTGGGCCGCCTGTGCGTGAAAGGCTCGGCCCTGGGCGACACGGTCGGTCTCGACCAGCGCCTGCTGACCCCGCAGGTGCGCCAGGACGGCGCGCTGGCCCGCGTGTCCTGGGATGCCGCGCTCGACAAGGTCGCCGGCGGCCTGCGCGCCATCGTCGACGAACATGGTCCTGATGCGGTGGCGCTGTATGTCTCGGGCCAGCTGCTGACGGAAGACTATTACATCGCCAACAAGCTGATGAAAGGCTATGTCGGCAGCGCCAATATCGACACCAATTCGCGCCTGTGCATGTCGTCGGCGGTGGCCGGCCACAAGCGCGCCTTCGGCGAAGACATCGTGCCGGGCTGCTACGAGGACCTGGAACTGGCCGACATGGTGGTGCTGGTCGGCTCGAACACGGCCTGGTGCCACCCTATCCTGTTCCAGCGCATCGCGCGCCTCAAGGAAAGCCGGCCGGATATGAAACTGGTGGTGATCGACCCGCGCCGCACCGCCACCTGCGAGCTGGCCGACCTGCACCTTCCCGTCAAACCGGGCACCGACGTGTGGCTGTTCAACGGCCTGCTGTGCCATCTCGCCAGCGAGGGCCTGATCGCCGATGATTTCGTCACGCGGCACAGCGCAGGTCTCGACGAAGCGCTGGCCGCCGCCCATGTCGACTGCGCCGACCCGCTGCAGGTGGCCAGAATCTGCAAGGTCGACCCGCAGGCGCTGCTTGGCTTTTACCGCGATTTCGCCGCCACGCGCAAGGTCGTCACGGCCTTTTCGCAGGGTGTGAACCAGTCGTCGAGCGGCACCGACAAGGTCAACAGCATCATCAACTGCCACCTGGCGACGGGGCGCATCGGCCAGCCCGGCATGGGGCCTTTCTCGCTGACGGGCCAGCCCAACGCCATGGGCGGGCGCGAAGTGGGCGGACTGGCCAACATGCTGGCGGCCCACCTGGACCTCGACAAACCGGCGCATCGCGAAGCGGTGCAGACGTTCTGGGATGCGCCACGCATCGCCAGCAAACCGGGCCTGAAAGCGGTCGACCTGTTCAGCGCCATCGAGGCGGGCACGGTCAAAGCCGTGTGGATCATCGCCACCAATCCGCTGGTCAGCATGCCCGACGCCGACCAGGTACGCCGTGCGCTGGACAAATGCGAACTGGTGGTGGTGTCGGACATCAGCGCGCAGGCCGATACCAATGCGTATGCCGACGTGCTGCTGCCGGCGCTGGGCTGGGGCGAAAAGGACGGCACGGTGACCAATTCCGAGCGCCGCATCTCGCGCCAGCGCGCCTTTCTGCCGGCCCCCGGCGAGGCGCGCGCCGACTGGCGCGTGCTGTGCGAGGTGGCCAAGCGCATGGGTTATGACGGTTTTGATTTCACCACGCCGCAGGCGATTTTCGACGAACATGCGCGCTTGTCCGCCTTTCGCAACGCGGGCGAGACGGCGCGGCTGTTCAACCTGTCGCACCTGGTGGCGCTGGATGCGGTGCAGTACGAGGCGCTGGCGCCGCAGCAATGGCCGCAAGACCAGCCGCGCCTGTTCGGCGACGGCCGCTTTGCCCATGCCGACGGGCGCGCGCGCTTCATTGCCACCGCGCCGCGCACGCCGCACAACTTGCCGGACGAGGATTTTCCGCTGGTGCTCAATACTGGCAGGGTGCGCGACCAGTGGCACACCATGACGCGCACCGGCAAGGCGGCGAAACTGTCGGGCCATATCGCCGAATCGTTCATCGACATCCACCCGCAGGACGCGCTGCTGTACAGCGTGCGCGAAGGCGAGCTGGCGCGCATTTCCAGCCGCTGGGGCGCGATGGTGGCGCGCGTGGTGCATGGCGGCGGCATCGCGCGCGGCCAGGTGTTCGTGCCGATCCACTGGAGCGACGCCAATGCGTCCGACGCGCGGGTGGGCGCCGTGGTCAACCCGGTGGTCGACCCGGTCTCGGGCGAACCGGAATTCAAGCATACGCCGATCCGCATCGAACAGTTCCGCGTGCACTGGCATGCGTTCGTCCTGAGCCGCACGCCGTTGCCACTCGACGGCGTGGCGCACTGGACGCGGGTGCAGGGCGAGCAGTTCCTGCGCTACGAGCTGGCCGGGCGCAACCGCATCGACGACCTGGCCGGCTGGGCGCGTGGTCAGTTGGGAGTGACCGACGTCGACGCCGACTGGCTCGATTATGCCGACGCCAGCGCTGGCGTGTATCGCGCGGTGCACCTGACCGATGGGCGCATCGCGCAATGCGTGTATGTGTCGCCACGGCCGGACCTGCCGTCGCGCGCCTGGCTGGCTGGCCTGTTCGCGCACGAACAGCTCGACGCCGCGGACCGTGCCGGCGTGCTGCTGGGTCAGCCGATTACCAAAGGCATGGACGCCGGTCCCACCGTGTGCTCGTGCTTTGGCGTCGGCCGCAACACGATCTGCGACGCCATCCGCAAGGACAATTTGACCACCACCGCGCAGGTGACCGCTTGCGTCAAGGCGGGTGGCAATTGCGGCTCCTGCGTGCCGGAGATACGCCAGCTGATTGCGGTGGTGGCGGCCGAAGCGCTGGCCGAGCGCGCGGCATAGGCTGTCTTTTTTGCCGCCGCTTTGTTATATTTCCTGTCACCACAGGAGAGCAGATGAAGCAAGCACAAAGCAGGGCGGCCACGGTCTGGCTGACGGGATTGAGCGGCGCCGGCAAGAGCAGCATTGCCGAGGCGCTGGCGCGGCGCCTGCAGGCAGACGGCCGCCCGGTCGCGGTGCTCGATGGCGACCTGCTGCGCCATGGCCTGAACCGCGATCTCGGTTTTACGCCCGAAGACCGGCGTGAAAACATCCGCCGCACGGCCGAAGTGGCGCGGCTGATGAACGCGGCGGGATTGAGCGTGATCGCCGCCCTGATTTCACCGCACCGCGCCGACCGCGCCATGGCCGCCACGATTATCGGCGACACGCACTTTATTGAGGTCCATGTCAGCACGCAGCTGGCGGTGTGCGAGGCACGCGACCCCAAGGGCCTGTATGCGCGCGCCCGCGCCGGGCAGATTGCGCAATTCACGGGCGTCTGCGCCCCCTACGAAGCGCCGCTGGCGCCGGCCATGACGCTCGATACCCAGCACCAGGCGCTGGAGGACTCGGCCGGACAGTTGTACCGCCGCCTGCTGGTGCATGCCACCCTGTTGTAAGTGCGCCCGTGTTGCGCATAAGCATGGACAATTTGGTATCATATCGTAAAGCAACATCATGTTTTGCCTGCCGGCGCACGCGCCAGGACTGGCGACGACGATAGCAGGGGCGCAGCGCCAGTAAGTCCCGACCCCTGATTCCATGAGAACGAGACTACGCAAGAGCATCAGCACAAGCCTGCCCGCCAGCCTGAAGGCGCGCATGAGTGTGGTCGTCTTCCTGCTGGTGCTGGGCGCTGTGGCGCTGCTGGCGCTGGCGACCCTGGCCGTGGCCGAACGCGACATGCGCGGCGTGACGAGCCAGCAGCAATATGCGTCGCTGGCCAGCGCCGCCGTGTTCATCGACGAAGAAATGGCCGCCAGGCGCAATGTGCTGCGCGTGATGGCCGACAGCATCGCCGCGCAGGATGTGGCGGGCAGGGCCGGGCTGCAGCGTTTCCTGGCCGCCCAGACGGTGCTGGGCAAGGAGTTTTTCACGGCCGGCGTGATCGATGTCGACGGCAGCGTGCTGGCCAGCATCGGTTCCGTCCGGCCGCCGCCTGGGGCCAGCGTCAGGGAGCGCGCATATTTCACGCAGACCCTGGCGCTGAAACGCTCGGTGATTTCCGAGCCGCTGCAAGGCAATATCTCCGGCATGCCGCTGGTGGTCGTCACCGAACCCGTATTTGACGCGCGCGGCCAGGTGCGCCTGGTGCTGGCGGCCAGCGTCAATCTGCGCCAGCCCGATTTTCTCGGGCGCCTCGACACCCTCAAGCCGGGACCGGGCGGCCATCTGTATGTCATGACAGAGCAGGGCATCGTCATCGAACATCCCGACAAGTCGCTGATCATGCAGCATATCGGCGCCCTGTGCCCGCCCAGCGTGCCCACGCGCAGCGCCATGCAGGGCTTCCAGGGTTCGATGGCGGGCAAGACCAGCAATGGCGACGAGGCCCTGTTTGCCTACCGCCGCCTCGCCAGCACCGGCTGGATACTGGCCTCGGTCTACCCCACGCGCGATGCTTTTGCGCCGCTGCGCGCCATCCGCAGCAAGATCTTGCTGGCGGCGCTGGTGCTGGCGGCGCTGGCCGGCCTGGCCGGCTGGCGCGTGGTGCTGCGCCTGCTGCAGCCGCTCGAACGGCTGCGCAGCCAGGTGCACCAGATCCGCCGCCACCGTCTCGGCATCGACGCGCTGCAGATCGAACGGCGCGACGAGATCGGCGATTTGAGCCGCGATTTCTACACCCTGGTGGCCGAGCGCGAGCTGGCCGAGACGCAGACGCGCGACAGCGAGCGCCGGCTGAAGCTGCTGACCGATCACGTGCCGGTGGTGATCGTGTATATCGACCGCGAGCACCGCTACCAGTTCATCAACGCCACATTTGAAAAATGGTTCGGCGTGTCGGCCAGGGAGGGCATGATGCGTTCGATCAGCGAGGTGCTCGGTGAAGCGGCTTACCAGATGCGCGAGCAGTATCTGCGGCGCGCGTTTGCGGGCGAGGAGGTGGAGTATGAGTTCACGTTCGATGACCACGGTTCCGGCATCGGCGGCAATGGCCGCGCCTTCCAGACCAGCTATGTGCCCGACGTCGATGACCATGGCGTGGTGATCGGCGTATATGGCCTGATCCATGAAATCACCAAGGTCAAGGCGGCGCACTCGGCGCTGCAGTTCGCCGCCGCCACTGATACCTTGACGGGCATCGCCAACCGGCGCCGTTTCGACGAACACATGGCGCAATGCCTGGCGCGTACGCAGGCAACAGGCGCGCCGATGGCCTTGGCCTACCTCGACATCGACCGCTTCAAGGCCATCAATGACAGCCTGGGCCACCAGGCAGGGGACGAAGTGTTGAAAGAGTTTGCCCAGCGCCTGCAGCAATGCGTGCGCGCCAGCGACCTGGTGGCGCGCCTGGCGGGCGATGAGTTCGTGATCGTTTTCGAGGGCGTGAAAAATGCGGCCGAGCTGCGCCAGATCGGCGCCAAGATCGTGGCCGCCATCCGCGCACCGTTTGTGCTGGCCAGCGGACCGTTGAGCGCGACCACCAGCATCGGCATTGCCATCAGCGGCGCGGCGGCGCTGACGCCCGAACAGCTGCTGGACCTGGCGGACCAGGCGCTGTACCAGGCCAAGGACGCCGGCCGCGACGGCGTGGCGCTGGTGGGCGGCGAGGCTTAGTTCAGCGGCTCGCTTTTGAGCTGGTGCGTGCGCGCCACTTCCTTCATCGCCACCAGCAGGTTTTCGCGCAATTGCGGCGGCAGCTGGCCGAAGAATTCCTCGTCGTTCTGGTCGGCCATGCCGGCCAGCACCGGCACCAGCGCTTCGCCTTCGGTGGTCAGCTCGATCGAATGCTGGCGGCGGTCGGCCAGCAGGATCGACTTGCTGACCATGCCCTTGCCTTCCAGGCGGTCGATCAGTTTCGACACGGCGCCCTTGCTCATGCCGGCCACCTGCGCCAGCACGGTGGGCGAAGTGCAGCCGAGGCGGAACATCTCGCGCAGCACTACCCATTCGGACACCGTCACGCCATTGGCTTCGGCTTTTTTCTGGAAGCTGTGCGAGACATGGTTGGAGACAAAGCGCAACCAGTAGCCGAGGTGGGCTTCGAGCTCGCTGACGCTGGCGGCATTGGCGGCGTTGGTGGCACTTGCAGGGGGCGGCATGGTGGCCGCTTCGACATTGTGATTCATCTTGTTTCCTTCACTGGGCAGCATGGGGCAGGGTCGGGGCGCTTGCGGTCGAGTGCATGGTTGTCGGTATGTGCAAGGAAAGCGGCGCTCTTCCTGCCGGCGCTGCCCCACCAGTTTTTCATCCTTCCGCACCGTCGCGACCAGTCATGCCATGCATGCAATGGTGTTGCCAGAGAGGAAGATTAAAAAACCAACTCTTGTTGCCGCAATGGTAACAGGAATCTTTTTGGTTTTGCTAACTATTTCACCGTGTTAAGTGAGATCGTCCACACATGGCGGCAATGCGCCGCCACCCTTCCCCTCAGTGGTGAAACTCAGGCGGCCACCACCAGCTTGACGGCGGCGTCGCGCAAGACCTGGGCAAACCGGGCCGGCGGCGGCGCATCGGTAAACAGCATGTCGACCTGGGCCAGGTCGGCCAGGCGCACCAGGGCCTTGCGGCCGAACTTGTGCTGGTCGGCCACCAGCCACACTTCACGCGACTGCTCGATGATGGCCTGCGCCACCTTGACCTCGCGCGCATCGAAGTCGCGCAGACTGCCGTCCTCGTCGATGCTGGAAATGCCGATGATGCCGATATCGACCTTGAACTGGCGGATGAAGTCGATGGTGGCCTCGCCGACGATGCCGCGGTCGCGCCCGCGCACCACGCCGCCGGCCACGATCACTTCGCAGCCGGGGTTGTCGGCCAGGATGGCGGCCACGTTCAGGTTGTTGGTCACCACGTGCAAGCCCGTGTGCTGGCCCAGCGCGCGCGCCACTTCCTCGGTGGTGGTGCCGATATTGATCAGCAGCGAACAGCCATGCGGCACCTGCAATGCGACGGCGGCGGCGATGCGCCGCTTCGCTTCGCTGTTGAGCACCTGGCGCTGGCTGTAATCGATGTTCTCCACCGACGAGGGCAGGCCGACGCCGCCATGGTAGCGCGCCAGCAGCCGCGCTTCCTCCATCTGCTTGACATCGCGGCGCACGGTTTGCGGCGTCACTTTCAATTGCTGGGCCAATTCTTCGACCGAAACGGTCAGGTGCTGGCGCACGGCGTCGAGCAGGCTGCGCTGTCGGGGATTGAGGATCATGATGCATTCTTTCTTATAATCGAACAGAAACGAACAAATAGTAATGAAAATATGTTGCCATGAGTTCGTATTCTGGCGTAATCTTATTCATCTGGCATACGAATTATATCTTTATTGATCACAACGGCAGGGAGTTTTGATGGTGGCGGTACAGGCAAACGGGATGATGGAATGCGATCTGCTGGTCGTCGGCGGTGGGATCAACGGCGCCGGGATCGCGCGCGACGCGGCCGGGCGGGGCCTGTCGGTGGTGTTATGCGAAAAGGATGACCTGGCTTCGCACACCTCGTCGGCTTCGACCAAGCTGATCCACGGTGGCCTGCGCTACCTGGAATATTACGAATTCGGCCTGGTGCGCAAGGCCCTGATCGAACGCGAAGTGCTGCTGCGCTCGGCGCCCCACATCATGTGGCCGCTGCGCTTCGTGATGCCCCATGCCGAAGGACAGCGCCCGGCCTGGCTGATACGCGCTGGCCTGTTTTTGTACGATATGCTGGCCAAGCGCGAATTGCTGCCAGCGTCCGCCAGCATCAAGCTGCAAAGCCACCCGGCCGGCAAACCATTGAAGCCGCAGTTCAAGCGCGGCTTCGTGTATTCCGACGGCTGGGTCGACGACGCCCGCCTGGTGCTGCTCAACGCGCTCGATGCGAAAGAGAAGGGCGCGACCGTGCTCACGCGCACGCGCTGCACGGCGCTGGTGCGCGAGGCCGATCACTGGCTGGCCAGCTTGCAGCGCAGCGATGGCGGCACCATGCAGGTGCGCGCGCGCAGCGTGGTCAATGCCACCGGCCCATGGACGGCCGACTTCCTGCGCCAGGCCGCGCCCACCGCGCAAGGGCGCAATCTGCGCCTGATCAAGGGCAGCCATATCGTCGTCAAGCGGCTGTTCGACCATGATCATGCCTACATCTTCCAGCACCATGACGGACGCATCGTGTTTACGATTCCCTACGAACAGGATTTCACCCTGATCGGCACCACCGACCTCGATTACAAAGGCGACAGCGGAAAAGTTGCGATCGATGACGCAGAAATTAGTTACTTATGCGAACTTTCCAGTTACTATTTCAGCAAGCCGATCGTGCCTGCCGACGTGGTCTGGACCTATTCGGGCGTGCGTCCGCTGGTCGAAGATGCATCGGCGCAAGCGAAGGCGGTCACCCGCGACTACCGGTTCGAGCTGGACCGTGAAGGCGCACCGCTGCTGAGCATTTTCGGCGGCAAGATCACCACCTTCCGCAAGCTGGCCGAGGAAGCGGTCGACCTGCTTGAGCCTTTGCTGGAAAGTAAAAAAGGGCCATGGACGGCGCAAGCCTGTCTGCCCGGTGGCGACGTGGCCGGCAAGCTGCCCGACAACCGCGCGGTGAGCGGCTTCGGCGACTTTGTCGCCGGCTTGCAGCGGCAATATGGCTGGCTGCCGGCCAGGCTGGTGGCGCGTTACGCACGCGCCTATGGCACGCGCATCCATGTGCTGCTGCAAGGCCGCAGCGGCGTGGAGCAGATGGGCGAGGAAGTGGCCAGCGGGCTGTACGCGGCCGAGATCGATTACTTGCGGCGCCATGAATGGGCCAGCAGCGCGGCCGACATATTATGGCGGCGCTCCAAGCTGGGCCTGCATCTGCCGGCTGGCACGGAACAGCTGCTCGATGCGTGGCTGGCGGCCCATCCGATGTAGAAACAGGTAACAGCAGCAAGCGGCAGACGACCATGCCCCGGCAGAGGGCGCGGCGAACTATCCTGGAGGAGACGACGTGCAACTTGACTTGAGCGAGATCAGCAAGCAGCAGGGTGCTGACACTTATCTGTATCCGATGTCGCTGGCGCTGGTGCCGGGCGCCATCAATGTGCTGCTGGGCACCACGCGCGCCGGCAAGACCACCTTGATGCGCGTGATGGCCGGGCTGGACAAGCCTACCGCCGGCAAGGTGGTGGCCGACGGCGTCGACGTGACGGGCGTGCCCGTCAGCAGGCGCAACCTGGCCATGGTCTACCAGCAGTTCATCAATTACCCCGCGTTTTCCGTCTACGATAATATGGCCTCGCCCTTGCGCCTGCGCAAGGAGCCCGAAGCGCAGATCCGCGGCAAGGTGCTGGCGCTGGCCGAGCGCCTGCATATCACGCCCTACCTGGAACGCCGTCCCGGCGAACTGTCGGGCGGCCAGCAGCAGCGCACGGCGCTGGGCCGCGCGCTGATCAAGGACGCCTCCCTGCTGCTGCTCGACGAACCGCTGGTCAATCTCGACTACAAGCTGCGCGAGGAATTGCGGCGCGAGCTGACGGAACTGTTTTCCAGCGGCAGCACCACCGTGGTCTACGCCACCACCGAGCCGCTCGAAGCGCTGCAACTGGGCGGCCATGTGGCGGTGCTGCACGAAGGCCGGCTGCTGCAGCAGGGCCGCACGCTCGACGTCTTCAACGCCCCCAACAGCATCGCCGTGGCGCGTACCTTCAGCGATCCGCCGATCAACCTGATCGAGGCGCAACTCGACGCCAGCGGCGTGGCGCAGGCCGCCGATGGGCTGGCGATTGCCCTGAGCGCGCAGCAATTGGCGGCCGTGGCCGGCCAGCGGCAAGTGACCCTGGGCGTGCGCGCCCACAGCCTGCACCTGGCGCCGCAATCGCGCGACGACCTGGCGATCGCGGCGCAGGTGGACCTGGCCGAAATCAGCGGCTCGGAAACCTATGTCCACGCGCGCCGCGGCGCGCTGGCGCTGGTGGCGCAGCTCGGTGGCGTGCACAAGCTGGACATCGGCAGCGCCTGCACCATGTATTGCCAGGCCCAATCGCTGCTGATCTTCGGCGCCGATGGCGCCCTGTTGTTCGCGCCACAGGGAGGTGCTTGAGATGGCGCGCATCGAACTCGTTGACCTGGCGCACGCCTACAAACCGAACCCGTCCGCCCCCACCGATTACGCATTGCGGCCGATGAGCATGAGCTGGCAGGACGGCGGCGCCTATGCCTTGCTGGGACCGTCCGGTTGTGGCAAGACCACCTTGCTCAATATTATTTCCGGCCTGGTCAAACCGTCGCACGGCAAGGTATTGTTTGATGGCAAGGACGTGACGCAACTGCCGACCGAAGCGAGGAATATCGCGCAGGTATTCCAGTTTCCCGTCATCTACGACACCATGACCGTGCACGACAACCTGGCCTTTCCGCTGCGCAATCGCGGCTGGAAGGAAGCCGAGGTGAAAAAGCGCGTGCAGCAGGTGGCGCAGATGCTGGAGCTATCAAGCGACCTGAAAATGCGCGCCAGCGGCCTGTCGGTGGACGCCAAGCAAAAAATCTCGCTGGGCCGCGGCCTGGTGCGCCCCGACGTGGCGGCGGTGCTGTTCGACGAACCGCTGACGGTGATCGATCCGCACCTGAAGTGGTTGCTGCGCCGCAAGCTCAAAGAAATCCATCACGAACTGAAGCTTTCCTTGATCTACGTCACCCACGACCAGGTGGAGGCCTTGACCTTCGCCGACCAGGTGGTCGTCATGACGCAAGGCGAAGTGGTGCAGACGGGCAGTGCGCAAGCGCTGTTCGAAGCGCCCGAGCATACCTTTGTCGGCTACTTTATCGGCAACCCCGGCATGAACTTGCTCGAATGCACAGTCGAGGACGGCCAGGCGCGGGTGGCGGGGCAGCTCCTGGCGCTGTCCGAAGCGGCGCGCGCGGCGCTCTGCGGGGCGCAAGGCAAGATCACGCTGGGCGTGCGGCCCGAGTTTGTCGAGTGCGCGAGCGCCGGCCAGGCTGGCGACGATACGCTGGCCGCCACCGTGCTGGCCGTGCGCAATATGGGCACGCACTACCTGGCCGAATTCCAGCTGGGCGGCGCGACGGTGGCGGCCAAGCTGCGCGCCATCGCCGCCGTCGCGGGCGACGGCGTGCGGCTGCGCTTTGCGCGCGAGCGCACCTTGTACTACCTTAACGACAAACGGGTGGCTTGATGAAAACCGATAACAACCGTGCCTGGTTTTTGATACTGCCCGTGCTGCTGTGCGTGGCGTTTTCCGCGATTTTGCCACTGATGACGGTGATTAATTATTCCGTGCAGGATATTTTGAGCCCGACGCAAAAGGTGTTTGTCGGCACCGAATGGTTCCGCATGGTGATGCGGGACGGCGACCTGCACAGCGCCTTGCTGCGCCAGCTGCTGTTCTCCGGCTCGGTGCTGGCGATCCAGATTCCGCTGGGCATTCTGATCGCCCTGTGCATGCCGGCCGACGGCTGGAAGGCGTCATTGGCGCTGGTGCTGATCGCGCTGCCGCTGCTGATCCCCTGGAACGTGGTCGGCACCATCTGGCAGATCTTCGGCCGTGGCGATATCGGGCTGATGGGCTACACCCTCAATTCGCTCGGCATAGACTATAACTACAACGGCAATTCGCTCGACGCCTGGCTGACGGTGATGGTGATGGATATCTGGCACTGGACGCCGCTCGTCGCCCTGCTGTGCTATGCGGGCCTGCGCGCCATACCCGACGCCTACTACCAGGCGGCGCGCATCGATGGCGCCTCGCGCCTGGCCGTGTTCCGCTATATCGAGCTGCCGAAGCTGAGGAATGTGCTGATGATCGCCGTGCTGCTGCGCTTCATGGACAGCTTCATGATCTATACGGAGCCGTTCGTGCTGACCGGCGGCGGGCCCGGCAACGCCACCACCTTTTTGTCGCAATACCTGACGCAAAAAGCCGTGGGGCAGTTCGACCTGGGACCGGCCTCGGCCTTCTCGCTGATCTATTTCCTGATCATCCTGCTGTTCTGCTTCGTGCTCTACACCTGGATGCAACGCGTTGGCACGGGAGACCAGAAATGATGCAGCACAAACTCAAGAGCCTGGTGCTGGTCGCCTTTCTGTTCGCCTCCATGCTGCCGATCTACTGGATGCTGAACATGTCGCTCAAGACCAACGAGGAAATCGTTGGCGTGCTGAGCCTGTGGCCGCAGCAGCTGACGTTCGCCAACTACCACACCATCTTTACCGATCCGTCGTGGTACAGCGGCTATATCAACTCGATGATCTACGTGGCGCTGAACATGGTGCTGTCGGTCACCGTGGCCTTGCCGGCCGCCTATGCTTTTTCGCGCTACAACTTTGTCGGCGACAAGCATTTGTTCTTCTGGCTGCTGACCAACCGCATGACGCCGCCGGCCGTGTTCCTGGTGCCGTTCTTCCAGCTGTACTCGACCGTGGGGTTGATGGACACCCACCTGGCCGTGGCGCTGGCGCACATGGTGTTCAACGTGCCGCTGGCCGTGTGGATACTGGAAGGCTTCATGTCGGGCGTGCCCAAGGAAATCGACGAGACGGCGTATATCGACGGCTACAGCTTTCCGCGCTTCTTTATTCAAATCTTCCTGCCGATGATCAAGTCGGGCGTGGGCGTGACGGCGTTTTTCTGCTTCATGTTCAGCTGGGTCGAACTGCTGCTGGCGCGCACTCTGACCTCGGTCAATGCCAAGCCGATCGCCGCCACCATGACGCGCACCGTGTCGGCGGCCGGCATGGACTGGGGCGTGCTGGCGGCGGCCGGCGTCTTGACTATCGTGCCGGGCGCGCTGGTGATCTGGTTCGTGCGGCATTACATCGCCAAGGGCTTTGCCATGGGGAGGGTGTGAGATGGAAAACAATAGCGACAGCACTACCAGCCTGTTCGGCTGGATGGCGTGGACGCCGGAAGTGGCGGTGTTCTTTATCTGCATAGGCCTGATGCTGGCCGGCATGACGATCTGGCAGATCCGTTCGCCCAGCATCGAGCGCAAAGGCTTCCTGCCGATGCCGACCACGCGCGGCGACCGCCTGTTTGTCGGCCTGCTGGCGGCGGCCTATGTCAACCTGGCCTGGGCCGGCTTTACCGAATTTCAACAAACCATAGGAGCGGCGATCAGTTTTGTACTGTTGTTGGTAGTAATGCGTTGGGGATAAAGTCGTAGGAGTAGTCGTAGATGCGGACACCGGCTGGTGCGACCGGCCGGATGACAACTATAAAGGAGAATCACGATGAAATTGCAGTGTACGGTCATTGCGGCGGCAGCCGCGCTGTTGATGTCTGGCGCGGCGCTGGCCGACGTCAAGCAGGCACAAACCTGGATCGACAAGGAATTCCAGCCTTCCAGCCTGAGCAAGCAGCAGCAGCTCGATGAAATGAAATGGTTTATCGACGCCGCCGCCAAGCTGAAAGCCAAGGGCATCAAGGAAATTTCCGTGGTGTCGGAAACCATCGACACCCACGTCTACGAATCGAAGACCCTGGCCAAGGCGTTCGAGGAAATCACCGGCATCAAGGTGCGCCACGACATTATCCAGGAAGGCGATGTGGTGGAAAAACTGCAAACGTCCATGCAGTCCGGCAAGAGCATCTATGACGGCTGGATTTCCGACTCGGACCTGATCGGCACCCATTACCGCTATGGCGCCGTCGAGCCGCTGTCCGACTACATGGCCGCCAAGGGCAAGGAATTTACCAATCCCGGCCTGGACCTGAAGGACTTTATCGGCATCAGCTTTACCACCGCGCCGGACGGCAAGGTGTACCAGCTGCCCGACCAGCAGTTCGCCAACCTGTACTGGTTCCGCGCCGACTGGTTCGCGCGCAAGGATCTGCAGGCCAAGTTCAAGGCCAAGTATGGCTACGAGCTGGGCGTGCCGCAGAACTGGTCCGCCTATGAAGATATCGCCGACTTCTTTACCAACGATGTCAAGGAAATCGACGGCAAGAAAGTGTACGGCCACATGGATTACGGCAAGAAGGATCCATCCTTGGGCTGGCGCTTTACCGATGCCTGGCTGTCGATGGCTGGCGCCGCCGACAAGGGCATTCCGAACGGCATGCCGATCGATGAATGGGGCATCAAGGTGGCCCCCGACAAGTGCACGCCGGTGGGCGCCTCGATGTCGCGCGGCGGCGCCACCAATTCGCCGGCGGCCGTGTTTGCGCTGACCAAATATATCGACTGGATGAAGAAATACGCGCCGCCGCAGGCGAACGGCATGAATTTCTCCGAGTCCGGCCCGGTGCCGGCCCAGGGTGAAATTGCCCAGCAGATATTCTGGTACACGGCGTTTACGGCCGGCATGGTGAAACCGGGCTTGCCGGTAGTAAACAAGGATGGTACGCCGAAATGGCGCATGGCGCCGTCGCCGCACGGCCCGTACTGGAAGGATGGCATGCAGAACGGCTACCAGGACGTCGGTTCCTGGTTCCTGTTCAAATCGACGCCGGACGACCGCAAGGCCGCCGCCTGGCTGTATGCGCAGTTCGTCACCTCGAAAACCGTGTCGCTGAAAAAATCCATCGTTGGCGTGACCTTCATCCGCGACTCCGATATCCGCCACGACTATTTCACCAAGCACGCCAATGAATACGGCGGCCTGATCGAGTTCTACCGCAGCCCGGCCCGCGTGGCCTGGACGCCGACCGGCAACAATGTGCCCGACTATCCGAAGCTGGCGCAGCTGTGGTGGAAGAACGTGGCCACCGCGATTACCGGCGAAAAAACGCCGCAGGCCGCGATGGACAACCTGGCCGAGGAAATGGACCAGGTGATGGCGCGGTTGCAGCGGGCCGGCATGAAGGCCTGCGCGCCGAAACTGAACGCCAAGGGCGACCCGAACCAGTATCTGTCCGACAGCCACGCGCCGTGGAAGAAACTGGCCAACGAAAAACCAAAAGGAGAGACCATCGCTTACGATAAATTGCTGCAAGCTTGGAAGGAAGGCAAGGTAAGGTAAACTGCCGCGCTGTCATGAGGGCGCAAGCGGACAACAGCTTGCGCCTGTTTTTACCGGTTTTTTTGTAGTAGCAGACAATGACTAAATACATACTCGCTTTAGACCAGGGCACCACCAGTTCGCGTGCCATCCTGTTTGACCATGCCGGCCATCTGCACGCCTGCGCCCAGGGTGAATTCCGCCAGATTTTTCCGCAGCCTGGCTGGGTGGAACACGACGCGAATGAAATATGGGCCTCACAGCTGAGTGTGATGCGGCAAGTGATGCACGACAGCGGCGTGGCCGCGAGCGAGGTGGCCGCCATCGGCGTGGCCAACCAGCGCGAAACGACGGTGTTGTGGGACCGCGCCACGGGCGTACCGGTGGCCAACGCCATCGTCTGGCAGGACCGCCGCAATGCCGCCTTCTGCGAGCAGTTGCTGGAAGAAGGCAAGGCCGAACTGATCCAGCAAAAAACCGGCCTGGTGCTGGACGCGTATTTTTCCGCCACCAAACTCAAGTGGCTGCTCGACCATGTGCCCGGCGCGCGGGCGCGGGCCGAGCGCGGCGAACTGGCTTTCGGCACCATCGACAGCTGGCTGATCTACAAACTCAGTGGCGCCCACCTGACCGACACCAGCAACGCCTCGCGCACCATGCTGTTCAATATTTATACCCAGCAATGGGATGCGGACCTGCTGGCGCTGCTCGATATTCCCGCTTCCTTGCTGCCGCAGGTGGTGCCGTCGAGCGGCGTGGCCGCCCATACCCATGCCGAATTGCTGGGCGTGTCGCTGCCGATCGCCGGTATCGCCGGCGACCAGCAGGGCGCCACCTTCGGCCAGGCCTGTCTGAAGCCGGGCATGGCGAAAAATACCTATGGCACGGGCTGCTTCATGCTGATGAATGTGGGCAAAAAGCCCTTGCCCTCGAAAAACCGTTTGCTGAGCACGGTTGGCTGGCGCCTCGGCGACGGCCCCGACAGCACCGATTACCTGCTCGAAGGCAGTGCGTTTGTCGCCGGCGCCGCCGTGCAATGGATGCGCGACGGCCTGGGCATCATCAAACACTCGTCCGAAGTCGAAGCGCTCGCTTCCAGCGTGCCCGATACGGGCGGCCTGGTGTTCGTGCCGGCGTTTGCCGGCCTGGGCGCTCCCTACTGGGACCCGTATGCGCGCGGCACCCTGATCGGCATCACGCGCGGCACCGGCAAGGCGCATATCGCGCGCGCGGCGTTGGAAGGCGTGGCCTACCAGAACGTCGACGTGCTGTCGGCGATGCAGAAGGACGCGGGCATTGCGCTATCCGAATTGCGCGTCGACGGCGGCGCGGCCCGCAACGACATGCTGATGCAGTTCCAGTCCGACATCCTCAACGTGCCGGTGGTGCGCCCCGAAGTGACGGAAACGACGGCGCTCGGTGCGGCCTACCTGGCCGGGCTGGCCGTGGGCTTCTGGAGTTCGCTGGAAGAAATCGCCGCCCAGTGGCGCGTGGCGCGCCGTTTCGAGCCGACCATGGCCGACGACGAGCGCTTGAGCAGGCTGCACAAATGGCAGCGCGCCGTCGAGCGCTCGCGCGACTGGAGCGAATAAGCGTTATTGTTTCAGGTAATACACCGCGTAGCCGACGGCCTCGCGCGGTGTCGAATACAGGTCGCGCAGCTCGGCATAGGGCGCGTGCACCTGGGCGCTGACGGTCACGCCGGCGCGCTCCAATGCCAGCCTCAAGCGCGGCACATGAAAGTACTGCGTGGCCACCATGGCCGTGCTCAGGCCGTGGGTATGCAGATAGGCGGCGGCATTCTTCGCCGTTGCCTCCGTGGTCCAGCCCTGCTTGTCTTCGATAATGGCCGCCGCCGGCACGCCTTGCTGTTTGAGATAGCCGGCCATGGCGGCCGCTTCGTCAAAGCCTTCCTTGCCGGTGCCGCCGCTGACAAAGATGCGCGGCGCCTGGCGGTTGCGAAATTGGGTGAGCGCCGCATCGAGCCGGGCCTGCAGCCGCGGGCTGGGCGTGCCGTCGGGTGCCACCGTATTGCCGGGCACGACGATCATGTCGGCCGGCGCGATCCTGTCATCAAGGCCGGCAACGGCGATCGCGGCCGAGGCCAGCAGCACGCTGGCCGGCAATATCAGCAGGTATTTGAGCATGCGGCATGATACCTGCCAAGCGGGCTTTATGCCTGGCGCGCACGCTGGTTGGACAGGAAAATATTGTCCTTTTCCAGAGGCTCGCCTTGCCTGACCGCCGCGATCCAGTCGGCCGTGCTGGCCACGGCGGCAAAGTTCGAATGAAACACGGTGCTGTAGACGCGGTGGATTTCCTCGGCGCTGGCTTTGCCGGCCGCGTTGGCATAGGGCAGGGCACCGGTGGCGTCCGCCAGGAATTCCACGGCGAGGCCGTCGTGCGCCGCCTGGTAGATGGTGGCGGCATCGCAGTTGTGCGTCATGTAGCCGGCGATGGCCAGCGTATCGATGTTCTTGCCAGAGAGCCACTCGCGCAGATCCGTGCCGGCAAAGGCGCTGCCCATGGTTTTATGGATATGATGATCGGCCTCGATGGCGGCCACCTGCGGATGCAGCTGCCAGCTGTCGCTGCCCCTGGCAAATACGGGCGAGCCTTGCGGCGCGTCGTGCTGCACCACGATCACGGGCACGCCGGCGGCGCGCGCGGCCTGCATGGCGGCGGTGATATTGGGCAAGGAAATGTCGACCGGCGGGTACTCGATCGGCAACTGGCCGGTAAAATATTCGTTCTGGACATCGATGACCAGCAGGGCGCGGCGCGGTGGGGTGTTGGACATGGGTTGCCTTTCAAGGTGGACTGAGGGCCATTCTGGCCCACGCGGCGCTGGCACGACAGTGGCCTGAAGGCCTGTCTGCGATACAATCGGGCCATGTTGACACTTTCCGCCACCCGTCCCCTTGAAGTTGCCGTGATCGCCTATGACGGCATCACGCCTTTCCATCTGTCCGTGCCCTGCCTGGTGTTCGGTACGCCCCTGGACGAGGCCGAGGCGCCCGGTGCGCCCCGGTTCGTGGTCAGGGTTTGCGCCGCCGTTGCCGCGCCGCTGCCCACTGCGGCCGGCTTTGCCATCGTGCCCGCGCATGATTTGTCGCTGCTGGAGACGGCCGATATCGTCATCATGCCGTCCTGGCACGACGATTGCCGGCCGGCGCCGGAGGCGCTGGTCACCGCGCTGCAGGGCGCCCACCGGCGCGGCGCGCGCATGGTGGGGCTGTGCCTCGGTGCGTTTCCGCTGGCGCAGGCGGGGCTGCTCGACGGCAGGCGCGCCGCCACCCACTGGGGCATGGCGGCCATCCTGGCGGCGCGCCATCCGCAGGTGCTGGTCGAACAGGACATGCTGTATGTCGACGATGGGGCCCTGCTGACCTCGGCTGGCGTGGCGGCCGGGCTCGATTGCTGCCTGTACCTGCTGCGCCAGCTGGCCGGCGCCGGGCTGGCCAACCGCGTGGCGCGCCGCCTGCTGGTGGCGCCGCACCGGCAAGGTGGCCAGGCGCAATTCATCGAGCGGCCGCTGCCGGTGTCGCACAGCGAAGGGCGCTTTGCCGACGTGCTCGCTTATGTGGGCGCGCACCTGGGCCAGGCGCACGGCATCGACGCGCTGGCCGAACGGGCCGCCATGAGCCGGCGCAACTTTACCCGCCATTTCCGCCAGGCGACGGGCACCTCGTTCAAGCAGTGGCTGCTGGGCCAGCGCCTGGCGCATGCGCAGGGCCTGCTGGAAAAAAGCGATGCCGCCATCGATGTGGTGGCGCAAGAGGCCGGCTTTGGCACGGCGTTGTCGCTGCGCCAGCATTTTCGCGCCAGCCTGCAGACCTCGCCGTCGGCCTACCGCAAGCAGTTCCGCCAGCAAGGTGCGCCAATGAATCAAGCCGATTGAACTGTCCACAGTCGCGCCGGGTCGCGTCCGCCTTCGGCCAGTTGCGCGCTGAGGGCGATCTGGCGCGCAATGAAGGCGTCCTGATCAAAGCCGTAACGCTCCTGGAAGGACACGGTTTCCGCGCTCATCAGTTCCGCATAGGTCTGCATCAGGGTAGCGCCTGAGCGCAGCTTGCCCTGTTCCAGATAGGTGTCGATGGCGGCCGCCAGCACCGGGTAATCGGCGTTTTCCTTGCTGCCGCCAAAGCTGAGCGACAGCTGCCCGCAGTGGCGCCAGATGGGGTCCGGCTCGGCCTCCGGCAAGGCTTGCTGGCGCAGCCAGTGCAAGGCCTTCAGCGGCGGGCCGCCAAACGACGGCGGCGAGATAAGGGCCTGGATGGCCACTTTCACGGCTTCGTCAATCCTTCCCGCGCGTACATACTGGCCATGCAGCGCCACCAGCGCGTCCGTATATTCGGGCACGATGGCCAGCGCCGCTTCCAGCAGGGCAATGGCGGCGGCGCCATCGTGCTGCGCGATCAGTTCCCTGGCCGCCAGAAAGGACGCGCGTGGCGAAGCGGGGTCGTCAGCCAGCGCCGGCGTGTCGACATAGCCCTCATCATCGTCTTCATCGAGTCGCGCATGGGCCTGCAAAAAGGCCGCCAGGCTGGAAAAGTGCGGCTGGATGCGCCATTCGTCGTGCCAGGTTTCGACCACGATGGGCTGCAGCGCTTCGCGGCCGATCGGCCAGTACAGGCCGAAGCTGTCGCCATTGCCGAGGGCGGCTTCGTGAAAGGGAACAAAACCGAGCGGCGGGTAGGGCCTGGCGTGCTGCCAGTGTTTGTCCAGCGAAATGAGATCGAGGTTGGCTGGTCGTTGCATGTCGCGCCACAGGTAGATAAAACCTTACTGTAGCGCAGGGACCGGCATCAGGGCGTACGCTTGCCTACTTCTTTGGCTCGTGGATGCGGAACTTCCTGACCACCCCGGCGCGGTCGAACATCACGGCCACTTCGCGCGTGCCCTTGGTGTCGAGCAAGGGCAGGAAACGGCTGCTGGAGGGCGCTTGCACCTGGTTCTTGTAGACCCAGACTTCATAGCCGGGGTCGAGTTTGACCACCGTGGCGCTGCCGAGGGCGGCGTCGAGGTCGAGACGCGTGGTTTTGCCGACGGTAATGTTTTTATAGATGGCACCGTCTGCCGGCGCGCGGTTGACGGTGTATTCGCTGGCGCTGCACACGGCCATGCTCACAGCCGCGAGACAAGAAAACGCCAGTTTTAAAAAAGTATTCATAGCAGTAGTCCCGGTGCGCATCACTGCTTCCAATCTCAGAGGGGACGGGCGTGATGTCGAGGGGAAGTGTGCGTGCATTTGTAACGATCTGCTACATGAATATACAAAGGCGCATGAAACGATGCCGATGGTGGCGCAAGGCGATACTTGTCAGCGTCCTTGCAGCACTTCGGTCGACACCGCCAGGGTTTCCTTGATTTCCTCCATCACCACATAGCTCTTCGATTGCGCCGCGCCCGGCAGCTGCAGCAGCATGTCACCCAGCAATTTTCGATATTCCGCCATCTCATGGATGCGTGCCTTGATCAGGTAGTCGAAATCGCCCGACACCAGGTGGCATTCCTGCACTTCGGGGATCTGCAGCACCTCGCGGCGAAACTGCTCGAAGGCCGAGGCCGATTTCTGGTTCAGCGTGATTTCGACGAACACCAGCAGCTTGGCGCCCAGCGCGGCCGGATTGACCTTGGCGTGATAGCCCGTGATGACGCCGTCGCGCTCCATGCGCTTGACCCGTTCGATGCAGGGCGTGATCGACAGGCCGACCTGTTCACCGAGGTCTTTCATCGAGATGCGGCCGTCCTGTTGCAGGATGCGCAGGATGTGCCGGTCCAGCTTGTCGAGGCCGCGTGACGATTCTTTTAGAATTCTCATGGATTTTTATGATTATTTGCTGAATATCTCGATTTATACGTGAACATATACTATGGACTTGGCAATATCATAGCGGTAAATCTGGCAATTTGCCCTAAAAATAAATCGAGGAAATTATGCGTATCGTGATTCTGGGTAGCGGCGTCATCGGCGTCACCAGTGCCTACTATCTGGCCCTGGCAGGGCATGACGTGACCGTCATCGACCGCCAGCCGGGTCCGGCGCTGGAAACCAGTTTCGCCAATGCCGGGCAAATTTCTCCTGGTTACGCTTCGCCGTGGGCGGCGCCCGGCATCCCCTTGAAGGCCGTGAAATGGATGATGCAGCGCCACGCGCCCTTGTCGATCTCGCTCGACGGCAGCATGTCGCAGCTGAAATGGATGTGGCAGATGCTGCGCAACTGCACCCCCGAAGCCTACGCCGTCAACAAGGAGCGCATGGTGCGCCTGGCCGAATATAGCCGCGACTGCTTCAAGGCGCTGCGTCTGGACGCGGGCATCCGCTACGAAGGCCGCCAGCAAGGCACGATGCAATTGTTCCGCACTGAAAAACAGTATAACGACGCGGCCAAGGATATCGACGTGCTGCGCGACGCCGGCGTGCCGTTCGAGGTGTTGCGGCGCGATCAGCTGTCGCGCGCCGAACCGGCTTTGGAAGCGGTCAAGGACAAACTGTTCGGCGGCCTGCGCCTGCCCAACGACGAAACCGGCGACTGCCAGCTGTTTACCACGCGCCTGGCCGAGATGGCCGTCAACCTCGGCGTGCAGTTCCGCTATGGCGTGGCGATCGACGCGCTGCTGACGCAGGGCGACAATATTGCCGGCGTGCAGTGCGGCGGCGAAGTGGTGAAAGCCGACGCCTACGTGGTGGCACTGGGTTCTTATTCGAGCACTTTGCTCAATCCCTTGCTGGGCATTCCCGTGTATCCGCTGAAGGGCTATTCGATTACCGTGCCCATCGTCAACGCGGCCAAGGCGCCGGTCTCGACCATTCTCGACGAGACCTACAAGATCGCGGTGACGCGTTTCGACGACCGCATCCGCGTCGGCGGCATGGCCGAGATCGCCGGTTACGACTTGCGCCTGAACCCGCGCCGCCGCGAAACCCTGGAAATGGTGGTCAACGACCTGTTCCCCGGTGGCGGCAATACCGGCGAGGCCACGTTCTGGACCGGCTTGCGGCCGATGACGCCGGACGGCACGCCCATCGTTGGCCGCACGCCGCTGCGCAATCTGTACCTGAACACGGGCCACGGCACCCTGGGCTGGACCATGTCCTGCGGTTCGGCGCAATTGCTGGCCGATCTGATGTCGTCGAAACAGCCGGCGATCCAGGCCGACGACCTGTCCGTGGGCCGCTACAATGGCGGGGAGCGGCGCGGCAAGCTGCACTATGCGGAGGCGTAATTCCTGATGTCCAAGATGAACAATGTAACGGCACAAGCGCGCAGCGGCGCCACCCTGACGATCGATATCGGCGCCGTGCGCGCCAACTACCGGCTGCTGCGCGAGCGCGCCCATCCGGCCGCCTGCTCGGCGGTGGTCAAATCCGATGCCTATGGTCTCGGTGCGGCGCAAGTGGCGCCAGCGCTGTACCAGGAAGGTTGCCGGCATTTCTTTGTCGCCCACCTGGAAGAGGGCATCAGTCTGCGCCCGCATCTGGCGCCCGATGCATCGATCTTCGTGCTGCACGGCCCGCCGGTCGGCACGGAAGGCGAATTCACGCGCCATGAGTTGACACCGGTGCTCAACAGCGCGCCGCAGGTGGCGGGCTGGCGCGCGCATGCCGCCGCGCTCGACCGTGAGCTGGACGCCATCGTGCAGGTCGATACGGGCATGTCGCGCATGGGCATGTCGGCGCAGGAAATCGACGGCTGGCTGGCCGATGCGCACTTTCTCGATGGCATCAAGGTGCTGTACCTGATGAGCCACCTGGCCTGCGCCGACGAGCGCTATCATCCGGCCAACGCCCAGCAGCTGGCGCGCTTCCTGGAAATTCGCGCGCGCCTGCCGCAATACGCCTGCAGCCTGGCCAATTCCTCGGGTGTGTTCCTGTCGCCCGACTACCATTTTGAACTGGTGCGCCCCGGTGCGGCCCTGTACGGCATCACGCCGCAGGCGGGCGAACCGAATCCGCTGCAGTCGGTGGTGCGCCTGCAGGGAAAAGTGATACAGACGCGCAGCATCAATGCCGGCGACCATGTCGGCTATAGCTGCCGCTACACGGCCACCGGCCCGTGCGTGGTGGCGACCGTGTCCGTCGGTTACGCCGACGGCTGGCTGCGCAGCATGAGCAACCAGGGCGTGGCCGTGATCGACGGCGTGCGCGTGCCACAGGTGGGCGCCATCTCCATGGATTCGATCACGCTCGATGTCAGCAATATCGATGCCGCGCGGGTCGCGCCGGGCCAGCTGGTCGACCTGATCTGCCCGGAACACCCGGTCGATGCGGTGGCCGCCATGGCCCACACCATCGGCTATGAAGTGCTGACCAATCTCGGCGGACGGTATTTCCGCATATATACAGGTCTTGCGCCAGGCGCCACCTGACCTTCTGGCGTGCAGACGCCGGCAATACTTGTATGGCAAGATGGGCCTGTCGTGAACATCACCACAGGCCTTTTCTTTCACCATCACCGGAGGATTACATGAGTCAATACCAAGTCGCAATCGTCGTCGGCAGCCTGCGCAAGGATTCCTTCAACCGCCAGCTGGCGGACGCCATCGTCAAGCTGGCACCGCCTGAATTTTCGTTCAAGCATATCGAGATCGGCGACCTGCCGCTGTACAACCAGGACGATGACGGCGCCCAAGCCGCTTCCGTGCTGCGCCTGAAAACCGGGATCGCCGATGCCCAGGCCCTGCTGTTCATCACTCCCGAATACAACCGCTCGATTCCGGGCGTGCTGAAAAATGCCATCGACCACGCCTCGCGCCCTTACGGCCAGAGCGTGTGGGCCGGCAAGCCTGGCGCGGTGCTGGGCGTATCGGTCGGCGCCATCGGCACGGCCATGGCGCAGCAGCATCTGCGCAATGTGCTGGCCTACCTCGACGTGCCACTGCTGGGCCAGCCGGAAATGTTTATCCAGGCCAAGGACGGCCTGTTCGATGAACACGGCAATATCGGTGAAGCCAGCCTGGGCTTTTTCCAGGCCTGGATGCAGCGCTATGTCGACTGGGTCAAGAAACACGCGATCCACGCCTGATTCACCGCCGCCGCTGCCGGCCGTCAGTCGACCTTGAGCAAGCCTTCGGCCTGGATCGCCAGCTTGATCTCGGGCTTGAAACCCAGGTCCAGGTTGACTGTCACGCCGAAATCGGCGCGGTTGAAGCTGGCAAACGCATTCACGCCGCACACTTCGCGCTTGTACAGCGGGCTTTGCATGCATTTGAAGGAATCGATCTGCAGCTTGAGCGGCCGCGTCACGCCGTTCAAGGTCAGTTCGCCGATCACTTCCACCGGGCGTTCGCCGTCGAAGCGCATGCTGCTGCCGCGGTAGACGGCGGTCGGGTATTTTTCGGCGTCGAGGATGCGCGCCGACTTGAGCACGGCGTTCATGGCCGCATGACCGACATCGACCGAGGCCGTTTCGACCGTCACCTCCAGGGTGCCGGTCCTGGCCTGGCGGTCCAGCACCACGCTGCCGCTGCTTTTGGTAAATTTTCCGCGCCACACCGACATGCCGCCCCAGTGATCGGTCTCAAAACTGGGATAGGTATGGCTGGGCAGCAAGGTATAGGTCTCGGCGGCGTGTGCCGGCGCCGCCAGCGAGCTGGCCAGGGCGGCGGCGATCAGGATGGTTTTCATGTGGTTTTTCCTTGTGGGTGCGATAGCGTCAGGGCAACAGCTCATTTGGGCGCCGTCACCAGGCGCAGTTTCAATGTCACTTCATCGGCCACCAGCGAGGTGTCTTTCCACTCCTGTTCGCCGATATTGAATTGCAGCCGCTTGATCGGCAAGCTGGCGTCGAACACCGACGCCTTGCCTGCCTGGCTCAGCTGCACCGGGATCACCACCTCGGCCGTCTTGCCCTTGATGGTCAGCTGTCCTTGCACCGTAAAACGGCCGGGCGCGGTTTGCCTGACCGCGCTGGAAACGAACACGGCTTTCGGAAACGCGGCCGCGTTGAACCAGGTCTTGCTGCGCACCTCGCGGTTGTAGCTTTCGTCGCCAATATCAAAACTGTTGACATCGACTTCCAGGCGCACCCGCGCCTGCTCGGGTTTGGCCGGGTCGAACTGCATGTCGAGCGCATATTTCTGGAATTTTCCGTCCAGCGGCACACCCATCTGCTTGAAGCCGGCGACGATGCTGCTTTTTTGCATGTCGAGTGGCGTCTGGGCGCCGGCCGCCAGCGGCAGCAGCAAGGCGAGCGCGGCGGCGCCATAAAGATTGAAGGTCATGCGGGGTCTCCTGAAAAAAGTTCACATCCATTTATTGCTTGTGCTTCAGAAACGGCAACATGCGGGAAAGCAAGTTGTCGCGGTCGAGGAACTGGTGCTTGAGCGCGGCCAGTACGTGCAGGCACACCAGCGCCAGCAAGGTGTAGTTCAGCAGCCAGTGCGCGCTTTTCAGCACCGCCTTCCAGCCGGGATCGGGGGCGATCAGGGCGGGAATGTCGAGCACGCCAAACAGCACCACCGGCACGCCGGCCGCCTGGCTGTACAGCAGGCCCGACAGTGGCACCGCCAGCAGCAGGCAGTACAGCGCCAGATGGGCCAGGTGGGCGGCGCGCCGCTGCCAGCGTCCCATGCCCGCCGGCATGGCCGGCACCGTGCGCAGCAAACGCCACAGCAGGCGCGGCAGCATCGTCAGCAGCACGGTCAGGCCGATCCATTTGTGCCAGGAAAAATACTTGAGCTTGGTCGGTGTCAGGCCGGGAATATCGGTCATCAGCCATCCCAGCGCAAAGCAGCCACCCACCAGCAGTGCGGCCAGCCAGTGCAGGAAGATGGCCGTGCCGGCATAGTCCGGCGTGGCGTGGGGGAGGGGGGCGTGCTTCATGGTGGTTCCTGGCGTGAAGTAAAAGAAATCAGAGACTGTGGCTCAAGCCGACGGTGATGCCGGTCTGGCCGGTTTGCCGGGTGGCCGGCACCAGGGCGCCGCGGTACAGATTGCGGTCCAGGTCGACATACAGGCGGCTGCGCTTGGACAGGGCGTAGTGGCAACTGATAATGAAGAAGTCGCGCTCGCCCGTGGCCGTATGGCGATAGCGCGTCTGATACCAGGCCGCCGCCAGTTCCACCTTCGGCGTGATCTGGTACAGCAGGCCGACCCAGCCCAGTTGATTGGCGTAGGTGCCGGCGGCAGGCGTCTGCTGCCGCTCTTTCGAGTAGCCGGCCTTGACGATCATGTCGCCCAGCTGGTAGCCGCCACCAGCCGTCCAGGAAATGTTGTCCTGGCCGGCAATGGTTTTCTTTTGCGTGTAGGCGCCGCCCAGGTTGAACGGGCCTTCGGCGTATTTCAGGCCGACCGCTTGCGCGGCGCCATTGCGCACGCTGCCGGCCTGCTCGCCGGCCGCATATTCGGCCATCACCGTCACCGGCCCGGTCGTCAGCCGGTATTGCAGGTCATTATTGAAGCGCGTGCCGCTGGTGGCCGAGGCGCCCAGGCCGGCCGCGATGGCCGCCGCCGGCAGGGTGGTGCCGGCGCCGCCGCCCACCGGGATCAGGCTGATGTAGCGGAAAGTGAACGGTTCATAGTCGCGCGCCGCGGCAAACGCCACCGTGTACTGGCGGCCGGCCATCAGGCTGCCCCATTTGCCGGCGACGCTGACCCAGGCGGCGCGGTTGAACAGCACGCCATTGGCATTGTCCAGCGCGCCGGTGCCCGTATTGAAGCCCGATTCCAGCATGAACCTGATTTTATTGTCGCCGCCCAGGTCTTCGGTGCCCGTGAAACCGAGGCGGTTCGCCAGATAAGTGCCGTTCGAGCCTGCCGACAGCTTGCTGTCGCCTGCGGCATTGCTATTGGTCAGCTTGCGCACGCCGCCATCGAAGGTGCCGTAGATGTTGACATTGCCCTGGGCCAGGGCGTAGGGGGTGGCCGAGGCGAGCAGGGCCAGTGCGTACAGGGTACGTTTCATTGTCGATCTCCATTGTTTTTATAAGTAGTTGTGCCGCACGCAGCGTCGTGTCGCGATGGCTTGCTGGCCACCGGCACTCGGTCTGCGCAGTTAAATTATATGCATAAAATACGGCTTATGTATAAAAATAATTTTGTGCACAAAATTGAAATGTCTGAGTATAATCTGAAAAATGCTGAAAAATTGCTTGAAGAGTGGTATGTAGTAGGCCTTGCCAAATCTGTTGAGGAGTACTGCATGGGAGCGAAAGAATTGATGGATGTACCAGTGTCCGAACGGGCGTTTCAGTTGCTGCGAGGAAAAATTTTGCGGTGCGAATACGAACCGGGTGTCAAGCTGAAAATCGACACGCTGCAGCGCGACCTCGGTGTCTCCAGCAGCCCCTTGCGCGAAGCGCTGAGCCGGCTGGTGGTCGAAGGTCTGGTCGTGAGCGACGAGCGGCGCGGTTTCAGCGCCGCCCCCGTGTCGGTGAAAGACCTGCGCGACGTGACGCGCTTGCGCCTGATGCTCGATTGCGAGGCGCTGGCCGAATCGATCGAGCACGGCGACGACCAGTGGGAAGCCAATATCGTCACGGCGTTTCACTGGTTGTCGCGCATCGAAGGCCGCCACGGCGAGGGGCCGCTGACCCTGGACGCGGACTGGACCGTGCGGCACAAGGATTTTCACATGGCCTTGCTGGCCGGTTGCAGCTCCGGCAAGCTGATGAAGTTGAGTTCGGCCCTGTTCGACCAGTCCGAGCGCTACCGCCGCCTGTCGATCAAGCACCGGGTCGAACCGCGCCACAAGGCGGCCGAGCATGGCCAGATGATGGAAGTGGTGTTGTCGCGCAACAAGGCCGAAGCGGTGGCGCTGTTGCATGACCATATTTTTCGTACCGCCGAAAACGTTGCCGCCGTGCTGGGCAAGCTGTCGTCGGCGGACCTGACAACAAGAGGAGACAGTCGATGAATACAACAAAACAAGCTTGCGTGGTCGGCGGCGTGACCTTGCCGCGCCCGTTCAAGGTGCGGCGCCTGGGCCATTTCGGCATCAATGTGCACGACCCGGAAGTGTCGCGCCACTTTTACGAAAAGCTGCTGGGCTTTCGTATTTCCGATGTGCTCGATTTCGGTGGCCGCCTGCCCGAAGAAGAGATGGCCAGGCATGGCCCCCATGTCGGCTATTTTGCGCGCCATGGCACCGAACACCATTCCTTCGTGTTCTTCCCGCGCCGCGTGCTCAACGCCGTCTACGGTTTTCCGGCCGACTACCCGGAAGTGGTGACCAACCAGATCACCTGGCAGGTGGGCAGCCTGCGCGAAGTGGTCGACGGCCACGACTGGTTCGTCAAGAAAGAGATGCGCATCCAGCGCTCGGGGCGCGACTTGCCCGGCTCGAACTGGAACGTCTATCCCTTCGATCCGGACGGCCATGTCAATGAACTGTATTACGGCATCGAGCAGGTCGGCTGGAACGGTCAAAGCAAGCCCTACAGCATGCACAAGGTGCGCTACACGCGCCCGCCCGACTTGCCTCACCCGTCCGAATATGCCGAAGTGCAGGCCTGCGTGCGCGAAGGCATCGACGGCAGCACCGGCTGGCAGCAGCACGAAGCGATGCCGGAAACCTGGAATGTCGACGGCGTGCTGCTGGGCCGGCCCTACAAGGTGACCCGCGTCGGCCCGGTGCGCCTGTTCGTGCAGGACATGGAACAGTCGCTGCGCTTCTACCGCGACGAACTGGGCCTGATGATCACCGAAGAAGTGGTGTGGAACGGCCACCGCTGCGTGTTCCTGCGCGCCAATACCGAACACCATTCGCTGGCGCTGTATCCGATGGCGCTGCGCGCCGAACTGGGCCTGAACCCGCACGCGACCTTGTTTTCCTTCGGCATGCAGGTCGCCAATTACCAGCAACTGCGCGACGCGGTTGCTTTCCTGAAAAACCAGGGCGTGACGATCAAGATGCTGCCGCCCGAACTGTTTCCCGGCATCGATTATTGCGCCTTCGCCCTCGACCCGGACGGCTTTGCGATCCAGCTCTATTACTACATGGAGCAGGTCGGCTGGGATGGCCGGCCGCGCCCGGCCGCGCTGCGGCCCGTGATCGACCCGCAGCACTGGCCCGACACCGTGCCGGCCGCGTCCGACAGCTTCCTGGGCGAGACCTATCTCGGCCCCTGGAGCTGAGCTGAGCTCCAGCGCCTGAACCAGGCGCCGCCTGACGGCGGCCCGGCCCAACACTGAATCGTTGCCTGCAGCAGGATGCGCCCGCGCACCCTGGTGGAGCCGTGCCGCCAATTATTTTGTTCATCACTCATCTCGCCATGCGGCGAGCGAAAGGATCACCATGAAACTGCTCTCTTTTACCTGCAATGGCCGTGACAGCTGGGGCGCCGTGCTCGGCGACGGCGTCGTCGATCTGGGCCTGGCGTTTGCCGGCCAGTATCCGCTGCTGCAGGACTTTATCGGCAGCGCCGATTTTGACCGCCGCGAGGCCTTGCTGGCAGGGCGCCAGCCGGACCTGCGCCTGTCCGACATCACGCCGCTGCCGGTAATTACCCGTCCTGAAAAAATCGTCCTGCTGGTAAGGAACTATCTCGACCACCACAATGAAGTGGTGGCCGCCGGCCTGAAGCGCGAAGTACCGCAGTTTCCGCCGCTGTTCCTGCGCGTGTGGCGCTCGCAGATCGGCCATGAGGCGCCGATCGTGCGCCCGGCCATTTCCGAGCAGCTCGACTGGGAAGGCGAACTGGCCGTCATCATCGGCAAGGGCGGGCGCCATATTGCCGAAAGCGAGGCTCTGTCGCATGTCGCCGGCTATGCCTGCTACAACGACGCCAGCGTGCGCGAATGGCAATTCCATGCGCAGCAGATCGCGGCCGGCAAGAATTTCGTCGGCACCGGCGGCTTCGGGCCGTGGATGGTGACGGCCGACGAGATCGCCGATCCGTCGCAGCTCAAGCTGCAAACCCGCCTCAATGGCGAACTGGTGCAGGACTCGCACACCAGCAACATGATTTTCGGCGTGCCGCGCCTGATCAACTATATCTCCACCATTTTCGACCTGGTGCCGGGCGACGTGATCGTCACCGGCACGCCGGCCGGCACCGGCTGGACCCTCAAGCCACCGCGTTTCCTGCGCCCGTCCGACGTGGTCGAAGTGGAAATCGAAAAGATCGGCGTGCTGCGCAACAGCGTGATCGACGAGCAGGCCGCGTCATGATTGCCACCAAGCATTTGTTCGACCTGACCTTGCGCCTCGGTGCGCTGGTCTCGCTGGGGCCGCTGGCGGTCGGCGAGCGGCGCGTGGCCGGCATCGACGGCGGCATCCTGGAAGGACCGCAGCTGCGCGGCCAATTGCTGTCCGGCAGCGATACGCAGCTGCTGCGCGCCGACGGTGTGCTGGAAATCGACGCCGCCTATGTCGTGCGGCTGGAGCATGGCGAATTGTTGCGCATCGTCAACCAGGGTTACCGCCATGGGCCGGCCGAGGTGATGGCGCGCCTGGCCAGTGGCGAGGCGGTGGCACCAAGCGAGTATTTTTTCCGCACCGTGATGCGCTTTGAAACGTCGGCCCCGGCGCTGGCCTGGCTCAATGGCGCGATCGCCGTGGCGCAGGCCGAGCGCCAGGGCGGCAGCGTGGTGCTGCACGCCTGGCAAGTGCTGTAAACCCTGGCCTGACTGGAGACGACAATGACATATGATAATTTGATCGACGGCGCATGGGTCGGTGGCGGCGAGCTGGTCGCCAACCTGAACCCGTCCGATACGGCCGAGGTGGTGGGCGAGTACCGCTTTGCCACGGCGGCGCAGGCGCAGGACGCCATCGCGGCGGCGCGCGCGGCGTTTCCGGCCTGGGCCCGTGGGCCCATCCAGGCGCGCGCCGACATGCTGGACCGGATCGGCACGGAAATCCTCGCGCGCAGCGCCGAACTGGGTCAGCTGCTGTCGCGCGAGGAAGGCAAGCCGCTGGCCGAGGGCATCGGCGAGGTGGTTCGCGCCGGCAATATCTTCAAGTTTTTTGCCGGCGAAGTGCTGCGCAGCGGCGGCGAGACCCTGCCGTCGGTGCGCCCCGGGATCGGGGTCGAGATCAGCCGCGAGCCGGTCGGCGTGGTGGCCCTGATCACGCCGTGGAACTTTCCGATCGCCATTCCTGCCTGGAAGATCGCACCGGCCCTGGCGTATGGCAACTGCGTGGTCTTCAAGCCCGCCGAACTGACGCCGGGCAGCGCCTGGGCGCTGGCTGACATCATCGCCCGCAGCGGCGTGCCGGCCGGTGTGTTCAACCTGGTGATGGGCCGCGGCGACGTCGTCGGCGCGGTGCTGTCGGCCTCGCCGTATGTCGATGCCATCAGCTTTACCGGCTCGCAAGCCGTGGGCCGGCGCGTGGCGGCGCAGGCGGTGGCCAATATGACCAAGCTGCAGCTGGAAATGGGCGGCAAGAATCCGCAAGTCATTCTCGATGACGCCGACCTCGATACGGCCGTGACCGTGTCGCTGCAAAGTGCGTTCTATTCCACCGGCCAGCGCTGCACGGCGGCCAGCCGCCTGATCGTCACCGACGCCATCCACGACCGCTTTGTTGCCGCGCTGGGCCAGCGCGTGCAGGCCTTGCAGGTGGGCCACGCCTTGCAGGCAGGCACCGAGATCGGCCCGGTGGTCGACCAGCGCCAGCTCGACAAGAACCTCGAATACATCGCCTCGGCGCGTGCCGACGGCGCGCGCCTGGTGGCCGGCGGCGCACGGCTGGAACGCGCCACGCGCGGCTTTTACCTGGCGCCGGCGCTGTTTGCCGACACCACGCCTTCCATGCGGCTGAACCGCGAGGAAGTGTTCGGCCCGGTGGCCGGCGTGATCCGCGTGCGCGATTACGAGGAGGCGCTGGCGCTGGCCAACGACACGCCGTTCGGCCTGACGGCCGGCATCGCCACCACCTCGCTGAAATACGCCAGCCATTTCCGGCGCAACGCCCAGGTCGGCATGGTGATGGTCAACGTGCCCACTGCCGGGGTCGATTATCACGTGCCGTTTGGCGGGCGCAAGGGATCGAGCTACGGCGCGCGCGAACAGGGCCGCCATGCGGCCGAGTTCTACACCACGGTGAAGACCGCTTATATTGCACCTTGCTGATCGTCGGGAAAAATCATGATATCGAAGCTTAACAACAAGCGGAGCGGCGCATGAGCGGCGCGCTGTCGCACCTGAAAGTGCTGGACCTGTCGCGCGTGCTGGCCGGGCCGCTGGCCGGCCAGATCCTGGCCGACCTGGGCGCCGAAGTGATCAAGGTCGAGCGGCTGGGCGTGGGCGACGATACGCGCGCCTGGGGCCCGCCGTATCTCACCGGCGCCGATGGCCAGCCGACGGCCGAGGCCGCGTATTTTGCCACCGCCAACCGCAACAAGAAATCGGTGGCGATCGACCTGGCGCATCCGGAGGGGCAGGCGCTGGTGCGCGCGCTGGCTGCCGAGTGCGATGTGCTGATCGAGAATTTCAAGGTCGACGGCCTGCAGCGTTACGGCCTCGACCACGCCACGCTGAGCAAGCTCAACCCGCGCCTGGTGTATTGCTCGATTACCGGTTTCGGCCAGGATGGCCCGTATGCGGCGCGCGCCGGCTACGATTTTCTGATGCAGGGACTGGGCGGCCTGATGAGCATCACCGGCCACGGCGGCGACCAGCCGGGCGCCGGGCCGATGAAGGTGGGCGTGGCGCTGACCGATGTGATGACGGGGCTGTATGCCGTGATCGGTGTGCTGGCGGCGCTGTCTGCGCGCGCCGTGTCGGGCAGCGGCCAGCATATCGACCTGGCCTTGCTCGATGTGCAGGTGGCCGGCCTGGCCAACCAGGCCATGAACTACCTGAGTACCGGCGTGGTGCCGCAACGCATGGGCAATGCCCACCCCAGCATCGTGCCCTACCAGGATTTCGCCACCGCCGATGGCTTCATGATCATTGCGGTGGGCAATGACGGCCAGTTCGCGCGCCTGTGCCAGGCGCTGGGTCAGCCTGGCTGGGCCGAGGATGCGCGCTTTTGCAGCAATGTGGCGCGGGTGGCCAACCGGGTCGAACTGATCGCCCTGCTGCAGGAGCAGACCTTGCGCCAGGGCACCGGTCACTGGGTCGGGCTGTTCGAACAGGCCGGCGTGCCTTGCGGGCCGATCAACGATGTGCGCCAGGTGTTCGAGGACCCGCAAGTGGTCGCGCGCGGCATGCGCGTGCAGATGGCCCATCCGCTGGCGGGCCAGGTGGCGCTGGTGGCCAGTCCGCTCCGGCTGTCGGCCACGCCGGTCAGCTACCGCCACGCGCCGCCGCTGCTGGGCCAGCATACGCGGGCCGTGCTGCGTGAGTTGCTGCAGCTGGACGAGACGCGCATCGATGCGCTGTGCGCGGCCGGCGCCATCGCCTGCTTGCAGGAAGCTGATGGGGAGGTGCGGGCGCATACTATTTAAAGCTGGGCAAGTCAAACAATACCAATACAGGAGACAAACTTGAACATGCCAGACCATCGGCGGGCGGCCACCGGCACGTCCGCAGCGGGAGCGATCGTGCTCTCGGACATCATCGACCGCAGCAAGCTGGGCGCCTACCAGGTCCGCATACTGCTGCTGTGCGCACTGGCCGTCGTGTTCGACGGCTTCGACGTGCAAGCCATGGGCTTTGTCGCGCCCGCCATCCGGCAGGACTGGCAAGTGGGACCGGCCGTGTTCGGGCCGATCTTTTCGGCCAGCCTGATCGGCATGGTGATCGGCTCGCTGATGCTGAGCGCGGTAGCCGACCGCTACGGCCGGCGGCCGGTGCTGATCGGCGCCGTGATCCTGTCCGGCGTGGTGACGCTGGCCACCTCGAGCGCGCAGTCGGTCGAAGCGCTGCTGGCGTTGCGCTTTGTGACCGGCATTGGCCTGGGCGCCATCCTGCCCAATGCGCTCGCGCTGACCAGCGAATACAGCCCCGGCCGCCACAAGACCTTCCTGGTGATGATGATGGCCTGCTGCCTGTCGATCGGCGCGGCGGTCGGCGGCGCCACGGCGGCCTTGCTGATACCGGACTTCGGCTGGCGCGCGGTCTTCGTGGTCGGCGGTGTCGGCCCGATCGTGGTCGGCGTGCTGATGCTGTTCATGTTGCCCGAGTCGCTGGACGTGTTGCTGCGGCGCCAGGGCCCGGCCCAGCGCGCGGCCGTGCTCGGCATCTTGCGCCGTATCGCGCCGCAGGTGGCGGTGGCCGATGAAGCGCGCATCGTCTACGGCGAAGCACGTCCGGCCGGCGCGCCGATCGGCCAGCTGTTCAGCGAAGGGCGGCGCACCACCACCTTGCTGCTGTGGCTGATGCATTTCGCCAATCTGGCGATCCTGTATTTCCTGGCCAACTGGCTGCCGACCCTGGTCAAGGATGCCGGCTTGCCGCTGCGCACCTCCGTTATCGCCGGCACCATCCTGCAGATCGCCAGCGTGCTCGGCGCCCTGTGCCTGGCGCGCCTGATTACCCGCTATGGCTATTTCCGCGTGCTGCCGGCCAGCTACCTGGTCGGCGCGCTGGCGATCGCCCTGATCGGCCAGGTGGCCACCTCGCCACCGGCGCTGTTCGCGGTGGTGTTCGTGGTCGGCTTTTGCGCGATTGGCGGCCTGAACGGCATCAATGCGCTGGCGGTGGCGTCGTATCCCGTGTCCTTGCGCACCACCGGCATCGGCTGGGCACTGGGCGTGGGCCGTTTCGGCTCGATCCTGGCACCGGTGCTGGGCGGCGTCCTGCTGGCCAATCACTGGAGCATCTCGTCGCTGTTCCTGGTGGCGGCCACGCCCGCGCTGGTACTGGCCGGCGCGCTGCTGGTGATGCGGCGCCGCGCGCGACGGGCGGAACTACCCTTGCAGGCCAGTGCCTGGCAGCGGAGGGACGCCTGATGCGCGCCGTGACGTGGGCCCTGGCGCTGTGGCTGGCACTGCTGGGCGGCGCGGCGCATGGCGCCGGACGCGGCAGCGCCGCCGAGGCGCAGGCGATGGTCGGCAAGGCGGTGCTGTACCTGCAACAGCACGGCCGGCAAAAGGCACTGGAGGAATTCAACCGGCCGCAGGGCCAGTTCCGCGACCGCGACCTGTACCTGGCGGTGTTCGACCTGCAGGGCAATGGCCTGGCGCACCTGAATCCGCGCCTGGTCGGCAAGGCCACCGGCGATATCCGCGATGCCGACGGCAAGGCGATCTTCCAGGCCCAGCGCGCGCTGGCCCTGGAAAAGGGACGCGGCTGGGTCGACTACAAATGGCCCAATCCGCAAAGCGGCAAGGTCGAGCAGAAATCGACCTGGCTGGAAAAGTCAGGCGACCTGATCATCATGTGCGGCATTTATCAATAACCGTTATCGAAAGCGAACAATATGCACCAAACAACGACTCCTTCCCTGCCGCAGCTGCATGATGCGCTGCTGCAGCTCGATGGCCGCGTGGCCACCCTGACCCTGAACCGCGACGACGTACGCAACGAGCTGACCGGCACCCGCCTGGTCGACGACATCGAGGCCGTGGCGCGCTGGGTCAACACCAACGAGGCGGTCTCGGCGCTGATTGTCACGGGCGCCGGCAAGGCCTTTTCGGCCGGCGGCAACGTCAAGCACATGCTGGGCCGCGAAGGCACGTTTGGCGGCGACGTGTACGCCGTACAGAAGCAGTACCGCGAAGGCATACAGCGCATCCCGCTGGCCATGCACCGGCTCGAAGTGCCGGTGATCGCCGCCATCAACGGCGCGGCCATCGGCGCCGGTTTCGACCTGGCCTGCATGTGCGATATCCGCCTGGCCGCCAGCGAGGCGGTGATGGGCGAGACCTTTGTCAACATGGGCATCATTCCCGGCGACGGCGGCGCCTGGTTCCTGCAGCGCCTGATCGGCTACCAGCGCGCGGCCGAACTGACCTTCAGCGGCCGCGTGTTCGGCGCGGCCGAAGCGCAGGCGATGGGCATCGTGATGGAGGTGGTCGACGGCGCGGCGCTGATGGCGCGCGCGCAGGCGCTGGCCGCCGGTTTTGCCGCCAAGCCACCGCAGGCACTGCGCATGAGCAAGCGCCTGATGAAGTCGGCGCAGCGCCAGGAGCTGGCCGACTTCCTCGACCAGTGCGCGGTGCTGCAGGGCGTCTGCCATAACACGGCCGACCACCTGGAAGCGGTCGGCGCCTTTCTCGACAAGCGCGCGCCGCAGTACAGCGGCCGCTGACGCCATGCCGCCGTGTTCGCGGCGGCGCACTTTTAGCAAGGAAAGCAAGCAATGCGGATCAAGGATCAAGTCTTCATCATTACCGGCGGCGCGTCGGGCCTGGGCGCGGCCACCGCGCGCATGATCGTGGCGCAGGGCGGCAAGGCCGTGCTGGCCGACGTCCAGGACCAGGCCGGCGCCGCGCTGGCGGCCGAACTGAACGCCGTCTTCGTGCACTGCGACGTGACGTCGGAGGACGACGGCCGCGCGGTGGTCGCCGCCGCCGTTGCCGCAGGCACCTTGCGCGGCCTGGTCAATTGCGCAGGCGTGGCGCCGGCCGGGAAAACCGTCGGCAAGGACGGCCCCCACCGGCTGGACCTGTTCCAGCGCGTGGTCGGCATCAACCTGGCCGGCACTTTCAATATGTGCCGGCTGGCCGCCGAAGCGATGGCACAGCAGGCGCCGACCGGGGATGGCGAGCGCGGCGTGCTGATCAATACCGCCTCGGTGGCCGCTTTCGACGGCCAGATCGGCCAGGCCGCCTATGCCGCGTCGAAGGCGGGCGTGGCCGGCATGACCCTGCCGATGGCGCGCGACCTGGCGCGCAGCGGCATCCGCGTGATGACGATTGCGCCGGGCATCTTCGAAACGCCGATGTTGCTGGCCATGCCGCCCGAAGTGCAGCAGGCGCTGGGCCAGATGGTGCCTTTCCCGCCACGGCTGGGCAAGGCGGCCGAATACGCCCAACTGGCGCGCGCCATCATTGAAAACGTGATGCTCAATGGCGAAACCATCCGGCTCGACGGCGCGATACGCATGCAGCCCAGATAACGCGGTTGCTGGCGCATGGATGCGGCGCGGTGCCTGGCGCAATAGACGGTTGCCATCGTCTGTTGTTGCCCTAAAGATATGTATAATGCGTGCTTTTCTGGCGCCGTCCTGCTCATGCCGCATCATCCCAAGCTGTCCTCGCGCATCAACTTGCGCCGTTTGATCTTGCTGGTGGCGTTTGCCAGCGCCATCCTTGCGCTGGCCAATACCTTTTATGCCAGCTATCGCGTGCAGCGCCAGTTGCTCATCGACAGCACCCTCGAAGCGAATCAGGCGTATGCGCACAAGCTGGCCGGCAGCACCGAGGATTTCCTGCAGTCGACGCGCCAGCAGCTGGCCTACAGTGCCGGGCTGCTGGCGCGCCGCTTTGGCGATGTGGCCGGCCTGAAGGCCGAGGCCGGGCGCTTGCGTGCACAGACCAACAGCTTCAACTCGGTTCTTGTCGTCAACGCCAGGGGCGTGGTACTGGCCGTCTCGCCGGAAACCCTGGCGGTGCAAAATGCCCAGCTGGCGTCAAGCGGCGCGCTGCAGGCGCTGCGCGAACGGCGGCCCCTGATCAGCCAGCCCTATCTGTCCTCGGCGGGCAACCTGGTGATCTTTATCTCCCATCCGATAGTCGACGCGCGCGGGCGCTATCTCGGTTATGTGGGTGGCTCGATTTACCTGAAGCAGCAGAATATCCTGTCCAGCCTGCTGGGCCAGCATTACTACCGTGATGGCTCTTATTTATATGTGGTCGACCAGCGGCGGCGCCTGCTCTATCACCCCGACCCCGGCCGCCTGGGCGCCACCGCCGGCGCCAATGCGGTGATCGACGCCATCGTGCGCGGCGAAAGCGGCGCCGGCCCCACCGTCAATACCCTGGGTGTCGGCATGCTGGCCGGCTATGCCGTGCTGCCGTCAACGGGCTGGGGCATCGTGGCGCAGCGCCCGATCCTGGCCACGCTGGCGCCGTTGAACCAGCTGCTGCGCGATACCCTGTGGCACAGCCTGCCGATTGCCTTGCTCAGCCTGCCATTGATCTGGTGGCTGGCACGGCTGATTTCGCGGCCGCTGGTGCAGCTGGCCGAAGGCGCCAGCCGCATGGATACGCCCGGCATGGCCGAGCGCATCGGCAGCATCGGCGTGTGGTACCTGGAAGCGGCGCAGATCAAGCGCGCCTTGTTGCTCGGCATGTCCTTGTTGCAGAAAAAAATAGGCAAGCTCAACAGCGACGTGCAGACCGATCCGCTGACGGGCCTGGCCAACCGGCGCGGCTTGTCGGCCGCACTGGAAGCATGGCAGGCGCAGGCGCGGCCGTTTTCCGTGATCGCCATCGATATCGACCACTTCAAACAGGTCAACGACCGCCATGGCCATGCCGTGGGCGACGCCGTGATCCTGCGCCTGGCGCAGTTGATGCGCGCCGGTTCGCGCGACGCCGACGTGCTGTGCCGTAATGGCGGCGATGAATTCATCATGCTGCTGCCCGACGCCAGCCTGGACGTGGCGCTGCAGGTGGCCGAACGGCTGCGCGACAGGGTGTTTGAGACGCGGATACCCGGCGCCGGCACGGTGACCGTGTCGCTGGGTGTGGTATCGTCGAGCGAGCAGGACGGCGATAGCGCCTCAATCCTGCTGGGCGCCGACGCGGCCTTGTATATAGCCAAGGAAAGAGGGCGCAACTGCGTTGGCGTCAAGGAACAACTGGCCCACCATTGATGAAAGAGGAAACCATGCATCTTGCGCCAGCAAGCCGCTGCGAGGTGGCGGGACGGGGCCTGGATCTGCGCTATCTCGGCTGCCGCGAACTCGGCTATGGCCATCACAGCGCCTTGCCCTTGCACCCTTTCGTGTTGCGCCTGCCTGCCGACATGCTCGACAGCCTGGTCGGTGCCGAGTGCGATGCATTCGTGCGAACCTGCCGCGATGACGACGCCTTGCTGGGCGAGTGCGACTTGCCGGCGCTGCGTGAGGCCGGCTATCCGGATCTTGCCGCCATGTTGCAGCGCCACCGGCCGCTGCTGGCCGAACTGCTGGTCGACTATCTGTACCGCGAGCTGCTGGAGGAAATCGCGCGCCGCTGTGGCGCCGAACCGTACCGCCCGCGCCGCAGCGGCGATCCGCGCAACGCCGATGGACGCGCTTACTTTACCGTCAACGCCCTGCAGACGGTGCGCTATGTCGACGATGAAGTGCTGTTGGAAGGGCAAGGTTATTTCGGCGTTTATATTATCTGGCTGGAACAGATAAATGCTTGACCTTGCCGGCATGGGAAGGTTTATAGTGCTGCCATGAACCGTACCTTCTACCGTTACTTCGTGCGCTCGCTGCTCTGGCTGCTGGTCGCCACGCTGCCTTTGCAGGGCTTTGCCGCGGCCATGCGCAGCTGCTGCCTGCAGCAGGCCACTGCGGTAGCGGTGATGGAAAAGGCGGCTGCGCCGCATTGCCATGCCATGGCCGCGACGCCGGAGCATGGCGGCACGATGGACGTCGGCCATGGCCACGATTGCGGCAACCATGGCGCGTGCAGCGTTGCCGCCACGGCGCCGCCACCGGTGCCTGCGCTCCATCCATTGAGCCTCGGTGCACAGGCGCCGCCGGCCGCACTGCCGCTGCTGTTTGCCGGCCATATCCCGGCCGGGCTTGAGCGTCCGCCCAGGATGGCCCGCTTCGCCTGACCGTCGCTGAGCCTGGCGGCCATTTCCTTTGCGCCAGCGTTTGTGTGCGTGCCTGCAAGGCACGACCGTCCTGTTATCGAGATACCCCATGAAGCTATTGTTCAGCCTCGCCCTGGCCGCTTGCCTGCCGCTGGCCGCCCATGCCGCGCCCGCGCCGCAAGACGCGCAAGCAAGCGTGCCGTCCGTCGTTTACCGTTCCGCCTTTGACACCTATCAGTCCGCCGTGGAAGACGAGGCCACACCCGATGAAACCTGGCGCGCCGTTAACCGCAAGGTGGGCGACGCCGGCGGCCATATGGGCCAGATGATGAAAGACCATAAAATGCCGATGAAAATGCCGATAGCCAAGCCTGCCGCGCCCGAGGCCCAGGCTGAGCAGCATCATGAACACCAGGGGCATTGAGATGGCGAACTTCCACAGCTATTTACGACTGACGCGCCTGACGCCGCTGGCGGCCGCCTTGCTGCTGGCCGGTTGCGCCAGCTTCAGCCCCGATGGCGGCATGGCCGAGGTTGCCGCGCTGGCCGACGCCCGTACCGGCGTGCCAGACGCCTTGTCCGCTGGCGATGGCGAAGACCGTCTTGCACCCTTGCTGGCCCAGCCCCTGAGCGCCGATGGCGCCGTGCGCATCGCGCTGATGAACAATCCCGGCATGAAAAGCGCGCTGGCCGCGCTGGGCGCTTCGGAAGCCGACCTGGTGCAGTCCGGCCGCCTGCGCAATCCCGGCCTGTCGTTCGGCCGCTCGCATGGCAGCGAAGGCCATGAGATCGAGCGGGGCGTCAGCGTTGACCTGGCCGGCTTGCTGACCATGCCGATGCGCCTCAATATCGAGCGCGGCCGCTTCGAGCAGGCCAAGCTGCAGGCGGCAAGCCAGGCCGTGCAACTGGCCAGCGACACGCGGCGCGCCTACTTTACGGCCGTGGCCGCCGTGCAGACCGAGCAGTTCATGCAGCGCGCGCTGGTGTCGGCCGAGGCCGGCGCCCAGCTGGCCACGCGCCTGCGGCAGGCGGGCAACTGGAGCCGGCTCGACCAGGCGCGCCAGCAGGTGTTTTACGCCGACGCCGTCAGCGACCTGGCGCGCGCGCGCCACCAGGCCACCGCCGCGCGCGAACGGCTGACGCGCCTGCTGGGCCTGTGGGGCCGGCAAGCTGCCTTTGCCTTGCCCGAGCGGCTGCCGGAGCTGCCGGCCAGGGCCGAGGAGGCGGCCAATATCGAGGCGCAGGCGATGGAGCAGCGGCTCGATGTGCAGATGAGCAAACTCGATGCGCAGGCGACGGCCAGCGCGCTGGGCCTGTCCAGGGTCACGCGTTTTGTCAATGTGCTCGAGGTGGGCTACACCAGCAAAAGCACCAGCGCGGCGCCGCGTGAAAACGGCTATGAGGTGGCGCTGGAATTGCCGCTGTTCGACTGGGGTACGGCGCGCCAGGCGCGTGCGCAAGCCATCTACGAGCAGGCGCTGCAGCGCACGGCGGGCACGGCGGTCAATGCCCGCTCGCAGGTGCGCGAGGCGTATTCCAGTTACCGCACGGCCTACGACCTGGCGCGCCACTACCGTGACGAGGTGGTGCCGCTGCGCAAGACGATTTCGCATGAGGTGCTGCTGCGCTATAACGGCATGCTGGCCAGCGTGTTCGAACTGCTGTCGGACGCGCGCGAACAGGTCGCCAGCGTCAATGCCGCCATCGACACCCAGCGCGACTTCTGGATCGCGCAAACCGAGTTGCAGTCCGCTATCAACGGCAGCGGCGTTTCCACCAGCAAGGACTGATGATGATTACACGTAGAAACTTTTTCATGAACGCGGGCGCTGTCGCCCTGAGCGCCGCCGCCGTCAGCCGGGTCGGCGCGGCATCCTTGCCGGAAGCGGCCAGCATGGCCGGTGCACAGACCCAGGCGCCGCCACCGCCGCCGAATGGCCGGCCGTATCACCCGGTGGTGACCCTGAACGGCTGGTCCTTGCCCTGGCGCATGAATAACAATGTCAAGGAATTCCACCTGGTGGCCGAGCCCGTCGTGCGCGAGCTGGCGCCCGGCATGATGGCCAATCTGTGGGGCTATAACGGCCAGTCGCCGGGCCCGACCATCGAAGTGGTGGAGGGCGACCGCGTGCGCATCTTTGTCACCAATAAATTGCCGGAACACACCAGCGTGCACTGGCATGGCCAGCGCTTGCCGAACGGCATGGATGGCGTGACGGGACTGACCCAGCCCGGCATCGCGCCAGGCAAGACGTTTGTCTACGAGTTCGTCGCCAAACGCCCCGGCACCTTCATGTACCATCCGCATGCCGATGAAATGACGCAGATGGCGATGGGCATGATGGGCTTCTGGGTCACGCATCCGAAAGACCCCAACTTCATGAAGGTCGACCGCGATTTCGTGTTTTTGCTCAGCAACTATGACATCGATCCTGGCAGCTACACGCCGAAGATCATGACCATGACCGACTTCAACCTGTTCACCTTCAACAGCCGCGTGTTCCCCGGCATCGATCCGATGGTGGTGCGCCAGGGTGACAAGGTGCGCGTGCGCGTGGGTAATCTCACCATGACCAATCACCCGATCCACATGCATGGCCACGAGTTCGAAGTGACCGGCACCGATGGCGGCTGGACCCGGCCCGAATCGCGCTGGCCCGAAGTGACGACCGACGTGGCCGTCGGCCAGATGCGGGCGGTCGAGTTTACCGCCACCGACCCTGGCGACTGGGCCTTTCACTGCCATAAATCGCACCACACGATGAACGCCATGGGCCACGATGTGCCGACCATGATCGGCGTCGACCACCAGGGCGTGGCGGCGAAGATCAACCAGTTGGTGCCCGGCTATATGGTGATGGGCGAGCGCGGCATGGCCGACATGGGCGGGATGCAGATGCCGGTCCCCGACAATACCCTGCCGATGATGGCCGGCGACGGCCCGTTTGGCGCCATCGGCATGGGCGGCATGTTTACCACCGTCAAGGTGCGCAAGGACCAGCAGCCGGGCGACTACCGCGATCCGGGCTGGTACCGCCATCCGAAAGGCAGCGTGGCCTGCGAATGGACGGGCGCCTTGCCGGAACCGGTGCGGGCGCAGCGCGCCGGCAAACCGGCCGCCGCAGCGGTGGAAATGAGTGTACGAAAGCCAACTGGTCACGCCGGACACTGATATCTATTGAATAAACATGAGAGCTTTGCTAACACGGAAAGCCATGGAATGTGTTGTGAAAGATCAATGAATTGTCCGATTGTGACAATTTGCGCTTTTGTTCAGTTGTTTTTTTCTTTATATTCAATAGCTTATAGTTTGCCCGCGATGCGCCCAGGCATATCGGATAACACCTGCACCTTGAACGTATCGGAGAAAACATGTTGAATCAAATGAAAGTGGGCACGCGCCTGCTGGCGGCGTTCTTCTGCGTCGCCTTGCTCGGCGCCATCGTCGCCGGCATCGGCATTTACAACATGGGCAAGATCGATACCATGGCCGGCCAGATGTACAATAATGAACTGCTGGGCCTGTCGTATATCAAGGAAGCCAATATTGCGCTGATCAAGGCGGGCCGCGCGCGCAGCAATTTTTTGCTGGCCGCCACCGATGAGGAGCGCGCCACGCGCCGTGCCGATATCGCCAAATTCCTCGCCGAGAACAAGGATAACCTGGCCAAGGCGCAGCCGCTGTTCGTCACACCGGCCGCCAAGGAACTGTTTGCCCGCTTTGCCGTGGTCGAGGCCGACTATGCCAGCAGCATGGCGCAGGCGTTGACAATGGCCGCCGCCGGGCCGCTGGCCCAGCCCAGCCCTGAACTGATCGCCCTGCTCGACAAGACGCGCGCGCATGCGGATGAACTCGATAGTGTGCTCGACAAACTGTCGCAGCAGAAGGAGTTGCGCGCGAAAGAAGCGGCCGAGCAGGCCTCCAGCGTGTACCAGACCAGCCGCGGCTTCATGATCGCGCTGGTGCTGGGCAGTGTGGCGGCCGGCCTGTCGCTGGGGGCGCTGATCACGCGCGGCCTGGCGCGCCAGCTCGGTGGCGAGCCGGGCTATGCGGCGCAGATCGCCAGCGCGATTGCCGAAGGCGACCTGACGGTGGCCATCGAGACCCGCAACGGCGACAGCGGCAGCTTGCTGTTTGCCATGAAAACCATGCGCGACAAGCTCGTCGGCATTGTCAGCCAGGTGCGTGCCGGCACCGAAACCATCACCACCGCATCGGGCGAAATTGCCCAGGGCAACCTGGACCTGTCCTCACGCACCGAAGAGCAGGCCAGTTCGCTGGAGGAAACCGCCTCGTCGATGGAAGAGCTCACGTCCACCGTGCGCCAGAATGCGGAAAACGCACGCCAGGCCAACACCCTGGCCGGCGCCGCGTCGGACGTGGCCGGCAAGGGCGGCGCCGTGGTGGGGCAGGTGGTGCAGACCATGGAATCGATCAACGCCTCGTCGCGCAAGATCGTCGACATTATCAGTGTGATCGACGGCATTGCCTTCCAGACCAATATCCTGGCCCTCAACGCGGCCGTCGAAGCGGCGCGCGCCGGCGAGCAAGGGCGCGGCTTTGCCGTGGTGGCGTCCGAGGTGCGCAACCTGGCGCAGCGCTCGGCCAGCGCCGCCAGGGAAATCAAGGCCCTGATCGGCGATTCGGTCGAGCAGGTGGAGGTGGGCGCCAGGCTGGTGCGCGACGCCGGCCAGACCATGGACGAGGTGGTCGGCAGCGTGCGCCGGGTGGCCGACATCATGCAGGAAATCACCGCCGCCAGCAGCGAGCAGAGCGCCGGCATCGAACAGGTCAACATGGCCATCGTGCAGATGGACCAGGTCACCCAGCAGAACGCGGCGCTGGTCGAGCAGGCCGCCGCCGCGGCCGAATCGATGCAGGACCAGGCCATGGCGCTCAACGACATTGTCAGCGTGTTTCGCCTGCACGGCACGGCACCGGCCGCCGGCGCACCGGCCAGCAACGTCACGCCGCTGCGCCGTCCGCCTGCCGCCAGGGCGCAGCCGCTGCGCCGCCTGGCCTGAGTTGTTGCTGATGTGGCCCGGCTGCCGGGCAGCGATTGCTTATGTGTCCTTGCGAACATACGGTGTTTCCTGCAAGGACTACAATCGGGACATTATCCAAGGAGTCTCCCCATGAAAACCATCGTTCTTGCCGCCAGCCTGCTGCTCGCCGCCGCCAGCGCGGCCACTGCCACTGCCGCCGTTACCGTCAGCATCGGCCAGCCCGGCTTTTACGGGCGTATCGACGTGGGCAGCTATCCCGCACCGGAATTGATCTATGCCCAGCCTGTGATCGTCGAACGGCCGCAGTATTACTCGGCGCGCCCGATCTACCTGCGCGTGCCGCCCGGCCACGCCAAAAACTGGTCCAAGCACTGCCGCCGCTATAATGCCTGCAACCAGGAAGTGTATTTTGTCCAGGATAGTTGGTATAACAAGCAGTACGCACCACGCTATCGCCAGGAACATGCGCGTCCGCCTGCGTACCGTCCGCAGCCGCAGCATGGCCGTCCCGTTCCCCATGGCAAGCACGACCGTCATGACGACCATCCAGGCAAGGGCAAGGGCAAGGGCAACGGCCATGGTAACGGTAACGGTAACGGTAACGGTAACGGCAACAACGGCCACAGGAATTAAGCATGCTGATCAGGAGGATCTTTGCACAGTAAAATCGTCATTGTCGGTGGCGGAGCAGGCGGCCTTGAGCTCGCTTGCAAACTCAGCCGCAAGCTCGGCGCCGGCCAGGTCACCCTGGTCGACAGCCGCCTCTACCATATCTGGAAGCCGTCACTGCATGAAGTCGCGGCCGGCACCCTCGATATCCACCAGGAAGGCCTGTCCTACCAGATGCTGGCGCACGATAACGGCTTCAGCTATGTGTACGGCCCCCTGATCGCCCTCGATGCGGCCTCGAACAGCCTGACGGTGGGTGCGATCAGTACCGACAAGGGCGAGTTGCTGCTGCCCGAGCGGCAGCTCAGCTACGATCAGCTGGTGCTGGCCGTCGGCAGCACCTCGAACTATTTCGGCGTGCCGGGCGCGCAGGAAAACACGATTTCCCTGAACGCCACCGAAGACGCCGAGCGCTTCCGCCTGACCTTGCTGAAACTGCTGGCAATGGCCGAACAGCGCCGTGGCGACGCCGGCCACCCCGGTGTCGATATCGTCATCATCGGCGGCGGCGCCACCGGCGTCGAACTGGCGGCCGAACTGCGCGAAGCGAGCGACGTGTACGCGGCCTATGGTTTCCAGAACCTCAACGCCATCAAGGACGTGCGCATCACCCTGCTCGAAGGCGCGCCGCGCATCCTGGCGCCGCTGCCCGAGCGCGTCTCGCGCGCGGCCAGCAAATTGCTGCTGCAGCATGGCATTACCGTGGCGGCCGATACGCGCGTCACCTCGATCGAACCCGACAAGGTCAATGTTGCCACCGGCACCAGCTACGCGGCTGATATCTGCGTGTGGGCGGCCGGCATCCGCGCGCCCGAATTCCTGTCGACCCTGGGCCTGCCGACCAACCGCGCCGGCCAGCTCGAAGTGACTGGCATGCTCAACGTGCAGGGCCATGCGAATATCCATGCGCTGGGCGATTGCGCCGCCTGCATGGGCGAAAATGGCAAGCTGGTGCCGCCGCGCGCCCAGGCCGCCCACCAGCAGGCCGATTACCTGCTGAAAACATTCATGCTGCAGGCCAAGGGCAAGCCGCCGCAGACCAAGCCGTATGAATATCTCGATTACGGCTCGCTGGTGTCGTTCGGCCGCACCACCTCGGTCGGCACCCTGATGGGTTCGCTCAAGGGCCTGAGCTGGTTTGTCGAAGGGTTTGTGGCGCGCATGATGTATGTCAGCCTGCACCTGATGCACCACAATGCGGTGCTGGGCAGCGTGCGCACGGCCGTGATGGCAATGGGCCGCTTCCTCATCAAGCGCAGCACGCCGCAGGTCAAGCTGCACTGACCCCATGGGGCCAGGCCCTCTGCCGGAGACCGCATGAAACGATCGTTGAGTATTCTGATGGCGGCAGCGCTGTGTTATGGATGGGGGCCGGCCCAGGCCGCAGAGAAAGTGGCGCCGCCGGAAACGGTGGCCAAATTTGCCTGGCTGACCGGTTGCTGGCAGGTCGATGGCGCCGAGCCTGGTTCAGGCGAGCAGTGGAGCACGGTGGCCGGCGGCACCATCCTGGGCACCAGCCGCACGGTCAAGGGCGGCAAGACCACCGCGTTTGAATTCGTGCAACTGCGGCTGACCGTGCCGGGCCAGCTCGCTTATATCGTACAGCCGTCGGGCGGGCCTGCGGTGGAATTCAATCTGCTGCGCCAGGATAAACCGAGCGAATTTATCTTCGCCAACCTGGACAATGATTTCCCCAGCCGCATCATCTACCGCCATGTCAGTGAACGCGTGGTGCACGCCAGCATTGTCGGTACCTTGCAAGGAAAGCTGACCACCATAAACTATCCCATGTCGCGGGTGCGCTGTGATGCGCAGACGGGCGAGCGCCACCGATAAACCAGGGCAAGACTACAGCGGCGCGCCGCGTGGCAGCACCGCCGTCAATGCCGTGCCGCCCTGTGGATGGGCGGCCAGCGACAGGGTGCCGCCCAGGTAGGCGACCCGTTCGCGCACGGCGCGCAGGCCATGCTTGTGCAGGTCTTCGGGCAGGCTGGCGGGCAGGCCGGCGCCGTTATCCTTCACCGTCATCATCAGCGCTTCGTCATTGTCGTCGACGATGACGTCCACTTCCGTGGCCTGGGCGTGGGCGGCAATATTGGCCAGTCCTTCTTCCAGCGTGCGCAGCAGGGCCACGCCCACATTGCGCGGACATACCAGTTCATCTTCGGGCAGGCTGCAGCGCACGGTGATTTTGTGCTGGTCGGCAAATTGCGCCGCCAACTCACCGAGCGCGACATTGACGCCCAGGAATTCCAGTTTGTCATTCCACAGCTTGATCTGCATCTGGCGGTTGGTCTCGATCACATTCAACAGCAACTGCTTCATGGTGGCCGCGCGATCGAGCAGCACTTGTTCCTGTGGCATTTTTTGCGTCAGCAGCGACAAATGCATGGTCAGCGCCGTCAGCGATGAGCCCAGGCTGTCATGCAGCTGGCGCGACAGGGCGCGCCGTTCATTGTCCCAGCTGGTATTGGTGTGTCCCAGCAATTCGCTGAGATCGGCGGCACGCGCCGCATCGGCATGGGCCGCTTGCTTGCTCTGATCTGTGTGTGCGGACATGGCGCCCCATGAGTGTTAAAAGATTACGACCGGAATGACGGGATCATACATGAGGATTCCATTGCAGGGCGCATGGCAGGAAAATTTCTATCTTTCCGACAACTATGATGGCTGGCGGTCAACACCGTGCCGCATGGCGCCGCTGGCACTGTGCGCCGTGCGTACGCTTGCGCACATACCATGCCGGCCACGCCTGCCATAGTAAGCCTGTGCGCAAGCCATGCAGCAGATGCGGCAATTGCCGCCATTGCGGCTCGGGTGCAGGACCGGCCCCCACCAAACGAAAGGACTAGCCATGAATATCGATACCATTGTTGACCAGGAATACTGTGCCAAAAGCTTTCGCGACATCGTCAACGCGCCCATCAGCGCCCTGCGCGGCGTCAGCGCCAAGGACGCCAAGGCGCTGCAGCAGGCTTTCGGCGTGACTACGGTGCGTGAGCTGGCCAACCTGAACTTTGTCAAATGGGCCAGTGCGCTGGCCATCCTGGCCGACGAAGAGGGCATGACGGTCGAAGAAAAGGCCAAGGAGGAGCTGCTCGACGACGCCGTCGAAATGACGTTCCCTGCCAGCGACCCGATTTCCGTTGACGCCGGCATTACGCGCATCGAAGTGGCGCCTGAAAAAGTCAACGCCACCAGCGATCACCAGCATGCTGGCAAGCATGAGGAAGCGGCGGGCAAGAAAGCCAGATAAAGCGCGCTTGCGGCAATAAAAAAAACCGGGATGCCGCGTCACAGCGGCATCCCGGTTTTTCATGGAAACGACGGTCTCAGGCGATCGAAGTGATGCCATGCTGGCTCACCTGCGCCGCGGCCACGTCATGCGGCGCACAGCAATAGCGGTTCTTGCCGGCCCGCTTCGCTTCGTACAGCGCCGTATCGGCCGCGCTCAGCAGCGCGTCGACGGTGGTGGCGTCATCGGGGTAGATGCTGATGCCGATGCTGGTCGACAGGCGCAGGGTCAGGTCGTTGATGAAATACGGCTCGGAAATGACTTCGATCAGCTTGGCGGCCGGCTCGCGCGCGTCGCCCTTGCCGGCCAGGTTGCCCAGCACAATGACGAACTCGTCGCCGCCGATGCGCGCCACCGTGTCTTCCTTGCGCGAGGCGTTGACCAGGCGCGCGGCCACCAGTTTCAGGATTTCGTCACCGTAGGCGTGGCCATAGCTGTCGTTGATGGCCTTGAAACCGTCCAGATCGAGATACAGGATGGCCGATTTGCCGCGCACCCTGGCCGAATGCTGCAAGGTGTGTTCGATGCGGTCTTCCAGCAGGCGGCGGTTGGGCAGTCCTGTGAGCGGGTCGTGCAGCGCCAGTTCCTGCTGCTGCTTGCTGTATTGCGCCAGTTCCTTGTACAGCAGGCGCACTTCGAGCATGTTGTGGATGCGCTTGTGCACTTCCATCAGGTCGAACGGTTTGCTGATGAAGTCGCGCGCACCCGCTTCCAGGGCGGCAATCTTGAAACTGGGCTGCGCCGTCAGTGCCAGCACGGGCAGGTAGCCGCCCTGTTCGATCTCCTTCAGGCCTTTCATGACCTGGAAGCCATTGAGTTCGGGCATCTGCAAGTCGAGCAGGATCAGGTCGTAACAGTGTTCAAGGTGCAGCGGGCAGACCTGGGCAGGGCGCATGGTGGCCGTGACGTTGCTGTAGCCGGCGTCGCGCAGTATTTCGAGCATCAGGTCGACATTGTCCGGTGAGTCATCGACGACCAAAATCTTCGCTTTCAAAATTTCATCTTGGCTTGGCATGGGGTGTCCCGGTGAATTCTGTAAAGTCATCGCAGCCATCGTCCGCGGCGACAGCGGCCAGCAGAGGAGCGCGACGATAGTAACCGCTTGCATCAAGATAGGGCGCACGAAAGCGTATCAGTCCGGTTCGACCCTGCCTGGCAAGGTGGCGCGCCTCTGCGCCTCTGCTTGTGGAGAGCTGTTGCTATTCATTTTAGTGTAGCAAACAGGTTTGAAGTTGCTTGTAGGACAGAGCCGCGTCTGGAAGTAGGAAGTCTAAACCAAATTCATACATTTTTAATCTGAATTATTTGTTTCTTCACATCATTTTTGCGGCTCTGTTTTTATGGCTTTTGCTCCACTTTTTCAGCGGCCGGCATGACCAGCCCGGCGACTGCCGCCAGCAAGGCGGCCGGGTCAAGCGGCTTGACCAGATAGGCCTGGAAGCCGCTGTCGAGCGCACGCTGGTGGTCCTCGGGCCGGGCAAACGCCGTCAGCGCCAGCGCCGGCAGGTCGCCACCGCGCTCGCGCAGCTGGGCCAGCAGCTCGAAGCCGTCGGTATCGGGCATGCCGATGTCGCTGACCAGGATATCGGGCGGGGCGCCGGCCAGCAGGCGCAAGGCTTCCGCGGCGCTGGCGGCGCTGGCCACGTCGGCGTGGGCGTCGCGCAGGATACGTTCGGCCAGCTCGCGCGCATCGGCCTCGTCATCGACCACCAGCACCTTGATGCCGGCCAGGTCGCGTGGTTCGGCCGGCTCCCGGCGCGGCGCCAGCGCCGGGCTGTCGGCCGGCAGGCGCACGGTAAACGTGGCGCCCTGCATCTCGCCGGGGCTGCTGGCGGCGACCGTGCCGCCGTGCTGTTCCACCAGGTGCTTGACGATGGCCAGGCCCAGGCCCAGGCCGCCATGCTTGCGTGTGGTCGAGGCATCTGCCTGGCGGAAACGGTCGAATACATGGGGCAGGAAGTCGGCACGGATGCCCATGCCGTTGTCGGCAATGGTCAGCACCAGGCGCGTGCCCTCGCGCACCACATCGATATCGACCTGGCCGCCCTGGGGCGTGAATTTGAGCGCATTCGACAACAGATTCCAGACGACCTGCTGCATGCGGCCCGGGTCGCCTGTCATGGTGCCGGCATTGGCGGCGATCCGCGTATGCAAGATGATGTGCTTGGCGTCCAGCGCCGGGCGCAGGGTGTCGATGGCCGACGCAATCACGGTGGCCGGCACGATGGTCTGCATGTCCAGCAGCACCTTGTCGGACGTGATGCGGCTCATGTCGAGCAGGTCTTCGATCAATTGCGCCTGCGCGCGCGCGTTGCGCTCGATGCTGTTCAGCCCGCGGTGCAGGTCGGCCTGGTCGCGCGTGCCGCGCCGCAACACCTGGGCCCAGCCGAGGATGGCCGACAAGGGCGTGCGCAATTCGTGCGACAGGGTGGTCAGAAACTCGTCTTTCAGCTGGTTCGTGCGCTCGGCTTCGGCACGCGCCTCGCGTTCGCTGTCGAGCAGCACCTTGCGCTCTTCGGCGGCGCGCCGCGCCTCCACGTACAGGCGGGTATTGTCGAGTGCGACAGCGGCCTGGGCCGCGATGGCCGCCACGATGCGTTCGCTGCGCTGGCTGAACATGCCCGGCTGCGGATGGCCCAGCAGCAGCCGGCCCAGCAACTGGCCCGAGCGTGAGCGCACGGGCAGGCTCAGGCAGCTGCGCAGCACCGGCGCGTCTTCCTGGTCGCCGTCGCCGTCGTCCGGCGCCGTCTGCAAATCGTTGTGGCGCATGGCCTGGCCCGTGCGCAAATCGGGGGCAATCGCCGCGGCCTGGCGCGCCGTGAGGCCATTGACGGCCTGCGCCACCTTCAGCAGCGGCTCATAGCCTGCGGCATCGGCCTCGTGTTCGGCATCGTAATAAAAGGCGCCGAAGCGCGCGCCGCTGATGCGCGTGGCGGCGTCGACCGTCTCTTGCAGCAGGGACGGCAGGTCAAGCGTGCCGGCCAGGGTCGTGCCTGTGCTGTTGAGCAATTCGAGCACCCGCGTTTCATCGCGCAGCGCCTCTTCCACATGTTTGACTTCGTCAACATCGGTGCTGGTGCCGAACCAGCGCAGCAATTGCCCGCCGCGGTGCACGGGGTTGGCGCGCGTGAGGAACCAGCGGTAGCGCCCGTCGCTGCCGCGGATGGGGAACTCCATTTCGAATGGCGTGCCGTTATGCAATGCGGCCTTCCAGCCGGCCAGCATCTGTGGCAAATACTGCGGATCGTAGGCCGTATCCCAGCCTTCGCCGGCCATCTCTTCAGGGCTGGTGCCCGTATAGTCGTGCCAGCGCTGGTTGTACCAGGCCATGGTGCCGTCGAAATTGGCGATCCACGCCAGTTGCGGGATGGAGTCGGCCAGCGCGCGCAGGTCTTCCTCGCTCTGGCGCAAGCTTTCTTCGGCGGCCTTGCGCTGGCTGATATCGTGAATATGGGTGGTCAGCCCATCGGCGCCGGCAAAGATGCGCACTTCCAGCCAGCGGCCCAGCGGTGCGTGCAGCAGCTCGAAACTGCAGCTTTGCTGCGACGCCATGGCGCGCCGGTACTGTGTTTCAAGTTCCGTGCCCAGCATGTCGGGGCAGGCCTGCCACAGGTTGCTGCCAGCCAGCGCCGCGCTGCCATTGCTGTGCTGCGGCGCCAGCAGTTCGGCGCCACGCGCATTGATATAGCGGATGGTCCAGTTGGCGTCGAGTACGCTGAAACCGTCGGTAATGCCTTCAAGTACCGTGGCGATACCGGCATCGGACAGGCTCAGCGGCGCAGGAGGAGGGGGCAGGTTTTGCTTGAGGTCATGCTTAACCATCGGAAATCCTGTGTGCCAGGGCATCTCGCTCCATCCTGCGCCTTGTGGGGCAGGCGAGGCGTAGTGCCGTCGCTGAATTCATTGAATGGATCATGATGGGAGCGATCATGTGGTTTTACAGGGCCAACTTCTGTCTGTCTCGCCGTCATTGTATCCCCAAGCCCGCCCAGGCCTGCACACGCTTGGCCTTGCCATATCTTCAATGCTGTGGACATCCCGTCAACCCGGACGCAGCGGTGATTTGCCAGGCTGGTACAGATAGCACTGGACAGGCCGGGATGCAGTCCCTATAATCCCGCTTCTTTCGAGGTAGCAACTTCTCGAAGCGCCGGAAAGCTTCCGTGAAAGCGGAAAACTCCAGTGCGAAGGCGTCAACGTTTCAGGTCAGAAAAGAACTTGGGCTTGCAGTGCGGTACTTTGCAAAACCTGGCTAAGCGATTGAAAAATCGAACTTTTCAAAGCGAAACGAATACGCTATAATGTTTGCCTGCGCGGCTGTAGCTCAGCTGGATAGAGTACTTGGCTACGAACCAAGGGGTCGTGGGTTCAATTCCTGCCAGCCGCACCAGAATTTTAAAAATCAGATTTTTTCTGGTTTTGCAGTAGAAAGTTTCAAGCTTCGTGAGTGAAGTGCAAGCAGTTTTGCGGCTGTAGCTCAGCTGGATAGAGTACTTGGCTACGAACCAAGGGGTCGTGGGTTCAATTCCTGCCAGCCGCACCAGTATTGCCGATCACCGGCGTTCGTCCGGTGATGGAACAAGTTGTGACTTCATGCGTTAGGGTGAAGAGTAAGTTTTGCGGCTGTAGCTCAGCTGGATAGAGTACTTGGCTACGAACCAAGGGGTCGTGGGTTCAATTCCTGCCAGCCGCACCAGTATTATCCGGGACCTGTTGTTCCAGGTTCGGGTTGAAGGTTGTGACTTCATGCAGTATGGTGAAGAGTAAGTTTTGCGGCTGTAGCTCAGCTGGATAGAGTACTTGGCTACGAACCAAGGGGTCGTGGGTTCAATTCCTGCCAGCCGCACCAGAATATCGGGGATCAGATTGTATAATCTGATCCCCTTTTTCTATTGTGGCGCCGTTTTTCTTCCACCGTCGCGGTATTGTTGCCGAAACGCGCGCGGCGTCATCTGCTTGTCGGCGCGAAATTGCCGGTTGAAATGGGCCAGGTTGCGGTAGCCTGCTTCCTGCGCGATGGCGGCCACGCCGTGCTGCGTCTGGATCAGCTGCTGGCAAGCGCGGCCGATGCGCAGCCGCGCCAGGTAGGCGCTGGGCGTGCACAGCGCGTGGCGCTTGAAAAAGCGGTGAAACGCACCTGGCGACAGGGCGGCCCGCTGTGCCAGGTCCTCGACAGCGATGTCTTCCCGAAAATGTTGATGCATATGATCAAGCACGGCCGCCATGCGCTTCTGCCGGCCGTCGGCCGCGATCAGCTTGCGCGCGCCGGACGCCAGCGGCTGCGCCTGCACATCGCCAGCCAGCTCCAGCAGCACATTGAGCAGCAGCGGCAAGCGCTGTGGCTGCGGCATGGCTTGCAGTTGCAGCAGCAGGGTGGCGCTGCGCGCGGCCACCTCGGCTGTAAATTGCAGCGCCGGCCCGGCCCGTTGCACCAGTTGCCGCAAGCCATGCAGTTCCGGCAGCACGCTGGCCAGCTGCGCGATCCATTCCAGCGAAAACCACACCACCACCGCCAGCATGGGCCGCGTTTCATCGATGCGCTCGCTGGCCGACCAGGTATGCGGCAGGTTCGGGCCTACCAGCACCAGGTCACCCGGCTCGAAATCGCCCAGATGGTCGCCGATATAGCGCTGGCCGCGCGCGTTCACCGTCAGGGTCAGCTCGAACTGCGGATGGTAGTGCCAGATAAATGGAATGGTGTCGAGTTCGCGCCACAGCAGGCCCCAGGACTGGCCGGCCGGTATCGTCACTTGTTCATATAAAGGTGTCATTGCGACGTTCTGTGGGCTGGCATGATCAGGATAGTATCAGTATTGGTGACTGCCGGCATAGTTGCGCGCGTGGTCAGACCGCACAATCTGTCTCACAACAACCGCACACAGGAGACAGCAATGCAAGACCGCTACCAGTATGGCGACGAGCGCCCGGGCAACCCTTCGGTGGCCTATCGCGAACAGGCGCAATTGCGCGATATTCAAAAGCAGCTGCCGCTGCGCGTGCTGTCCGAACAGGACTTTTTGCACTGGCAAACCTGTGGCTACGTGATCGTCAGGGATGCCGTCAGCCCGGAGCAAGTGCAGGCCACCACGGATTTTCTGTGGGATTTCCAGGGCCTGGATCAGCATGACCCGGCCACCTGGAACCAGGATCAGCTGCGCGACCACGCGATGAAGGAACTCAACGGTTCGGGCATGGTCGAGGCGTATCACCACCAGACCCTGTGGAACAACCGCCAGACCCGGCGCGTGTACGACGCCTTTGTCGATATCTGGGACCGCGAGGACCTGTGGGTGACCATCGACCGCGCCAACCTGAACACGCCCAACATTGGCAAGCGCAAGTTCGGCGGCTTTATCCACTGGGATGCCGACACCACGCTCGATCCGCTGCCGGTCAACGTGCAGGGCGTGCTGGCGCTGTCCGACACCTCGCCGGAAAGCGGCGGCTTCCAGTGCTATCCGCAACTGTTCAACAATCTGCTGGCCTGGCGCGCGCAGGCGCCGAAAGACCGCAATCCGTGGCGGCCGGACCTGGACACGGTACCGTATCCGATGGAATTCATCGCCATGAAGAAGGGCGAATTGCTGATCTTTAACAGCTTGCTGGCGCATGGCATCCGCCCGAATACCTCGGCCGACAAGGTACGCCTGGCGCAATACATCTCGTTTACGCCGGCCCAGGAAAGCAATCAAGCCCTGCGCGACTGGCGCGTGCAAAGCTGGCGCGAGCGCAGCGCGCCGCAAGGCTATGCCTTTCCCGGCGACCCGCTGGAAAAGGAAAAGCTGCACTATCCGCAAGCTGGCTTGAGCGAATTGGGTGAAAAAATCCTCGGCGCGCGCAACTGGTGAGCAAAATCATGATCGTCACGGTTCGGGGGCTTGCCTGACAGATAGACAATCATCGTCAAATGCAGGATCATGGTTCGACTTGCCATCGACGAGGAAACGCATGACCATGATTACCTGCATCGAAGACCTGCGCGTGCTGGCGCAAAAAAGAGTGCCGCGCATGTTCTACGACTACGCCGATTCTGGGTCGTGGACCGAGTCGACCTACCGCGCCAATCAAAGCGACTTTGCGAAGATCAAGTTTCGCCAGCGCGTCGCCGTCAATCTGGAAAACCGCAGCCTGGCCTCGACCATGGCCGGCCAGCACGTCAGCATGCCGGTGGCCCTGTCGCCCACCGGGCTGACCGGCATGCAGCATGCCGATGGCGAAATCCTGGCGGCGCAGGCGGCCGAGCAGTTCGGCGTGCCGTTCACCCTGTCGACCATGAGCATCTGCTCGATCGAGGACGTGGCGGCCAATACGACGAAACCGTTCTGGTTCCAGCTCTACGTGATGAAGGACCGCGAATTCATCAATCGCCTGATCGACCGTGCCAAGGCCGCCAGTTGCGGCGCGCTGGTGCTCACGCTGGACTTGCAGGTGCTGGGCCAGCGCCACAAGGATTTGCGCAACGGCCTGTCGGCACCGCCGAAACTGACGATTCCCAATATCATCAACATGGCCACCAAGCCGCGCTGGGTGGCCGGCATGCTGGGCACAAAACGGCGCGGTTTCGGCAATATCGTCGGCCACGCCACCTCGGTATCCGACATGTCGTCGCTGTCGGCGTGGACCCAGCAGCAGTTCGACCTGAGCCTGTCGTGGGCCGACGTGGAGTGGATCAAGCGGCGCTGGGGTGGCAAGCTGGTCATCAAAGGCATCATGGACGCGGAAGACGCGCGCCTGGCGGTGGCCAGCGGCGCCGATGCGCTGATCGTCTCCAACCATGGCGGGCGCCAGCTCGACGGCGCGCAATCGTCGATCGAAGCCTTGCCGGCGATTGTCGATGCTGTGGGCGCGCAAATCGAGGTGCATATGGACGGCGGCATCCGCTCGGGCCAGGATGTATTGAAAGCGGTGGCGCTGGGCGCGCGCGGCGTGTATATCGGCCGGCCTTTCCTGTACGGCCTGGGCGCCATGGGCCGCCCGGGCGTCACCAAATGCCTGGACATCCTGCGCAACGAGCTGGACCTGACCATGGCGTTTTGCGGCCTGCGCGACCTGCAGCAGGTGGACCGGAAGATCTTGCTGCCGGGGACGTTTTAAACCGCCGGTGCCAGCATTTCCCAGCGTCCCTTGAACGTGGCGGCGTCAAGCGCGCGCTCGTGCGGATTGCCCGGCTTGAACAGATCCGTCAACAGCAGATCCTGGATGGCGCTTGAAAAGCCGCCTGGCTGCCATTTGCCCCAGCGCCGGCTGACGTGGGCGAAGACGGCAGCGCGCTGGCGCGCCGCCAGCCGCGCCATGGCCGCGCGCACGGTGGCGGCCGCCTCAGGCTCCATGTCGGTGGCGATGGCAACGACCATGCGCTGGCCGAACAGCAGCGGCTTGCCGGCGCTGTTCAGTTGCTCTTCATTGATGAGGCTGATGAACAGGTCGGGCGCCTGGTCGTCTTTTTCGCAGGTGCTCCAGGCCGGCGCCCACGCTTCCACGCTCATGAAACGCGCGTCTGTGCCTGCCGGCGTGTGCGTCCATTTGGCATGGCCCCTGGCGTCCCAGCCGATGCGGCCAAACGCAATCGGCTTGCCGGCCGCATTGTATTGAATGCTGCGCACGGCGCCCTTGCCGCGCGCCTGGGCCACGATGGGGTCGACTTCGCCGGCAAACAGCGTCCATTCGTCTTCAGTCCACAAGCCCGGCGCATCGGGCGCGGCCAGCAGCAGGAATACCTGGTAATCACGCAAGAAAAAGGCCATGCATCCATCCGTCAGTATCAGTAAAATAACTTGCCACGCCATTATAGTTGCATGGAATAATAAGATTCGTCCTGTACATCACAGTTGAAGCGGAGACCCCATGCCACAAGAAGCTTATGCCGCGCACGCCGCCTTTTTGATCGGACTGGCCGATCCCGCGCAAGCCTGCACCACCTTTTACGATGAAGACGACCAGACCGTGCACGAGTGGGAAGATGGTGTATTGTCGATCTCGACCGATTTTACCGACTACACCACCTACAAGCTGACGCCGGTAGCGGCCAGTGTGCCGCCGCGCTTCGATGTGGTGGTGGAAAACGAGGACGGCGTGGCCGACTTCGACGCCGACGCCGAGGCCGACCTGGCCGAGCGCCTGGCGCGGCTGGTCGGGCAGATCCGCCAGTTCCAGGACAAGCGCGCGCTGACCGATGAAGAGCTGTCACGCTTGCAGGCGATGCTGCTGCCGGCCGGCGAGTGGGAGTGGAAAGCGTGGCCGGAGATCGGCACGCAGGCCGTGCGCGATGCCTGCGCAGTGCACGAGCTGGGCTTGTCGGTCAGCGCACCGAACGGCAAACAGCAGCGCGAGGTGTTTGCCAGCGACGACTTCAGCATTGGCGTGCTGGCCTGGTTCCGCCAGCAATTGCAGCCGCAGGGCTGGACCCTGGTGGCGGTCACGCCGTTTGACGAGTTGCAGAGTTTTTTCCTGGTCAGCAATGACAATGTGGAAACCGTGCGCACGCTGCTGTACCAGCAGGGGCAGCGCATGCTGTAAGCGAGCACGCTGTTCCACGCTGAATCCCGAACCTGCCTGACTTGAATGGAATCGCATGGCCTATACCAAAACCATCACCACCGCCAGACTCATCTTGCGCCCGCCGCAACCCTCGGACGCGGCCGCGCTGCAAACCATGCACGCTGATCCGGAAGTCATGCGCTACTTCAGCGAACTGCCCTGGCAGGACCCGCAACGCGCCGCGCGGCAGATCGCTGACGACAGCGCCGCCTTCGAAAAAGAAGAGTTCTTCCGCTTCGCCATCACCTTGAAAGACAGCGGCGACTACCTCGGCAGTTGCACCCTGTTTTCGCTGCACGCGCAGAACCGCCGCGCCGAGATGGGCTATGCGCTGGCGCGCCTGTACTGGGGCCAGGGCTATATGCACGAAGCCTTGAGCGCGCTGCTGGAATACGCGTTCGTGGAGCGCGACCTGAACCGTCTGGAAGCCGATATCGACCCCTTGAACATCGGCTCGGCCAACGCCTTGCTGCGCCTCGGTTTCAAGCAGGAAGGCTATCTGCCCGAGCGCTGGATCGTCGGCGGCCAGGTCAGCGATTCGGCGCTGTATGGCTTGCTGCGGCGCGATTGGGAAGCGCGGCGCGCAGCAACGTGACAAGGCTGAACCTGCTGCTGATCGAAGACCACGCCGGCATCGCGCGCCAAGTCGCCACGTTTTTCGACGGCCTGGGCTGGCAGTGCGACCATGCCGCCACCGGCGCGCTGGGCGTGCAACTGGCCACCGGTAATCTCTATGACGTGGTGCTGCTGGACCTGAACCTGCCCGATATCGATGGCTTGCAGGTGTGCCGCGCCATCAAGGCCGGTGCGCCCAGCAATGTGCCGGTGCTGATGCTGACGGCGCGCGACGCCTATGAAGACAAGGCGCGCGGCTTCAACGACGGCGCCGACGACTACCTGACCAAGCCGTTCGACTTGCGCGAGCTGGCCCTGCGCTGCGAGGCGCTGGCAAGGCGCCGCCAGTTGCACGTGCACCAGGAAATGCGCGTCGGCCCGCTGCTGTTGCTGACGCGCGAAGGCCGCGCCCGGTATGGCGAGGCGCCACTGGCGCTGACCCAGATCGGTTTCAAGATCTTGCTGCTGCTGTGCCGCGAGCATCCGCACGCCGTCTCGCGCTCGGCCCTGATCGCCCACCTGTGGGGCAGCGAGCCGCCGGACAGCGACGCCCTGAAGTCGCATATCTATGCCCTGCGCAAGCAGCTCGACGCGGCCGGTGGCGCAGGCCTGCTGGTGACGATACCGCAGCTGGGCTATCGGCTGGCCATCGAGCTTGACAGCCGGGCAGGGCAGTGATGGCCGCGACCATACGGCGTGGCCTGTTCGCGGCCCTGGCCGGCTTTGCCGTGCTGCTGTGCCTGTGCTATACCGGGCTGGCGGTGGTGATTTCCTATGTCACCGAAGACATGCTGGTGCAGCGCCTGCTCGAACGCGAGGCCGCTGCGATCAGGACGCGCTTGCCAGCTGCCGCGTCAGGCAGCGACCTGATCACCGTCTACCGCCAGTACAGCGACTTGCCCGCGCCGGTGCGGCAGCAATTTTCCCCGTCCGCCCCGCGCGCCGAGGTCTTTACCGGCACGGGCCAGCATTATCATGTGCTGGCGCTCGATCTGCAGCAGGCAGGTCGGCCCGAGCGCTGGTATCTGCTGGCCGACGTGGCGCCCATCCTGGTGGTGTCGCGCCTGGTGCGCGAGGTGGGCGGCGTACTGATCGGTGTCGCGCTGGCGCTGGTCGGCCTGGCGTTGCTGCTGGCCTGGCTGCTGGCGCGGCGGCTGGTGCTGCCCTTGCAAACACTGGCGCAAGAGGCGCAAGCCTTGCTGCCTGGTCATCCGCCGCAGTTCAGCGCACGCGGCCGGCCGGACGAAATCGGCTTCCTGGCGCGCCGGCTGGAAAGCACGTTTACCGAATTGCAAACGGCCTTGCGGCGCGAACAGGCGTTTGCCCGCGATGTCAGCCACGAATTGCGCACGCCGCTGACCTTGATGCGCAATACCTTGATGCTGGCGGCAGAGCATCCACTGCAGGCGCTTGAACAGGCCCAGCTGCAACAGGGTGTCGATGAGCTGGGCAATACCGTCGAGCTGCTGTTCGCGCTGGCGCGCGCCGAGCAGATCCCGTTTGAAACGGTGGAGCTGCGCGGCTGCATCGAACAATGTCTGCTGCGCCTGCTAGAAGAACATGGCTGGGACGCCAGCCTGCTGGCGCTGGACTTGCCACAGCGCCTGCCGGTGCGGGGCCATGGCCAGCTGGTCAATCTGTTGCTGAACAATTGCCTGGGCAATGCCCTGTTCCACGGCGGCCCCGCCTGCCAGTTGACCATTTCCTTCGAGCATGGCTGCCTCTCCATCCACAATACCGTGCCGGTCGGGCAGGCCGTGCGCGTGCAGGGTTTTTCGCATGGCCAGCTGCTGCTGGCGCGCCTGGCGCAGGTGATGCAATGGGAAATCCGTTTTCATCCGGGCACGGCGGACTACCGCGTCGATATCGTTCCCGTCATGGCCGCATAAAGCCGCCCGATTTCACCGCGATTTCACCTCGCCCTCCGTATGCTGGCCGCACCTTACTTACGGAGAATCCATCATGAAAATCATCGTCAGCCTGTTGCTCCTGCTCGCCACTTGCCTGCCGGCCCTGGCTCAGGTACAAACCCTGCAGCACCAGGACGTCAAGCGCCGCTATATCGTCTATACGCCGCCGGCCTATCACAGCGCACCGCAGCAGGCGTTTCCCGTCGTGTTCAATTTCCATGGTGGCGGCATGACCATGGCCGAGCAGATGCTGTACACGCAGATGAACCGGGCCGCCGACCGCCATGGTTTTATCGTGGTCTACCCGCAGGGCATCAAGCAGGACTGGAACGTGGGCTTCGGCATGGATTATCTGACCGGTACGGATGACGTCGGCTTCACGCAAGCCATGCTGGCCAAGCTGAAACAGGATTACCGTATCGACGCCAGGCGCGTCTATGCCACCGGCCTGTCGCGCGGCGGCTTCTTTGCCCTGCGCCTGGCGGCCGAACTGCCACAGCATTTTGCGGCCGTGGCCTCGGTAGGGGCGCCGATGCCGGAACCGGTGGTCGCGCATCACGGCAAACCGGAGCAGGTCGGCATGCTGCTGATACACGGCACGGCCGACCAGGTGGTGCTGTATGAGGGCAAGGCCGGCGGCTATCTGTCGGCTGACGTCACCTTGCGTTATTGGGCCAAGGTCAACGGCATCGCAGCGCATGCGCCGCAGCCGCGCCTGCTGCCCGCGTCCACAAGCGACGACCTGAAAGCGAGCATGCTGGAGCACGGCAACGGCAAGCACAGCGTGGCCCTGGTCACCATCGAAGGTGGCGGCCATACCTGGCCCGGCGCCGATGCTTTCAATGTCGGACTGCCGATCGGCAAGACTTCAAGCAGCATCGATGCCAATGAGGTGATGTGGGAGTTTTTGGGCAGGCATGGCCGGGTGATGCACAGTGGCAAAGTTACAAAAATAACTGATAAATGACTAAATTTGGCGCTTAATTTAGTTTGCTGGTGCTATGATTGGACGACAGCCTGAGGAGGATGAGATGAATTTTTCAAACATACAACCAATTAGCTACCTGAAGACGAACACTAGCGATGTGGTCAAACTGGTTCTGGAAACGCATGATCCAGTCGCCATTACGGTCAACGGCAGAGTACAAGCCATTGTCCAGGACCCCGTCAGTTATCAAAAGACGCAAGATCAAATTGCCATGCTCCGTATCCTGGCTCTTGGACGCAAGCAGATCGAGGAAGGCAAGGTACTTGATCATGATGATGTTGTCGCTCTTCTGGAAGCTGAAGACCGCTGATCACACAAATGAAAATCATTTGGACCCGGTATGCCCTGAACGATTTGCAGGACATTCGCCAGCACTTGCAAGTCAGTGTATCTCCCGCGTTTGCTAAACAGGTGACGCAGGAGATACTTGAGCAGGTCAGTTCTCTGAAAGAGTGGAACAATAAAGGTAGTTACATTCCAGAGCTGGAAGACCTGCACTTGACCTCGCATCGTCAACTTTTGGCTGGACAGAACCGTATTATCATTGAGCGGTCACAGGAAGAAATTATCTATATTCATATGGTTGCTCATACCAGCCGCAATCTGGAAGCGCTGATACGTAGTCGGCTGTTCTCTAGCGACTAATTATCGGTGTAGGTATACAGTCCTTCCTCCCGCAGTTGCCGGTGCTAGCCGCGATGAAAGAGTTTGGCTTGTGGCGCAAGGCAAGACAGGATTGATGCGAGCTCCGGCGCTGGCGCGACTACAGCGGCTCCTCCATCAACTGGTATTTTTTCACGATACCGGCCCGGTTGAACAGAATCGACAACTCCTTTTTGTTGTCCGCGCTGTTGAGCACCAGATTTACATAAGGCAGGGAATCGACCAGTTTGGCCAGGCCCAGCTGATACAGCCACACTTCGTGGCCATCGGCGTAGGTGGTGATGGCGGCCTTGCCGAATGCGGCTTCGATATCGGCCCTGGTCGACTTTCCCGGAATGATGTCCTGCGCCGCCCGCGCTGGCGTCAGGGTCGGCAGCTTGCCATTGCCGGTTGAAGCGCAGCCACTCAATGCCGTGGCCAGTGCCAGCAAGGCCGCCAGGTGCGTGCCGCCCCTCATGGTTGCACCGCCTGCGCGGTAGTGGCCAGGTCATCGTCCATATAGTCGAAGCGCAGCAAGGTGTCGTCGCTCCAGCCTTTCCCATACAGCAATTTGAACTTGACCGTATAGACGCGGTCGCGCAGGTATGGCCAGTCCTCATGGCTGGCCATCAGGGGGGAATCGGTGCCGTGCAGCATGGCCGCCGGCAATACGCTGCGCCGTTGACCGTCGATCAGGGTGATGCTGAACAGGGGCCGGTCGGCGAAATAAAACAGATTGATCGGCAAGCTGCTGCAAGGATCTGCCAGCTTGACGACCAGCATGTTGATGGGATGATGGACGTAGGCGAGCAGGTCGGCGGCCATGGCGACCTTGCATTCGAGCAGCAGATCTCCCAGGCGGCGGGTGTCCTGCGGCAGGCCGGGACTGCGGATATCGGCGCGCCAGGCCAGGCTTTTTTCCTTGCGGTTGGAGCGCACGCTGGCATTGTCGCCGGCCGCACCGGCGTCCATCGGCAGCACAAACGTGTGGTCCGCCGCCAGCGCGATCGGCAGCTGGGTGTGTTCTCCGGCAAGCTGCAGGGCCAGCCCGTCCATGGCCACGCCTGCCTGGCGCGGCAGCACCTTGAAGCGCAAGGCGGCGCCCGGCGCCAGGGCGCGCTGCTGTTCGAATACCTGCATGCCGGCGACCATGTCGCGATACGATTTTTGATCGCGCCCGGTGGCCGCAGCCTGTACCTCCACCACCGGCACGCCAGGATCGGCCTGGCTGGCCGTCGCGAACGAAAAACACAGCAGCAGCGCCGGCATCGCTCCGTATCTGATAGCTTTGTGCATGTTTTCACCTTGTATGAAAAGGGCCGTCCAGGCCGGGGAAGTGGCAAGAAAACGGACTGGTGCCATTGTATTTGCCGCAATCTTTGGCCAAGCTTAAGCTTGCCGGCCTTATACTTCCTGCATGCATATCCTGATCATAGAAGACGACCTCGATCTCGGCGCCGGCCTGCAGCAGGCGCTCAGGGTAGAAGGTGTCAGCAGCCAGTGGCTGCGCCGCATTGCCGATCTGCCGCTGCCGTCCTGCATCGAGGCCGACTGCGTGCTGCTCGACCTGTCGCTGCCCGATGGCGCCGGCCAGGACTTGCTGGCGCGCTGGCGCCGTGCCGGCGTCACGGTGCCCATCATTATCATGACGGCGCGCTCCGCGCTGGCGGACCGCCTGGCCGGCCTTGATGGCGGCGCCGACGATTTTGTCGTCAAGCCTTTCGAGACCGCCGAATTGCTGTCGCGCGTGCGCGCCGTGCTGCGCCGCTATGCGCGCCAGGCCAGCGAAGTGTGGACTTTCGGCACGCTGCAGATCGAGCCGCGCAGCTATGCGGCCAGGCTCGACGGGGTGGCGCTGGAATTGTCGCCGCGCGAGTTTCACCTGATGCTGGCGCTGGCGCGCGAGCCGGGCGTGGTGGTGCCCAAGGGGGTGCTGGCGCAGCGGCTCGAACCGCTGGGCGACGCGCTCGACTTTGGCGCGGTGGAAGTGCACATGTCGAACCTGCGGCGCAAGATCGGCGCCGCGCGCATCCGCACCGTGCGCGGCATCGGCTACCTGTTTAACGCATGAAGCGCCTGCTGCGGCCAACCTTGGTGCGGCGCGTGATGCTGGCCATGGTGCTTGCGTTTCTGCTGGTGTGGCTGGTGCTGATGGTGCGCCAGCTCTACAAGGCGACCGACACGCAGGCGCTGGACCAGAACCTGCAAGGCCTGGGCAGCAGCCTGCTGGCGTCGATCGCCCCCATCGCCACGCCGGGCGAGGCGCGCGCGGTGGTCGCCGCCACGGCCACGCTGGTCAATGATGGCTACCGCAAGCTGCAGGCGCCCGGCGCCGTGCTGATGGAGCTGGCCGATGCGCAGGGCGGGCGTTTGTTCCTGTCGCCCGAAGCTGGGCAAGCCACGCTGCATGGCGTGGACGGTAGCATCAGCGATGGCCTTGTCGATGGTCAGCGCCTGCGCCTGTATCGCGGCCACAGTGCGCGCTGGACGCTGACCGTGGCGGTGCCGGTGCTCGATCCGTGGTGGATCGCATCGACCATGAGCGGCGGCCTGACCATCGACATGCTGATAGCCTTGCCGTTCGTGCTGCTGCCGCTATGGTTTGCCGTCTCGCGTGGCCTGCGGCCGCTGCACCGATTGTCGGCGCAGATCGCCGCCAGGGATGCCGACGACCTGTCGCCGCTCGGCGTCACGCCCCGTTACGCTGAACTGAGGCCGCTGACGGACGCGCTGGAGCAGTTGCTGGCCCAGTTGCGCAACAAGGTCGAACGCGAGCATGGCTTCGTGCAGGATGCCGCGCATGAGCTGCGCACACCGATGGCGGTGCTGTCGGCGCAGGCCCATGTGCTGGCCATGGCGGTCGACGCGCCGCAGCGCGCGCAGGCCGGGCACAGCCTGATGCAGGCGATTGCCCGCGCCTCGCATTTGATCCGGCAATTGCTGGACCTGGCGCAAATGGACCGCCCGGCTGCGCTGGCGCCGGCGCAGCATGACGTGGCGCAGTTGCTGCGCCAGGAGCTGGCGTCGCTGGCGCCGCTGGCCTTTGCGCGCGAGATCGAACTGTCGCTCGATGCGCCCGACACGCTCTGCCATGCGCTCGACACGCATGCCTTCCAGACCATCATCCACAACCTGGTCAACAACGCGCTGGCCTATGTGCCGCGACAGGGGCAGCTGCGGCTGGAATTGCTGGCGCTGGCCGGCGGCTTCCGGCTGTCGGTGGCTGACGACGGGCCCGGCATCGCCGCCGGCCAGCGCTCACTGGTGTTCGAACGTTTTTACCGCGGCAGCGGTCACGCGGCGCCAGGCGCCGGCCTGGGCCTGGCCATCGTGCGCGAGGCCGCGAAGCGCCTGCATGGCAGCGTGGAACTGGCCGACGGTATCGATGGCAAAGGCTGCTGTTTTATCGTGACCGTCGGCGCGCCAGCGGCAAGGTTGCCTTTAATTTCATGACAGGAGCGAGACGATGACCATGCTGCCGATTGCCATTTTTTGCCCTGCTCTGCGCCGCTTGTCCGCCATGCTGGACCAGCTCGCTTCCCAGCCGCAAATATTGCAAGCACGCCTGCATCCCGACATGCTGCCGTTTGTCGCCCAGGTCAATGCGGCGATCAGCTTTGCGCTGCGCGGCGGCTGTCCGCTGGCGGGCAGGGCGGTGGTCAGTTTCAACGATGGCGGCAGCTTGCAGCGTCAGATCGCGCGCACCATCGCGTATCTGGAAGCGATCCCCGAACCGGCGTTCGAAGGCGCAGCCGAACGCCTGTGCCATGACCGCGCCGGTTTTGCCGATATCGCGCTGCCTGGCGACGCGTTTTTACACCTGTATATCCTGCCGAATTTCTATTTCCACTTCAGCATGGCGTACGCGATCGCGCGCAGCTGCGGCGCGCCGATCGGCAAGGGCGACTTCGATGGCTATCACGCCTACGCACCGGGCTTTTCGTTTGAAAGCCCGGCGGCGTCGTAGTGGCGTCGTGGGAGGCTTATGCGACTACATTCACCGGCGCGCCGCGCGCGAATGCCTCCACATTCGCGATCAGCATGTCGGCCAGCAGCTGCATCGCCTCGCCGCTGGCCCAGGCCGTATGCGGCGTCAGGATGAAATTGGGCAGGCGCAGCTGCAGCAGCGGGTTGTCGGCTTGCGGCGGCTCTTTCGAGAGCACGTCAAAGCCGGCGCCGGCGATCACGCCGTTGGTGAGCGCGGCGGCCAGCGCCGCTTCGTCGACCAGGCCGCCGCGCGCGGTGTTGATCAGGAGGGCCGTCGGCTTCATGCTGGCCAGCTCTTTGGCGCCGATGATGTTGCGCGTCTTGTCGGTCAGGGGCAGGTGCAGGCTCACTACATCGGCAGTGGCCAGCAATTCTTGCAGCGACAATTCGGTCACGCCGTCTTCCTCGATCGGCGAACGGTTATGCACGGCCACTTGCATGCCGAAGGCGCGCGCCAGGTGGGCCACGGACTTGCCCAGCGCGCCGTAGCCCAGCAGGCCCAGGCGGCTGCCGGCCAGGTCGCGGATCGGGTGGCCGAACAGGCAGAAGCGCTCCGACGCCTGCCACCGCCCGGCCTCGACGTCAAGACGGTAGGCGACCAGCTGGCGGCGCAGGGCCAGCATCAGCGCCAGCGTATGTTCGGGCACGGTGGCGCGCGCATAGTCGCGGATATTGGCGATCACGATGCCGCGCGCGCGGCAGGCCGGCAGGTCGATGATGTCGGTGCCGGTGGCGGCCACGGCGATCATTTTCAGCTCCGGCAATTGCGCCAGCTCGGCTTCACGCAGCGGCACTTTATTGGTGATGGCGATGCTGGCGCCACGCAAGCGTTCGACGGTCTGCGCGCCGCCTTTGGTGTGCGCGTGCTCGTGCCATTCATGGGCAAAGGCCGGTGCGCGCACTTTGGCGACCAGGCTGTCGCGGTCGAGAAAAACGATGCGTTGTCGTGATGAGTGTAGCGGGTGCTGAGATGCGGTCATGGCTGGGCCTCGGTCTGGGCGGCGCGCGCAAATTTTGTTTTCATTTGCGTGGCCGGGTGGTTGTTGAACATGTCGGCGACCCATTCGACAAACACGCGCACCTTGGCCGACAGGTGGCGGTTCGGCGGATAGATCACGTGAATCGGCAGCGGGTCCGATTCCCACTCCTTGAGCAATTCGACCATTTTGCCTTGTTCCATCAAGGGCGCAAGCATGAAATGCGTCATTTGCACGATGCCCAGGCCGGCCAGGCCGGCGGCGGAGTAGGCGTTCGAATCGTTCAGGGCGATATTGCTGGGCATGGCGATCTGTATGCGCTCGCCGTCGCGCGTAAAGTCCCACTCGAAGGTGCGGCCGGTCTTGGCCGAGAAAAAATTCACGCCGCGGTGGAGCGACAGCTCGTTCGGATGTTGCGGCGTGCCGTAATGGGCCAGGTAGGCGGGCGAGGCGCAGGTGATGAAATGCAGCACGCCGACGCGGCGCGCGATCAGGTTCACGTCGCCCAGTTCGCCGCCGCGCACGGCGCAGTCCACGCCTTCCTCGATCAGGTCGACGGGGCGGTCGCTGCACCCGAGTTCGAGCACGATGTCCGGGTAGCGTGCGAAAAAGTCGGGCAGGGCGGGGATCAGCAGTTCACTGGCCAGTGCCGTGGGCGCGTCGACCCGCAGGCGTCCGCTGGGGTTCAATCGCGTGCGCGACAGCGACTCTTCCGCTTCACGCACGTCCGACAAGATGCGCACGCAGTGTTCATAATAGGCGGCGCCGTCCGAGGTGATGCTGACGTGGCGCGTGGTGCGGTTCAGCAGTTTGACCGACAGGCTCGCTTCCAGCGACGAGATCAGGGTCGATACGGTCGCCTTCGGCAGCTGCATGTTTTCGGCGGCGCGCGTAAAGCTGCCCGCGTCGACCACCTGGATGAACACTTCCATTGCTTGTAGCTTGTTCACTTGATTTCCTGACACTTTTCTTCACATTGTTCGGAATACTGAACAATCAATTCATCATTGCCTACTTTATCAGATTCTAGATCAAGTATATAGTTGTTGTACTGCAGCATAAATACGACGTTGCAGAAACAGCGGTTGATAGTTACAGGAGAAAAATCATGGGTCATCGGAACGGAAACTTTGCATTTGTTGCGCTCGTTGTGAGCTCGCTTGCTCTGGCGACGATGGTATTTTCGGACGCGTATTCGCAGGCGGCGCAAGCCGAGGCCAGCGGCTACAGCGCGCTGACCCATGAAGTCGGTGGTACCTTGTTGTGCGTCAATGACATGGCCGTGGCGCCGGTGGTGGCGCAATGAATGCGCCCGCCAGCGCAGCCGGCCTCGCGCCTGCCGAGTCGCTGAAGATACGCGACATCGAAGTACAGGGCGAAGTGGGGCCGCTGGCGGCGCGCATCTATACGGCCGGCGTGCCGGGCGCGAAAAAGTCCAGCCTGATCGTGTTTTTCCACGGCGGCGGCTTTGATGACGGCGACCTGGAAGACGCCGATGATTTCCTGCGCTGCCTGGTGCTCGGCAATGCCGACCAGGTGGTGCTGGCGTCGAACTATACGCTGGCCAGCGTACGGCCATTTCCCGCCGCCGTCGAAGACGCGCACGCTGTGCTGGTGTGGGCCAAGAAGAACAAGGCCAAGCTGGGCTGGACTGGCCAGCAGATGCTGGTATCGGGCATCGAAGCGGGCGCCAACCTGGCCGCCGTGTGCGCCATGATGTCGCGCGACCGTGGCGGCCCGGCACTGGCTGGCCAGGTGCTGATCATGCCCATGCTCGACCCCGGCCTGTCGACCTGCTCGATGCGCTCGCTGCCCACCTGCCCGGAACTGGTGGAAGTGGCCGATGCCTGCGCCGCTGCCTACCGCGGCTACCTGCCGAACGCCGCCGACCGCAGCCATCCGTATGCGTCGCCGCTGCAGTCGAGCCGGCTTAAAAATTTGCCGCCAGCGCTGATCGTGTCGAGCGAAGATGACCCATTGCGCGACGAGGCTGAACAATACGGCAGCAAGCTGATTGCCTGCGGCATCAAGACCACCGTGCGGCGCATGCCCGCAGCGCCGCTGCAAGACGCCACCGCCCGCAATGAATGCGCGTGCAAGGTGCAAGTGCTCGGTGAAATTGCCAGTTTTGTCGCTGGCCTGTGCAAGGAGCCCGCCTCATGACACCACCATCCCGATCATCGTAAAAAATTACACTTAACGGTTTACTTTTTGAGTTCTGGTTGTTACACTGTGTAGTGTAGTTCCCTGAACACTTCTTTCGTCTGCGCTGTGCGTTCGCACAGCCGGCTTTGTCGACCCCGCCCGCTATTTTGACGCAGGCGGCCCCTTTATCTTTGACCGAGCGCCGTCGGGCGCCATTGCAACTTTATTCACTTTGACTAGCTGGGTGGCTTCCTGTCGCCCATACCATTAGAAATTTTCATAAAACAGGGAAATAAAATGAAAAACGTTCAACAAATTTCTGTGCTGCTCAAGCCGCTCGCCGCTTCACTGGCCGTCGCCGGCCTGGTGGCGTTCAGCCTGGCCGGCTGCGATTCGGCCAACAGCAAGGTGCCCGACGCGCCCGCAGCCGGCGGCCCGCCGGTCTCGACCGCCGCCGTGATTGAAAAGCAGATCACGGAAACCCAGGAGTTCTCGGGCCGCCTGGAAGCGATCGAGCGCGTTGAAATCCGCTCGCGCGTCGGCGGCTTCATCACTTCGGTGAACTTCAAGCCGGGCAGCGAAGTGAAAAAAGGCGATGTGCTGTTCGTCATCGATCCGCGTCCGTTCCAGGCTGAAGTGTCGCGCGCCGAAGGCGCCGCCGCCTCGGCCCGCGCCAAGGCCGAACTGGCCAAGCTGGAGCTGTCGCGCGCCGAAAAGCTGCTGGCCGAAAAAGCCATCCCGCAGCGCGAACTCGACGAAAAAGCCTCCGGCCTGAAAGAGCTCGACGCCAATGTGCGCGCAGCGCAGGCCTCGTATGAAGCGGCCAGGCTGAACCTGTCGTACACCCAGGTGCAGGCGCCGATCAGCGGCCGCGTCTCCAAAGCCGAAATCACCGTCGGCAACCTGATCGACGCCACCGCCATCCTGACGTCCGTGGTGTCGACCGACCGCATTTACGCCAGCTTCGACGGCGACGAAGACACCTATCTGCGCGTGGCCGGCACGTCGCAAAAGGGCGGCCCCGTAAGCGTCAAGGTAGGCCTGGCCAACGAGAGCGGCTTCCCGCACGAAGGCAAGCTCGAATTCGTCGACAACCAGCTCGATCCGGCCACCGGCAGCGTGCGCATGCGCGCCACCTTTGCCAACGCCGACCGCATGCTGGTGCCCGGCCTGTTCGCCCGCATCCAGCTCGATACCGGCAGCGGCCCGCAGGCGCAAGGCACGGCCTTGCTGATCAGCGACCGCGCCGTCGGCACCGACCAGAGCCGCAAATACGTGTACGTGGTCGGCGCCGACAACAAGGCCGAATACCGCGCCGTCAAGCTGGGCCCGAACGCCAATGGCCTGCGCGTGGTGCGCGAGGGCCTGAAAGCGGGCGAGAAGATCGTCGTCAACGGCCTGCAGCGCGTGCGTCCCGGCGCCCCGGTCACGCCGCAGCTGGTGGCGATGGACTTCGATCCGACGGCGCCAGCCGCTCCCGCAAAACCGGCAGAAAAAGACGCCAAGGTTGCCGCCAACGCAGCCAAGGCAGCATCGACCTCCAAGGAATAAACCATGAACTTCTCACGCTTTTTCATCGACAAGCCGATCTTCGCGGCCGTGCTGTCGATTGTCATTTTCGTGGCCGGGATGCTGTCGATCTTCGGCCTGCCGATCTCGGAATACCCCGACGTCGTGCCGCCATCGGTGGTGGTGCGCGCGCAGTATCCGGGCGCCAATCCGAAAGTCATCGCCGAAACCGTCGCCGCGCCGCTGGAGGAACAGATCAACGGCGTCGAGAACATGCTTTACATGTCCTCGCAAAACACCTCCGACGGCGCGATGATGCTGACGATCACCTTCAAGATCGGCACCAACGTCGAGCAGGCCGAGACCCAGGTGCAGAACCGCGTGCAGCGCGCCTTGCCGCGCCTGCCCGAGGAAGTGCGCCAGATCGGCGTGACGACCGTCAAGTCCTCGCCCAACCTGACCATGGTGGTGCACCTGGTCTCGCCCAACAAGCGCTATGACGACATGTATCTGCGTAACTACGCGGTGCTCAATATCAAGGACCAGCTGGCCCGCCTGCCCGGCATGGGCGACATCCAGATCTTCGGCGCCGGCGACTACGCCATGCGCATCTGGCTCGACCCGCAAAAAGTGGCGGCGCGCGGCATGACGGCCAATGATGTCGTCGTCGCGATCCGCGAGCAGAACGTGCAGGTGGCCGCCGGTGTGATCGGCGCTTCGCCAGCGAAAAACTCGCCGTTCCAGCTGACCGTCAATACCCAGGGCCGTTTGCAGTCGCCCGAGGAATTCGGCGCCATCATCGTGCGCACCAATGCCGACGGCGCGGTGACGCAACTGAAAGACGTGGCGCGCGTGGAAATGGGCGCCAACAGCTACTCGCTGCGCTCCTTGCTGAACAATAATCCTGCCGTCGGCATGGGTATTTTCGAAGCACCGAACGCCAATGCGCTGCAACTGTCGTCCGACGTGCGCGCCAAGATGGACGAGCTGAAAAAAGACTTCCCGCAAGGCGTGGAATACCGCATCGAGTACGACCCGACCCAGTTCGTGCGCTCGTCGATCGAGGCCGTGATCCATACGCTGCTCGAAGCCATTGCCCTGGTGGTGCTGGTGGTGATCATCTTCCTGCAAACCTGGCGCGCTTCCATCATTCCGCTGCTGGCCGTGCCGGTGTCCATCGTCGGTACCTTTGCCGTGATGCTGGGCTTTGGTTTTTCGATCAATACCCTGTCGCTGTTCGGCCTGGTGCTGGCGATCGGTATCGTCGTCGATGACGCCATCGTGGTGGTGGAAAACGTCGAGCGCAATATCGAGGAAGGGCTGTCGCCGCGCGACGCCACCATCCAGGCCATGAAAGAGGTCAGTGGTCCGATCGTCGCCATCGCCCTGGTGCTGTGCGCCGTGTTCGTGCCGATCGCCTTCGTGCCCGGCCTGTCGGGCGAGTTCTACCGCCAGTTCGCGCTGACCATCGCCATTTCCACCGTGATTTCGGCATTCAGCTCGCTGACCCTGGCGCCGGCCCTGTCGGCAGCCCTGCTGAAGCCGCACGATGCGCCGAAAGACGCGCTGACGCGCGGCATGGACAAGGTGTTTGGCCGCTTCTTCGCCTGGTTCAACCGCTTCTTCGGCCGCGCTTCGCACCGCTATGAAGCGGGCGTGAAAGGTGTGCTGGGCCGCAAGAGCGCCTCGCTGGGCGTATATGTGCTGCTGGTGATCGCCGCCGTGTTCGTGTTCAAGGCCGTGCCGGCCGGTTTCGTGCCTGGCCAGGACAAGCAATACCTGGTCGGCTTCGCGCAACTGCCCGACGCCGCCTCGCTGGACCGCACCGAAGACGTGGTACGCCGCATGTCCGACGTCATCAAGTCGGTGCCTGGGGTGGAATCGACGATCGCCTTCCCGGGCCTGTCGATCAATGACTTCACCAATGCGCCGAACGCCGGGATCGTGTTCGCCACCCTGAAACCGTTCGACGAACGCACCACCAGGGAATTGTCCGGTGGCGCCATCGCGGCCGAGATCAACAAGCGCCTGGGCGGTATCCAGGACGCCTTTATCATGGTGTTCCCGCCACCGCCGGTCAACGGCCTGGGCACCATCGGCGGCTTCAAGATGATGATCGAAGACCGTGGCAATTTGGGTTACGACGCGCTGTACAACGCCACCCAGGCGCTGGCCGGCAAGGCTTACCAGACGCCGGAACTGGCGGGCGTGTTCTCCGGTTACCAGATCAACGTGCCGCAGCTGTTCGCCGATGTCGATCGCGTCAAGGCCAAGCAATTGGGCGTGCCGCTGGCCACCATCTACCAGACCTTGCAGATCAATCTGGGTTCGCTGTACGTGAATGACTTCAACCAGTTTGGCCGTACCTACCAGGTGCGCGTGCAGGCCGATGCCGAGTTCCGTTCGCATGCGCAGGACATCGCGCAGCTGAAGGTGCGCAACGACAAGGGCGAGATGATCCCGCTGTCGTCCCTGATGCGCGTAAAAGACAGCTATGGTCCGGACCGCGTGCAGCGCTACAACGCCTACGCCGCAGCCGACTTCAATGGCGGCGCCGCGCCGGGTGTATCGAGTGGCCAGGCGCAAGCCGCGCTGGAACGCATCGCCAAGGAAGTGCTGCCGCAAGGGATTTCGTATGAATGGACCGAGCTGACCTACCAGGACATCCTGTCCGGTAACACCATGATCTATGTGTTCCCGCTGTGCGTGCTGCTGGTGTTCCTGGTGCTGGCCGCCCAGTACGAAAGCTGGACCCTGCCGCTGGCCGTGATCCTGATCGTGCCGATGTCGATCCTGTGCGCACTGCTGGGCGTGAAACTGACCGGTGGCGACAACAATGTGTTCACCCAGATCGCGCTGTTCGTGCTGGTGGGGCTGGCGTCGAAAAATGCCATCCTGATCGTCGAATTTGCCCGCGAACTGGAAGACCATGGCCGCACCGTCGTGCAAGCGGCGCTGGAAGCGTGCCGCCTGCGTCTGCGTCCTATCCTGATGACGTCGATCGCCTTCATCATGGGCGTGGTGCCGCTGGTGTTCTCGCACGGCGCCGGTTCGGAAATGCGCCATGCCATGGGTGTGGCCGTGTTTGCCGGCATGCTGGGCGTGACCTTCTTCGGCCTGTTCCTGACGCCCGTGTTCTATGTTTTGCTGCGCACCCTGGCGCAGCGGTTCGAGAAAAAACCAGCCGCCGCCAAGCGCCCCGCCGCGCCGGTGCTGGACCTGGAAGGAGATGTATCGTGAAAAACCAACTGAAACCATTGCTCAAACCAGTGCTCGGCGCCATGGCGGCCGCCGTGCTGCTGGCGGCCTGCGCCGCACCCGACTTCCAGCAGCCGCAGATCGCCACCCCGGCCGCCTTCAAGGAGTCGCAAGTGCCTGCCGTGCAGACCGCGATGGATGGCAGCCGCTGGTCGCCGGCGCAAGTGAACTACGCCGAGCGCCAGGCGCGCGGCGAATGGTGGCTGGCGTTCAACGACAGCACCCTGACCGGCCTGATCGCGGAGGCCACGCAGGCCAACGCCAATCTGGCCGTGGCGGCCGCCCGCGTCAAGCAGGCAAGGGCGATCGCCGGCATCGCCGAAGCGGACCGCATTCCGCAGGTGGGTGTCAACGTGGGCGGCCAGCGCAACCGCGCATCAAACGTGTCGCTGGGCCTGCCCAACGGCGCGCCGGTGGCGGCCACCAATGTCTACCAGGCCAACCTGACGGCCAGCTACGAAGTCGACCTGTTCGGCCGCGTGGCGGCCAATGTCAGCGCCTCGCGCAGCGATGCGCTGGCGGTGGAGGCGACCTACCGCTCGGTGCTGCTGTCCTTGCAGGCCGACGTGGCGCAGACCTATTTCCAGCTGCGCGCGACGGACGCCGAACTGGCAAGCCTGGCCGAGACGGTGCGCCTGCGCGAAGAAAGCGTGCATGTCAACCAGCGCCGCTATGACCTGGGCGACATCGGCGAATTCGATCTGTCGCGCGCCCGCACCGAGCTGTCGACGGCGCGCGCCGAAGCGATCGGCCTGCAGCGCCAGCGCGCCACCGGCGAGCATGCGCTGGCGGTCTTGCTGGGCAAACCGGCGGCCAGCTTCACGGCCCTGGTCAACCCGCTGCAGGACAGCGCCTTTTTGCCGGCCATCCCCGCCGGCATGCCGTCGACCCTGCTGGAACGCCGGCCCGACATCGCCTCGGCCCAGCGCACCATGGAAGCGGCCAACGCGCGCATCGGCGTGGCCAGGTCGGCGATGTTCCCGGCCCTGATGCTGAACGCTTCCGGTGGCGGCGCGGCCGATACCTTCTCGGATATCTTCAAGTGGAGCAGCCGCTCCTGGCTGCTGGGTGCCCTGATGTCGATGCCCATCATCGACGGTGGCCGCAACAAGGCGGCGGTGACGCGCAGCGAGGCGCAGCTGGAAGAGTCGGTCGGCACTTACCGCCAGAGCGTGCTGGTGGCGTTCGCCGAAGTCGAGGACAACCTGGCCGGCCTGCGCATCCTGTCGGGCCAGACGCAGCAGATCGACGAAGCCGTGGTGTCTGCGCGCCGCTCGGCCGACCTGGCGCGCAAGCTGTATGACGCCGGCCGTTCCAGCTACCTGGACCTGCTCGACGCGCAGCGCAACCTGTCGGCCATCGAACGCAGCGCCGTGCAGCTGCGCGGCAACCGCGCCGTGACCACCGTGGCGCTGATCCGCGCCCTGGGCGGCGGCTGGGGCGAGCCCGAGCCGCAAGTCGCTGCGAACTGATCCTGGCACTGCGGGCTGGCATACGCCGGCCCGCAACAAGGGATGTTTTACCGAACGGCGCACTGCGCCGTTTTTTTTGTTGGCGTGAATTGAATCCGATTCCAGCCTGGCCGCGTAAGTACTCCTGCAATCATGCACAGGCAGTCATCCAGGAGATCATCATGCGCACCTTTATTCCCGCAGTACTGTTCGCCACTTCCATGCTGGCCACCGGCGCCAGCTTCGCCGCCGACATGAGCACCATGGTCGGTGGCCAGAGCATGCTCCCTTCCAGGGACATCGTCGACAACGCCGTCAATTCGGCCGACCACACCACCCTGGTGGCCGCCGTCAAGGCCGCCGGCCTGGTCGACACATTGAAGGGCAAAGGCCCGTTCACGGTGTTCGCGCCGACCAACGCGGCGTTTGCCAAGCTGCCGGCCGGCACCGTCGATACCCTGGTCAAGCCGGAAAGCAAGGAAACCCTGACCAAGATCCTGACCTACCACGTGGTACCGGGCAAGTATGACTTCAAGGCGCTGGCAAAGGAAATCAAGATGCATAACGGCAAAGCCACCTTGCCGACCGCCAGCGGCGGCAAGCTGATGTTCGCCATGAACGGCATGCACAATATCGTCGTGATGGACGAAGCCGGCGGCACCGCCAATATCAGCACCTATGACGTCTACCAGTCCAATGGCGTGATCAATGTGATCGATACGGTGCTGATGCCGAAGTAAACCGCCCGTTCAATCCGCCGCCAGCAGCGCTTTCAGGATCTCCTCCGAGCGCCGCTGGCCATACGGCTTGCCATAGGCGCTTGACGCCACCGCCACCACCATGCGGCGCGCCGGAATCACATAGATCTTGTTGCCGCCATTGCCGGACGCAAACGACACCTTGATGGTTTCACCGGCGACCTGGTAGCTTTTGCCATACCAGAAATAGCCATAATGATCGGCATGGCGGTCCACCTCGCCAATTGCCACGCGCGGCGCCAGCGCCGCTTGCAGCCAACCGCTCGCCAGCACGCGCTTGCCATCCACCATGCCATCGTCCAGCATCAGTTGCCCGATGGCCGCCATGTCGCGCGGCCTCAGCGACAAATTGCCCTGTCCCTTGGCGTGGCCCGCCACGTCGCGGCCCCACTGCCAGCGCGTGATGCCCAGCGGCGCGAACAGTACGCTGCCGGCAAAGGTGTCCAGCCCGATGCCGCTGGCGCTTTCCACCACGCGACCGGCGATATACGCGCCCAGCGAGTTGTAGCGGTATAGCGTGCCTGGCTGATCGGCTGCGGGCACGCCACGCACAAATACCGTGGCGTCGGGCGCGTCATCGAGCTTGTCTTCATTGCCCGGCGAGGCCGCATCCTCGTCAAACGCGCCCAAGCCCGAACGCATCGTCAGCAGATCGTCCAGCACCACCTTGCCGGCCGGGCTGCCGGCGACCTCGGGCCAGTAGTGGCCGACGGTGCCGGTGCTCGTCAGCTGGCCGCGCGCCACGGCCGCCCCCACCAGCAGCGCGGTCACGCTTTTGCCGGCCGAGCGCATGTCGTGCAGCGCATCGGCTGTCTGGTTGTTGTAATAGCGTTCGGCGACCACGGCGCCGTTGCGCAGTATTACCACCGCGCGCAGGTCGCCGTGTGGGTCGGCATCTTGCTGCTGCAGCACCTGTTCCGGCGTGGCGGCAAACGCGCAAGGACTATAAACGGCGGCAATCAATAACAGGCAGGCGGGCAGGCGGCGCATGGCGGACTTTCATGTAAGGTCAAGCCGCACAGTGTGATGTATTTGCGCGTGCTTGCGCAGGACGTTGGACTGAACGGCGCAAGCGCGTCCTTCAAACGCAAAAAAGACAGCCTGAGCTGTCTTTCCTGGACCTGCGCGTCAGCGATTATTTTGCTGGTGCTGGTGCTGGTGCTGGTGCTGGTGCTGCCGGCGCGGCGTCGGCGGCCTTTTCGTCAGCTTTGGCCTTGGCCTTGGCGGCCTTGTGGTGGGCCTTGGCTTTCTTGACCTTGGCATCGGCCTTGGCGCTTGCCACATCGGCTTTGGCGTCGGCGGCGACGGCGGCTTCTTTCGCATCGGCTTTCACGACGGCCTTGGTTTCCTTGGCTTCGGCCTTGGCCACTTCCTTGGTGTGGGTGGCTTCCGCTTTGGCTGGTGCCGGAGCTGCTGGCGTCTGGGCAAAAGCGGCGGTGGCGAAAACGGTGGCGATCAGGGCGGCGATGGTGTTTTTCATGTCAGTTCCTCAGTATGTAAAATTCGGTGTGCGAGCGGTGCTGTGCTGGTCGTGCTTACTTGGCAGGTGCGGCTTCGGCAGTGGCCGACGCCAGTTTTTCATCGGCCTTGGCCTTGGCTTTCTTGGCCTTGTGATGTGCTTTCGCCTTGCTGGTGGCGGCATCGGCCTTGGCGTTCGCCACGTCGGTCTTCGCGCCCATTTCGGCCTTGGTTTCTTTCGCGTCGGCTTTCACGACGGCGGCCGTTTCCTTGGTATCGGCCTTGACGACGGCCTTGGTGTGGGCCGCTTCGGCTTTGGCTGGCACCGAGGCTGCAGGCGCCGCAGGAGTCTGGGCAAAAGCTGCGGTAGCGAACAGGCCGGCGATCAGGGTAGCAATTACTTTTTTCATGGTGCAGTCCTCAGTGGTGGTTTGTCTTTGGTGCCGGGATGATTCCCGTGTCACTGAGCATAAAACGCGCCCCGAACCCGGGCCGTTGACGGGCATTACAAACGCTTACAACTGGATATTGTCATCAGTATTTCAAGGTCGGGCAGCGTCATTGCCGGCTTGTGTCTGCCATTGACCAAGCCGGCAACGCAGTGGGGAGCCTGATGGCGCGGTAGTTTGCCCGTCAGCGATGCCTTCAGCCGGCAGTTCCGTCAGATGTAGTTTGCCGATACGGCGTGCAAAAGCGAAAAGACAGCCTCGGCTGTCTTTTCGTGTGCGGGAAACGCAGGGTGCTTATTTGGCGGCAGGCGCTTCAGCCATGGCGGAAGCTTTTTCTTCAGCGGCCTTGGCCTTGGCTTTGCTGGCCTTGTGATGGGCTTTGGCCTTGGTGGCGCCGGCATCGGCCTTGGCGCTGGCAACATCAGCTTTTGCATCGGCAACCGTCGCCGCTTCCTTGGCGTCGGCCTTGGCCACTGCCTTGGTTTCCTTGGCTTGCGCTTTCGTCACTTCCTTGGTGTGCTTGGCTTCGGCTTTGGCGGCTTCAGGAGCGGCCGGGGTCTGGGCAAAGGCTGCGGTAGCGAACAAGCCAGCGATGATGGTAGCAATAACTTTTTTCATGGTGCAGTTCCTCAAGAAGTGGGTGGTGTGCAGAAGATGTTTCCCCTGTCACTGAGCCAAAAACGCGCCTTGCGGCAAGCCGGTTGACAGCCGATTACAAACACTTACAACTGCCGCTTGTCGTGCCGCCGCCGGCTTTGTTAGCTGGCGTACCGCGCCCGGCGTGCGCCCGGCCTAGACTGATGTCATTGTCACAGTGTGGGTCCGCCATGAAAGACGCCCTGAAAACCTATCAAGCCAAGCGCAACTTCGCCATCACGCCCGAACCCGCCGGCGGCGAGGAGTCCGAGGGAGAAGAACTGAGCTTTGTGATCCAGAAACACTGGGCCAGCCGCCTGCATTACGATTTTCGCCTGGAACTCGATGGCACCATGAAAAGCTGGGCCGTGCCGAAAGGGCCCAGCTACGACAGCCGCGACAAGCGCATGGCGGTGCAGGTCGAGGATCACCCGATTGCGTATGCCAGCTTCGAAGGCACCATTCCCGAAAAACAATATGGCGCCGGCAAGGTGATCATCTGGGACAAGGGCACTTGGGAGCCGCAGGCGGCCACGCCCGATGCGCGCCGCGCGCTGGCGGACGGCAACCTGAAATTCACCTTGCACGGCCACAAGATGCACGGCAACTGGGTGCTGGTGCGCATGAAGAGCAAGGGCGAAAAACAGCCGGCATGGCTGTTGATCAAGGAAAAGGACGATTACACGCGGCCCGCGCTGGAATATTCGGTGGTCGATGAGTTGCCCGACAGTGTGAAAAACCAGCCCATGCCCAAGCACAAGAAGACCGCGGTGGCCAGAGAAGCGCCGGCCAGCGCCTTGCCGGCGACCCTGGCGCCGCAACTGGCGACCCTGGTCGATGCGCCACCGGTGGACGCCAGGGACTGGATTTTTGAAGTGAAATTCGACGGCTACCGCATCCTGGCGCGCAGCGACGGCAAGGACATCGCGCTTATCACCCGCAACGGCAACGACTGGACGCATAAACTGGGCAAGCTGCACCAGGCCTTGGCAAAGCTGGGCTTGCCGCCAGGCTGGTATGACGGCGAGATCGTCGTCAATGGCAAGGATGGCCAGCCGAGTTTCGGCGCGCTGCAACAGGCGTTCGACAAGGATGCCACCGCTGACATCATGTATTACCTGTTCGACGTGCCGTATTTCGATGGCCATGACCTGCGTGCCCAGCCGGTGGAAGCGCGCCGCGCGCTGCTGCGGCAATTGCTGGAGCAGCTGCCAAAATCACCGCTGGTGCGTTTTAGCGAGGAACTGGACGCGGCCCCCGAGAAACTGCTGGCCAAGGCCTGCAAGCTGGGCCTGGAAGGCGTGATCGGCAAGCGGCGCGGTTCGCGCTATACGGCGCGCCGCTCGAACGAGTGGATCAAGCTCAAGTGTGGCCTGCGCCAGGAATTCGTCATCGGCGGCTTTACCGAACCGCAGGGTGCGCGCAGCGGCATCGGGTCCTTGTTGCTGGGCACGCATGACAAGGACGGCAAGCTGCATTACGCCGGCAATGTGGGCAGCGGCTTCGACCAGGATGCCTTGCGCGATCTGCGCCGCCAGCTCGATGCCTTGACGGTAGAGACCAGCCCGTATGCGGGCAAGGCGGGCGGCGTGCGCAGGGCGACGTGGGTCAAGCCCACCCTGGTGGCTGAAGTCAGCTTTGCCCAGTGGACCAGCGCCGGCGCCATCCGCCATGGTGTATTCCACGGCTTGCGCACAGACAAGCCGGCGTCCGCCATCGTGCGTGAGCGGCCGCAAGCTGTCAAAGCGAACAAGGAGAAACCGATGCCTGTCGAAAAACCATCGGCCAGTATCTTGCCGGCCGGCCTGAAAATTACCAACCCCGACCGCGTGATCGACAAGCAAAGCGGCGCCACCAAGATCGACCTGGTGCGCTATTACGCGCTGGTTTGCAAGCTGATGCTGGTGCATCTGCGTGGCCGGCCCGTATCGCTGGTGCGCGCGCCTGCCGGTGTCGGCGGCGAACTGTTCTTCCAGAAACATGCGGAAGTATCGAGAATGGCCGGCGTAAAACAGCTCGATCAACAACTGGATCCGGACCATCCCCCAATGCTGGAAGTGGCCAGCGCGCAAGGCCTGCTGTCGGCGGCGCAGTGGAATGTGGTCGAGTTCCATACGCAAAACGCGCTGGCCAAAGCTTACGAGCTGCCCAACCGTATGGTATTCGACCTGGACCCCGGCAAGGGCGTTGGCTGGCCGGCGATCCAGGAATCGGCGGTGCTGCTGCGCGCTTTTCTCACCGAGCTGGGTTTGCCGGCGTTCCTGAAAACCAGCGGCGGCAAGGGGTTGCATGTGGTGGTGCCGATCCGGCCCAAACACGATTGGGATACCGTCAAGGCGTTCTCGCAAGCCATTGTCGCGCATATGGCCGAGCTGATACCGAAACGCTTTGTCGTCAAAAGTGGGCCGGCCAACCGGGTCGGCAAGATCTTTATCGACTACCTGCGCAATGGCCGCGGCGCCACCACGGTAGCGGCCTGGTCGGTGCGCACGCGGCCGGGTCTCGGTCTTTCCGTGCCCCTGGCATGGGAGGAGCTCGACAAGCTGAAGGCGGCCGATCAGTGGAATGTGAGCAATGTGCACAGCCGGCTGGATGTGGGCAATACGCCGTGGGACGGGTATGCGCGCAGTGCGAAAGGGATCGATGCGGCGATGAAGAAGCTGGGGTTGGAATTACCCGGATAATGTCACGTAGATCGGATTAGGCGGGGCCGCCGAGGCGCGAAGCGCCGTAATCCGACAACATTGTTGACAACCTCTCGGGCGTAGGTCGGGTTACGCGCTTGCGCGCTAACCCGACCTACGCCCGACCCACGTTCACCATCACGCCGCCTTGCGCTTCGCCGCCGGTTTGCGCACCGTCTTTTTGGCCGGCGCCTTCTTGCCCAGACTTTGCTGCAGCAAGGCCACCAGATCGATCACATTGTCCGGCTTTTCCTCTTCCTCGGCATCAGGCTCCGGTGCGGTAATGGTCTTGGTCTGCTTGGCCTTGATCTTTTTCCTGACCAGCGCCAGCACGTCGTCGCGGTAGGTGTCGTGGTATTGCTCGGGTTGCCATTGCTCGCTCATGCCTTCGACCAGCGACAGCGCCATCTTCAGTTCCTTGTCGGTAATGCCGGCCGCCTTCAGGGTGCTGCCAGGCAAGTCCAGATCGTCCATTTCGCGGATCTCGTCGGCAAAGCGCAAGGTGTTGAGCACGATGGCCTTGTCGATGCACACCAGCGCGCACAAGTGCTGGCGGGTGCGGATCACCACGTTGGCGATGCCGATCTTGCCCGACTTGCGCAGGGTTTCGCGCAGCAGGGCGTAGACCTTCTCGCCACCCTTGCCGGGCAGCAGGTAATACGGGTGTTCGTAATAGGTCAGCGGCACATCGCCCGCATCGACGAAGGTCAGGATGTCGATGGTTTGCGTGGCCTTGACGTTGGCCCGTTTCAGGTCTTCGTCCGACAGCACCACGTATTCGTCGGGTTTGTATTCATAGCCCTTGATGATGTCGTCCCACACGACCTCCTTGCCGGTCTGCTTGTTGTAGCGCTTGAAGCCGATCGGCGCAAAGTCGCGCCGGTCCAGCATCGACAGGTCGAGTTCGTGATCTTTGCTGCCCGAGATCAGTTCGACCGGGATATGCACGAGGCCGAAGCTGATCGCACCTTTCCACAAGGCTCTTGGCATGGGTGCTCCTATTCGCCCACGCTGCCGGTCACGGGCAGCACGATGCCGGTGATATAGCTGGAGCAGGCGGGCGAGGCCAGGAAGACATAGGCCGGCGACAGTTCCTCGGGCTGGGCCGGGCGGTGCATGTCGGTATCCTGGCCAAATGTGGTGATGTCTTCCGCGGACTTGTCGGCCGGGTTCAAGGGTGTCCAGACGGGGCCGGGCGCAACGGCGTTGACGCGGATGCCCTTTTCCAGCAGGTTGCCGGCCAATGCCATCGTGAACGCGTGTATCGCGCCCTTGGTGGTGGAATAGTCGAGCAGGTTTTTCGAGCCTTTCAGGCCCGTCACGGAACCGGTGTTGATGATGGACGCGCCTTTTTTCAGGTGTGGCAGCACCGCCTTGGCCATATGGAAGTAGCCATAGACATTGGTCTTCATGGTCAGATCGAAGCGTTCTTCAGACAGGTCGAGCAGGGACTCGGCATGTTCCTGGAAGGCGGCGTTGTTGACCAGCACGTCGATATGGTTGAACTTGGCCATCACCTGGCTGACGGCTTCCTGGCAGAAACGCTGCTCGCGCACGTCGCCGGGGATCAGCAGGCAGCTCTGGCCTTCCGCTTCCACGTAGCGCTTGGTTTCGTTGGCGTCCTCGTGTTCGTTCAAATAGATAATGGCCACATCGGCGCCTTCGCGCGCATACAGCACGGCCACGGCACGGCCGATGCCCGAGTCGCCGCCGGTGATGATGGCGACCATGCCGGCCAGCTTGCCGCTGCCGCAATAGTCGGGCGCCAGGAAGCGCGGTTTCAACTGCATCTGCGCTTCGCTGCCCGGTTTGTCCAGGTGCTGGGCGGGCAGGGGCGTGCCGGGCTGGCTGCGCTGGCCGGTCTGCACGGCTTCCTTGCTTTCCGGGCTGTCGGGTTTGGCGGCGTCGCGCCCATCCTGTTCCTGCTGGATGCTGCGCTGCAGATTGCCGGCCGATTGGTTCAGGTTATCGCTCATGCTGGCCTCCATGGTAGGTAGCGGCCAGTATCGGGGCAGCTGCCTTGCAACACGGTGCGCTCGCTAACAAAGCGCAAAAATCCGCCGCAAATTTACGGGATGACCAGGAGGAGGGCGTGTTCCCCGATGCTGTCAAGGCACGATTGCCCGCCAGATCGGCGCCTTGCCCCTGTCAGCCGGCCTCGGCGCATGATAGGCTTCGGTTTTCAGATTTTGGGATCGCATCATGCTGCTCTGGCTCAGGCAATACCGGCGTTCTCTGTTGGCGGGGGACATTACCGCCGGTATCGTGGTGGCCATGATGATGGTGCCGCAAGGCATGGCCTATGCGCTGGTGGCCGGCCTGCCGCCCGTGGTCGGCATCTACGCCAGCATCTTGCCGCCCGTGCTATACGCCTTGTTCGGCAGCAGCATGACGCAATCGGTGGGGCCGATGGCCATCGTCTCGCTGATGACGGCCGCCGCCCTGGCGCCACTGGCCGACCCCGGCTCCACCCTGTATATCGTGCTGGCCGCGCAGCTGGCCTTTATCAGCGGCATCGTGCTGCTGCTGTGCGGTGTGCTGCGCCTGGGCTTCATGGCCAATTTCTTGTCGCGCCCCGTGACCAGCGGCTTCAGCAATGGCGCCTCCATCCTCATCATCTGGGGCCAGGTTACGCCCCTGCTGGGCGCCACCTGGCCGCACTGGCACGGTCCCAGCCTGGTGCTGGGCCTGGCCAGCCTGGCTTGTTTGTGGCTGGCCAGGCGCTATCTGTCGCGCCTGCTGCAGCGCTGCGGCCTGGGCAAGACGGCCGCCGATGTCGGTGCCCGCCTGGCGCCGATGCTGCTGGTCATCACCGGTATTTTGCTGGTGACCTATGGCGGCCTGGGCCAGATGGGCGTGCAGGTGACCGGCCATGTGCCGAACGGCTTGCCACGCCTGAACCTGGCGACCTCCGGCGCCCACTGGCGCACCTTGCTTTCGCCGGCGCTGCTGATCGCCTTTATCATTTTCCTGATGAGCATGTCCGCCGCGCAGACCCTGGCGCAAAAGCGCGGCGAAAAACTGCACACCAACCGCGAACTGCTGGGTCTGGGCGCGGCCAACGTGGCCAGCGCCTTGTCCGGCGGCTTTCCCGTCACCGGTTCCATCTCGCGCTCGGCCGTCAACTTCCAGGCCGGCGCCAATACGCCCTTGGCCAGCATCATCACGGCGGGCCTGTTGGCGCTGGCGCTGGTGGCGCCCACCGGCTGGCTGGCGCTGCTGCCGCTGCCAGTATTGGCGGCAACCATTATCTTTGCGGTAGCCAACCTGATCGACTGGGACACCCTGCGCATGGCCTGGCGCTACGACCGCAGCGACGCGCTGGCGCTGCTGGCGACCACCGCCGGAGTGCTGGTGCTGGGCGTGGAGGCCGGCGTGGTGATCGGCGTATTGCTGTCGATGGGCACCCTGATCTGGCGCGCCAGCCGGCCGCATATCGCGGTGCTGGGACGTATCCCCAACAGCGAGCACTTCCGTAACGTCGAGCGCTACGAAGCGCAAACCGTGCCCGACCTGTTGCTGCTGCGTATAGACGCCGGCCTGTTCTTCGGCAACGTCGAAGCCGTCACCGAACGCATCGAGGAAGAGCTGCGCGGCCACCCGACGGCGCGCCACCTGGTGCTGGTGCTGTCGGCCGTCAACCAGATCGACAGCACGGCGCTGCTGGGCCTGATCGAACTGAACAGCACCCTGGCCAAGCGCGGCATCAGCCTGAACCTGGCCGAAGTCAAAGGCCCCGTGATGGACCGCCTGCGCCAGAGCAGCCTGCTGAAAGAACTGAGCGGCAAGCTCTACCTGAGCACGGCGCTGGCCACGGCCGACCTGGGAGCAGGCAAGGCATGATGATGGAACTCAATCTGCACGGCGAAGCGGTCGCCATCGCTTCGCTGGCCGACTTGCGGCAGGCACTGGCCCGCGCGCAGTCGCTGGCGCAATGCGAACTGTGGCTGACCATGACCGTGGATGCCGAGCAAGGCCCGGCCCTGTGCATGCTGAAAAATGGCGCCAGTGCCTGGCTGATGTATCTGTCCGGCCAGGATGCCGCCAGCTGTCACTCGCTGGGCGATGAGGAGGAAGAGGGCGAGTGCAGCTATTGGCTGGCCAACGGCCAGGTCGATGTGTATCCCGCTGCGTGGTGTGTCGAGCTGGCGCTATGCCATCGGGCAATGGCGGCGTTTTTCACGACCGGCGGCGCCAGGCCCGCTGCGGTCGAATGGCAGCCCGACTGATGGCTGTCAGTTGATAAGTAAAACCTTTTCCATCGCCATGCTGGCCAGCATCAGGCCGCTGGGATGCGCATATGCTTCCTCGCGCAGCGCGACAAATCCCGCCGCCTGGTAAAACGGCACGGCATTCAGCGACGCCGAAAAATGCAACCGGGCGATGCCATGCCCACGCGCCAGCTCTTCCAGCGCCGCCAGCAGCCGCTTGCCGATGCCCAGCCTGCCTTGGGCAGGATCGACAAATACGGCATCGACTTCGTGCTTGTCCAAGTCCAGCATGGCATAGCCGGCAATCACGCCATCGCGCACGGCAACAATCCCGCCACCGGCAGCCAGCAGGCCCGCATAGCCAGCCGGCACCGGCGAGGCGCTCCAGACGGCGATCTGTTCGGCGGAATAATGCGTGGCGCAACTGATGCGCACGGCCACCGTCCGCAGCGCCCACAGGGCGTCGATATCAAGCGGCAGGGCGGGGCGCAATTCGATCATGCTGAATATTCGGCAAAAGCCCATGCTAGCAGTAAAACACGGCCTCCCGCCAGCCTGTGCCAGTACCGGCCTGGTGCTTTCCTTACTGCGCGGGTTTGTCCGGATCGATATAGTAGGAACCAGGCGGCGCACCCGGTACCTTGACGCGGAATTTCAGGCCGGAGAGCAGCTTATCCCACAGGGCGATGGCTTCTTCGTCGGTGAGTGAGGCGGTCTTGGCCGCTCCTACCGTGTTGTGGGCAACCTTGGTATACATATGCGCCACCAGCACAGATGGATACGCGACATCGCGCGGCTTGCCGACCAAAGTCCATTCGAAGTCGTGCGCACCATCGATGCGTCGTATCAGCGACTCTTCACCCTGCCAATGTTGCACTTGTCGTTTACCTTCACGCAGCAAGGTGCGGCTGGGATAATTCTTTCCTTGTCTTTTCTTGGCTATATCAATACGTCCCAATAAGGATAATTCAGTGTGCATTTTTTCATATAATTCACTCGAATAATCCATATATGCATTTTTATTTGAACTCACTGAAAATGTGACGTCAGGAAAGCTGGGGAAGTAAAGTCCCGCATCAATCATTTCTTGTTCATCATAGTTACTTTGCTTAATAAAACCGTAAGGAATGCAGTTTCCCGGTTCAGTGGGTATCTCGCCCTCTTCACGTAAACGAAAACTATTTGCTCGAACTATTTGTTTGGTCGCGGTATCTATTCTGCTTTTTCCTTCCGGTGTCGAATCTCCTAACGTAAATGTAAATTTTCCTTTTGTAATGTACGTGTTAAAATCTGTATCACCTGACTCTTTCGCGTATTTGTTATTAAAATATTGAATCTGCCAACTTTCTTCGAGTGGTCCTTTTCCGCTGTAAAGAATTTCCGAAGTGGGATTTTTGAGTTTTATTTGTTCAATATCCTCCAAAACTTGTTTGTCGCGCCCTTCCAATCCATCGGTTCTTATTCCAATGGTCGATGGAAGCGACACTTCGCCAAAAATTAATTCTGCCTCTTGCGGTATGTTCATGGCATAACGTCCAAAACATGTCGTTTTCGTTTTCAGAAAGATCATTTCAAGACGTTTGCTAAGAACAATATTTTTCGACACGGTATTTTCCTCGATCGCGCTTCGCGCTTTACAGGTCTGAAATAATCCAAACACTACAATGGCAGTGAAAAGAACTAATTTTTTATTTTTTTGATTGCCCATGATCAAGACCACTTTGCGGTTTTTGCGATTTGTGTAATGGAGTATAGCATTGAAGCAAGTACATTCGGATTTGAATAGCTATCTTGGTGCCCGTAATCAGTCCCTACCTTCATCCCATGAATAAATAATTTTTCTTTTTTAAAACATTTTTCCAAATTATTTGAAGGAACGGTGTCATCGCCAGGAGAACTCGCTGGCATTAGGCTTAATCGCAATCTTCGAGGGCCGGCTTGAACAACAAGCTGATTCTTGGCGTTGTCTTCCAATAACCGCCATTTTTCAGGGGAAGGAAAATTGGCGCTGCCCTTTGGGTCTGGAAGTCCGCTGGTAAGTCCCTCGATTACTTTGAAGACGACATTGCCATAACTTAATCGTTTCGGTGATGCACAGTAGCTTGCATAAGTAAGAGAGTGAAAAGTATCTTTTATTGACTCCAAAAATTCAAACGCGGCATTAAGTCTGCGCTTAACTTCAGTCAAGCCGCCACCATTTTTTTCTTCTATATTTGCTGGATTAATCCAGTCCGGATTTATTAGCCTCCACCACGCATTAGGTGGCTGTAAATAAATAGCATCCAACGCCGTAGCACCCTCGCGTGGCCAGCTCCAAAGTTCTTTACCTTGTTGATCCACTACCCTGAGCCATTTTTCACCGTAGGCTAAGGCAGGCATCATCTCCAAAGGTGCCGGGGCATTCGCCAGAATGGCGGTCGCATGGATACCGTTGATACCAAGTATCTCTGCCTCGTATTCACCGGCCGTTGTGTCTTTTTCTTGGAATCCGAAGCGCATGCGTTTGTATGCTCCCGCAGCGCCGATGGCTGGCATAACACTGTGATAAACGCCAAGTATTGTCAATTCCTTGCCGTTGACTATTTTTCCATAGTCCGGATGTATCAAGGCACGGGCCAGCAGGCCGCCCATGCTGTGTGTTACCAGAATGACTTCATAGCATTTGAAGCCCCGCTCACGATAACCTTTGACCAGTCCCCGTAGTCGTTCCGCGATGGCCACTGCAGTGGCGCCATTGCTCTGTACAAAGTTGTAGCCCATTGCATGAACGGGATACCAGCAAGCAGCGATTTTTTTCAAGTCATCTTCAGTTATCGCATTGCCTGGTACGCCACCAAATGTAGAAGGGTCTTTCATTGCCGACGCGCCCAAGCCGCTGGTCCCACGCCAGACTGGATGCAGCTTTCCGCCTAATACCATGTTGTTCATGTGTTTTTCAGTGTGCTGTAGCATCGAGCCATAAGCACCATCAAACAGTACTTCGCTCCAGCCGCGCCATCGTGCTACTTGCGCTGGGGTGGCGAACGCCTGGGGTTTCCCCTGTACCGGGCGGCTGCCGGGATTGATTCTGTTCGAACCCATCAAAGGAGGAATGGGCGTCAGACTGTCAGGAACATTCTGGTGCCGTATATCGGAAGCCATTGTTTCCGGTCCTTCTGCATCAAATTTTCCGTTTTTTTCTGTGTAGTGGTAATACTCGACTTCTGTTTCGTTGGGATCAAATACCAATTGGCGCTGTTGTGGTGTTGCTTCCTTAAACCATCCGCCCAAGCCAGTTCCGGCAGCAATATCTGCGATTCCTCCCGCTCCCATCAAGTCGTCCGGTCGCCAAGCTCGATTGTCTGGACGCTTCAACCGTTCTTGCCGTGCCTTGGACATACGCAAGTTGCTGCCCATGACACCTGGCAGAAAAATGATTGGTATCACTTTGCCAGGTGGCTTGGCGACCTCATGACGTGCCGTATCGCTGGTCTTGGTCATCTGCACCGCATACTCAGCCCACCCACCCACGCCTTGTGTAAATTGCCTTGGATGATTACCGCGTTTGTTCAGATCATCTTTGTCGCTCATGGCAGTTCTCCCTTGTATCGAATCACATAGCTATCCATGCCGGTGGATTTCTGTAACTTTGTCGAGCCATCGGCACCGCTTTTGCCTGACTGGTTGCCGTCCTCGCGCAGGATTTCAAAATCGATGCCGACGGCTGGCGTATCGTCCACTTCCATCAGCAACACTTCCTGATCAAAGCTGCTGCTTGGCCGTTCATTGAACTCCTGCGACACACTCTTCGGCCCCAGGGTTTCCAAGTTGCCGTTGAACAGCACCGGCGACGAGGTAAAGAACTGCACCTTGTCGCTGATTTCCAGCATGTGGTTGGCGCCGTGCAGGCGGATGCCTTTTTTGCCTTTGATATTGACCCAGTCCGCTTCGCTGATCAGCGACAGCACTTTGCGGGCGATGATGTCGACTTCGCCGTCGTGGGCTTCGATGGCGATCTTGCCGGAGGCGGCGATCAGTTTCATGCCGGCCTTGTGGACGAAGATGCGCAGGCTGTGGGCCACGCTGGCGAACAGGCTATGGCCGCTGGCCAGGGCGATATCCTTGCCGCTGGTCAGCGCCACATGGTCACTGGCGGCCAGATGGCTGGATGCTGCGCTGGACAATTCGATGCCGGCCGGGCTGGCCATGAGCAGGTGCGGTTCGGACAGTTCCGGAAAGTTTTCGCCGCTGCCCTTGATGGCGGTGTTTTGCTGCTGGATGGCGTCGGCCACGGCGCCTTGTTCGCTGGCGCCGTCCTGGGCGCCGGCGTCGACCGCCATCCCGGCCAGGTCATGCTGCAGTTCCCTGGCCTGCACCAGCCGGGCCAGGGTGTCGTCGAGCTGTTTTGCGGCGCCTGACCCGTTTGGTGTTTCGGTGGTGATCAGCATGCCTTTGCCGGCGCGCAGCGCGCCCCAGGCGCTGGTCGCCAATTCGAAGCCGCTGCCGCGCGCTTCCTTGCGGCCGGCGTGGTCGTCGATGCGGGCGATATTTCCCAGCGACAGGCGGCTGTCCTGGTGGCTGCTGCGCAGCTGGGCCTGCATGGCATGCTGCGTATCGTCGAGTACCAGGTGATTCGCGCTGCTACCGCCCAGCTCGCGGCTGCGCAGGCCGGACAGGGCACGTTGCTGCGGCAGTTGCCAAGGCGGCGGGTTTGCGCCGTTGTAGACCACGCCGGTCACGATGGGATGGTCGACATTGCCATCCTGAAATTGCACCACCACTTCCTGGCCTACGCGCGGCAGCGCGATCTGCCCCATCTGCGCGCCGGCCATCGGCATCATGACGCGTATCCATGGCGAACTGCGCTCGTCGAATTCGCCCAGTCGGTCCCAGTGGAACTGCAGGCGGATGCGGCCAAGCGCATCGGTGTGGATTTCTTCGCCGGCCGGGCCGACCACCAGCGCCGTCTGCACCCCGGCCACCACGCAAGGCACGCTGTTGTAGCCGCGGCCGGGTCGCCAGCGCCGGTCCTTGCGCACGCAAACAAAACCGTTTTCGTAGTGGGACGGCGCGTCGCTGCCGGCCTGATAATTGTTGCTGGCGACATGCTCGACCGACAGGATCAGGTATTCGCGCGCCTTGACGTCGTCGCCACGCGGCTCGCCGCGCTGGTATCGCCTTTCCTGCCCGCTGAAATGGCCGGCCAGGGTAAAACAGCGGCCCGCCTGGGCCTGGCGCTGGTTGCCGGTCGCTTCGAAATATTGTCGCAGATGATCGCTTTCCTCCATGCGGCGCTGGGCCAGCAGGTCGCCATGGTCGACATCGCGGTAGCCATAAGCACCGGTGTTTTCATACAGTTCATGCGCGGCGACGTCGCCCTGGCGGTTCAGTGAGTGGCCGGTGGCGCGCTGCGGGCGCGGGTTTTTATAGTCGAAGCTGGCCAGGGTCAGCATGCCGGAACCGAGCTGGCGCACGGCTTGCCATTGCTGGACGCCATCGTCTTCCATCGAGCCGGAGCCGGCATGAAACTGCATCGCGCCGCCGGACTCGCCATCGATCAGCTCGGCCAGGGTGCTGTCGTCGGCCAGCCACAGGGTATGGCCGTCCAGGCGGTGCTCATACCAGTAGTGCCAGCCCAGTGCCTCCCAGCGCCGGTGCAGATGGTTGTAGTCGGTTTCATTGTGCTGGTTGGCGCAAGACAGTTGCGGATCGTCACCCTGCAAACAGGTCTTCCAGTCGCGCTGCTGGTAGTGCGCGAACGTGGTTTCCGTCAATTGCATCACGCTCTGGCCATGGAACGAGACATTGTCCTGGCGCAGCCGGGCGAATGCCAGCCACGGCTGCAAGACCATGCGGTACCAGGCAAAACCGCCATCGGCGCGCAGCAGGCGAAACTCGCCCACATAGCCGTTGAAATACCGCAAGCTGCCATCGTCGCGGACCATGCCGATGGTCACCATGCGCCCCATCATGGCGCTCAAGGCGATATGGGCGTCGTCGGACAGCAGTTCCACCTCGAAGCGGAAGTCGCGCGACAGTTCTTCCTTTGCCTGCATGGAATTGACCAGCAGCACGGTATCGGCGGGGCCGTCGCCATGCGGAAAATCGAGGCGCAGCAAACGCCGCTCCTGCGAGGCCGAACCGAAGGCGGACAATGCCGCCAGGATGCCGTTGTTCATGCTTTGCTCCGCTATAAGGAAGTGATCAGCCTGGCGCCGCAAGCCGTCTTGTCGCCGTCGTAGGCATAGGCGCGGCCCTGGTGTCTGGCGCCGGCGCCATTGGGCTGAATCGGAAAGCTGCCCTTGCATTTGGGGCAGACTGTCATGTCGCCGGCCAGCGCCGCCGCCACACCCATCACGGTGGTGCCTGAGGATGCGCTGCTGACCTTGCCGCCATGGTCGGTCTTGTCGCCCAGTCGTATCACGCCGCGTCCCTGGTGTTTCATGTGGTCCTCGCTTCCTTCAAGAGATAGCGCACTTCGGCGCCGCGTACCTGGCCATGGCTACCTGGCAGGAAAGTGCTCCAGCCCAGCCGGCGCTGCCTGGCCGGATTGCTGCTCAGCACCAGTTTGCTGATGCACGATGCGCTCAGCACCAGCCGTATTTCGACTTGCAGGCTGGGCGCGCCAAACAGTGCCAGCATCTGCGCCAGGGCTTGCGCACCGTCGCCGTGCGGCAGGAAACGTTGCAACCCGGCCTCATCCACCGGCCCCACATGCAGGCGCACGCGCCGGTCGTGGCGCCACAGCCGCAAGCCGACAGTGGCGCCCAGGCCCAATACGAAATTGCTGTTGCCTAGCCGGCTCAAACGGTTTTGCGGCAGGTAATCCCAGGCGCCGGCGAATTGCTCCAGCGCGATGGGAATGCTGCAATGGTCGGCCAGCACCTTGACAATCGCATGCGCCGAAGCGGGACGGTTGCGCAGCAGGGCCGCATACCAGGCCGCCGCATGGGTTGCATCATTGCCGGCGGGCGAGGCGACGCCGGCCAGCGCCAGCAGCATCGGCAGTTGATCGTCCCTGGCTTCGGTCGCCAGCCGGTGTTCCAGCCGGTATTTGCCGCACGCCTGGTAAAACAGCGTCACCATGCGGTGCGAAAAAATATCGAGGAAGGCCGAGGCGCCCTCGTCCCCGGCGGCGAGCTGGCTGTTGGCAATGCCTTGCGTGTAGCGCAGGGGCAGGGCGCCGCTGCCTCCCAGCAAACCGATAAACGCTGGCGTGATGGCGATGCTGCCATCGTCCTGCTGCGACAGGCGTTCGAGCTGGCTGGCCGGAAAGCCCAGCGACAGGCTGTTTCGGAAGCGCAGCACCTCGTCGAGCGCCTGTTCCGGCGGCACGCCCTGCTGGCGCAGCCAGCGCAGCAGCAGGCCCACCGCCTGCATGAACTGGTAGCGCCATGGCTCGGCCATCAGGTGGGCGATCACACCAGATATTGCATGCCGTTTCTTGGCTTGCATCGGATCAGCTCCTCTCCGCTTTGTAGCGACAACACCACCAGTTCGACAAAGCTGTTGATTTGCACATACAGGCCCAGGAACTGGTCGATGACACGCACGAACAGATACAGGCTGGCGCCGACAAACGCTTCTTCGTCTAGCGTCAGGCGTATTTCCAGGCCATGCACCAGCGACGCGCCGCGCGGGTGGCGCAGCCAGGCGGTGGCCGGGCGCTGTTCCAGCGCCACGATGCCGCCTATCTGGCGTTGCGAGGTGGCGCTCTGGGCCAGGTCGTACAGCACCAGCATTTCGCGCAGGGCCGGCAAGCCTTCTTGCGTCAGCGCATGATGATTGAGCGCCAGGTGCGACACCAGGCGCCAGTGCAGGCCTTGCCCCGGCGCATAGCGGCGCGGCGGGCTGGGCCGGCGCAGCAGCCGCAGGGGCGCGCCGCCGCCGCAAGGCTGCAAATCGCCTTGCGGCTGGCCGTGTTTGAGCGCCAAAGGCAGGTCGCGGTTGCTGCAGCTCAGCATCAACGACAGGGTGGCTTTTTCCTGGACCAGGGGATTGAAGTCGCCATCGACCAGGCTGATGGTTTTTTCATGGCCGGCGCTTTTGAGCGCCACCGCCGGGTCATCGCGCATGACCCAGTACGGCCCCGGCTGCGCCGCGCCTTCGCCATGGCGCAGGCTGTACAGGGGGCGTACTTCGCTCACGCTGCTGTCGCCGTCGCGCTGGCGCAGCAACTGCACCGATACCATGCCCAGTACCTCGTAGCCATGCGCGTGGGTGGCGTGGGCCAGTACGGCGTACTCGGTTTTCTGCCGCGTGACGGTGACCGGCACGCCGGCTTGCGGGAACAGGTTGATCACGGGACTGCAACCGGGCAGCAGGTTGGCGTTTGACAAGCTGGCCAGCATGCGCGCGCTGTCGCCGTCGGCCGGCATGCCGGTCAAGACCAGGTGCAGGGTATAGCCGCGACAGCCGGCCGGCAGGCGCGCTTGCAGCGCCGCGGTGTCGATATCGACGAAATTGAATTTTTCAGGGTAGGCAAAATACTCGGCCAGGATGCGGTAGGCGCTGTGTGACCGCGCGCCAAACGGCAGCAAGGCCTCCGCTTCGGCAAAGCCCACCGGTGCCAGCGGCGGCGCAGGCAAGGCCAGCCATTGCCCGTCGGCGCCTTCGACCCAGGCGCTGCCCGCATGCAGCAACAGCGCGTCGTGCAGCGCGGCGGCAAACGACGGTTCGCCATCGATAAACAGGCGCAGCGTCGGCGGCGGCTTGCCGTGATGCGCGATATTGATGCTGATCACCGCGCTGGCGCCCCCCGGCAGGCGCACGGCGGGCGGCGCCTTGATCCTGGTGTCGAAAGTGGCGGCCGTCAACGCCACGTCGCCCGCCGCCATATCGTAGACGGCGCTGAAACGGCAGCGCACGCCGCGCACCAGGGGGGCATCCATCAGGCTGCCGGCCGACAGGCGCAGCACCGTGCCGTCAAGCGCGGGCGGCGCCAGGCGCACGATCGCGCAGGACGGGAACGGCCGCAGATAGTGCGGAAACAGGGTCTCGAACAGGGCGTGCGTGAATTGGGGATAGTCATCGTCGAGACGCTTCGAGATGCGCGCCGCCAGCATGGCCACCGACTCGATCAGATGCTCGACGTGGGGATCTTCGCAAGCCTCGCCCGACATGCGCAGCTTGCCGGCGATGCGTGGATAGCGCTCGGCAAATTCGCGGCAATGTGTACGCAGCATGACCAGTTCGCGTTCGAAGTACGGCAGCAAGGTTTCCATGCGGTGATGCGCCTGGGCAGCGCCGGAGTCGTTGGAGTGACCAGTATCAAAGTGTTTTCCCACAGGCAATTTGCGATTGCGCAAAAATCCCGTGCTACTTGCTGCGCAACATCAATGACTTTCGTACTGGCAACTTCAGACTGGCAAGCTCAGATTCCATCATTGCAAGGGAGCGCAGCGTGACATTGCCGTCAAAATTATTATGGTCGGAAGGCCTGGCCATTGGCCCGCAGCAGTTCCAGCAGCTGGACCGCTATCATGAAGCGCGTTTGCAGCGACTGGCGTCCCTGATCAGTCCGCACCTGTGGGGCGTGCGCGCCGTCAACTGGAATGCCGATGCGCTGGCCAACAACAGCTTGCGCGCCGACACCCTGTCGCTGGTGTTCCAGGACGGCGAACTCTATGAGGCGCCGCTCGGCGATGCCTTGCCGGCCGCGGTCGACCTGTCGCTGCTGCCGTCCGACGAGCACAGTTTCACCTTTTACGCCGCGCTGCCCGCCATGAAGGCGCATGGCGGCAACCTGGCGGCGGGCGCGCGCTATCAGCAGACCGATATCGAAACGCCCGACCTGTACAGCGAGGCCGTCAGCGTGCCCGTGGCGTATCTGAAAAACCAGGTTTGCCTGCTGTGGCATGGCCAGCCGCGGCACGACTATCTGGCCATCCCGCTGGTGCGCCTGCGCCGCGGCGGGCGTGGCGGCTTCGAGATCGATGCGTCCTGGCTGCCGCCGTGCCTGGCCATCGATGCGCACGCGGCGCTGCAAACGATGCTCGACTCCCTGATCGAGCGCCTGGGTGCGAAAATCGCCTCGCTGTACAGCCGCCACCGGCAACCGGGCCACCATGCGGTGGAGTTTCACGGCGGCGACATGTCCTCGTTCTGGATGCTCAATACCCTCAGCACGGCGATCGCCACGCTCAGCCATTGCGTCAGCCATGGCCGCCACCATCCCGAGCAATTGTTCGGGCATTTGATGGCGCTGGCCGGCGGCCTGATGACGTTTTCCAGGAAATACGCGTTGAAAGATTTGCCGCGCTACCAGCATGACGATCCCGCCCCAGGCTTTGGCAAGCTGGACTTCATCATCCGCGACCTGGTCGACACCGTGCTGCTGTCGCGCTATTTTCCGATCGCGCTCGACATCGATCCGGAAAAAAGCACCCACTATCATGGCGTGCTCGATGCGGCGCAAGTCAATCCGCAGACCACCCTGTGCCTGGCCGTCAATGCCGATTTGCCGGCACTGGAGCTGGTGGCCGTGGTGCCGCTGCAATTGAAGATTTCGTCGCCCGGGCAGATCGATGTGCTGGTGGCGCGCGCCTTGCCCGGCGCCGGCTTGCGGCATCTGGCGCAGGTGCCGGCTGAAGTGCCGGTGCGGCCGCATACCTGCTATTTTGCGATCGAGAACAAAGGCGCCATCCACGAAGCGATGATCAAATCGCAGGCGATCGCCATCTACGTGCCGTCGGGCATCCGCGGCCTGGAGTTGGAATTGTTCGGCATCAGCGCCGCCAGTGCCGTGTAGCTGGTGCTTAAAATGATTCTTTAAGGAATGGACTTGCCCGCATTGTTGACGTTATCATGTTTTTGTAAGTGTCAGTAGCACACACGAAGACGGACAGGGTAGGCATGGACATGGGCGTTGCGGGCAAGGCGCCGCGTGGGCTGATGCCTGGCGGTGGGAAGCGATGGACGGCGCTGCGGCGCTGCAGCCGCGCATTGCTGCTCCTGCTGGCCTGTGCCTGCGTGCATGCTGCTGACAGTGGGCCGGCCAGCCTGGCCGGCAAGCGCGTGTTGTTCCTCAGTTCCTACGACTATGGCCGTGCCGGCGTCGAATCGTATACGCGCACTTATATGCGCGCCATGATGGACGGCGGCCTGGCCAGCGAAGACGTGGTGGTGGAGTTTCTCAACCTGAACACCTTGAGCGAGCCGGTGCTGCGCGCCAAGATGCGCGAATTGTTGCTATTGCGATACAGCGAAGGCTCGGGCCACCAGGCGGACCTGATCGTTGCCATGCAGCAGCCGGCGCTCGACTATCTGTTGGCCGAGCTGGCGCCGCTGGCGCACGCCGCGCCAGTGCTGGCAATTAACAGTGCGGGCGAGCCGCTGCCGGCGGGCAGCCCGGCCGCCATCTGGCAGCAAAAGGCCAATGTCGATTTCGCCGGCACCCTGGCGCAGGCCATGGCGCTGTTTCCGCAGACCCGCGAGATCGTCATGGCGGTCGGCGTCAGCGCGGCCGACCAGGCGCTCAAGCGCCGCATGCAGCAGGCGGCGCAGGCCTGGCAGGGCAAGGTGGCGCTGCGCTACCTCGATGGCCTGACCCTGGCGCAGATGCGCGAGACGGTGGCGCACCTGCCGCCCGATGCGCTGCTGGTGACGGGCAATGTCAACCGCGATGTCGCCGGCAGTCTCGCCACGCCGGTGCGGTTTGCCACGCAGCTGGCGCGGCTGGCCAATGTACCGGCCTTTGGCCTGTATGACAGCAACCTGGGGCAGGGCATCCTCGGCGGTTCCATCCTCGATATTGAAGATGCGGCGCAACAGGTGGCGCGCATGTCGCTCGATCTGCTGGCCGGCCAGGCGCCGGGCGCGCCGGGCCGGCTGCTGCCGCCCGCCCATCCGGTGCCGATGTATGACTGGCGGCAGATCGAGCGCTGGGATGCCGACATCAGCCGCCTGCCGCCGCACGCCGTCTTCCTGAACCGTCCGCTCAATGTGTGGCAGGAACACCGCGCCGTGGTGATGGTGGTCGGCGGCGTATTCATGATCATGGCTTGCCTGCTGAGTGCCTTGCTGCTGCAGCAGCGCCGCTTGCGGCGCGCGGAAAGCGAGGCGCGCGAAAGCGAGCAGCGCTTCCGCATCCTGGTCGAGCATGCGCCCGAAGCGATCCTGGTGTATGACGTGGATCTCGATCTGTTTGTCGACGCCAACAGCAGCGCGCAGCAGATGCTGGGCATGTCGCGCGAGCGCCTGCTCGCTTGCGGACCGTTCGACCTGTACAGCAGCGAGCAGCCCGACAAGCTGCCGCTGGGGCTGATGGTGGAAGAGCATCTGCGCCTGGTGATGCTGGGCGAGACCATCCATGTGGAGCGCCATATCCGTCGCGCCGACGGCAGCGTGTTTCCGGCCGAAGTGCGGATGGTGCGCTTGCCGATGGACGGGCGGCGCCTGGTGCGCGGCGGCATCGTCGACATCAGCGCGCGCAAGCGCGGCGAGCAGGAGTTGCTCGGCTACCGCGACCATCTGGAGGAGCTGGTACAGCAGCGCACGGCCGCGCTGTCGGTGGCGGTGACGGAGGCGCAGTCGGCCAACCGCGCGAAAAGCGTTTTTCTGGCCAACATGAGCCATGAGCTGCGCACGCCCCTGAATTCGGTGATCGGCTTTTCGCAGATGATGGCCGACTCGACCAGCATGTTCGAGGAAGAAAAACACAACCTGGCCATCATCAACCGCGCCGGCCACCATTTGCTCAGCCTGATCAACGACATCCTGGAACTGTCGAAGATCGAAGCGGGCCGCATGCAGCTGCAAGCCAGCCCGGTCGACCTGAACGGCCTGCTCGACGAAGTGATCGAGATGGTGCGCATGCGCGCGCGCGGGCGCGGCATCGCCCTGTGCGTGGAACGCGCCCACGTGCCGCCGCTGGTCCGGCTCGACGGCGCCAAGCTGCGCCAGGTGCTGCTCAACCTGCTGTCGAACGCGCTGAAATTCATCGAACAGGGCAGCGTGACCCTGTCGCTCGATTGCCAGCCGGCCGGCGATGGCCAGGTGCTGCTGGCGTTTGCGGTGCGCGATACCGGCACCGGCATCGCGGACGCCGATCTCGAACGCATCTTCGAGCCCTTCGTGCAGGCCGACAGCGCCGCCGCGCAGGCTGGCACCGGCCTGGGCCTGAGCATCTCGCGAGAATTCGTGCGCCTGATGCAGGGGCAGCTGCAGGTCGAATCGACTGTGGGCCAGGGTTCGGTGTTCCATTTTTCGCTGCGCGTGCCCGAGGTGCTGGCGCAAACCGCCTTGCCCATGCGGCCGGGGCGGGTGTGCTGCCTGCCGCCGGCCCAGCGCGGGCGGGCGGTGCTGCTGGTGGACGATGATGGCAATTGCCGCAAGCTGCTCGCTGGCCTGCTGGCGCCGCTCGGCTTCGTGCTGCAGCAGGCGTCCGGCGGCGCAGAGGCGCAGGCGCTGCTCGCCGCGCAGCGTTTTGACCTGGTGCTGACCGACTGGCGCATGCCCGGCATGGACGGCTTGCAGCTGGCGCGCTGGCTGCGCGGCCAGGCCGGCATGGCGCAGCCGCGCCTGGCCATCATGACAGCCTCCGCCTTTGAAGAGGAAAAGCAGGAAGCGCTGGCGGCCGGCGCCGACGCCTTTTTGCGCAAACCGATCGAGCAGGAGCACCTGTTTGCCATGCTGGAACAGCAGCTGGGACTGCGCTTCCTGCGCGAGGAGGCGTGCGCCGCGCCAGTGCTGGCGCCTGGCGCCGAGCCGCTGGCGCTGGCGCCTGGCGAGCTGGCGCTGCTGGCACCGGGCGAGCGCGCCGCGCTGTTTGAGGCCGTCAGCGCGCTCGACCTGCGGCGCAGCGCCATCGTGCTGGCCAGCCTGGCCACGCGCTGGCCGCAGCTGGCCGCGCGCCTGGCCGCCATGCTGGAACAGCACCAGTACCGGCAAATGTGCCAGTGGCTGGCGCAGGACACCGATCAGGGCCAGCCATGAACGAGGAACAGATCAAGGACAAGGGCAAGCCGGGACGCCTCGGCAACGTCTCTATCGTGCTGGCCGTCAGCGTGGCGCTGACCTTTGTCGTCACCTTGCTGCTGCTGGTGTTCGCGGTGCTGTTCTACCAGTCCGAGCGCGCGCAGCGCTGGCAGCAGTTGCACCGCACGGTGTCGGTCAGCGCCGACCAGCTGGCCGTGGCGGTCGAACTGCCGCTGTGGAATCTCGATGAAAAGCAGATGCAGGCCATCATGCGCAGCATCCTGGGCAACCGTGAACTGCACGCCATTGCGCTCACGCCGGCGATCGGCAAGGAGACCATCATCCTGCGCCGCAGTGCCGGCGGCGCCATCGTCAGCCTGGAACTCGAACCGGACGACCCATCCTTGCTGGCCGAACGGCGCATGGTGACCCTGAGCGGGCAGATTATCGGCGCCGTCGCCGTGTACGCCGAGCCGTCGGTGCTGCATGCGCAGCTGCGCCAGCGTGCGCTGGCCATCGGCGCCATCATCGTCGGCCTCGACGTGATCCTGGTGGCCAGCATCTGGCTGCTGATGTGGTGGCTGATGCTGCGGCCATTGAAAGCCATCGGCCAGTATGCGGCCGCCGTGCGCGCCGGCCAGCCGGTGGCGGCCGGCATGCCGCCCAAGACCTGGTTCCTGGGCGAGCTGCGCACCCTGTACCGTTCGATCCGCGACATGGTGGCGCTGCTCGACAGCCGCTACCGCGCGCTGCAGCGCAGTGAAGAACGAGTGCAGATGGCCACCGGCGCGGCCAGCATCGGCATCTGGGACTGGAACGTGGCCGGTGGCGAACTGGAATGGGACGACCAGATGTACACGCAGTTCAAGGCCGATCCGGCGGCCGGCCTGCCGCCCGCGATGATCTGGCGCGCCTCGCTGCTGGCGCACGATATAGAACCGACCAAGCAGGCGCTGCGCGCCGCGCTCAGGGAAGGCAGCAATTTCGCGCATGAATACCGCATCCTGTGGCCGGACCAGTCGATCCGCTACATCAAGGTCGATGCGGTGCTGTTTCGCGATGGCGACGGCAGGCCGATGCGCCTGGTCGGCTCCAACTATGACATCACGGCGCACCGCGAGGCCGAACTGGAACTGCTGCGCCACCGCCACCACCTGGAAGAACTGGTGGCCGAGCGCACCGGCGCGCTGTCGGTGGCGGTGAACCAGGCGCAGGCGGCCAACCGCGCCAAGAGCGTGTTTCTGGCCAACATGAGCCACGAACTGCGCACGCCCTTGAATTCGGTGATCGGTTTTTCGCGCCTGATGGCCGATTCGCCCCACATGCAGGCCGATGAAAAGCGCAACCTGGCCATCATCCACCGCTCGGGCAAGCACCTGCTTACCCTGATCAACGAGATCCTCGAATTGTCGAAGGGCGAGGCGGGCAAGCTGTCGGCGCAATGCGAAGTGGTGGCGCTGGCGCCGCTGCTGCAGGAGGTGATGGACATGCTCGGCATGCGCGCCGAACAGCACGGCCTGCAGTTGCGTCTCGATTGCGCCAGCCTGCCGCCGGCGGCCCACCTCGATGGCACGCGCCTGCGCCAGGTATTGCTGAACCTGATGTCGAACGCCGTCAAGTTCGCTGGTCACGGTACGGTAACCCTGCAGGCACGCGGTGTCTGCCTGGAAGCTGGCCAGTGGCGGCTCGAATTTGCCGTCAGCGATACCGGCGTGGGCATCGCCCTGCACGACCAGCAGCGCATTTTCGAGCCCTTCGTGCAGGCAGACAGCGATGGCCCCAAGGATGGCACGGGCCTGGGCCTGGCGATTTCACGCGAATTCGTCTGCCTGATGAAAGGCGCGCTGACGGTGGAATCAACGCCCGGGCAGGGCGCGACATTCCGCTTTGCGATTCCCGCGCGCGGCGCCGAACTGCCGCCTGTGGCATCGGGCTCGCCGGCGCTGCCGGTGCCGCAGGAGGCCAGCCCGGCGCGTACGCTGGGCGCGCGCGACCTGGCCGTGCTGGCGCCAGTCGAGCGCGCGGCGCTGCTGGCGGCGCTGCGCGAACTGAACCTGACGCGCGTGGCCTGGCTGCTGCAGGCCCTGCCGCCAGCGGCGCAGCCGCTGCTGGCGCCGTTGCAAGCGATGCTGGAGCAGCACCAGTACCTGCCGCTGTGCGCCTTGCTGGAGCGCGATGACGGACCCTGGCCATCATGATTGTGGACTGACAACATCGGACAGGATCAAAAAATGCGCGAAAAGCGGGCTGTGGAGTGGTGCTAATTTGCAATGAAGATTATGATGTTGGAACGTAGTTCACTGCAAAACGAGTCTTGTCCAGTGCGCAAACCATCGCTGCGCCTCATCCAGAGCTGAGAGAACTGCTACATGCATCGCGATTTTCCGGAAGTCAATACGAAGGGCGAAGTGCTGATCGTCGAAGATACCCCGGCCTCGCTCAAGCTGTTGAGCGATCTGCTGGGCGGCGCCGGCTATGCCGTGCGCCAGGCGCCGAATGGCGAGCTGGCCCTGTGGACGGCGCAATCGCGGCCGCCCGACCTGATCCTGCTCGATGTGCGCATGCCCGGCCTCGACGGCTTCGAGGTCTGCCGCCGCCTGAAAGCCTCGCCCGAACTGCGCGAGGTGCCGGTGATTTTCCTGTCGGCCCAGCACGATACCGACGACAAGGTGCGCGGCTTTGCGCTGGGCGCCGTCGATTTCATCGCCAAGCCGTTCCAGGCCGAGGAAATCCTGGCCCGCACCGACGCCCATGTGCGCCTGCGCCGCGCCCAGCTGCAGCTGGCGCAGGAGCGGATCACGCTGGAGCGGCGCGTCACCGAACGCACTGCCGAACTGGAACAGGTGGCCAGCACGCTGGCGCGCGAAGTGCAGATACGGCGCGCCAATGAAGAGCTTTTGCGCCTGTCGGGCCAGGTGTTCGAGGCGACCCAGGACGCCATCCTGATCACCGACCCGCAAGGCATCATCGTCACCTCCAATCCCGCTTTCACGCGCATCACCGGCTATACCGCGCAGGACGTGCGCGGCATGGACATCATGCGCCTGCATGCCGGCGGCGCCGACGAGGCCGCCTGCGCGGCGCTGCGCCAGGGCTTGCGCGGCAGCGGCTGCTGGTCGGGCGAGGTACAGACCCGGCGCAAGAGCGGCGACACCTATCCCAGCCACCTGAGCGCGACCACCGTGTATGGCCCGGACGGTGCCGTCATCAATTACATCGGCGTGTTCCTCGATATCAGCGAGCGCAAGGCCGAGCAGCACCTGATCGATTTCCTGTCCTGGCACGACGCGCTGACGGGACTGCCCAACCGCGCGCTGGTACGTGAGCGCTTCGAGCAGCAGCGCCTGGGCGCCATCCGCGACGGCCAGCAGATGGTGCTGATGTGCCTGGACCTGGACCGCTTCAAGAACATCAACGATTCGCACGGCCAGGCCGTCGGCGACAAGGCGTTGCAGGTGGTGGCACGCTTTTTGACCGGCTGCGTGCGCGAAGGCGACACGGTGGCGCGTCAGGGCGGCGACGAGTTCCAGATCCTGCTGCAGGACGATGCGCTGCTGGGCCGCACCATGGCGCTGGCGCAGACCATCCTGGCCGGCCTGCGCGAGGAACTGAGCGTGGGTGGCGACCGCCTGGCGCTGACCACCAGCATCGGTATCGCCATGTGCCCGGCCGACGGCGACACCTTCGACGACCTGCTGCGCCATGCCGACACGGCTTTGGTGCGCGCCAAGGAAATGGGACGCGACCACTATGCGTTCTTCACCGAGCGCATGGGCAACGACATCCGTGCCCGGCTGGCGATGCAGCGGCAGATGCGCGGCGCCATCGCGCGCAACGAATTTGAAGTCCATTACCAGCCGCAGCTGTGCTTGCGCTCCGGTGCCATGCTGGGCGCCGAAGCGCTGCTGCGCTGGGACAATCCGGTGCTGGGCAAGGTTCCTCCCAACCTGTTCATCGCGCTGGCCGAGGAATATGGCCTGATCACGGCGATCGGCGAATGGGTGCTCGACACCGTGTGCGCGCAGATCCGCGACTGGCAGGCGGCGGGCCTGGGCAGCATCAAGGTGGCCGTCAACTTGTCGGGCAAGCAGTTCGCGCAGGACCGCACCGTGCCGTTCGTCGAAGCGACCTTGCGCAAATACGGCCTCGATCCCAGCTGCCTGGGCATCGAAATCACCGAAAGCACGGTGATGGGGGACCCGGACAAGGCGGTCGCCGCGCTCACCAGCCTGAAAGACATCGGCGTGAGCATTTCGCTCGACGACTTCGGCACCGGCTATTCCAGCCTGGGCTACCTGAAGCGCTTCCCGATCGATGTACTGAAAATCGACAAATCGTTTGTCGACGACGTCACCACCAGCAGCAGCGACGCGGCCATCGCATTATCAGTGATCTCGCTGGCGCATAACCTGCACATGCGGGTGATCGCCGAAGGCGTGGAGACGCGCGAACAGGTCGACTTCCTGACGCGGCACGGCTGCGATGAGATGCAGGGCTACTATTTCAGCCGGCCGCTGGCGGTAGACGCCTTCACGGCTTTGCTGCGCGAGCAGGGGCCGTTCTGCGTCATCTGATCGCCAAGATCTTCAAGGGCAGGCCAAGAGAGCACTGCCTCATCATCGAAGACGTCTGTCGCGCTTTCGACGGAGCACATCCACGTCAGCGCAAGTTATTTGTCCTGCACTGCCGATTTTGCTCGCACCACAAGTCGAATTGCACGCAGGCACCGCAGTGTCACACCGAACGGAACACCGTCATTTCACAGGGCCCGAGCGTGCAGCCCACCGCCCGACTGCGATCCAAAGCTTGTTCGCTACCGCCAAACTCAGCGAGCTTGTCCCTGCACGCTGGCTAGCCGATTCCTTGGAAAAACTGCCTGCTTGCCCCAACAGCAAAATCGACTCGCCGCTGCCGTTCGCAACCCCTACACAGGTTTAGTTTCCCACAGAAGCTGGTCGCGCTAGGTGCTTACGCAAATTCTGTCCTTTTCCCCTTACCTGCATTCAAGTCAACTCAGGGATTTGGCCAAGGATGCTTATTTCCCGAACGCATTTAGCCGCGATTAGCCGCGACCGCAAACCGCCTCTGCCCTCACTTTCGGTCGTGTTTTTGTGCGACACCCCGGCACCTTGGGCCTTGTGGCGCTTTGCCATGGCCTACGCTTGCTCACCGCCGACGTTTCGTCGCCGCACGTAGGGCGAATCGCGCACGCCGAAGCTGAACATTTTGGTGCTGAAGGGCCCGCGTGTATAGGAAATATGAGTGGAGGCCATCCTCCACGGTTCGGCGTCGGGCCAAGATTAACTTTTATTACCAATTCGTAATGTTTTGATTTGTTATTATTTGGTACATTAGGTGTGTCGTTAATTTTAAAGTGTCTACCAGCGGCCGTATATTGGTAAGACATTTTTATTAAATGTGCGGCATGGGTTTGGTATCAATAATTTATTATCGTTTGATATCACCTTGGTTATTTAAAGCGTCAAACATCAAAAAAACAACGAAAAAATAAAATTGAGAAATTTGAAGTCTAATGTATAGGCAAAGTTGCCACTGAAAAAACTGCGTATTGCTGCGTCCCTATTCCATTTGGTACCGCATGCAATGAAATTTTTTTCGTATTTTTTTGATGTGGTAATTTATTAATAAGCTAGGCCAGTAATTTAATATTTCAGATCAAGATGTATTTTTTTTGTCAAATAACGTACCCGTGGATACGAGAGCCCCAAAATGCCGAAAAAAGCTATCAAAATAGGTTTGTTGGACTTTCTGTCAGTGGACGACTCGAGCTATGCGAGGTCATTGTCAGAGGTCGTGGAGTGCGCCCAACTTGCCGATAGTCTGCACTTTTCCCGTTTCTGGCTGGCGGAACACCACGTCTGGTGCGGCAGCGGCAGTCCGGAAATGCTGTTGCCACTGATGGCTGCGACTACCAGCCAGATAAAGGTGGGCATGGCCGGCGTGCTGCTGAATTTTTACAGCCCCTACAAGGTTGCCGAGACCTTTCAGGTGCTGGAAGAGCTGTTTCCCGGCAGGATAGACCTGGGCGTTTGCCGCGGTGCGTGCGACCCGGTGATTGCCAAAGCACTGATCGAGGGTCGCGAGCTCGATCACTCGATCCTCAAGTTCGAAGAAAAAACCACGGCGCTGCTGGGCTATCTGCAAGACGGCATCGAGCTTGGGCGGTCGGTCAAACTCCCACGCGCGCCGTCAGCGTGGCTGCTGGGTACGGGCGAAGCGTCGATGCTGTTGGCCAGCAGGCTGGGTACCAGTTATTGCCACTCGCTGTTCCACAGCGGCGCGCTGCAAGACCCCAAAATTCTCCACACCTTCCGCGACCTCGCTGACAATGGCAGAACTGCACCGCAGTGCGCGCTGGCCATTGCCGGAGTCTGTGCTGAGCATGCGGCCGACGTGCCGCGCCTGCTGGCCGCCCATAGCAACGAATATGTGCTTCCCACCGTGATCGGCACGGCTGCCCAGTGCCAGGACAAGATCCTGACCCTGACCGAAGTCCATGGCGTCGATGAAATCATCTGGTTGGATCTGAGTACCACGCGTAGCGAACAGAAAGGATCATTGTCGCGCCTGGCCGCGCAGATGGGATTGTCCGGATGAAGTCACTGATGACTTTTCTGATGGCACTTTTGTGGGGAACCGCTGCGGCCGCCAACGGAGTGCGCGTTGTACAGCCGGTCACCGTCACCTTTCGGGTAACGAGCGAATGCGGTGTCGCGCAAGACGTGCAGCTCAGTGCGGACGCCGCGCTGACCACTTGTCCCGGCAAGGTCTCGGAAATCGCAGCAGTCATGCCTGCTTTGGATGTGGCGGGGCGGCGTCTATATCTCAACGCCGACCTGCGCTTGAGGACCCCCGATGCCATCAATCTCAGAATCCTGATCACCGCCTATCACGGCGACCAGGTGGCTAGCCATAGTGGCGGCGATTACCTTTTCAGCGGCGGCGTGCTGCAGGCCAGCGCGTACATCCCCTCGGAAGCGGACAAGGTTGCTGTTTTTATCCAGGTGAACAGCGGACCGGCCCAACTCGGTATCCAGTCACTGTCGCTCAGCAGGAGCAGCGCGGTGTATGCGCCAGGCCAGATGAGCGGGGACAGTGAAGCCTATCTGGAACGAGCCTTCGACAAGCTGACCCACTACTATCTGTACTACGATGCGGCACGGCTGCGCACCCTGCGCCACAGTGCAGGCATCAGCGCCAGCGGCGCCGTGTCGCCAGCCGACCTGAGTCTGACGCTGAAGGACGTGGCCCGCCTGCTAGGCGACCCGCACAGCAGGTTCCTCACGGTCGAAGAAATTCGCATCCTGGCCGCGAGCAAGGGACGCGCGCGCGCCGGCAGTCCGTCAGACGACAAGCCGATTGACGCCACACTGCTGGCGCCCGATCTGGCTTATGTAAAGCTGGTCAGCAAGGCGGCCGTCACCCGGGAAGCGCGGCAAAGCTACGCGCATCAGGTGCGCGACGTGCTGAGCAACATGCATGAGCGCGGCGCGCGGCGCTGGATTATCGATTTGCGCGAACAAAGCGGCGGCAGCACCGGGCCATTGATTGCCGGCTTTCGCCCACTCTACGGCAACATCGATGTCGGTTATACGATCGACCGCAACGGCAAGCGCAGCCGGTGGGCTTTTGGCATTCCGGGCGATAGCGACGATCAGGAGCCGTATTTCACCGGCGCCGATCCCATGTTCGATGGCGAGCGCGAACCAGTGGCGCTATTGATCGGCAACCGCACCGCCAGTGCTGGTGAAGCCCTGCTGACCGCCTTTCTGCAGCGCCGTTACAGCGCGACCTTCGGCACCGGCACTGCTGGATTGACCACCAGTGTGTTCGACCGCCCCTGGCCGGACGGTGCCAGTTTGGCCATCAGCACTGGCCGTTATGCCGACCGCAATGGTCAGGTAATCCAGGGGAAAATCGCACCCGACCATGCGCTTGATCCCCAGCCTGAAGACCACCGGGACGCGGTGCTTGAGGCCGCCCGGCACTGGATCAGCCAGCTCTGAAGTCTTCCCAGTTCACTACGAGAGAATCATGTACAGCACTTCTTTACCTATTGATCCGACACTGGCGGGACAATTGCTGGAGCGCGCCGACACCATCTGTCACAGCGTGCTGCACGACCGCAACGTCCTGGATCTGCCTTACGCCTCGTTGTCGGCCGGCGCCGCCGCGGCGGCAACGCTGATGGCCCATGGCGCGATAGCCTTGGATCGGCCGCGCTATGCCGACTATGCCTACGAATTGATGGACCATGCGCTGAGTCGCATGGACTTGGGCGCATGGTCCCTGTTTGGCGGTTCCACCGGTCTGGCGCTGTGCGCACTACAGCTTGATGCGCTGCTGGACTCCGACGAATACAGCCGCTCGCTCGACGATTATGACGAAGTGCTGCGTGCCGGATTGTCGCGGCCATGGGCTGGCCATTACGACCTGGTGTCTGGCCTGTGCGGCATCGGCGTCTACTCGGTGGCGCGCGCCAGTCGCCAGGGCGACCACACGCTAGTGGACACCGTGTTTGCACACCTGGAAGCGATGTCCAGCTTCCAGGGCGAGCGGCAGTACTGGGCCACAACGCCAGCCATGATGCCGTGGTCGCCGATGTGGCAGCGGTTGAACACGGATATGGTATGGGACGTGGGCATGGCACATGGTAATGCCGGCGTCAGCGCGTTGCTGGCCAAGGCGATCGAGCGCGAGGTAGCGCCCGCCTCGGCGACCACCATGCTGCGCAACAGTATTGCTTGGCTGCGGGCCTGCGAAATGCCACGCAGTGCGGATGGCGCTTTCCCCAATCTGATCGGCGACCCCAATCCATCGCGCGGCGCCTGGTGCTATGGCGACTTTGGCGTCGGCAATGCGCTACTGCTGGCTGGCCACGCGCTGGAAGATGCCTCGCTCAGCGACGACGGCGTGCGTGTACTGCGGGCCGCCTGTCTGCGCTCCGAAGCATCACTACAGGTGGACAACCCTTGGTTATGTCATGGCCACGCAGGCCTGGCCCACCTGCTCAACAGGACGTTCCGCGCCTGCGGCGCCGATGAACTGCTGCAGCGTGCCGGCAGCTTCTATCAGCAGGCCTTGTGTAGTGAAGCTGCGCACATGTATGGGCCGCAGGAGCGCACCACTTGGTCCTTCCTCGATGCGTATTCCGGCGAACGTGACCAGCCATTCCGGCGAACGTGACCGCTGCGCAGCGGATGGCGTTACGCGGTCAAATTCTAATCCCTGCGGTCACGATGGGTCGATATTTTTCTCCTTTTTGGCTGT
>NZ_LOCQ01000058.1 GCF_001677885.1 Janthinobacterium psychrotolerans | reverse complement strand
GCATCGAGCGCTTGAGCTGCCTGGCGAAGCGGCGGTAGTTTTCGCAGAACTGCGTGTAGCCGTAGGTCTGGCGATCGGCATAGTCGGCGCGGTGCTCCTCCCACAGCAGCATCAACGTCATGCCCTTACGGCGCAGTTCCTGGTGCAGGCGGCCATAATCGGGCTGCACATAGTCACTCGCCTTTTGGGCGCCGACCAGCAGGCGCCGCTCCAGTGCCGCCTCGTCCATGCTTTGTACAGTGAGCCAGTCCAGGCCAGCTGCCGCAGCCAGGCCGGCGTACTTCGTGACCACACCTTTAGACAGGCCAAGTGCATTGGCAATCTGCTGGTGCGACAATTTGGCGTCAAGTTTGAGTCGTAGTACGTCCTTAATTTTACGCATATTGATCCTCGGTGCGGGCACGCCATCTCCAGTCAAAAGCTGGGAGCCTACCCGTTCGGTTGCAAAATGCGTAACGTCATCACTGCGCTGTACAACACCATTCCGGCATCGTGACCAGCGATTCCGGTATCGTGACCGCTGATTCCGGACAATGCCCGAAATCGGTCACGTTCGCCCGGAATGGGCGGTCACGTTCAAACGGAATGGCTGGTCACGATGCCGGAATCACTGGTCACGTTCGTCCGGAATACCCACCTCGAAGGCCGTATTGGCTGTGCGCTGGCCTACCTGGACGTGCAGACGCCGGGGCTGTGGGACATGCCGTTTTTACTGGTTTGACCGAAAACCGTTAATAAGGAGAGGAGGAACAATGAGCTAGTGACAAGAGGGAAACAACGCTGTATCGAATCATTTGCCTATTTACATCAATAAGGAGCAAACATGGAACAACTGATCAAGCGTAAAAAACTGGGCCTGACCAAATCGAGCCTGCGTGAACTGACCGCCGCCGAAATGACCTATGTCGCCGGCGGCGAAGAAGAAGTAGATACAGGTGACGGCGGTGGCAGCGGCGGCAGTGGCAGCGACGGCGGCGGCGACGGCGGCGGCGACATGGGCGGCGGCGCTGGCATCTTCGAGAGCGCCGTTTGCACCACCAGTTGCAACAGCTGCTTTGGCTGCGGCGCGCCAGCACCGACCAACACCTGCCCAGCGCCGGCAAGTAACACTTGTCCGAACCCGGGTTCCTATACTTGCCCTGGCAGGTAAGCACTGGGTATTGTGAGGCACTAGAAGAGCGGATGGCGCCGTCCGCTTTTTTGGCAACTGTCATCTGCACTTATATCAGTAATGCAAGGATATCTCCATGAAAGACAAGAACCAACTCACGCATCAAGGTTTCTTCCATTTGCGCACCCCGTTGCTGGGCATGGAGGTGATCAAGCGCTGGGCGCAGGCCGACGACCGCACCACTTATGTATTTGCTGCCTTTAAATCGCCGTTGTTGAGGGAGGCGTTGTATCTGGCATCGCGCTCGCTTTACGACCGCTTGGAAGAGTATGAAGCAGCGCCCGCATCCAGTGCTGAACCGATGCGGCCGGCGCTGACGCTGGGAGGCAAGACCTTTCTGGCGCCGGGCCTGAAAAAAGACAGCAGTACCGATAAGCTAGTGACCGCGCTGTCGCGCTATCTGGCCCGCGCATCCTTCCGCTGCACGCCCTACGGCATGTTTTCCACCGTATCGACCGGCCGGGTGGCGGGCGCCACCGACCTTTCAGGCATCGCTAGCGCGCCGGTCGTACGCCATATCCACTACGACTTCGGCTTTGAATCCCGATTGCTAGAGCAAGCCAATGCCGATCCCGTCACGCGCGACAAGGTCAGCTACCGTCCGAACCCGAACCTGAACCGCTACGCGCAAAAATATTATTGCGCCGAAGCAAAAATGACCAATGATCGCAAGACCTATGTGCTGTCGGCGGTCGAGCAAAGCGAAGAGCTGGAGCTGGCATTGTCGGCAGCCGAACAAGGAGTCTCCCTTGGGGAACTTACCGAACTGCTGGCCCGGCGCTTTGATGTCAGCAGAGAGGAAGCGCACGCTTATGCGAGCGAGCTGATCGACAGCCAATTGCTGGTATCGCCGCTTGGTGTGCCGATCAGCGGAGGCCGTCGGTTGCTCAGCCTGCACCAGCAACTGCAACAGTTCGGCCAGCAGGGCCACACGCAAAGCGCAGTAAGTGCTTTGCAGTCGCTGCGTGCGCAGGCAGCGGCCATGCCGCTTGACAGCCTGGTGTCCGGCTACCGGCAAACCCAGCAGACGCTATTCCCCCAAGGCGGGCGGAAAGATGTCCCAAGAGTGCTGTTCCAGGTGGATTGCCAGCGTCGTTTTGTGCCTACACTGTCGGAAGCCCAGGTGGCCGAGCTGACCGCGTCGGCACAGGCCTTGACACGCCTGCTGTCGGAACCATCGGAAGTATTTTCCGACCACAAACGTCTGTTCCAAGAACGCTTTTCCGACCAGGAAGTACCACTCGACCTGGCGCTGCATTCCGAGCACGGCATTCCCTTCCCGACCCAGACCAGGGCAATGTCGCCGCTGCTCGATGGCATCCATATGCCGACTTACGTCAGTGGCAATACCTATCGCAGCAGCATGGTGGACAAACTGCTCATCAACAAACTGGAGCTGTGCCAGCGCGCCGGACTGAACACCATTGATATCACCGAGCAAGATTTGAACGTGGTACGGCGCCACAGTCCGCGCGTGCCGCCGATTCCCGAGGGCCTGTTCATACAAGCCATGCTGTTGCACCAGGATGTCGACAATGCACCGAAATACGTTATCCAGATGCTGGCGGGCCGCTCCGGTGTGGAAATGCTGGGCCGCTTCACTTCCTTCGACGACGAGTTACTGGCGTGCGTGCGTACCATGCTGAAAAAGCAGCAGCAACAGGAACCGCATGGGGTGTACGCGGAAATCATTCACGATGCTCAGATCCGCCTCAACAACATCGTCTCGCGTCCCGCTCTGCGCGACTACGAAATCGTCATTAGCGGCGCCAGCGAAGCGCCCGCCGAGCGCCAGATCCGCCTGTCCGATTTGACGGTGCGGCTGGAAAACGGTCAGTACAAACTGCGCTCACGCCGCCTCAACCAGGATATTCTGCCGCGCATGTCGACTGCGCACTGGTATGGCCGGGGCAATCTGGATGTCTACCAGTTCCTGTGCCAGTTGCAAAACCAGGACCGTCCGGCCTTGGGCCCATTCCGGTGGAGCGACGTGTTTGACGCGCTGCGCCGCACGCCGCGCGTGGTATATGCCAACACCGTGTGGGCCAGCGCCAAGTGGCGTTTCGACGGGCGGGACCGCGAACTGCTGATGGTGGCGGCCGGCGATGAGGAATCCATGCGCGATTGGATCGCCCGGCATGAACTTCCGCGCTTCGTCACACTGGATGCCGGCGATAATTCACTGCCCATCGATTTGTATAATCCGGTGCTGGTGGCCATGCTGCTGGAAGAAATCGGCAAGAGCGCGCGCTGGGAACTGTCCGAGTGCATAGCACTGAATCAGGCCGGTGAAGATGCCATCTTCAACAGTGAGGTGGTGCTCCCGTTCGTGATGGCGCCCGCCACCCCGCACGCTGTCGAACCCGCCCAGATCTCTTCGCTACCGGCGCGCGCGCAGACCCGAAATGCGGTTTACCCACCAGGCAGTGCCTGGACCTACTTCAAGCTGTACTGCGGTCCGCTGGAAGCGGACGATCTGCTGCTGGGTGTGGTTGCACCGGTGCTGGAAGCGGCCGAACGCGAAGGCCTGATCGATCGCTGGTTCTACATTCGCTACGCTGATCCGAAAACCCATCTGCGCGTGCGCTTCCACGCCGCAGTGGCGGCCAACCGCGCGCAGGTGATGCAGCGCATGAGTGCTGCGCTGCAGCCGGCGATCGATAACCAGTCGTGCAACAAAGTGGTGATCGATACCTATGAACAGGAAACGCTGCGCTATGGCGGTAGGCAGGCCGCGCCGCTGGCGGAGCAGCTGTTTGCTCTCGACACGGCATTGGTCACCCGCGCCTTGGCCCAGGCGCAGCGGGAGCTGGCGCCGCATGAGCGTTGGCTGATCGCGCTGCTGGGTATCGAAGCGTGGTTGCAGGCGTTCGCGCTGGAGCCGGCCGAGGCGCTGTCGCTGATGGAGCACATGAGCGTATCGTTCAAGAGCGAGTTCTCGATCAGGGCGCCGCAGAAGATCCAGCTGGGTGCGAAGTACCGCAGCTACCGCAAGCAGATCGAAGCCTATTTCTTCGGCGGCGCGCAGCACCAGTTTGCATCGCTAGCGCAGCAACTGGTGCAGCAGGCGCGCACCAGCGCCGCCCAGCTGCGTGCCTGGTCGGAGCAGGGCGAGTTGACGGCAACGCTGCAGGACATCATCGGCAGCCTGATTCATATGCATTGCAATCGCGTGATCGCCACGGATCAGCGCCGCCATGAAGTGGTGCTGTACGACTTCATGGTGCGCATCCTGGAAAGCCGGCGTTCGCGCCAGCGCAAGCTGGCCAGCGCTGCGTAGAGGGCGGACCATGGAACCGGAAACCCTGTTTCGACCGGAAATCTTCAAGGCCCGCCAAGTCAGCTGGATGGGCGATATCATCATCGCCCGCTCGAATTCGGCCGTGCTACTGACCAGCTTGGCAGCGCTGGTTGGCATCACTATTCTGACATTCCTGTTTTGCGCCGGCTACACCAAGCGTGTCACCGTGTCGGGGCAGTTGTTGCCTGACACGGGGTTGGTCAAGATTTACGCGACCCAGCATGGCGTGGTGCTGGAAAAACGGGTGGCAGAGGGCCAGGCGGTCAAGCGTGGCGATGTGCTGTATGTCCTGTCCAGTGATCGCCAGGACGCCAGTACCCGAGGCGTGCAGGAATCGATCAGTCGCCAGGTTGGCCTGCGCCAGCAATTGTTGCGCGAAGAAGCCAGCAAGACCCGTCAATTGCAAAGCGAGGACCGCAGCGCATTGTCGCGCAAGGTGGCCAGCTTGGCTGACGAAGTGGCTAAGCTCGATAGCCTGATCGGTGGCCAGCGCAGCCGCGTTTCTCTGGCCAACCAGACGGTTACCCGCTACCAAGGGCTGGTGGCGCAGGGCTTCGTGGCGCAGGAACAACTGCAGCAGAAACAGGGAGAGTTGCTGGATCAGCAAACCCGGCTGCAAAGCCTGGAGCGCGACAAGATCAGCACAGTGCGCGAATGGACGACGCAAAATACGGAACTGTCGTCGATCGCGCTGCGCCAGCAAAATGCCTTGCTGCAAATCGAGCGCAACATTGCCAGCACTGAGGAAGAGTACACCGAGAGCGAAGGCAAGCGTTCCATCATGATCGCGGCGCTACAGGATGGCATTGCTTCCGGCGTCAACGTGGATGTGGGCCAGACGGTCGAGGTAAACAAGCCGCTGGTCAGCATAATTCCGGCCGGCGCGAAACTGCAGGCAGTCCTGTATGCCCCCAGCAGCGCCATTGGTTTCGTCAAGCCGGGCGATACGGCATCGATCCGCTATGAAGCCTATCCATATCAGAAATTCGGTCACGCCAAGGGCTTGGTGCAATCGATCTCCAAAGCGGCGATACCAGTGTCTGAAATCGTCGAGTCCGGCAACCTGCCTGGATTGAGTTCGGCAAAGTCCACCGACTCGCTCTACAAAATCACGGTGGCGATCGATGCGCAAACCATCATGGCATACGGCCAGCCGCAGCAGCTCCAGGCTGGCATGGCGTTCGATGCCGACATCTTGCAGCAGACCAGAACCCTGTTTGAATGGGCGATGGAACCTTTGTATAGCCTAACCGGCAAACTTTGAGCGAGCACAGTGCCATGTCTATTCTTGATGGAATTTCGTTCGGCTTCAGACGGCAACTGCCGGCGATTCTGCAGATCGAAGCGGCCGAGTGCGGGCTGGCTTGCGTTGCCATGATCGCCGCGTACCACGGCAACCAGGTTGATCCCCGCGCATTGCGCCAGCGCTTTTCCGTGTCGCTGAAAGGCATCAGCCTGACCAGCCTGGTCCAGATCGCCAAGGAAGTGGGGCTGGCCAGCCGTCCCGTAAAGCTCGACCTGGAAGACTTGCAGCAATTGCGGCTGCCGTGCATTCTCCACTGGAATCTGAACCACTTCGTGGTACTCAAGCGGGTTGACCGCAATGCGGTGGTGATCCACGACCCGGCCCGCGGTGTGCGCAAGCTGTCCTTTGCCGATGTGTCGCGTGCCTTTTCCGGTGTGGCGCTGGAGCTATGGCCAGATGCGGGATTCGAGCAGCAGCAGCAAAAGCCGACCATCCGGCTGCGTGCGCTGATGGGTAATGTCAGCGGCTTGTATGCGGCGTTTGCGCAGATCATTGTGTTGGCGCTGGTGCTGGAAGTGTTTGCCATCGTCAGTCCACTGTTCATGCAGTGGCTGATCGACGATGTCGTGGTCAGTAACAATGGCGATTTGCTGACCACGCTGGTAATTGGCTTCGCGCTGCTGATGCTGCTGCAGCAGGCAGTGGGGGCCGTGCGCACCTGGTGTGTTATCTACATGGGCACGTCGCTGAATATCCAGTGGCGCGCGAATGTATTTTCGCACCTGGTCAACCTGCCGGTGGAATATTTCGAAAAACGCCACATTGGCGACATCGTGTCGCGCTTCGGATCGGTGGACCAGATCCAGCGTACCCTGACCACGTCCTTCATTGAAGCCGTTCTGGACGGCTTGATGACACTGATTACCCTGCTGATGATGTTCCGTTACAGCACCACGCTCGGCATGGTGGCGGTAACTGTGATGTGCTTGTACGCGCTGAGCCGCTGGATGTGGTATTCACCGCTGCGTAACGCCACCAGCGAGCAAATCATCTTTGCAGCCAAACAGCAAAGCCATTTTCTGGAAACGGTGCGCGGGATCAAGACCATCAAGCTGTTCGGCCGGCAGGACATCCGCCGTGCTTCTTGGCTCAGCCTGGTGGTGGACCAGACCAACGCGGACCTGCGTACGCAGAAGCTGCAGATGCTGTACCGCCAGCTCAACGGTCTGCTGTTTGGTGCCGAGAATCTGATCACGATGTGGCTGGGCACGCGCTATGTGCTGGACGGTGCATTCAGTGTCGGCGCGCTGATGGCGTTCAATTCATACAAGGGCCAGTTCGACAGCCGGGTCGGTTCGCTGATCGACAAGTATTTCGAGGTGAAGATGCTGCAGTTACACGGCGAGCGCTTAACCGACATCGTCTGGACCGAACCGGAGCTGACCAAGGACAGCCTGCTGGGCGAACCGGAAGAGGGTGCGCCGCCGCTGGTCGAAGTGCTTGGTCTGACCTATCGCTATGCCGAGCACGAGCCTATGGTGCTAAAGGGCATTAACCTGCGTATCGAACCAGGCGAATCGGTGGCCATCACAGGTCCTTCAGGTTGCGGCAAAACCACCTTGCTAAATTTGTTGCTGGGCGTCTTGGCGCCAACCGAAGGAGAAGTGCTGGTCGATGGCGTCAGCATCACCAACACGGGCGTGGCCGCACTGCGCAATATGGTGGGTACGGTGCTGCAAGACGATGTGCTGTTTGCCGGTTCGATCGCTGACAACATCTGTTTTTTCGATCCCCGTCCCGATCAGAAGTGGATACATCGCTGCGCCGAGATGGCCAGCATCAGCCAAGAGATTGCTGCCATGCCAATGGGCTATAACACCCTGGTCGGCGATATGGGAACGGTGTTGTCGGGCGGACAGAAACAACGTGTGCTGCTAGCACGCGCTCTGTACAAGCGGCCGCGAATCCTGCTACTGGACGAGGCTACCAGCCACTTGGACGTCGGCCGCGAACAGATGGTGAATCAACTAGTGGAATCGCTGAACATTACCCGCATCATCATCGCGCACCGTCAGGAAACCATTGCGACCGCCAAGCGAGTGATCACCATCGGCGATGGCCGCATTGTTCGCGATACCGGTACGCCCAGCATGGCGATGGTGGGCGGTGGCGCGAACCATTCGCAGGAACAGATTCAGATCGCAGCGAGCTGACGCTTGTTTTTTGAAAGCCGAAAACAACGCGAAAGTATGTTATACGAAAGGACGTGTTTGCTGTAGGCGAACAAGTGGGAGCGACGATCCCCCGTGCAGAACTGGCACCGGCCTGGGTGCATCGCGTCCAGAAAATGCACCATAATGGTGCGCCTGCCACGCGGCGGTGCATCATTGTCACTGTCTCCCACCCACTGCCAGTTCAGGCATTGGCACGTATCGTGCTTTGACCATGCTTATTTGCTTGTGCACTGACCATCGCCATGCCCGACTGCACTAACGCCACCCTTTCGACAGTTGCCGAGCCCTCCCACGGGCCGTGGCAGGCGCAGCTGACGCTGGGCTTTGCCCTGCATGGCGACGTCAGCCGCCTGGTCGAACGCCGCCACAGCGGGCCGCTGCGGGTGCAAAAGCCGCTGTATCCGGAAGGCGGCGCGGTTTGCCACGCCATCATCGTGCACCCGCCAGGTGGCGTGGTCGGCGGCGACCAGCTGGCGGTCGACGCCAGCGTCGGCGATGGCGCGCACGCCTTGCTCACTTCTCCCGGCGCGGCCAAGTGGTACCGCGCCAACGGCCATGTCTCGGGCCAGCATATCGTGCTGCGCGCGGGCGCCGGCGCGGCCATCGAATGGCTGCCGCAGGAGAGCATTTTCTTTGACCAGGCTTGCGTGCGCCTGCGCCATGAAGTCGAGCTGGCGCAAGACGCCAGTTACCTCGGCCTCGACATCGTCTGCCTGGGCCGCAGTGCCTCGGGCGAATCGTTCAATACGGGCAGCATCAGCCAGCATACGCAGATCCGCCGCGGCGGCAAGCTGCTGTGGTGGGAGCAGGGCGCGCTAGCCGCCGGCGGGCCCTTGATGCAAGGCGCGCTGGGCATGGCCGGCCACAGCGTATGCGCCACCTTGCTGGCGGTTGGTGCGCAGTTGCCGGCACAAGTGCTGGCGGCCCTGCGCGCACTGGCCGTGCCCGAGGGCGCGCAGTTTGGCGCGACGCAAATGAAATCGGTGCTGGTGGTGCGCCTGCTGTGCGACGACAGCGAGGCGGCGCGCCGCGTGATGCTGGCCGCATGGCAGTTGCTGCGCCCGGCCCTGCTGGGGCGCGCGGCGGCGGTGCCCCGCATCTGGAATACCTGAACCTACAAAGGACAACCATGGATCTGACACCTCGCGAAAAAGACAAGCTGCTCATTTTTACGGCCTCGCTGCTGGCCGAGCGGCGCCTGGCGCGCGGCCTGAAACTCAATTATCCGGAAGCGGTGGCGCTGATCAGCGCGGCCATCATGGAAGGCGCGCGCGACGGCAAGCCGGTGGCGCAACTGATGTCGGACGGCGCGCGTATCCTCACGCGCGACGACGTGATGGACGGCATCGCCGAAATGATCCCCGATATCCAGGTCGAGGCGACGTTCCCCGATGGCAGCAAGCTCGTGACCGTGCACAACCCGATACCGTAAGCCACCCCAGCATTTTTACAGGAGCCGGACATGATCCCAGGCGAATACAGATTGGAAGAAGGCGAAATCAGCATCAACACGGGCCGTACCACGGCCACCGTGGTGGTGGCCAATCGCGGCGACCGGCCGATACAGGTCGGCTCGCATTTTCATTTTTTCGAAGTCAACCCGGCGCTGTCGTTCGAGCGCTGGCGCGCCTATGGCATGCGCCTCAATATCGCCGCCGGCACCGCCGTGCGCTTCGAACCGGGCCAGCAGCGCACGGTGGAACTGGTGGCGCTGGCCGGCGAGCGCAAGGTGTTCGGCTTCAACGGCGAAGTCATGGGCGAATTGAAAGATACTCCACCCGGAAAGGATTGAGATGGCCAGTATTCCCCGCAGCGCCTATGCCGAAATGTACGGTCCGACCAAGGGCGACCGCATCCGCCTGGCCGACACGGAATTGTTCATCGAAGTCGAACACGATTACGCCATCTATGGCGAAGAGGTGAAATTCGGCGGCGGCAAGGTGATCCGCGACGGCATGGGCCAGTCGCAGCGCAATGCGGCCGAGGTGATGGACACCGTGATTACCAACGCCGTCATCGTCGACCACTGGGGCATCGTCAAGGCCGATATCGGCCTGAAAAACGGTTTGATTTTTGGCATCGGCAAGGCGGGCAATCCCGACATCCAGCCTGGCGTGACCCTGGCGATTGGCGGCGCCACCGAGATCATCGCCGGCGAAGGCATGATCGTCACGGCCGGCGGGGTTGACACCCACATCCACTTCATCTGCCCGCAGCAGATCGAGGAAGCGCTGATGAGCGGCGTGACCACCATGCTGGGTGGCGGCACCGGGCCGGCCGTCGGCACCGCCGCCACCACCTGCACGCCGGGGCCGTGGCATTTGCATTCGATGCTGGCGGCGGCCGACGCCTTCCCGATGAACCTGGGCTTCATGGGCAAAGGCAATGTGAGCCTGCCCACGCCTTTGGAAGAACAGGTGCGCGCCGGTGCCATCGGCCTCAAATTGCATGAAGACTGGGGCAGTACCCCGGCCGCCATCGACAACTGCCTGTCCGTGGCCGAGCGCATGGATATCCAGGTGGCGCTGCACAGCGACACCCTCAACGAAGGCGGCTTCCTGGAGCATACCCTGGCCGCTTTCAAGGACCGCACCATCCACACCTTCCATACGGAAGGGGCGGGCGGCGGCCACGCGCCGGACATTATCGCCGCCGTCGGGCAAGCCAACGTGCTGCCGTCGTCGACCAATCCGACCCGCCCGTTTACCGTCAACACGCTCGACGAACACCTCGACATGCTGATGGTGTGCCACCACCTCGATCCGGCGATTGCCGAAGACGTGGCCTTTGCCGAGTCGCGCATCCGCCGCGAGACGATCGCCGCCGAAGATATCCTGCACGACCTGGGCGCCATTTCCATGATGTCGTCCGATTCGCAGGCGATGGGCAGGGTCGGCGAGGTGATCATGCGCACCTGGCAGACGGCGCACAAGATGAAGGTGCAGCGCGGCGCGCTGGCGCCCGATGGCAACCGCAACGACAATTTCCGCGTCAAGCGCTATATCGCCAAGTACACCATCAACCCGGCCATCACGCACGGCATCTCGCATGTGGTGGGCTCGCTCGAGCCGGGCAAGATCGCCGACATCGTGCTGTGGAAGCCGGCCTTTTTCGGCGTCAAGCCGTCGATGATCTTAAAGGGCGGCATGATCGCGGCGGCGCAGATGGGCGACCCGAACGCGTCGATTCCGACGCCGCAGCCGGTGCACTACCGCATGATGTTCGGCGCCTTTGGCGGCGGCCTGAAAAAGTCGTTTACGTTTGTGTCGCAGGCGGCCTACGACCTCGATATCGGCCATCAGCTGAAACTGAACAAATCCGTGATTGCGGTGAAAAACATGCGCGGCCTGCGCAAGCGCGACATGATCCATAACAGCGCCACGCCGCACATGGAAGTCGACCCCGAGACCTACGCCGTGCGCGCCGACGGCCAGCTGCTGGTGTGCGAAGCGGCTGTCAGCCTGCCGATGGCGCAGCGCTATTTTCTATTTTAAGCAGGAGACACATGCTTACCTTGCATACCAAACTGGCGGCGGACGATGGCCGTCCCGTGATCGCCCAACTAGTGCTGCCGTATGACCAGCGCGAAAAATGCCGGCTGCGCGCCACCTTGTCGACCGGCGAGGAAGCGGCAGTCTTTACCGTGCGCGGCACGGTGCTGCGCGACGGCGAACTGATGACGGGGCCGGACGGCCGCGTGGTGCAGATCGTCGCCGCGCGCGAGCCGACCTATCTGGTGCGCTGCGCGGACGCGCATACCTTGCTGCGCTGCGCTTTCCACCTTGGCAATCGCCACACGCAGGCGCAGGTGGGCGACGGCTTCCTGCGCATCCGCAAGGACCCGGTCTTGAAGGAAATGCTCGAAGGCCTGCAGGCGAGCGTGACGGAAGAAAGCGCACCGTTCGAACCGGAGGCGGGCGCCTACGGCGGCGGCCATGGCCACCATGAGCATGGCCAGCATCTGCTCGCGCCGGTGCCGTTGCGCCAGAAGATCCACCGTCCCGGCGACGCCGCCTGATGCAGGCGTCCGCGCTGCTGCACCTGCTGCAGTTCGCCAGCCCGGCCCTGCCGATCGGCGCCTACAGCTATTCACAGGGGCTCGAAGCGGCGCTCGAGAGCGGTGCCGTGCGCGATGCGGCCAGCGCCCGCCACTGGATCGCCGAGCACCTGGCTGGCGTGGTGGCGCGCTGGGAAGCGCCTTTGTGCTGGCGCTTGATGCAAGCCTTCGAACAGCAGGACTTTGACAGCGTGCGGCGCTGGAGCGAGCGTTTTATCGCTTCGCGCGATACGGCGGAGTTTCGCGCCGAGACCATCCAGATGGGCTATTCGCTAACCAAACTCCTGGGCGAACTGGGGGTGGCCGACGGCGCGCTGATGACCATGTTGCAAAGCGAGCCGGAAGTGGCGCTGCCGACCGCGTATGCCTGCGCGGTGGCGGCGCTGCGGATACCGCGCGAGCAAGCCTTGCTGGCGATGCTGTTTGCCTGGGCCGAAAACCAGGTGCTGGTGTGCGTCAAATCGGTGCCGCTGGGGCAGGTGGCGGGGCAGCGTTTGCTGCTGTCGCTGCGGGCCGAACTGGAAGCGGCGGCCGTCACGGCGCAAACCTTGCAAGACGACGAAATGGGCAACTGGACGCCTGGCCTGTCGCTGCTGTCGATGCGGCATGAAGTGCAGTACAGCCGGCTGTACCGATCATGAACACTACCACGAGAGACTTACCATGACATCTGTTACCTCCAATCCGCTGCGCGTCGGCATCGGCGGGCCGGTCGGCTCGGGCAAGACGGCCCTGTGCGAAATGCTGTGCAAGGGCATGCGCGAACGCTACGACATGGCTGTCATCACGAATGACATCTATACCAAGGAGGACATGGAAATTTTGCTGCGCGCCGACGCCTTGCCGGCCGAGCGCCTGATGGGCGTGGAGACGGGCGGCTGCCCGCACACGGCGATCCGCGAGGACGCCTCGATCAACCTGGAAGCGATCGCGCGCATGCAGGCCGATTTTCCCAACCTCGACCTGATCCTGGTCGAATCGGGCGGCGACAACCTGGCCGCCACCTTCAGCCCGGAACTGTCGGACCTGACGATCTATGTGATCGACGTGGCCGGCGGCGAAAAGATTCCGCGCAAGGGCGGCCCCGGCATCACGCGTTCGGACTTGCTCATCATCAACAAGACCGACCTGGCGCCCCATGTGGGCGCGGACCTGGACGTGATGGCGCGCGACGCCAGACAGCAGCGCGGCAGCCGGCCGTTTGTAATGACCAACCTGCGCAGCGGCGACGGCGTGCAGGCCGTGATCGATTTTATCCGCGAGCAAGGTTTGCTCGATCAACAAGGCAAGGAGATGCAATGACTGTCCGTTCCCTGAAGCATATCGCCGTGCTGGCCAGCTTGTCCGTGCTGGCGCTGCCGGCCATGGCCCATCCTGGCCACGCTGAAACGGCCGGCTTCCTGGCCGGCCTGGCCCATCCGTTTACCGGGCTCGACCATCTGCTGGCGATGCTGGGCGTGGGCATCTGGGGCGGCCAGCAGCGGCGCAGCCTGGCGCAGCCGGCCACGTTTCTCGGCATGATGCTGCTCGGTGCGCTGGCCGGCATGGCCGGGCTCGGTATTCCGGGCCTGGAGATGGGCATCGCCGCCACCGTCGCGCTGACCGGCATGGCCATCGCGCTGGCGCTGGCGTTGCCGAACTGGCTGGGCGTGAGCCTGGTGGGGATTTTTGCTGTCGCGCATGGCAATGCGCATGGCCATGAGTTGCCGGCGGCGTCGGCCGCCTTCGGCTTCATGCTGGCCTCCGCCATCCTGCTGATGACGGGGCGCTTTGCCGGCCAGGTGATGGCCGAGCGCGTCGTGCGTGTGTCGGGCGCGGCCATGACGGCGGCTGGCCTGGTGCTGATGGGAATGAACTAACGGTTCAACCCGGACGTTTTTCCGACAGGACCACAGGCGCGGCATTTTCAGGGTGCAGTCCCTGGTGCCCGGCATACACGGCGGCAATCGCCGCCATGTCGGCCTCCTTGTCGCCCGTCAGGTATAAATGGTCGACCACGCCGAGCACCTTGCTCGGGTAGTCGATATACACCAGCACCAGCGGCACCTTGGCCGCCAGCGCCAGGTGATAAAAGCCGCTGCGCCAGTTCGGGCGGTAGCTGCGCGTCGCTTCGGGCGTAATGGCCAGCCAGTACCAGTCGGCGGCCAGCATGCGTTCGGCCTGGCGCTCTATGGTGCCGCTGGTGGTGCTGCGGTCGACCGGCTCGCCACCCAGGTAGCGCATGAGTTTGCCGGTCGGGCCACGGAACAGCGAGTCTTTCGCCAGCCAGCGAAACGGCAGGTCCAGCGCCCATTTGCCGAACAGACCGATCGGGAAATCCCAGTTCGACGTATGCGGATAGACCACCACGATGCCGCGCGGGCCGGGCAGGGGGCGAAAGCGCAGGCGCCAGCCGAACAGGTTCAACACGCGCAAGGCGCTGCGGCGGCGCCAGGTGGGCAAATCGTGCGGCTGTACAAAGTGGTCTTCCATCGCTGTCCTTGTCTGGGTGGTCTGTGTGTTTGCCTGAAATCCTTGCGTGCGCATAGTTTCTTCACAGCAAAAAACCGCGCAGGCATTCTATCCGCACGGGCCGCGCCCGACAAGCAAAGCGGACTGTGCATCTGACTCGGGAGAGGCCGGGTTGCCTTGCTTGCCCCATGCCTGTTGTTTTTTTGTGCATCGATGCGGACGCCGCCGCACCAAATGCGCTGGCCGCTGTCTTACCGGAATGACAGGTAAAACGGAGGCGGAATGTCGACAAAACAACTGCTGTGCATCGATCTGGGAGGCAATGGTTTTTTGCGCGAGGCTGGCGCGCGCGGGCTGGACGCGGCCTGGCACGGCTGGCAGGTGCATCCGGTCAAGACGCTGGCGGCCGCGGCGCGCGCCCTGCGCAGCCAGGCGTTTACGGTGGGCCTGCTGATGTCCTCGCTCGATGGGCTGGACGACATCGACTGTTTCCTGCAGCAGCACTGGGCGACGCACTGGATCGCCGTGTTTCCGCCGCGTATATTGCAGAGCGCCGCCTGCCGCCGCCTGGTGCGCGATCATTGCTACGACTATCACACCTTGCCGCTCGACATGGTGCGCTTGCGCCATACGCTGGGCCACGCCCATGGCTGGGCGGCGCTGCGCGAGCTGGCCGAGCCCGGACCTGACGCGGCGCAAGCGGACATGGGCCTGAAAGGGCAGGGTGCGGCCGTCGAGCGCTTGCGGCGCCAGATTCGCAAGGTGGCCGGCGCCAGCGCGCCGGTGCTGATCTGGGGCGAGTCCGGCAGCGGCAAGGAACTGGCTGCGCAAGCCATCCATGCGCACTCGCCGCGCGCGGCCGGGCCCTTCGTGCCGATCAATTGCGGCGCGATTCCGGCCGGCCTGGCGCAGTCGGAACTGTTCGGCCATGAGCGCGGCGCCTTTACAGGCGCGGCGCGCGACAAGCGCGGCCTGATCGAGTCGGCCGCCGGCGGCACCGTGTTTCTCGACGAGATAGGCGATTTGCCGCTGGCCTTGCAAACCAATCTGCTGCGCTTCTTGCAGGAAAAAACCATCCACCGCGTGGGCGCCGCGCACAGCATCACCGTCGACGCGCGCGTGATTGCCGCCTCACATGTGAATCTGCTGCACGCGGTACAGCAAGGCAACTTCCGTGAAGACCTGTATTACCGCCTCAATGTGCTGGCGCTCGATGTGCCGCCGCTGCGCGAGCGCAAGGAAGACCTGCTGCTGCTGGCCAACCATTTTTTTTCTACCTACCTGACGGAACGCTCGCCGCTGGTGAAGGGCTTCAGCAGCGCCGCCGCGCAGGCCATGCTGGACCACGGCTGGCCGGGCAATGTGCGCGAGCTGATCAACCGGGTGCGGCGCGCCATGGTGATGGCCGAAGGCCGCCTGATCGTGCCGCAGGACCTGGGCCTGGCCGCCGGTGGCCAGGGCGAGGGCGGCCAGCCGGCGCTGGGCGGCATGCGCCTGCGCGCCGACCGCGACGCCGTGCAGGCCAGCCTGCTGCGCTCAGGGCGCAATATCAGCCAGGCCGCGCGCGAGCTGGGCGTGTCGCGCATGACCTTGTACCGGCTGATCAAGAAACTCAATATCAAGTGCTGATGCGATGTCACATCCGGGCGCCAACGTCACATGATTGAGTCAACAGTGGTGAGCCGTGATATGACTGCAAGCCATTGATTTTAAAGTAAATTATCTCAAATTGATACCGCCGCCCGCTTGCCTGCTGTCTCATAGGCGTGACAGTTGCGCTGCGAGCGGGGCGCATAAAGGCCGCGCCGGCCCGCAGTGCGCCGCTATGACCAAAAAATATCATTGCAAATCAAAGGCTTGTCATTAAGTCATGACCTTGGCACCAAGCTTGCATTAGCACCCTGAGCCTGACCGTGATAGTCCGGCGCCGGCATTCTGATCAACTTCTAGACAGGGAACTGCAATGAAAAAAACTCTCCTCGCGGCAGCGATAGCGCTCGCTTTCGGCTTCAACGCCCATGCACAAGAAAAAGGCTCGACCGTTGCCAACGATACCTTTGGCTATAACACGCAGACGGCGAACAGTTCGTCGAGCCAGTCGGGCGCAGGGCCTGCGGCTTACGACAATTCGTCGGCAACGCAAGACAACTCGGCCCAGAACAACAGCACCGGCGAGGCGGCGGCCAACGCCATGGGCGCTTCGGCGGCCAACAATGGCGCGACCAGCAGCGCCAGTTTCATGAACGCCTTCAACACCTCGACCGCTACCGCGTCCAGCACGCTGGACGGCTCCGTGTCGGGCAACACTGTCAGCGCCATTGGCAACTACGCCACCAATAATGGCTCGGTCAATGGCGGCACCGGCAACGGCGGTCTCGGCGCCACCGGACAGGGCGGCACGGCATACGGCACCGGTGGCGCGGGCGGCATGGCGAGGGGTGCCGCAGGGGCCTCGGGCGCCATCGGCGGCACGGCCACCAATGGCAGCGCCAGCGTGGGCGACGCATCGGTAGGCGCCAGCAACGGTGGCGCCGGCGGCGCTGGCGGCTATGCCCGGGGCGCCAGCAGTGGCCCTGCCGGGGCCGGTGGCGCTGGCGGCGCCGGTGGCGCCGGTGCGGCTGGCGGTATGGTCGGTGGCGGCGCGGGCGGCCTGGGCGGTGCGGTCGGCGCTGCCACTGGCGGACGCGGCGGCGATAGCGGTTATGTCTCCGGCGGCAATGGCGGCAATAGCGGCCAGGGCTATGGCGCCAGCGGCGGCAACGGCGGCGCCAGTTCCGGTGCCGCGGGCGGTGGCGGTGGCACGGGCGGCGCCGGTGGCAGTGCCAGCAATGGCGCCACCAATGGCGGCCAGGCCAATGCGAATGGCGGCGGCGGAACCTCGTCCGGCGGCGCCGGCTCCAATGGCGGCACCGCCACGGCCGCTGCCGGCGGCGCCGGCACGGCAGGCGCGGGCGGCACCGATACCGCCGGCGCTGGCGCCGCTGGCGGCGCGGGCACCTCAGGCACGGCGGGTGCCGGTGCGGCATTGACCAGCTCGGGTGGCGCAGGCGCGGCCGCGACCGGCGGCACGGCCGGCGCGGGTGGTGCGGGCGCGGCTGGCACCAGTACCGGTGGCAACGGCGCGGCCGGCGAGGCCGGTGGCGCCGGTGGTGGCACGGGTTCGTCGCAAAACACGGCTGGCGCCGGCGCCGCTGGCGGTACGGCCACTGGCGGCAGCGCCACCAGCGGCTCGGCCACCAATGGCAGTGCGACGGCCGGTGATGGCGGCGCCGGCGGCGCTGGCGGCACCAACACGGCTGGCATGGGCGGCGATGGCGGCACCAATACGGCGGGCGCGGGCACTGGTGGCGCCGGTGCGGGCGGTACCGGTGGCGCCGGCGGCATGGCCAATGTCGATGCGGGCACCTTCGACATGTCCAACACCATGAGCGGTACCGCGCAATCGGCGGCCGGCCTGCTGGTGATCAGCCAGAACAGCGGTATTTCCTCGCTGATCCAGCAAAGCGTGACGGTGCAGGCCAACCTGGCCGTGGGTCAATAAGCCGCCAGCAAGCGCCGTCGCGGCCTGGCTGCGGCGGCGTTTTACGCCTAACCATACAGGGGATCAGCATGCGATTTTTCTTCAATTCAGTCTGTTGTGCCGGCCTGGCCTGCCTGTCGGCCAGTGCGCTGGCCGCGCCCGGCCGCGCCGCCGTGGCCGATGTCGGGGAGCCGGCGGCGGATATCGCCTTTGCACCGGCGGCCTCGCTGGCATTGCTGCCGGTGCTGGTCGTCGAACTGGGCGGAGCCATTGCCCTGGGGGCCGGCACGGACGAGGCGGTGCTGGAAGAGGCGCGCGGCGGCGCCGCCGCCGTCAATAACGAGGCCAACCTGAACGGCTATGTCACGGGAAATTCGGCCACCTATGTCAATACGGGCGCCAACAGCATTGACGGCGGCGCATTTGCGAATGCATCGGGCATTCCGATCGTGATCCAGAACTCCGGCGCGAATGTGCTGATACAGAACGCCACCATCATCAATCTGCAGATGCGCTAGCCATGGCCATCTTTCCATTTTGCCGGTGTCGCTTGCGGTGGCTGGCCGTGCCGGGCCTGCTTGCCTGCGCCACTGCCGGCGGCGCCGATATCGGGCTGCTCGGTGGTGCGCGTTTCGAGGTGCCGTTGGCCAGCATCCGCGAAGCGCGCTTCGCACGTACCTTGCACCAGCAATACGATTTCAGCTGTGGTTCGGCCGCTGTCGCCACCTTGCTGACCCACCATTACGACGACCGTGTCACGGAACGTTTTGTTTTCGAGCAAATGTACCTGCATGGCGATCAGCAGAAGATCCGCCGCGAAGGCTTTTCTTTGCTCGACATCAAACGCTTTCTTGCGGCACGCGGCTTCCTGGCCAATGGATTTCAACTACCGTTGGAGAAGCTGGCTGAAGCACGCTTTCCCGCCATCGTGCTGGTGGCCGAAAAAGGCTACCGGCATTTCGTGGTGGTCAAGGGACTCAGTGCCAGCCGGGTCCTGATCGGTGATCCGGCCGGCGGCACGCGCGCCATGCCGCGCGCCAGTTTCGACGCAATCTGGCAGGGCCGGCTGCTGTTCGTCATCCATGGGCGCGTCGCCGGTCCCGGCCAGGCACTGGCGGCAGCGGCGGTGTTGCGGCCTGCCCGTTTCAACGATGCCGAGGACTGGCGCGTGGCGCCGGCGGCGCCGCTGGAGCAGGCGATCAGCCGCGGTGGCCTCGATCTGCTCACCATGCCCAAGCATGAGGCAGGAAATTTCTAGCGGTGCAGCCAGCACTGGCGTCACCGCATTGGAGGATGTATGCACAAGCACTATCGGATGGCTGTTGCGGCAGCGCTCTGCTGTCTGGCCTTCGGCCCGGCCATGGCGTCGGCCTTGCCCGGTGACGGCTGGCAGGCGGTCGATGACGCGACCCTGGAGCAGGCGCGTGGCGGCTTCGAGATCGCGGGCGGCCTGAACCTGTCGCTCGGCATCGAACGCATGGTGAGCATCAATGGCGAAGTCATGGCCAGCACCTCGTTTACGATCGCCGATGTTGCGCGCCTGGGCGTCGACGAGGCACGGCAGGCGCGCGCGGCCCTGACGGCGATGAGTGTGGTGCAGAACGGCGCCGGCAATTTGTTTGCGCCCGGGGCACTGGACCAGGCCATGGCCGGCACCGTGATCCAGAACAGCCTGAACGACCAGGTCTTGCGCAGCCAGACCGTCATCAACACCAGCGTCAACAGCCTTGAACTGTTGAAGATCGCCAATTTTCAAGAGACCTTGCAAACGGCGCTCGGTACCGTCGCCGGACCACGCTGAGGAATTCACGTCGAAACGCTGCAGCAACCACCCACGCCGGGCTTTCCGTCCGGCTCACCTACAGGAGTAACGATGCGGTATCTTCATTTATTGCGTTTGGGCGCGGCCGGCGCATCTGCCTTGCTGCTGAGCGCCGCGGCGCACGGGCAGGACGCCACAGTCCCTGTCCCCAGCCAGGAGGCGCTGGCGGCACGGCTGGCAGACATGAAAGCGCAACTGGCCGAGCAGCGCCGCCTGCTCGACATGCTGCGCGGCACCTTGCAGGCGCAGCAGCGCCGCATCGATGTCTTGCAAGGAGGTGCGCCCATGAGCAACGACTGGCTGGGCGAACAGCGCGGCCTGGGCTTGCAGGAAGGGCCACTCCAGCAAGCTGCGCCCGACAGTGGCGCGCCAGTGGCGGCACCTGCAGCGGCCAGCGCGCCAACCGTGCCGCCGTCGACACCGGGGCCGGTGGTGGTGGGCCGTCCACCGGGTCGCGACAGCCGTCCGCCGGAGGTCGCGCCGATTTTCGAGCAGCCCGGCGTGCTTACGCCGAGGGGCAAATTCGTGCTCGAACCGTCCGCGCAGTTCGGCTATTCATCGAGCAACCGCGTGGCCCTGGTCGGCTACACCATCATTCCGGCCCTGCTGATCGGCTTGATCGACGTGCGCGAAGTCAAGCGCAATACCTTTACGGCGGCGCTGACCGGCCGCACCGGCATCACCAACCGCTTCGAGGTCGAGGCGCGCATCCCGTATGTCTATCGTTCGGACGCCACCGTCAGCCGAGAGTTGTTCACAGGAACCGCCGTCGAGCGCGTGTTCGACACCAGCGGCAAGCGCCTGGGCGACGTGGAACTGGCGGCGCGCTACCAGCTCAACGACGGCGGCGCCGACAAATCGTATTACGTGGCGGGCCTGCGCTTCAAGTCGCGCACCGGCCGCGATCCGTTCAGCGTGGTGACCGATTGCGTGCGCCGCTGCGTGGGCGAAAACGCCACCGGCACCGGGCTGCCGCTGGACTTGCCGACGGGCTCAGGGTTTTACTCCTTGCAGCCCAGCCTGACCTGGCTGTTCCCGTCCGACCCGGCCGTGTTCTTCGGCAGTATCAGCTATCTGCACAGCTTCAAGCGCCACGATGTGAGCCGGCTGCTGCGCGATGGCCTGCGCGAGCCGCTGGGCACTGTCGAACCGGGAAAGATTTTTGGCGTAAATTTCGGCATTGGCCTGGCGCTCAATGAAAAAGGTTCGCTGAGCCTGGGCTATGACCACAGCACCATCGGCCGCACGCGCCAGAACGGCACGGTCGTGCCCGGCGCCGTGCGCACGCAACTCGGTACCTTGCTGATGGGCTATTCGTACCGTCTGGCCAGGGACCGGACCCTGAATATTTCGGTCGGCGCCGGCCTGACGCGTGATACGCCCGACGTATCGCTGTCGGTCAGGCTGCCGATGACATTTTAAGCATGGGAGGCATGATGCATAGCACATCAAGCAAGGACGATGTCGTTGAAGGCAACAGCCGCAACGATACGGCGACGGCGCAACTGGTGGAGCAGGGCGTGGAATTTCACAAGGTGCTGGGCAGGACGGTTGCCACGGCCTACCTGAAAGAGCACCATGTGCCGACGGAAGTCATTTACCGCATCCTCAGCAGCTCGGCGGCGCGGCGGCAATCGCCGCCGTCGCGTACGCCGCCACGCTGCTGAAACAGTGACGGCGGCGTCTTTACATCGTGGCAGCTATCAGGCCAGGGCCGGATAGTCGGTATAGCCGGTGTTGCCTGGTGCATAGATGGTGGCCGGATTGAGCTCGTTCAGCGCTGCATCGGTGCGCAGGCGGATCGGCAGGTCCGGATTGGCGATGAACCACAGGCCGAAGGCCACCGCGTCGGCCTCGCCCTTGTCCAGCAGCGCCTGGGCGGCCGCCTTGTCCATTTTTTCGTTGGCGATGTACACGCCGCCGAACTGTTCTTTCAGGTAAGGACCGAGGCGGTCGTCACCGAGGGCTTCGCGCGCGCAGATAAAGGCGATGCCGCGCTTGCCCAGTTCGCGCGCCACGTAGCCGAAGGTCTCGCGCGGCGTGGAGTCGCCCACGTCGTGCGAATCGCGGCGTGGCGCCAGGTGCATGCCGACCTTGTCGGCGCCCCACACGTCGATGCAGGCGTCGGTCACTTCCAGCATCAGGCGGGCGCGGTTTTCGATCGATCCGCCATAGTTGTCGCTGCGCTGGTTGGTGCTGTCTTGCAGGAACTGGTCGAGCAGGTAGCCGTTGGCGCCGTGCACTTCCACGCCGTCAAAGCCGGCTTGCTTGGCGTTTTCGGCGCCTTTGCGGTAGGCGGCAACGATGCCGGGGATTTCTTCGGTATCCAGCGCGCGTGGCGTTACGTATTCCTGCACCGGGCGCACCAGGCTGACATGGCCTGCCGGCTTGATGGCGCTCGGCGCCACGGGCAGGTCGCCGTCCAGGAACAGCGGAGCGGAGATGCGGCCCACATGCCACAGTTGCAGCACGATCTTGCCGCCGGCCGCGTGCACGTCATCGGTGATTTTTTTCCAGCCTGCCACCTGCTCATCGGACCAGATGCCCGGCGTGTCGGCGTAGCCCACGCCCTGTGGCGTGACGGCGGTCGCTTCGGAAATGATCAGGCCGGCAGAGGCGCGCTGCACATAGTATTCGGCCATCAGTTCGTTGGGCACGCGGCCTGGGTTGTTGGCGCGCGAACGCGTCAGCGGCGCCATGATGACGCGGTTTTTCAGTTGCAGGCTGCCAATGGTGATGGGATCAAACAAGGTGCTCATATCGTATGCTTTCTGTAGGATCGCCGCAGGGCGGCTGTTATCGTGTGATGGATCGTGCTTACAAACCTTGCTGCATATACGCAAGAAACGCCTGGATGGTCGCTTCATCGCGCTTGAAAAAACTCCATTGTCCGACCTTGGTGGTCGATACCAGGCCGGCCTTGTGCAAGGTGGCCAGGTGCGCCGACACCGTCGATTGCGACAGGCCAAGCTGGCGGTCGATCAGGCCGGCGCAAACACCGAGCTCCAGCGGCAGCGATTGCTCGGCGAAATGCTGTTCCGGCTGCTTCAGCCATTGCAGTATCTGCCGCCGCACGGGGTTGGCCAGCGCCTTGTGGATGGCGTCTATATCCATGGTGTCTATCGGATTGTCCGGATTTCAATATCGCCATATTACGATATAAGTGAAAGTCGTGCTTGCCATCGTCTTGCGCATGCCCGCCCGGCGTCGGCTTAGCCCCGGCGAGCCATGCGCTGCAGCACGGCCGGGCCGGTCAGCACGATGCGTACCAGGTCCACCTGTCGCTGGGCGCCTGCCTTGGCGGTGGCGGTCTTGATCTGCGTGCGTGCCGTATGGATGGAGATCTCCTGGCGCGTGGCATATTCCTGCAGCGAGTAGCCGTTGACCAGCGCCTCCGTCAGGCGTGCTTCGGCCACGGTCATGCCATAGAAGTGGCGCAAGGTATCGAGCAGTGAGGTGGTCAGGTTGTTGCCGTCATTTATGAACACGGCAATCGCGCTGGCCGAGCCAAACGGCGCGTGCCACGATGGCATGGGCGTCACCCGCAGGCGCAACCGTTCACCTGTCAGTCCCTGCAAGGTCAGTACGCCGCCCGGTCCGCCATCTGCCGCGGTGCCGGTCTGTGCGGCCTGGTGCAAGGTGCGGCGCAGCGCACCATTGTCCGCTTCACGCGGACAGTACAGGGGAGCGCCTTCACGCAACTGCAGCAGGCGTGTCGCAGACGCCATCGCCAGCGCCCGTTCGTTGGCATACAGCAGCAATGAGGAAGCGTCGAGCAGCAGCACGCCAAAAGGCAGCATCTCCAGGACCTCGGTGGAGCTTTGCGACAGCACTTCCAGGCGGCGAAGCTTGCGTTGCAGGGCAAACGCCGTTTGCAGGTGCGGCATCAAGGTCCTGGCCAGCGCCAATTCGCCGGCGCTGTAGTTGCCCGCTTTTTCGGCGCGCACCACGGTAATGTTGGTCGAACGCTCGGCGCGCAGTTCGACAATCGCCGCCGCCGTATAGAAGATATTTTGCGGGCGCAGCCAGTCAGTCCAGTATTCGGTCTTTTTCAGGTGGTAGTCAGGAAACAGCATGGAGCCCGTGACAATCGCCCCTTCACGGTGCAGGGCCGGATTTTCCAGCCACACATTGCGCGTGCCGTAATAGCTGGCAAAGCTTGCCATGGCTTGCGGTGTGAAGCCCCAGGTGGCCGCCAGGCCCGAACCGGGCAGATGGATATCGACGGATTGATTGTTGAAGTCATGCGCCCAGATCATGCCTGCATGCGAGCCCATGTGAACGGAAAATGCTGTCAGGAAATCTTGCCAGCCAGTGTAGCGCGTAGCCGCTTCATAGATCAGTGTCGTCAGCGTCTGGCTGGCCTGGTGCAGCGATGGTGTCATGGTATATCCGTTCAGGCAAGCCGCTGGCGTCTTGCCCACGACTGGTTCAGCTTTGTTTCAGCCAGTCTGTTCGACTGGTCTTGCTTCCCCTGTCGTCATTTGTCGCCACCATGGCATGGGCATGGTGGTCTCGGTGCTACGGGGCTAGTGTATCGGACATGTTCTTTTGAGACATCACCCAAATGCGGTATGCGCGTGCCCGATTGCGTCAGGCGAAGTGGAACAGCAGCAGGGCGGCCACGGCCGGTACGGTCTGCAGGTAGAGGATGCTCTTCTTGACGGTGGCCGCGCCCCATATGCCGGCGACCGCGATGCAGGCCAGGCCATAGATGGTAAACGCGTGGGCAATCGCGGTGTCGGGGTGCAGGAAGCCGACGGCCAGCGCGGCGACCAGAAAGCCGTTGTAGCAGCCCTGGTTGGACATGCCGGCGCGCACGATCTCGGCTTTTTCCTTGCTGAGGCCAAACACCTTGCGCCCGCGGCGGTCGAACAGCACGGTTTCGAGCAGCACGATATACACGTGCAGCAGCAGGATCAGGGCGGTAAGGATCTGGGCCAGCATCAACATGATTACTCCGGAGTCTGTATGAAAGAATTGATTATCGGGCAAGTAGCGGCAAAGGGGAATATTTTTACTTGGAACAACACTACCAACTGGGTGCGGCGTTGGGGAATTTCTCGCACCGATGCTATACTTCCGGCACTTTTTTTGCTCCGGTGGGGACGACCCCGCGTGATGATGGGGCTGATGGCGGGGACGACCCCGCCGCCTTCAGGAGTACACTATGTCCTGGTTTATCCTGGTACTGGCCGGCTTGCTGGAAGTGGCCTGGGCCATCGGCTTGAAATACAGCGCCGGCTTTACCCGCTGGCTGCCGTCCGCGCTGACCCTGGCCGCCATGCTGGGCAGCATACTGATGCTGGGCCTGGCCTTGCGCACCTTGCCGCTGGGCACGGCATATGCAGTCTGGACCGGCATCGGCACCGTTGGCACCGCCATCTTCGGCATGATGGTGCTGGGCGAGCCGGCCGGTGCGGCGCGCATCGCCTGCATCGCGCTGATCGTCTGCGGCATCCTCGGCCTGAAACTGCTCAGCTCCCATTAAGCCCTGCCAGAACGCCTGTATCGATCTCCGCCTACGGCTGGTTCTGGTTCAAGCAAAACCTGCTGGTGATCAATCTGTTTTCAACGTCCGTCGGGCATTGAGCCTGCATTAATACCTGGAGATGAATCTCATGGTGCCTGATTTTATCGGCGTGGCCGGCTTGCCGCGCGCCGGCTCCACCCTGGTCTGCCAGTTGCTGGCGCAACATCCCGATCTGTATTGCGAAGGAAGCAGTTCCCCGTTGTGCAACACCTTGCACGGCATGCGGCGCATGGTCAGCGATGACCAGTTTTTCCTGTCGCAGCTGGACCAGTCATTCGCCTCGAGTTACGGTCACCTGGAATCGGCGATGCGCGGCTATTTGCGCGGCTGGTACCAGGACTGCGGCAAGCAGGCCGTGGTTGACAAGAACCGTGGCTGGCTGCAGGCGGTCGAACTGCTGCTCACACTGGCGCCGGAAGCCAGGCTGGTGGTCTGCGTGCGCGAGCTGGGACAGATCTACGGTTCGATCGAGGCGCAGCACCAGCGTACCATCCTGCTCGATTTTATCGACCACCTGGCCGATTTCGACCGCCTGGGCCGCGCCGACATGCTGTTTGCCAAGGACCGCACCATCGGCGCGCCGCTGACGTCCATCCATGCCGTGATCGACCTGCCGCTGGCAGTGCAGCAGCGGCTGTATTTCGTGCGCTTCGAAGACCTGCTCGAGCAGCCGGTGGCGTGCATGTCGCACCTGTATGCCTGGCTGGGGCTGGCACCGTTCGAGATCGATCCCGCCAACCTGGCGGTGGGGGTGCGCGAAAGCGACAGCCATTACCGGATGAAATACACGCACGTGCAGGCGCGCAGCATCGTCAAGCCGAAACGCCATGTCATCCCGCCCCGCATCCAGCAGCAGATCGAACAATCGTATGCCTGGTACTACGAGCTGTATTATCCGAAGCAGGCTCCTGCCTGAGGAGCCTGCAGTGCCTTGCGTGTCGTATCAGAAGCTCGGGCTGACGCGCGCCAGGTAGTACCACTCGGCATTGGCTGCCGCGTTGACATCCGGGAACAGGATGTAGGCATCGAACTCGGCCGTTACCGGCGTACCGTCCGCGCGCACGCCGATCTGTTCGCCTTGCTTGACGGTGTCAAAGCTGGACCAGGTCCTGATGAAGCGGTCGTTGGCGTCGAGCTTGTCGTGCACCACCACCATGTTCAGCGCTTCCATGTCGGCGTCGTCTATCGGCGCCGGCTGCGGCGCGTCGATAAAGCCGAGGAACGCCAAAGTATTGATGATGGCGCGGTAGGCGACATCGGGCGCGCCCGGGTCGGCATGCTGGCCGCATTCCAGGGTCAGCGCATAGCCGCCTGTCGAGCGCATGTATTCGGTGGTGCCCACACCGTAGCGCAACACCAGGCCGACCTGGTCGCTGCCGGCCAGGCGGCGCTGCACGCCGGCGCCATAGGTTTGCAGCCAGCCATCGACAAAGCGGCGCACGCCCAGGCGGCGCGCCAGCGCGCGTTCCTTCTCTTCATGTTGGAACGGCTGCAGCGGCCCGTCGTTGTTGCGCGGACCGACCATCACGAAGGGCTGGCTGTCGGCATTAAATGAATGCAGGTCCAGCAGCACGTCGTGCTGGCCCAGCAGCGGGCACAGCCAATTGGCGATGCGGTCTTCGAAGTCTTGCGGCTTGTCGTTGGGGAACAGGTTGCGGTTCAGGTTGCGGTCGCCGCTGCGCACGCCCTTGGCGTAGGCCAGCGGATTGGTGATCGGCACAAAAGTCACGCTGCCGGCCAGGATGGCCAGCGCTCCGCTGTCGATTTCCGCCATCACGCGCTGTATGCCCTTGGTGCCGCAGGTTTCATTGCCGTGCACGGCGCCGGTCACGATCAGGCGCGGGCCGCTGCCCTGGCCCGTATAGTTGATGGATCTGAAGTGGAGTGCGCTGCTCATGGTCATCCTATGGTGAAAAAACGGGTCGCCATATTCTAGCGGCATTCGCCGCGCAAGCCCGTAAAAATCTGGCCAGGCCGGCACGCTGCGTGGCATGATCGGCGCCATTGTTTCTTTTTATCCCCTCGCTTATGTCACGTTCAGGTTTTGCTCCCCGTTTATATGGTCTCGACACCTTGCGCGCGCTGGCCATCGTGCTGGTCTTTGCCAATCATTACGAGCTGTTCGTCAGCACCGGGGTGTTCGGTTTCTGGGGGCAGGTAGGCTGGACCGGCGTCGACCTGTTTTTTGCCTTGAGCGGCTACCTGATCGGCAACCAGATCTTTTCAGCGCTGCGCAGCAGCCAGGGCTTTTCGCTGCCGCATTTCTATGCGCGACGCTTTCTGCGTACCTTGCCTAACTTCTACTTTGTGCTGGCGCTGTATTATTTGTGGCCGGCCTTCCAGGGCGACTATGCGCTACTGCCTTTGTGGAAATTTCTTACCTTTACGCAGAATATCAACCTGACGCCGGGCACGGCCTTCTCGCATGCCTGGTCGCTGTGCGTGGAAGAGCAATTCTATGTGCTGCTGCCGGCCGTGGCGCTGGTGATCGCCGCCTGCCGCAAATCCCTGCTGTGGGCGTGGATCGCGGTGGCCGCCAGCTTCGCGGCCGGCATGCTGGTGCGTGCCTATATATGGGATGAATATGTGCAAGTGCCGCGCGGTGGCATGGGCTACTACAAATATATCTATTATGCGTCGTGGTGCCGCTTCGACGAGCTGGTGGCGGGCGTGGCGCTGGCGCTATTGAAAAACTATCATCCGGCCACCTGGCGCCGCATCACCTCCTGCGGCAACCGCACGCTGGCGGCCGGCCTGGCGGGTGCGGCCGTGATGCTGACGCTGTTTTTTCATCATCACTATGATTACTGGGTGACCGTGCTCGGCTACCCGGCGCTGGCGGCGAGCTTCAGCCTGCTGCTGCTGGCGGCCATGAGTCCGGGTAGTGCGCTATATCAATGGCGCGTGCCGGGCGCGGCCAGCCTCGCCTTGTGGTCGTATGCGATTTACTTGCTGCACAAGCAGCTGTGCATCTTGCTCAGTCCCATCTTGCAGCGCCAGGGCTATGCGCCGGACAGCTTGCCGGCGGTGGCGGTGATGATCTTGGCCAGCATCGGCGCCGGCTGGCTGCTATATCAACTGGTGGAAACGCCGTTCATGCGCTTGCGTGCGCGCTACGTTGCCAGCAACCACGCTTAAGCAGGCATATCGATCACATCGATGCCGCGCGGCGTGCCGAGCAGCAGTTCCAGGATCGCGTGCACCCTCGGATTGGTCGCTTCGTCGCGCGTTGCATGGATCAGCGCGCGCAGGCCCGGTACCGCTTCCATGATATGCGGGCTGTCGTAGGCGTGAATCAGCAGCAGCACCAGGTCGGTGGCGCCCGCGCCGGGCTGGCGGCGCAGCCGGTCGTGGATCATGTTGAGCAGCGCGCGCTGCATGCGCGGCGTCGGATTGGTAATGTAGGCAAACACGCTCGGCGTGTTGCTGATCGCCGCGCACAGGCGCCGTTCGATCTCGTCGGGCTTGACGTCCGATGCGATATCGAAATAGGCCGCATCCCAGTGCGTGCGCGCGTACGGGTGGCCGGGCGGAAAGGAGTCGGCCGTTTCAAAACCGCAAATGCGGCTCAGGGTTTTGAGCCAGGTTAACAAGGTCGATGATAAGGTGGAGTTCATGCGGCGATTTTAACGGTATTGGCGCGTGATCGGCATGGCGCTGGTCAAAACGGCTGACGCCCGGGAAATGTTAAAGTTTCCTGTAAAACAGCCCTTGTCATTCTCGAAAAGCCTCTCTATAATGCTGGTCTTCGGGGCGGTTAGTTCAGCTGGTTAGAATACTTGGTCGACATCCAAGGGGTCGGGGATTCGAATTCCTCACCGCCCACCAGAATTTGCAGTAAATAGTTTCAAAGACGGTTGCTGATGCAGTAATCGATAAAAAAGTTTTACGGGCGGTTAGTTCAGCTGGTTAGAATACTTGGTCGACATCCAAGGGGTCGGGGATTCGAATTCCTCACCGCCCACCAGAATGCAGTAATCAAGAAAGGGTCAACCGGTTATGACACCGCGAACTACTACCAAGCTTTGGGAGTGACGCTAGTCGATCGGATTTGCTTTGTCTTGAAAAAGTGAAAAACGCGGCTAGTCCGCGTTTTTTTGCGTCTGCGTTTTCCTTTCAGTATTTTTAATCACTTACCGCAGTTTTACCTGGCGCCAGCGCCGACATGGAGATCAATATGCTTACAATCCGACTTCCCGATGGTTCCGCCCGTCAATTTGACGGCCCGGTCACCGTGGCCCAGGTTGCGGCCAATATTGGTACGGGTCTGGCCAAGGCTGCGTTGGCCGGCAAGGTCGACGGCAAGCTGGTCGATACTTCCTTCCTGATCGAGCAGGACGCCGAGCTGGCCATCATCACCGACAAGGATGCCGATGGCCTGGATGTGATCCGCCATTCGACGGCCCACTTGCTGGCGCACGCCGTCAAGGAATTGTTCCCGGACGCGCAAGTCACCATCGGTCCGGTGATCGACAACGGCTTTTACTATGACTTCGCCTACAAGCGTCCGTTCACGCCGGAAGACCTGGTGGCGATCGAAAAGAAAATGGCCGAGCTGGCCAAGAAGGACGAGCGCGTCACGCGCAAGGTCGTCACGCGCGATGAGGCGATCGCCTACTTTGCCAGCATTGGCGAAGCCTACAAGGCCGAACTGATCGCCGCGATTCCCGCCGACCAGGAAGTGTCGCTGTATTCGGAAGGCGCGTTCACCGATCTGTGCCGCGGCCCGCACGTGCCGTCGACGGGCAAGCTGAAAGTGTTCAAGCTGATGAAGCTGGCCGGCGCCTACTGGCGCGGCGACTCGAAAAACGAGATGCTGCAGCGCGTGTACGGCACGGCCTGGGCGAAAAAGGAAGACCAGGAGCTGTATCTGCACAACCTGGAAGAGGCGGAAAAGCGCGATCACCGCAAGCTGGGCAAGCAGCTCGATTTCTTCCACTTCCAGGAAGAAGCGCCGGGCCTGATCTTCTGGCATCCGAAAGGCTGGTCGATCTGGCAGCAGGTCGAGCAATACATGCGCAATGTCTACCAGGTCAACGGCTATCAGGAAGTCAAGGCGCCGCAGATTCTCGACCGTGGCCTGTGGGAGAAAACCGGCCACTGGGACAACTACCGCGAAAACATGTTCATCACCGAGTCGGAAAACCGCTCGTATGCGCTGAAACCGATGAACTGCCCAGGTCATGTGCAGATCTACAACAACAGCATGCGCAGCTACCGCGACCTGCCACTGCGCTACGGCGAGTTCGGCCAGTGCCACCGCAATGAGCCGTCGGGCGCCTTGCATGGCATGATGCGCGTGCGCGGCTTTACCCAGGATGATGGCCATATCTTCTGTACCGAAGAGCAGATCGCCGGCGAAGTGACGGCCTTCCACCAGCAGGCGATGGATGTCTACACGGCGTTCGGCTTTACCAATATCGACGTCAAGCTGGCCTTGCGTCCGGACAGCCGCATCGGCACCGAGGAATCGTGGGACAAGGCGGAAGAATCGCTGCGTTCGGCCCTGCGCGCCTGTGGCGTGGAATGGACCGAGTTGCCGGGCGAGGGTGCGTTTTACGGTCCGAAGATCGAATACCATCTGAAGGACAGTCTGGGTCGCGCATGGCAGGTCGGCACGGTGCAGATCGACCCGTCGATGCCGGGCCGCCTGGGCGCCGAATATGTGGCGATCGACAATACGCGCCAGGTGCCGATCATGCTGCACCGCGCGATCGTCGGCTCGCTGGAACGTTTCATCGGCATCCTGATCGAACACTATGCCGGTGCGATGCCATTGTGGCTGGCGCCGATGCAGGTGTCGGTGCTGAACATCTCCGATGCACAGGCCGATTATGTGCAGGAAGTGGCCACAAAACTACGCAAGGCCGGCATCCGCGTACAGGCTGATTTGCGTAACGAGAAGATTACCTATAAAATACGTGAACATTCCGTACAAAAATTGCCTTACATCCTCGTGGTGGGCGACAAAGAGCGGGATGCCAATACAGTGGCCGTGCGGGCGCGGGGTAATGTCGATCTGGGCGTAATGTCTGTCGATGCCCTGATAGAGCGACTCAAACATGAAGTCGACACCAAGGCCTGACGAGGAAACTCGCTGCACGACCGTCTTATCAGATTTTTAAAGGAAATTACAATAGCTACTGACAAGTCACATCGCATCAATGGCGAAATCACTGCCCCTGAAATGCGTTTAAGCGGGGTCGATAACGAGCCACTCGGTATCGTAAGTTTGGCTGAAGCCTTCCGCCTGGCGGAAGAGGCAAACGTCGACCTGGTGGAAATTGCGCCTACCGCGCAGCCACCGGTGTGCCGTTTGATGGACTACGGCAAATTTAAGTATTCGGAGCAGAAAAAGGCTCACGAAGCGAAATTGAAGCAAAAGATCATCCTCGTGAAGGAAGTCAAATTCCGTCCGGGGACCGATGATGGTGACTACAATATCAAGTTGCGTAATCTCATCAAGTTCCTTGAAGACGGCGACAAGACCAAGATCACCTTGCGTTTTCGTGGCCGCGAGATGGCGCACCAGGATATTGGCTTCCGCATGCTGGAGCGTCTGAAGGCCGATCTGGAGCCGTTCGGCCAGGTTGAGCAGTTTCCGAAGATGGAAGGGCGCCAGATGATCATGGTCCTTTCGCCGAAGAAGAAAAAGTAAGATACAATAGCGTTTTTCTGTGGTTCGATGCCGATGCGCCAGGCTTGGCGCCAGACCCGAACCCAGGCAGTATGTTGAGCGGCCCGGCCAGCGATGTCCGGGCCGCTCAAACTGTAGTGGACTCGCATCCGCTGCACAACATGTGAAAGCAGGCATCTAAGCGCAGCGTCGTGTTGCCACCTGCAATCCTGTTATAAATGGAGCTGTCCGTAAGAGGACAGATTGCTATGCCTAAAATGAAGACCAAAAGCTCCGCGAAAAAACGTTTTCGCGTGCGTCCAGGTGGAACAGTCAAGTCGGGTCACGCGTTCAAACGCCACATCCTGACCAAGAAAACCACCAAAAACAAACGTCAGTTGCGCGGTACCCGTAACATCAACGCATCGGATGTCACGTCCGTCATGCGCATGATGCCGACTGCTTAATCTCACACTCAATTTAAGGAGTTACTATGCCTAGAGTAAAACGTGGGGTTACAGCTCGTGCCCGTCATAAGAAGATTCTTGTTCAAGCTAAAGGCTACCGTGGTCGCCGCAGCCGTGTATACCGTGTTGCCAAGCAAGCAGTCATGCGCGCTGGCCAATACGCTTACCGCGATCGCCGCAACAAGAAGCGCGTTTTCCGCCGCCTGTGGATCGCCCGTATCAACGCCGCTTCCCGTGAGCATGGCGTGACGTACAGCGTATTCATGAACGGTCTGAAAAAAGCAAATATCGAACTGGACCGTAAAGTCCTGGCCGATATGGCTGTGATGGACAAGCCAGCATTCGCTGCGATTGTCAACGCAGTCAAAGCAAAAATCGCTGCGTAAGCACGGTCATTGCACAACGTCATCCGCAGGGTGGCGTTATAAAGAGCGGGGCAGGGGTGAAAACTCTATGCCCCGTTTCCGTTTTTGATTGTTGGGTTCTGAATTACCAAATCCAGGATAGATTTCCAAAACAGGAAAAGCCGCATGAACTCCCTAGAAGAACTCGTCGTCTCGGCCCAGGCTGACTTTATCGCCGCCGCAGACGCTGCCGCACTTGAAAACGCCAAGGCCCGCTACCTGGGCAAGACTGGCCAGATTACCGAAATGATGAAGGGTCTGGGCAAGCTGGACCCGGACGCGCGCAAGGCGCAAGGCGCCCTGATCAATGCTGTGAAGGTGCGGATCGAAGACGCGCTGACGGCGCGCCGTGACGCACTGGCCGATGCGCAGATGCAAGGCCGCCTGAACGCCGAAGCGATCGACGTCACCATGCCAGGCCGTGGCCGCATGCCGGGCGGCATCCATCCCGTGATGCGCAGCTGGGAGCGGGTCGAGGAAATCTTCCGCTCGATCGGTTTCGACGTGGCCGACGGCCCCGAAATCGAAAATGACTGGACCAATTTCACGGCGCTCAACAGCCCGGAAAACCACCCAGCCCGTTCCATGCAGGACACGTTTTATATCGACGGCAACGATACCGACGGCAAGCCGCTGCTGCTGCGCACGCACACCAGCCCGATGCAGGTGCGCTATGCGCGCACGCATACGCCGCCGATCAAGGTCATCGCGCCGGGCCGCACCTACCGCGTCGACAGCGACGCCACCCATTCGCCGATGTTCCACCAGGTCGAAGGCCTGTGGATCGCCGAAGACATCAGCTTTGCCGACTTGAAGGGCGTGTACCTGAATTTCGTCAAGGCCTTCTTCGAGACCGACGACCTGCAAGTGCGTTTCCGTCCCTCGTATTTCCCGTTTACGGAACCGTCGGCCGAGATCGACATCGCTTTCGGTTCGGGCCCCTTGAAAGGCCGCTGGCTGGAAGTGTCGGGCGCCGGCCAGGTGCATCCGAGCGTGGTGAAAAACTTCGGCCTGGACCCTGAAAAATTCATCGGCTTTGCTTTCGGCTCCGGCCTGGAACGCCTGACGATGCTGCGTTATGGCATCAATGACCTGCGCCTGTTCTATGAAGGCGACCTGCGTTTCCTGAAGCAATTCAATTAAGCGTTGTTCCGTATGATTCATGGCGCTTGAGCGCCGCTTGCGCTCGCGCCGTGAGCTTTGACCCTTTGAAGGCTTGATTATGCAATTTTCCGAAAACTGGCTCCGTACCATGGTCGATCCGAAGATGACTTCGGACGAACTGGCCCATCTGTTGACCATGTCCGGTCTGGAAGTCGAGGACGTCGATCCTGTCGCGCCTCCGTTCTCGAACGTGGTGGTGGGCCTGGTCCTGGAGATGGAGAAACATCCGAACGCCGACCGCCTCAATGTGTGCAAGGTCGACGTCGGCACCGGCACCATGCTGACCATCGTCTGCGGCGCGCCCAATGTGCGCCCGGGCCTGCGCGTGGTGTGCGCCAAGGCTGGCGCCGTGCTGCCGCCTGGCACCGACGGCAAGCCGTTTGAAATCAAGATCGGCCAGCTGCGCGGGGTCGAGTCGCAAGGCATGCTGTGCTCGGCACGCGAACTGAAATTGTCCGAAGAAAATGCCGGCCTGATGGAACTGCCGGACGACGCGCCGGTCGGCCAGAATTTCCGCGATTACTACGCCCTCAACGACCTGAAATTCACCATCAAGCTGACGCCGAACAAGGCCGACTGCCTGTCGGTGCTGGGCGTGGCGCGTGAAGTGTCGGCGCTGACGGGCGTGCCCCTGAATGCGCCGCAATTTTCGGCCGTGCCAGTCACCAGCGACGAAGTCTTGCCCGTGAAAATCAGCGCGCCGGATCTGTGCGGCCGTTTCACGGGCCGCGTCATCCGCGGCCTGAACGCCAAAGCCGCCACGCCGGACTGGATGAAGCAGCGCCTCGAGCGCAGCGGCCAGCGTCCGCTGTCGGCCCTGGTCGACATTTCGAATTACGTCATGCTGGAACTGGGCCGTCCGAGCCACGTGTTTGACCTGGCCAAGATCCACGGCAGTCTCGATATTCGCTGGGGCAAGGCTGGCGAATCGGTCAAGCTGTTGAACGGCAACACGGTGGCCGTCGACGACTGGATCGGCGTGATTGCCGACGAGCAGGAAATCGAGTCGCTGGCCGGCATTATGGGCGGCGACGCCAGTTCGGTGTCGGACGATACCGACAGCATCTACCTGGAAGCGGCCTTCTGGTGGCCGAACGCGATTCAAGGCCGCGCGCGGCGCCTGAATTTCTCGACCGATGCGGCGCACCGCTTCGAGCGCGGCGTCGATTTCGCCACCACGGTCGAGCATGTCGAACGCATCACGGCCCTGATCGTGGAAATCTGCGGCACGCCCGCCACCACCGTCGGCCCGGTCGACGACCATGTGGTCAACCTGCCGCAGCGCAGCCCGGTGACCATGCGCACGGCGCGCGCGCAAAAAGTCATCGGCGTGCCCTTGAACGACGACGTCATCGCCGATATCTTCACGCGCCTGGCGCTGCCATTCACGCTGCTCGATGGCGTGTTCTCCGTTACCGCGCCCAGCTATCGTTTCGATATCGAGATCGAGGAAGACCTGATCGAGGAAGTGGCGCGCGTGTACGGCTTTGAAAACATCCCGGCCTTGCCGCCGGTGGCCGCCAACGTGATGCAGATCGCACCGGAAAACACGCGTTCGCTGTTTGCCGTGCGCCATGAACTGGCCGACCTGGGTTTCCAGGAAGTGGTCAACATGAGCTTTGTCGACAGTGCCTGGGAGCGCGATTTCTCGGGCAATACCAATCCGATCAAACTGCAGAACCCGATCGCCAGCCAGATGAGCGTGATGCGCTCGTCCCTGATCGGCAGCCTGATTGCCAATGTGCGCTACAACCTGAACCGCAAGACGGGCCGCGTGCGCATCTTTGAAGTGGGCGCCATCTACCAGCGCGACGACGCGGTTGCCAATGGCCCGCTGTCGGTGGCCGGCTACGCCCAGCCGAAACGCGTGGCGGCGATGGCCTACGGCCCTGTTGCCGACGAGCAGTGGGGCCAGCCGGCGCGCACGGTCGACTTCTTCGACGTGAAAGCCGACCTGGAAGCGCTGTTCGCACCGCAGGTGCTGCGTTTCACCAAGGCGGAACATCCGGCGCTGCATCCTGGCCGTTCGGCCAATGTCGAGCTCGACGGCAAGGTGATCGGCTTTATCGGTGAATTGCACCCGCGCTGGATGCAGAAGTATGATCTGCCGCAAGCGCCGGTGTTGTTCGAAGTTGACGCCGGGGCCCTGACGCAGCGCGTGGTGCCGGTGTACGCGGAAATTTCGAAATTCCCGGGCGCCAGCCGCGACCTCGCGGTGCTGGTCAAGCAGACGGTGGCGGCGCAGGATCTGCTCGATACCTTGCACGCTGCCGCGCAGGCCAGCGCTGCGGCGCGTATCGTGCAAGCCATTGTTTTATTTGACGAATATCGTGGAAAAGGGCTGGAGGCGGATGAAAAAAGCCTTGCTTTCCGGATTAGCTTGCAAGATACTCAAAACACCCTGCAAGACGATGTGGTCGACGGCCTGATGACCGTGCTGATCGAGGCGGCAACGCAGGGCCACGACGCGAAACTGCGTTCGTAACAGCTGTAAACACAGCGGCAAACTCGGGCCGGCGCACTGCGCTGGCCTGTTTGTCGTCCGGATATATTGTCCCATTCGTGCCATGCGGCACGCGGGCGCACAGAAAAGGCAGGGCAGGAAAATTAATAACAGCGACGTTGATTCCGCCGTACTGCAGTCCGCATTGGCCGCCGATTTGCACCGTGCCATGCTGGTTGCCAAAGTGCGCCAGGAAGCGGAAAAAGATCTACCCACCTTGACCAAGGCGGAACTGGCCGAACTGCTGTTCGAACAGGTCGGCCTGAACAAGCGCGAAGCGAAAGACATGGTCGAGACCTTCTTTGACGAGATTCGCAATGCGCTCGAGCGCGGCGAAGCCGTCAAGCTGTCGGGCTTCGGCAATTTTCAGTTGCGCGACAAGCCGCAGCGCCCGGGCCGCAATCCGAAGACCGGCGAAGAAATTCCCATCACGGCACGCCGCGTGGTGACCTTCCATGCCAGCCAGAAGCTGAAAAGCATGGTCGAAGAGACCAGCCCGCTGGCCCGTGCTGCCTGAGTGAGTGGCGATGAACGAGCGCATCAGTAAAACCGAGTTGATCGCCTTGCCGCCGATACCGGCCAAGCGTTATTTCACGATCGGCGAGGTGAGCGAGCTGTGCGGCGTCAAGCCGCACGTGCTGCGTTACTGGGAACAGGAGTTCTCCCAGCTCAAGCCCGTGAAACGGCGCGGCAACCGCCGCTATTACCAGCACCACGAGGTGCTGCTGATACGACGCATCCGTGAACTGCTGTACGAGCAGGGCTTTACCATCAGCGGTGCACGCAACAAGCTCGACATTCGTGGCGGCCTGCATGCGGCGCCCGTAACCGATGGTGAAGTGGACGGTGCGGAACTGGCGGTCGCTGCGCCAGCGCCGCAGGAAGCGCCGCTGGACCGGGACTGGATACGCGGCGAATTATTTGCAATTCTCGCCTTGCTAAAACAAGAATAAACCCAATATGAGTCGGGTTGTTTGATAACGCTGTTTTTTTGACTAAAATGGTGTTGCGCACGCCTTGTAAGGTGCGCTGTCGGCATTTTACATATAATGCTCTAGTTGCGTTTTTGTTAGTGACGCTGAACCGGTACCTGTTGAAGGACCGGTAGTCTTTCCCAAGCCAGGAAAATTTAAGGGGAAACAATGATACGCGTTGCCATTTGTGATGACCACCAAATAGTACGAGCCGGATTCAAGCAGATTTTTTCATCGTCTGACGATTTTAATGTGGTGGCGGAAGCCGGTACCGGGCGCGAAGCGCTCGATATCGCCCGCCGCGAAATATGTGATGTCCTGCTGCTCGATATCGCCATGCCCGACCAGAGTGGCATCGATACCCTGCGCACGATCCGCCAGGGCCAGCCTGAATTGCCGGTGCTGATACTGAGCGGCTATCCGGCCCAGCAATATGCGCTGAACCTGTTCAAGATGGGCGCCAATGGCTATCTGAACAAGGAATGCGAAGCCGATGAACTGATGACGGCGGTGCGCACGGTGTACCAGGGCCGCCGCTATGTCAGCTCGACCGTGGGCGAGTTGCTGGCGCAGTCGTTTGACCGCGACACCAACGCGGCCTTGCATACGGAACTGTCGGACCGCGAGTTCCAGGTCTTCCTGCGCCTGGCGCGCGGCGCCACCGTGTCCGATATCGGCGTGGCGTTGTCCCTGAGCATCAAGACCGTGAGCACCTATCGTACGCGCATCATGGAAAAGATGGGCTTGCAGTCGAATAGCGACCTGACGTATTACGCCATGAAAAACAATCTGCTTGACTGATGCAAGCCGGAAGATTCACGCCGACGTGATCGTTTGGTTTGCCAGTCGGCCAGAGGGCGTGCGGTGCGGCACTTTGTAGCGGGGTTATAATTGGCCGGCGTTGGCGTTCTCTGCCGCGCTGAACCTTGCTAAGGATGCACACCAGGATGTATTTCTCCGTCGAACCGGCGCCGTCTCATCGCCTGCCTCTGTACAAGACTATCCTTTGTGTCACCTGCGCCTTGTTGCTGGTGCTCAATGGCTTCAGCCTGTCCCACAACCTCGATACGCTCAAGAGTACCAACGCCTTGCTGACGCAAAGCGCCAAGGTGGCAGATCGCCTGCAATACCTGAATGTGCTGGTGCTCGATGCGGAAAGCAGCTTGCGCGGCTATTTCATTTCCGATGCCGAAACCTACCTGGGGCCGTCGCGTACCGCCACCGCTGAAATCGACAATGAACTGCGGGGCCTCGAAGCGCTGCTGCAGGGCAGCCCCAGCCAGCTGAAAAACCTGGCCCAGCTGAAAACCCTGATACGCCGCAAGATGACCACGCTGGACGAATCCATCAATGTCTACAAGCAGGGCGGACTGGCCGATATCGTCAATATCGCCAGGGTCAGCGACGAGCGCGCCACCATGGATGAAATCCGCCTGCAGGTGGTGATCATGGTGCGCGAGCAGAATGAAGCGCTGGACGCCGGGAGCACCGCGTTCTATCGCGAATACCGGAAAGCGGTGTTTCTCGGCATCGGCATTAACGGCCTGGCCATCCTGGTGCTGATCATGTTTTATCAGCTGGTGCGGCGCAGTTTCCAGAACCGCGCGGCAGTCGAATTCGCGCTGAAAAACGCCAATGACAACCTGGAGTCGACGGTGGTCAAGCGCACTGAGCAGCTATCCGTCCTGTCGCGTCATTTGATCAGCGTCAATGAAGTGGAGAAAGCGCGGCTGGCGCGCGAGCTGCATGACGAGCTGGGCGCCAACCTGACCTCGATCAGCATGGACCTGGGCGCCGTCACCCAGCAACTGGCGCATAGCCATCCCGAACTGGCCGCGCAACTGCGCCACGCCAAGGCCACCTTGCTTGAAACGGTGGAGCTGAAACGCCGCATCGTCGAAGACCTGCGCCCCAGCCTGCTGGACAACCTGGGCCTGTGCGCCGCCATCGAGAGCTATTGCGAGGACTTTGCGCGCATGAGCTCGGTACGCTGCGATACCGACGTCGCCATCCACATCGACAGCCGCGAAGCGACCTTGACGATCGCCCTGTTCCGCATCGTGCAGGAATCCTTGACCAATATCCTGAAATACGCCAAGGCCGGCATGGTCACGGTCAGCCTGAAACGCAACGAAACCGGGCTGGTGCTGCGCGTGACCGATGACGGCGTCGGCATCACGGAAGACGCCTTGCAAAAACCGATGTCGCATGGCCTGCTGGGCATGCGCGAGCGCGCTCTGCTGCTCGGTGGCAGCCTGACCGTCAAGCCTGGGCCGCAAGGCAAGGGCACCTGCGTCGAGGCGCTGATTCCCTTGCCCCTGACGCCGGAACCGGACGAGCTCGAAGCCTGATTCAAGCGGCGACCTGTACATCCATTCTGAAAAAGAAAATGGCCGGGCATGCAAGCATGTCCGGCCATTTTTGTAAGGGGTCGTGCCGTGATCAGCAGCGCGCGACGTCGCGCAGCAGGCGGTCGTATTCGGTCTTGGCCACCTTGTAGCATTCGCCGGCATAGTCTTCCAGGCCGGCGCGGTCCAGCACCGTGATGTTGCCGCGGCGATAGTGGATCAGGCCTTCATCCTGCAGCTTGCCGGCAGCGGCGGTAATGCTTTCGCGGCGCACGCCCAGCATGATCGAGATCAGCTCCTGGGTCACTTTCAATTCGTTCGATGGCGAGCGGTCCAGACGGTCCAGCAACCAGCGGCACAGCTTTTGTTCGATCGAGCTGTGACGGCCGCCAACGGCGTTCTGCGCCATCTGGGCGAACAGGGCATTGGTGTAGCGCATCAGCAGCTGGGGCAGGGCGCCGCCCTGGTTGAAGGCTTCCCGCAGGCTCTGCGTTTTCAGGCGGTAGCCGTAGCCGGCGCTTTGCACGACCGCCGTGCACATGGCGCGCTCACCGGCGACCAGCGACACGCCGACCACGCCTTCATGGCCGACGACGGCGATCTCGGTGGTGGCACCGTCTTCCATCACGTACAGCAGCGAGACGATGGCGGTGGTCGGGAAGTAGGTGTATTCCAGGCAATTACCGTAGGCGTACAGCTCTTTGCCGAAAGGCAGTTCGACCAGTTCCAGGTGCTCGAACAGCGATTCGAGGGCGGCACGTGGCAGGGCGCCCAGCAGTTCATTCTGTTGCGCGCTGCTCAGGCTGATCCGCGACCCAAGCTTGATCTCGCGTCCGGCCGCAGGCATGGCGTGTGGCAGCATCTGGTTTTTCTGGACCGGGGCGTTCAGTTGAGTGTGGTTCATTTTATTCCTCGCAGGCTTTTTACATCGGAGTGCGTCTGCTACAACGGGGCGGGCTTCTTTTTGCCACCGCGCAGTGCAGATCGCGATGTAGCTACTTTAAGGGCGTATGTAATTGGCGAACATAAGATTAGCAGTCGCCACTTTGTAGTCTCAATTGAGGTCGCTTTGTAGTCCTACTCCTACGGCCGTTCTGTTGACATCCATTCTTGCGCCGTCTCGCATGATTTTGTGATAGCCGGGTGCCATATTGAGCACGTGCAATATTGAAGCGAACCCGGCGGAATCGACGAAGCCGTCGTCGCTGGCCTTGTCCAGAGTGGAACAGTTCACACGAAAGAGCGTTCCTTCTGTAAAATCGAGGGTTTTTTGCGAGGGCCATATCATGGTCACCAATATGGCCAACGAGAACGACAGCATTACCCCCGATTCCACCGACATCCAGGATGGCGCGGACACTTCCGCAGCCACCACCACCGGCAGCAAGGCGCCGGCCGTGATCGCGCGCGAAGTGCAGCGCCGCCGCACCTTCGGCATCATTTCCCACCCCGATGCGGGTAAAACCACCTTGACCGAAAAACTGCTGCTGTTCTCGGGCGCGATCCAGATGGCCGGTACCGTGAAAGCCCGTAAATCGGGCCGCCATGCGACGTCGGACTGGATGGAAATCGAAAAGCAGCGCGGCATCTCCGTGGCGTCTTCCGTGATGCAGTTCGAATTTCGCGACCACGTCGTCAACCTGCTCGACACCCCCGGCCACCAGGACTTTTCGGAAGACACCTATCGCGTGCTGACGGCGGTCGACTCGGCGCTGATGGTGATCGATGCGGCCAAGGGCGTGGAAGCGCAGACGATCAAGCTGCTGGCCGTGTGCCGCATGCGCAATACGCCGATTGTCACCTTCATGAACAAGATGGACCGCGAGACGCGCGATCCGCTGGACCTGCTCGACGAACTCGAATCGGTGCTGAAGATCCAGTGCGCGCCCGTCACCTGGCCGATCGGCATGGGCAAGAACTTCCGCGGTGTGTATCACCTGCTGAACGACGAGATCATGCTGTTCAAGGCCGGCGAGGAAAAAGCCGACGGCGCCTTCGAGATCATCAAGGGCATCGACAATCCGCGCCTGCAGGAGATGTTCCCGCTCGAAATGGACCAGCTGCGCATGGAAGTCGAACTGGTGCATGGCGCCTCGAATCCGTTCAACCTGGAAGAGTTCCTGTCCGGCGTGCAGACACCGGTGTTCTTCGGTTCGGCGATCAACAACTTCGGCGTGCGTGAAATTTTGTCGGCGCTGGTCGACTGGGCGCCGGCGCCGCGCGAGCGCGATGCCACCGTGCGTTCGGTGGCGCCGGCCGAGCAGCCGTTTACCGGTTTCGTCTTCAAGATCCAGGCCAATATGGACCCGGCCCACCGTGACCGCATCGCGTTCCTGCGCGTGTGCTCGGGGCGCTTCGAGCGCGGCATGAAGGTCAAGCACTTGCGCCTGGGGCGCGAGATCAAGGTGTCGAACGTGGTGACCTTCATGGCCTCCTCGCGCGAACAGGTGGAAGAAGCCTACGCGGGCGATATCATCGGCCTGCCCAACCACGGCAACATGCAGATCGGCGACAGCTTTTCGGAAGGCGAACTGCTGACCTTTACCGGCATCCCGTACTTCGCGCCGGACTTCTTCCGCTCGGTGCGCATCCGCAATCCGCTGAAGATCAAGCAGCTGCACAAGGGGCTGCAGCAGCTGGGCGAAGAGGGCGCGGTGCAGGTCTTCAAGCCGGTGCAGGGCGGCGAGCTGGTGCTGGGCGCGGTCGGCGTGCTGCAGTTCGAGGTGGTCGCCAGCCGCCTGCTCAACGAGTATGGCGTCGACGCCGTGTTCGAAGGCACCAGCATCAGCAGCGCGCGCTGGGTCAGCTGCGATGACAAGCGCATCTTGCAGGATTTCGAAAATGCGCTGGGCCACAACGTGGCTTACGACGCGGCCGGCAACATGGCCTACCTGGCCACCTCGGGCGTCAACCTGCGTCTGACCGAAGAGCGCTGGCCGAAGCTGACCTTCCACGCCACGCGCGAGCATTCGGCGAAGTTGGCCTGATGTAGCGGTGGTGTCGGGTTACGCGTTTCACGCTAACCCGACCTACGCCGTCAACAGGCAGGTCGGATTAGGTCGAAGGCCTTAATCCGACACCATTGTTGGCTACACCATCAAACCGCCAGGGCCGTCCTGCTGCTCCAGTCCCTGCGCTCGAGCAGCAGCGCCGTCAGCTGCGCCGCCGTCATCGGGCGGGCAAAATAGAATCCCTGCACGTTGTCGCAGCCGGCGCGGCGCAGGAACTCCACTTGCTGCATCGTCTCCACGCCTTCTGCCACCACTTTCAGCTTCAGGCTGTGCGCCATCGCGATGATGGCCGTGACGATCGCTTCGCCTTCGCCGGGCAGGTCGTGCACGAAGCTGCGGTCGATCTTCAACTGGTCGATCGGCAGGCGTTTCAGGTAGGACATCGACGAATAGCCGGTGCCGAAGTCGTCGATCGACAGGTGGATCCCGGTTTCCTGCAGGCGCCGCATCAGTTCCAGGTTGGCCGGCACGTCGTCCATCATCACACCCTCGGTGATTTCCAGTTCCAGCAGGCCGCGCGGCAACTGTGTTTCGTGCAGGATGGCGCGAATATCGTCCATCAGGCCCGGTTCGCGTACCTGGCTGGCCGACAGATTGACGGCCACGTGTTCGAGTGAATCGAGCAGGCCGGCCTTGCACCAGGTGGCCGCCTGGCGGCAGGCCGTGTGCAGCACCCAGCGCCCCAGCTCGACGATCACGCCGCTTTCCTCGGCCACTGGAATGAATTCGGCCGGGCTCATGGCGCCCATTTCGCGGCAGTTCCAGCGCAGCAGCGCTTCGACGCCGACGATGCGCCCGCTGCGCAAATCGATTTGCGGCTGGTAATGCAGATACAGTTCCCCGTCCTGCAAGGCGCGGCGCAGATTGGCTTCCATACGCAGGCGGCGCTGCGCGCGCAGTTCCATGTCGGCCTTGAACACGGCGTAGCGGTTCTTGCCCTGGTGCTTGGCGTGGTACATGGCCGTGTCGGCGTTGCGCGTCAGGGTCGCCACGTCGCGCGCATCGAAGGGATACAGGCTCACGCCGATGCTGGCGCTGACATGGAGCTGGTGGCCGTCGAGCGCGAACGGTTCGGCCAGCACCGCCAGGATCTTGCGCGCCACGCACACCATCTCGGAGGCGTCGTCGGCCGGTTCGACGATGACCACGAATTCATCCCCGCCGATGCGGCAGATCACATCGGTGGTGCGCAGCACCGACACCAGGCGCCGCGCGACCAGCTTGAGCAAATGGTCGCCGCAATGGTGGCCCAGGGTGTCGTTGACGATCTTGAAATTGTCGAGGTCGAGCAGCAGCAGGCCCACGCTGCTGTCCTGGCGGTCGGCGCGCGCCAGCGCATAGGCCATCGCCTCATTGAATTCATGGCGGTTCGGCAGTTCGGTGACGGAATCGACATGGGCCAGGTAATGCAGATGATTTTCCGCCTGCTGCGCCGCGCGGCGCGTGCGGTGCACCATCAGCACGGCGACGCAGAAGGCAAACAGGCTGACCAGCGCTGTCCAGGCCGCGGACTGTATCAGGCTGCCGTACAGTGGCGCCAGGCCAGCGCGCAGCAGCAGGGCGCCGCCGCCGGGCAGCCGTGCCAGCAAGCTGGCGTGGCCGTCGCGCCAGGCGACATGCATGCCGTAGGCTGATGCGGCCTGAACACTGTCGCTGCCGCTCCTGGCAAAGCGGGCAAAAGGCTGGCCGTAAGGGCTGTAGGCCAGCGCCTGGTCGATGGCCGGTGCCGCCGCCAGCGGCGCCAGCAGCTGTTCGACGCCCAGGCGGTCGCCGCGGCGCATGGCCTCGGCCACCGGGCTGGCCAGCATGGCCGCATGGATCTCCAGAGTGCGCTCGAGCGCGCCGCGCAGCGTATAAAGCTGGAACAGCACCAGCAGTACGCTGGTACACATCAGCAGCGCAGTGGCGGCCAGCAGGTTGAACCTGGCCACACGGTCGCCGCGCATTTTTGCCGATGGCAGCGCCGGGCTTGCCATCATATTGTGCCCCGTACCTTGCCGTTTCATGCGTCGCCCCGTGTCATCCTGCCTTGCCCCGCCATGCTTCTGTTCCATTTGCAAAGAATGCCAAATTTTAATCCTTTATCCGCCGGCCTGTGTTTTTTGTTGCCGAGTCCGATTCTGCGCGCCATATTCAAAATCAACGACAACATAAAATTCCAGATGGAAACGCCACATTCTGCCCCCGTGCGTGATTTTTTATTGTTATTTCGTGGTAACCCATTGATTTGAATAAATTTTAACGGGAATCGACAAACGCTCTGGCCTGGCCGGGAAAGTTCGTCCATAATCGCCCTGATAATGGTGGCCTTTGTTGCCGCATCAAGCCGGCCGCCGCCCTTATATTCATCAGCGAGGATATTTTGGAAAAAAAACCTAACATCATTTTGTCGTCCCGGGACCTGGAACGACTCGAATCATTGTTGTACGCCCTGGGCAATAACCTGTCGCCCGACAAGGCCGCCTTGCTCGACGAGTTGGGCCGAGCGGACGTGCTTGAACCGCAGGAAATTCCACCGACCGTGGTGACCATGAATTCCACCGTGCGCTTTACGGTCGAGAACAAGGAAGAATTTCGCCTGACCCTGGTCTATCCGAAGGACGTCGATGGCCAGGCCGACCGCATCTCCGTGCTGGCACCGGTCGGCAGCGCGCTGCTGGGCCTGTCCGTCGGCGACAGCATGGACTGGCCTATGCCCGGCGGCGTGGTCAAGGTGACCATCGAGGAACTGCTGTACCAGCCCGAGCGGGCCGGCGAATACCACCGCTAAGCGGCTAGCTGTTCTTCTGCATCCGCACCACCAGCCATCCCGCCACCACCGTAAAGGTCAGGATAATGGCGACGATGATGGCAAAGCCGTGCGGATGCTGGGCCAGCGGAATGCCGCCCACGTTCATGCCCAGCATGCCGGCGATGATATTGATCGGCAGGGCCAGCACGGTGACGATGGTCAGCACGTACAGGCTGCGGCCATTCTCTTCATTGACGCGCGCGGCGATTTCTTCCTGCAGCAGCTTGATGCGCTCCTGCAGCGAGGACATGTCGCTGAGCACCACCGAAAATTCCTCGGTCGACTGGCGCAGTTCCAGGCTGTCGAGCTCCTGCACCCATGACGGCGGGCGCTGCAGCAGCCGGAACAGGGCGGCCGGCTCCGGCGCCAGCAGGCGCTGCAGCCGCACCAGCACACGCCGCATGGCGCCCAGGTCTTCGCGCTTGGGCACCAGTCGCCCCGCCAGCAGATGGTCTTCGATATCGTCGACCCTGGCCACGGCGTCGCGCACGATATTGACCAGCACATCGGCCTGGTCGCGCAGCAGGTGCACCAGCAACTCCACCGACGAACGTATCGGTTCGTGATTCTTGATCACCGCCTGGCGCAGCCGTTCGATCGACTGCAGCGGCGCGCGGCGCGCCGTGATCACCAGGTCCTGCGCCACGCTGGCCCACATGGTGGAGATATCGGACGCTTCGAAACTGAAATTGTGCACCACATCGTTGACCACCGCGATCAGGGTGTTTTCCGCCTGTTCGATGCGCGTCGAGCGCGAGCCCTGGTGCAGCGTTTCATAGAATTCGTCGGCCAGGCGCGTGTGCGCGTGCAGCCATTTTTCGCTGGCCGCGTGCGACAGATTGAAATGCAGCCAGGCGAATTCGTTCGGCGGGCGTACCGCGCCCGGCGCCAGCCAGGCCAGCGCCGCGGCCGAGTCCATCGCCAGCGGCTGTGCATGGCGGCCAAACAGGAAGCCCCAGACCAGGCCCGAGGTGTCCGAGCCGTAGGTAAAGCCGGCATTTTCCATCGCCATCGTATATATGTCCCGCGCAGGTAAGTTATCGTCGCGCGATTATGCCGCGGTTACATGACCGGCACATGACAAGGCCACCGCAGGCGGTGGCCTTGTCTGCGCAGTTCAGCCGTCAATCATCAATAGCGGCGCGGATCGTTGGGGCGGTGGTCGTCGCGGTTCGGCACGCCGTCATGGTCGTTGTCGCGGCCCGGGCCGCGGCCACGGTCCCGGTCACGGTCATTGTGGCTGTCGTAGCGGTTCGGGATGCCGTCATGGTCACGGTCGCCGTTCGGACCGCGTGGCGACCAGCGCGCTTCGTCCATGCGCCAGCGGCCATCGCGCTGGGTCCAGGCCGGCGCCGCATACACATAGCCGGGGCGTTCGGCGATCCACACGCCGGGGTTCCAGGCATAGCGCTGGGCGCGCCATTCCCAGTGGCCGGGCGCCCACACATAACCGTTGCGCGCACGGGGAATGATTTCGCGGCGTGGTGGCGGCGGGGCGATGCGGATCTCTTCATACACCACCGGCTGCGCCACGGTGACCCAGCCGCCACGGTTCAGACGCCAGCGGTTGTTCTCCTGTATCCATTCGGCGCGGCGATACTGGTTGCCGCTGCGTTCGCGCAGCCATTCGCCGTCGTACCAGACATGGCGCTGGCCGTCCCAGTTCCAGTAGCCGGGCGCCCAGACATAGCCGCGGCGCGGTTGCGGCACGCTCTCGAAGCGTGGCGGGGGCGGGGCGTTGCCGACGACGATGCTCACGCCGAGCTGGTTTTGCGCCATCGCTTGCGCGGGCAAGAAGGCGGCGCTGCTGATGGCGAGCATGGCGGCTGCATAGAAGGTAATGGGTTTCATGTCTGGCTCCATTTCGGTGATTGCGTGAAATGGACTATAGCGACTTGCTGGCGGCGTTTGCGCCTTTGAATTAACTTATTACAACTGACACAATGCTGAGCGGGCGTGTATCAAAAGGGGAACATTTGCTGCGGCCTGGCGCGTGCTGGAAGGCGCCAGGCTCCATCGATGCCATGCGCCGCTCACAGGATGCTGGCGGTACTGTTGTTCAGCTGCGCCTGGCGTTCTTCCAGCAGCGACAACTGCTTTTCCTGTGGCGTCAGGCGCTTGGCGGTGACAGTCACCACGTGCATGGTGGTGGCGCTCTGCGCGGTTTTTTCCGCCGGCGCGGCAGGCGGCTGCAGGAAGCTGACATAGCTGGCCGCGCAGGCGATGGCGACGGCGACGGTGAAGATGGCTTCGAAGTTTTTCAGGGTTTTCATGATGCGTCCTTTCGGGTGGCGGGTGGGATTGGATGCACTTTAGCCAACGCGCCCACGTGCCGCCACGCACTTGCGACCAGCCGCGATTTTTGCGGCATCAACGGCAAAAAAAGGGCGCTGAAATGCGTCACCGGAGCATAAGTGGCGGCACGGCGCGAATTGAGGGGGAAACAGGCCTGTATCCTGCCCTATGATGCTAATTGCCATGTGGCATCATTTACAACTGCACAGGAGCGCGCTTGGCGCGTGGGCGTGGTTCAGCGCCGCTGCTGCTAGAATCGACGTCGCAGCTTGCGCGTATCACCTTCATCAGGAGTCACACATGTTCCAATTGTTTGGTTTTGGCGGCGCCCGGTGCCCCCGTTGCGAACACAAGAATGCCGCAGCGGCAGGCTACTGCGCGCAATGCGGCCTGTCGCTCGGCACGCCCGGCAACGACGCCGTGCTGCATGCCAACCAATGGCGCCTGGCCGATGACCAGCTGGCCCTGTTCTTTGGCGTGCGCGAGCTGTCATCGCTGCTTGGCGCCGCCGGCCGGCGCTTGCAGGTGCCGGAACAGGCGCGCGCCTGGATCGTGCAGTCCGACGCTTTCACCTCGATACCGGCCGGCGACTACGACAGCGCCGCCTTCTTTGCGCGCCTGCCGCAGCTGCTGCCGGCGCGTCCGGCCGAAGTGCTGATCGCGCGCGCCGCGCCGATCTCGCTTACTTTCGACCTGCCGGCGCTGGCCACGACCGAGCAGCTGCAGATCGCCGCCACCTTCCAGGTCGAGATCGCGCTGGGCCAGCCCGATGCGTTCGCGCGCCAGTTCATGCGTGCGCCGGGCGCCGTCACCGTGGCCCATCTGCACGCATTGCTGCTGCCCTCGGTACGCCAGATCGCGCTGGAATTTACCGGCAGCCGCGCATTGCGCGAGATGGATGCCAACGCCGACCTGCGGGCGCAGTTCAACGAGCGCCTGCAGTCGTCGCTGACGCAGCGCCTGGCGCCATCCGGCCTGGCGGTGGCGCGCGTGGACACCTTGGCGCTGCGCCACGACAAGCTGGCCGTCGACGAGACCTGCATCGGTACCCTGTGGCTGGGCGGCCTGCCGGCGCCCGACGCCGCGGATGCGCTTGAGCGCGGCAAGCAGCTGGACCAGCTCTACGATGAAGAGGAACTGCAGCGCATCGCGCGCGAGGCGCTGACACTGCGCCACGCGCAGCGGCGCCTGGAGCTGCAGCAGGATGCCAAGGTGGGGCAGGCCGAACTGGCGCACCAGGAAGCCGAACGCCTGCAGGCGCTGCGCGGGCGCCAGATCGACCTGTACGGCCGCATCCTGGAAGCAAAATCGCAGCGCCAGGCGCTCGACCATGGCGCCGCCGTGGCGCTGCAGGAGCTCAGGCAGGAATTGGCGAAAAAGGGCGCCAGGCACGCCGACGAGGCGGCCGAATGGCAGCACCTGCGCGCGCTGGCGGCGATCAGGATGCGCAGCGAGCTGGAATTGTCGCAGCTGGAAGGGCGCGAACAGCTGCAGCTGGCGCAGCAGCGTTTCACGCACCAGGTGCATCTGCAGGCCATCGCCCAGCAGGTGGAAAGCGCGCTGCTGATCGACGACGAGGCGGGCCGCCGCGCCCAGCTGGCGCGCCTGCACAAGACCGAACAGGATGCGGCCCAGCGCGAGGCGCAGCTGGAAGCGGAACAGCACAAGGCCGCCTGGCAGGGCGCCGTGCTGGCTACCGCCGCGCGCAAGCGAGAAGCGGAGCGGGTGCAGGAATGGGAAGACCAGATGCAGCTGGCGCGCCAGCGTGAACTGCTGCGCGCCGAAGCGCACAAGGATGAGGCGGCGCAGGTGCAGGCGGCCGAAATCGCTGAAAAAGTGGCCGTGCTGCGCCGTGGCGGCGCGCGCGAGGACGCCATCGCCCAGCAGGAAAAACTGCTGCGCACCATCGAGGCCGACGGCGTGCATGCGCGCCAGCTGCAGCAGCAGGCGCATCTGGCGCAGCTCGACGCGCTGGCGATCGAAGAACAGCGCCAGCAGCTGCGCCAGCTGGAGCAGGAGGCGCAATGGCAGCGCGACCTGCTGGCCATGTCGCAGCAGCGCGAACACGATTATGCACGCTGGAAGAACGACTACGAAGCGCTGGTGGCGCAGCAGGCGCATGCGGCCGAACTGGCGCGCATCGATATCGACCGCATCGAAAAAATCGGCACCCTGAGCGACACCGGCAAGGTGGCGATGGCGGCCGGGCCGAATGCGGCCGTGCTGGCGCAAGTGCTGAAAACCCAGTTGCAGGCCGGCATGAGCGCCGAGCAGATCCACGCGCTGGCGGCGCTGGCGGCGGCCGAGAACAGCATCGCGCCGCAGGACGCCATGCGCATGGCGCAGGAAGGCGTGGCGCAGGAGCGCGCCTACCTGGAAGCGCAGGCCGAACGCGAGCGGCGCCAGCAACTGGACCTGATCGGCTTGCAGAACGCGGCGCACAGCCATGGCCTCAATGCGCAGGCCCAGCTGGGCGTGGCGGTGGCGCAGGCCGTTGCCGGCAGCGCGCCGGCGCGCTGCTGCAGCAATGGCCACGCGCTGCGGGCCGGCCATCCGGAAGACAAATTCTGCGCCGCCTGCGGCGTGGCGCTGCAGCCTTGACGGATAGCCAGTACCCCAGATGATGCAAAAAGCACGAGACAAACTGCGAGAGTTGCGCGCCCTGCACGACGACGGGCTGCTCAGCGAGCAGGAATTCGAACGCCGCAAGAACGCCATCCTCGACGCCGAATACGCGCCGCCCGGCGCCGCGCCGGCGCCCATCACGCTGCCGGTGCGCCAGGGCACGGAGCTGGGCTTCATGACGGGCCAGGAAATCGGTCCGCAAAACCGCCGCTATCGCCTGGAACGCCTGATCGGCACCGGCGGCATGGGGCAGGTGTGGCAGGCCACGGACCTGGCCACGCACGCCGAGTTGGGCAGCAGCGAAATGGTGGCGCTCAAAATCCTGCCGCCGCAGCTGACGCAAAGCGCCACCCATGCCCGGCTGCTGATCGAGGAAGCGACGCAGGCGCGCAAACTGGCGCATGAAAACATCGTGCGCGTCTATGAATGGGCGCAGGACCCGGCCACGGCGAGCTACTTCATCATCATGGAGTGCCTCGATGGCGAAGACCTGGAGCACTACCTGGGCCGCCAGGGTCCGCTGGCGCTGGCGGCGGTGCAGGAACTGCTGCAGCCGGTGGCCGATGCGCTGTCGTATGCCTGGGAAAAGCACAAGCTGGTGCACCGCGATATCAAGCCTGGCAACGTTTTTTTGACCGGCAAGGGCGACGTCAAGCTGCTCGACTACGGCATTGCTTCGCGTGTGCGCAACGCCGGCAGCAGCCTGGGGCTGGAAACGCCGAATGCCGGCACGGAAGGCTATCGCGCACCCGAAGCCGGCGCCCACCAGCGCCAGCCCAGCCCGCGCCTGGACGTGTACGCGGTGGCGGTGATGGTCTACCAGATGCTCGAAGGACGCATGCCGTTCGACGGCGTGCGCACGGCCGAGCAACTGCCGTCGGCCCCGCAAGCGCTGAAGGCGGCACAATGGCAGGTGCTGCAGAATGGTTTTTCGATGACGCCCGAATTGCGCCCGCAATCGGTGCAAGCCCTGCTGGAAATGCTGGAGCGGGCCGCCGGGCCGTCGGTCGAGGAGCTGGCCGAACAGGCGCGCCAGGCGCACGCGCGCGCGGCCGAGCAGCAAAAGCAGGCGGCGCTGGCGGCCGAACAGGCGAAGGAAGAAGCGCGCCGGCGCGAAGAGGAACTGGAACAGAAAAGAAAGGCCGAGGCCCATGCGGCGGCGCTGGAAAAGCAGCGGCTCGACAAGCTGCGCCGCGAGCAGGAAGCCCAGCGCCAGTTCGAAGCGGAGGAGTCGCGCAAGCTGCGCAAGGAAGCGCTGCGCGGCCAGCTGCGCGCGCGGCGCGAAGCCGACGCCGCCACCGCCTTGCAGGAACACCAGCAGCTGCAGCGCAAGGCGATCCAGGCCAAAGCCGAGGCAGCCTACCGCGCAGAGCAGGAAAGGGCGCGCAAGGCGGAGGCGAGCCGCGCGGCCACCCCCGCCGTTCCTGCCGCGCCGGTGGCAGCGCCACCTGCCACCGAAACACCGCTTGCCGAGTCTTCCGCGCCCGCACCCACCGGCCTGCTGCGCGACGATTTCCTCGACGGCTCCGGCCAGGGGCCCGAACTGGTGTGCCTGCCCAGCGGACGCTTCCAGATGGGCGCACATGAGGAAGAGCACAAGGCGGCATTGAAAGCGGGCTCGCAGCAGGGCTGGCTGGAGCGCGAAAAGCCACAGCACTGGGTCGGCATCGAGCGCGGTTTTGCGCTGGCGATCCACCCGGTCAGCGTGGGCGAATGGCGCGCCTTCGTCAAGGCCACCGGCTGGCAGCGCGGCATTTCGGAAACCGACTGGGACAATCCCGGTTTCGTGCAGAACGAACAGCATCCGGTGGTGGGCGTCAGCTGGAACGACGCCCAGCTCTACCTGGCGTGGCTGCGCGAAAAAACCGGCCAGCTCTATCGCCTGCCCAGCGAAGCGGAATGGGAATACGCCTGCCGCGCCGGCACCCGCACCGCCTTCAACACGGGCGACACCATCAGCACCGAGCAGGCCAATTACGACGGCCTGTACGTGTACAACGGCGGCGCGCGCGGCCAGTACCGTGGCGGCACCAGCGCGCGCGGCACCTTCCAGCCCAATGCCTGGGGCCTGCACGACATGCACGGCAATGTGTGGGAATGGGTGCAGGACATCGTGCATGACAACTATGAAGGCGCGCCGGCCGACGGCAGCGCCTGGGAAGAGGGCGGCGACACCAGCCGGCGCGTCCTGCGCGGCGGCTCCTGGCTGTACCACCCGCGCTATCTGCGTTCGGCCATCCGCAACGGCTTTTCCATCGTGCTGTCGAACGATATCGTCGGCTTTCGCGTGGCGCGCCAGCTCGGTTGAACCCTTGACGCCCTGCCATCAGGCAAGCTGCGCTGGCGCCGTAAACGGTGTAAATTGTGGCTTTCCAAAACGCCGCAAGGACCGCCATGACCATCAAAGCCATCCGTGACCAGTCGCAACCCATGCGCCATATCGTGCATGTGCGCGACCATATCCTTTCCGCCGACGGCTCGGTGGCCGAAGGCGGCGGCGACTCGGGCCCGTCGCCGCACGACCTGTACGACGCGGCGCTGTCGGCCTGCAAGGCGCTGATGGTGGTCTGGTACGCCAGGCACAAGGGCATCGCGCTTGAAAACGTGGAAGTGACGACCGAGCGCGACGCCAGCGACGAACGCAAGGGCGTGTACCGCCTGGCCGTCAGCCTGCACCTGACCGGCGACCTGTCCGAGGCGCAGCGCGAGGAGCTGCTGGGCGCGGCCGCCAAGTGCCCGATCCACAAGCTGATGACGGCCGTCACCACCGACATCACGACGGTGCTGGCATGAGCGCGGCGATCCTGAAAAGCCACGAAAAAGACCTGGGCGGCGGTTTCGTGGTGCGCCGCCTGCTGCCGTCGAGCGTCAAGCAGACCGTCGGCCCGTTCATCTTTTTCGACCATTTCGGCCCGATCGACGTGGCGCCCGACGCCAACCACGACGTGCGGCCGCACCCGCATATCGGCCTGGCCACCGTCACCTATCTGTTCGAAGGCGCGATGGACCACCGCGACAGCATCGGCTCGTACCAGCGCATCGAGCCGGGGGCCATCAACTGGATGACGGCCGGGCGCGGCATCGTCCATTCCGAGCGCACGCCCGCCGACCTGGCCGGCCGGCCGCACCGCACCCACGGCCTGCAGCTGTGGGCCGCGCTGCCGAAGGCGAACGAAGAAGACGAACCGGGTTTCACGCATACGCCGCAGGCCGATATACCGGTGGTCACGCTCGACGGCGCGGTGGTGAAAGTGCTGATCGGCACCGCCTTTGGCCAGACCTCGCCGGTGCGCACCTATATGCAAACCGTGTACCTGGACGTGGCGCTGCAGGCGGGCCAGACGCTGCGCCTGGACGGCTTGCCGGCCGAGGCGGCGATCTACCCGATCAGCGGTGAAGTGCTGGTGGACGGCGTGGCGCTGGCGCCGCATACCATGGCGCTGCTGGAATCGAACGCCGTACCGGTGGTCACTGCCGGTAACGGCCCGGCGCAGTTCGTGGTGATCGGCGGCGAGCCGCTCGACGGTCCGCGTTTCATTTTCTGGAACTTCGTCTCGTCGAGCAAGGAACGCCTGGCGCAGGCCGGCGAGGACTGGAGCGCCCAGCGCATGGGCCAGGTGCCGGGCGAGACGGAGTTCATCCCGCTGCCCAAGCCGCCGGCCAGGCCGGCGCCGCAGTTCCTGTAGGTCTTAAAAGCGGGCGCGCAGGGTCAACGAAGCCTTGCGCGGCTCGCCATAGAAATTGCCCCAGGCGGGCGCACCGACCGTCTGGTAGTAGCGCTTGTCGAGCACATTCGTCACGCTCAGGGAAGCGCTCCAGTTGCGGTCGATCTGATAGGCGGCGCGCGCGCTCCACAGCGCATAGGCGCCCTGTGCCACCGTGATCCCCTGCGTGACGCGCGAGCTTTCGGTCTGGAAGTTCACGCCACCGCCCACGCTCCACGCCGCCAGGGCGCCGGGCAAACGGTAGTCGCTCCACGCGCGCAGCATATGGCGCGGCGAGTAGGTGCTGGCAAACATCAGGCCGGCGCTCGACGTCTGGTCCAGGTACTTGAAATTGTTCAGCGTGTAGCCGGCGAACAGCTGCCAGCCACGCGCCACTTCGCCGCTGATCTCCGCATCCACGCCTTCGCTGCGCACCTTGCCGGCCGAGATATAGCATTCCGTGCCGCTGGAGCAGGTATGGACCAGGTCCAGTTCCGCGCGGTTGCGCTGTTCGATGCGGAACACCGCCAGCGAGGCGTTGACCTTGCCGTCGAACAGTTCACCCTTGACGCCCGCTTCCAGGTTGCGGCCCTTGAGCGGATCGAGCAGGGCGCCGGCGGCGTCACGCGAGTTTTGCGGCTGGAAGATGTCCGATACGCTGGCGTAGCCGGACCAGCGTGGGTCGAACGCATAGAGTACGCCGCCGTACGGCGTGACGACGCCGTTTTCCTTGTACGGATCGCTTTCCTCCGCCCCCGTGATGCGGTTGATGTTGCTCGATTTGTAGTTCGAGACGCGCGCGCCGGCCACCACCGTGAACGGTTCGCTGACGCTGATGCGGGCCACGCCATATGCGCCCGTTTGCCGCATGCTGGTGACGGTGGGCGCGCCACGGTAGCTGTGTTCGCGCAGCCAGGTGTCGCTCGGTTCTTCCACGCCATGATCCGGCTGCAGCGCATTGATGCCCTGGTTCAGCATCGCGAGGCTGAAATCGCTGTCGCCTTCCAGCCGGTTGGTATTGACGCCGGCGCTGAAGCCGTGGCGGCGGCCGAAGGCATTGAATTTGCCGTCGAGCGACAAGTCAACGCCTTTGTTGGTGGTGCCGTAGTCGAATACGCCGTCATAGCGCATCATGCCGGCCATCGTGACCGGGTTGATCGCGCCCAGGTTGAACATGTATTTCACGTCATGCCGCTCGCGCGTGTAATTGGCGCTGGCTTTCAGTGACCAGTCGGCGTCGGGGCGGTGCTCGAATTCGGCGAAGGCGGCCGTCTGTTTGCTGTTCCAGCGGTTCCAGTCGGCACCGATAAAGCTCGAGCGGGGCAGCTTCGAGTCGCGGCCGTTGCTATACAGGGGCAGGCCGGAAAAGAATGGCGTCGAGCGCAGTTTCTCGACGCTCGCGCCGGTGGTCAGCTTGCTGCCGGGCGCCAGGTCGAATTCCAGCACACCGTACAGCACGTCGGTGCGGCTGTCGGCGACGTCATAAAAAAAGTCGCGCTGGTCATGCGCGGCCACCACGCGGCCACGGATGCTGCCCGATTCGTTCAGCGGACCGGTGGCGTCGACTTCGCCGCGCAGCGCGTTCCAGCGCCCGCCCGTCACCGCCAGTTGCAGCTGCTTGTCGGCCAGCGGGCGCTTGCGCACCATATTGATGGCCGCGCCGGGCGAGCCGGTGCCCTGCAGCAGGCCGGTGGCGCCGCGCACCACTTCCACCCGGTCCAGCACCGCCGTGTTGCTGGTAAAGCTGTTCGCCTGCGGGTAGTACATGGCGCGGTTGACGCCATCGAACTGGTACGTGTCGACCATGAAGCCGCGCGAATACACGTAGCGTCCGCCCATCGGGCTGTCATACATGGTGATGCCGGTGGTATTGGCCAGCACGGCGTCGATGGTGGTCAGGTTCTGGTCGTCCATCTTCTGGCGCGTGATGACGCTGACCGACTGCGCGATCTCGCGCAGGGTCTGCACGCCCTTGCCGACGGTGACGGCGCGCGCCGCGTAGGAATTGTCATGTTCGCTGACGGGATCGCGTTCCTGGCTGGCGCTGATGGTCACCGGCGCCATGGTTTTCTCGGCGCCCGCCTGTGGCGCGATGGCTGCCTGGCGCAGCACATAACCGCCATTGGCCAGCTGCACCGCTTCCAGGCCGCTGCCGGCCAGCAGCAGCGCAAAGCCTTGCGCCACGCTGTAGAGGCCGCGCACGCCGGGCGAGCGCAGGCCGCGCGTTTGCGCCGGATCGGTCGACAGGCTGATATTGGCGGCCACGGCAAAGTCGTTCAGGGCGGTCGACAGCGGGCCGGCGGCGATCGCGTAGCTGGCGCTGGCCGGCTGGCTTTGCGCCAGGGCCGGCAGGGTGGTCAGGGCGGCGGAGACGGCGCAGCTGATGGCGAGCAGGGCGGGAGGGTTCAGCTTCAGGTTCATGGGTGAGCTTTCTATTTTTCTGTGCAATGGGGATGGTGGTGGCGTACATCGGCTGCTTGTCTGATAAGCCGAAGCAGCAGCACGAAACACCAACCCCAACGCAGAAAAAAAGTAAATATCAGCCGCGGCGCGTACCGACCGTACCCCAGAAGCGCGTCAGATACGTCACCTGCAAGCCGTGCGAAACGCACAGGCTTTCCAGCGCCGCGTCGATATCGGCCAGGCGGTAGGTGCCAGTGACTGGTTTGTCCGCCACGCCGGCCTCGCAAGCGAGGTGACCGCGCCGGTAGCGCGCCAGTTCGGCCACCAGGCGCGACAAGGGCCAATCCACGGCGACCAGCATGCCGCGCGTCCAGCTGTCCTGGTAGCGCGGCGCTGTCTGCACGCCGCTGTCGCCCAGGCGGCTGAAACGCAGCTGCTGGCCCGCTTCCACGCGGCTGCCGCCGCCGGGCGCGGCGTGATTGCGCACTTCCACTGCGTGTTCGAACACGGTGACGCTGCTGGCCTGCGCATCGCAGCGCACGCCAAAGCGCGTGCCCAGCGCGCGGATCACGCCATGCGCGGTCTCGACCAGGAAGGGGCGCGCATCGGGCGCCGTGGTCACCATGATTTCGCCGCGATGCAAGCGCAGCCGCCGGTGCGTGCCGCTGTAGTCGACATCGGCGGCGCTGTCGGTGTTCAGTTGCAGGCTGCCGCCATCGGCCAGGGTGACGCGCCGGCGCTCGCCGGGCGCCGTGCGCAGCGCCGCCGTCCAGGATTGCCAGGCGCTGGACTCCAGGCCCATCTGCCCCAGGGCAATGCCGCCGGCGCTTGCCACCAGCATGGCCAGCAGCCTGGCGGCCGCGCGGCGCTGCTGCTGCGCCGCCTGCAGCGCCGGCAGGGACAGCGTGGAGGGAATGGTTTTCAGCTGCTCATCCACCTGCCCCAGCAGGGCCCAGGCCCGCGCGTGATCCCCGCTTTCAGCCAGCCATGCGGCGTGCGCCTGCGGGTCGGCGCTGCCGCAGCACAGTTCCACATGCCAGTGGGCGGCCCGGGCCAGCACGCAACGGGGTAGGGCGCCAGTCGTCATGTGGCCGCCAGCACCAGACATTCCGTGTAGGCGCGCACCAGGTGTTTTTTTACCGTGGGCAAGGACACCCCCAGGCGCGCGCTGATCTCCACATAGCTCAGTTCTTCGATCTGCGCCAGCAGGAAGACGGCGCGCGTGCGCGTGCCCAGGCGCTCCAACAGGCGATCGACCGCCAGCAGGGTTTCGATAATGATGGCCTGGGTTTCGGCCGAGATGGTGTGCGGCTCGGGCTGCCGCGCCAGCGCTTCCAGATAGGCTTGCTCCAGCGCCTGGCGCCGGTAGCGGTCGATCAGCAGGCCGCGCGCGATGGTGGCCAGGTAGCCGCGCGGTTCGCGCAGCGGCGCCGCTTCGCGTTTGCCCATCAGGCGCACAAAGGTATCCTGCGCCAGGTCGGCCGCATCGCCGGCGTTGCCCAGCTTGCCCCGCAGCCAGCCGTACAGCCAGCCGTGGTGCTGGCTGTAAAGGGTGCTCAGGTGCGGTGCATGGGAAATGCTGACGGTGCTCACGGCGGACTCCAGGCTGGACTGAATTGAGAATGATACTCATTCATTATCCCATCGCCATGGCTGCCGCGTCAATTCCCGGGACCGAGCCGCCACGCGCGCAACCGTTGCCAAAAAGTATCAAGCGCGTCGACCATCCAGCCGGTCGACCAGAGCGGCCAGCCCTGCACGAAGGCCATGGCGCGCCGCCCATGGATGCCATCGAAAAACACATGGTCGGCAACAATAGTGGCGGCCAGCCAGGCGGCGCCGATCACGATCAGGTCGTGGCGGCCGCTCTTCCACCAGCGCAGCGAGTGGCGGCGGATAATCCACGGCACACCCAGCGGATTGGGCCAGTCGGCCAGCAAATGCATGATGCCGCCGGCGGCAAAGCCGAACAGCGGCGGCGCCCACAGATGATGCGGCAATTGCAGATAGGTGTACACCAGCAGGGCGATCCAGGCCAGGCCCCAGTGGGTCCAGGTGCGGTGCGTGATCCACAGCCGGCGCGTCGGCGCCCACCAGGCCACTTCCAGCCAGTCCGGCGCGGTGCCGCCCAGCGCGCCCATCACAAAGGCGAGCATGCTCAGCACTTGATAGGGGCCGCCGGCGTCCGCGTGCGCGACCAGCGCCGCGGCGATCACGCCAGCGGCCCAGCCAGTCGCATGGTGCGCTTTAGTTGAAGCCATAGGAAATGTAAAACACGCTGCGCGCGCTGTGTAAAACGTCGGGGAAATTTGCTGGATGAATATACAGTACGCCAGGGGGCCGCGCGAGGCAATTTGCACAATAACGGTGAATTATTTGTTAAATCGCGGCTTCTTCAGCTTGCCTTAAGCCGCTGCTGCGAGCGTGCTCGACAAGAAACAGTGTTGTGCGGCTGATAATGCATTTCGCGGCGCACGCGCTATGCTGGAATCCTGACCATACGCTGGGAGGCAAGGCCATGAAAATTCCGCGCGAAATACAGATTCCCGCCGTGGTGCTGACCCTGGAAGCGATCTTCCTGGTTGGCCTGTCGCTGATCTTCTTTGTGCTGGTGCCGAGCTAGACTTCAAGCACCGCGCTGTCGCACAGGCTGGCGCCTTCGGTGCGGATGATCCAGCATTCGGGATACGGTTCGCTGGCAAAACGGTTGTGGCGGGCAAAGCCGGCCAGCTTGTCGAGCGTGCTGGCGGGCGCCAGCGCGGTTTCCTTGCCGCTGGCGCAATCGAGGTGCCAGAAGCCGCCGTTGCGGTGGAACAGCAGCGGCAGCGCCGCCGCCTGCGGCGCAAGACTGTGCGGCGCCGGCACGATGACCGGGCGCGCTTCGGGCAGCAGCAGGTAGAAGCATTCTGCCTGCGCACCCTGGTCGAGGCGGTGCAGGATCACGCCGTGCTGCAAAATGGCCGACACGCCCAGCACCACGATGCCCTTGATGCTGGCCGTCAGCTCGATGCGCATGCCCACGCGCAGGGCCACGGGCTTGTGCTTGCCTGGCCAGACGCCGTCAAGCAGCACCCCGTAGCGCGACACGTCTTCGATGTCGAAGCCTTGCGCGCTGCGGCGTATCACCGCATGGCGGCCTGACAGGCGGCGCGTCAGGCCATTGTGGTCCTGGCCGTCGATGCTGAAATGACTGAGCAGCACATCGGCTTCCGGGTCGACCAGCTCGAAGCGGCCCAGCATGCATTCTTCCAGCGCGAACAGGCGGATCTGGCGCTGTTCGCCCGCTTCCGGCGCCGCATTGACGATGCAGGCCGCCACGCTGGGGTGCGGGTGGCTGTCGCTGGCCGTGGGCACGTCGACTTCGATCAGTTCCTCGTCCCAGGCGATGGTGGTAAAGCCCATGTCGATCTTGCCTTGCGGCGCCGACAGGTCCACGTGGGCGATGCCGGCGTTGCGCGCCGTGACGTCGAGATTGCAGCCGTCGCCACCGGTCACGCGCGCGATCGAGGCGTCATCGGCCATCACGCGCACGTTTTTATGGGTGCTGAGAAAAATCTGGTGGATTTCGGTCAGGGTGGCGTCGCGGCGCGGCACCAGGATGACAAAGGTGCATACCCACTTCCGCGCCACGGCGCCGTCCACGTGGCTCAGTACCTCCACTTCGATCTGGTATTGGCCGTGCTCCTTGTTACGCGAGGAAAACTCGACAAACACAGGCCGCCAGTCGCCGCGCGTGGTGCGTACCACGTCGTGCCGCACCTGGCCGCGCGCAATCAGGTCCGAGCGCAGCCGTAGCCCCAGTTGCGGCGCGCTGTGGCCATCCATGCCGCGCAATTCCATTTTCAGGGTTTGCCGCCCGCCGGCTGCGCGCGGATCGAAGCCGCTGATATGCAGATGAGGCGCGGCCGGCGCGGCGGCAGACGAGGCAGGCGCCACGGCGGGGCGCATCAGCGGCATGCTGACCGAATTGACCGGTGGCGACACCGCCAAAGGCAGGGAAACCGCGCACGCAGGCACGCCCACCGTTGCCGATTGCTCGGAACGGGCGCTGCGCATGGCGCTCAGCAGGTCATAGCTGGTAGGGGCAAGGACTGGCTGCGGGTGGTTGCCCGCGCAGACCTGCTCACCAGGCAAGACCCAGAACGTACAGTGCGGGTGCTCCGGGTTGCTGCATTTTTTCATGTGGTGGAAACTCGACCGGGTTGGGCGGTGGCGCCCTCTGTCATTCATGAGAGCTTACGCCCTTTTGACCTTGCTTGGCAACAAGCATGATGGCGCTGCCGCCGGTTTTTTCGGCAGATGTGCGCGTGTTGCCACGTGCCCGGCGAAATCCACGGAAACCATTGCCTAAAATAACATTTTATGGATTTTAAGATATATGTAAATGGCAATCATGGCGCCTGCCCGGACTTGCCGATGACCACTTCCAGATATTCGGCCGGCACCACCAGCGAAGAAGGCCCGGCGATATTGAGGCGGTCGAGCAAGCTGGCCAGGTCCTGTTCCAGCGCCTGCGCGCCATCGGGCGGTAGCGCCGCGAACGCCTTGTGCGCCGGGCCATAGTAGTCGCGAAACACCTGTATCCAGTGCTGCGCGCTGGCGTAGCGGAAATTGAACAGCTTGCGCTGCGCCTGCATCTGCCCGGGCGCCACGGCGAACAGTTGCTGCAGATAGTCGGGCGTGCCCCATAGCGCAGGCGATTTGAGCCCGGCCGGGGGCGGCACGTGTTTGCCGATGATCTTGAACAACTGGCCGACCAGGCCTTCCGGCGTCCAGTTGGCCATGGCGATGCGCCCGCCGTCGCGTACCACGCGCAGCATTTCGCGCGCCGCGCGCGGCGGGTCCGGCGCGAACATCACGCCGAAGGTCGAGATCGCCACATCAAAGCTGGCGTCCGGAAACGGCAGCGCGTCGGCGTCGGCCACGCGGAAGGTCACTTGCAGGCCTTCGGCATCGGCCCGCTCGCGTCCTTTTTGCAGCAGGGCCGGCACATAATCGGTGGAAGTGACGCGCGCAAAGCGGCGCGCGGCGGCCAGGCTCGCATTGCCATTGCCGGCGGCAATATCGATGACTTCTTCGCGCGCGCGGATATCGGCCGCCTCGGCCAGCGATTCGCCGACGATTTGCAGGGTGACGCCGATGATGGCGAAGTCGCCGCTGGCCCAGGTGGCCTGCTGGCGCTGGCGGATGGCGGCCATGTCGGGTGCGCCTTCATTGCCGGCGGGCGGTGGCGCAGATGTGGTGGGAGTGCTCATGCTGGTCTCCTTGTGGGGCGGTTGCAGTCTTGGTCAGACCACAAGGCGCGACCATGGTTCGCCGCCGGGCAGCGTGCTATCTTTCGGCTGACGCCTTGATGCGCAGCACCAGCAAGGTCAGGTTGTCGCTGTGCAAACCTTCCGGCGGGTGGCGCAGGAAGTCGTCGAACAAGGCGGTAGCCGCTTGCGCCGCCGTGCGCCCCTCGCACAGGGCCGGCCAACGGGCCAGCACGCTGGCAGGGTCGGGGCAGGACCAGAAACCGTCGCTGGCCAGCACGTAGCTGGCCTCGCGGCGCAGGCGCAGCGCGCGGCGGTCGCCCAGGTGGGCGAGGAAGGGCGGCAGGTTGCTTTCCCCCAACGCGTGCAGTTCGCTGCCCAGCACTTGCGGATCGACAATGACATTGCCTAATATAAAAGCTTGTGCAATCTGCGGCTGGTGCGCGCCATACACCCGGCTGCGCCATTGCGGCTCGTCGATCACCCCATGCATGGCGTAGACGGTGGCCGGCACATGGTCGAGCGTCAACGGCGTGACGGCAGCGTCGGCCACTTCATACAGGCGCGAGTCGCCCACGTGGTACAGCAGCGGCGCCTGCCGCGGCGGTATTTCCAGCAGGGTCAAGGTGGTGCCGGGCGGACGCGCCTGGGCGTCGCCCGTGTCGAAGGCGACTTGCAATCGCGCATGCAACTGATCGAGCTCGCGCGCCAGGCTGGCCACATCAAGGCAGGCGGGTATCGCCAGCAGGCCCTGCACGGTCGCTTCGGCCGCCTCGCGGCCATGACCATGGCCACCCATGCCGTCAAGCACGGCCAGGCGCACATGGCCGGCCGGCCAGCCGGCCACCTGGCCGCGCCACGGTGTCTGCCCGACCAGGCAGGCGGCATGGCCGTGGGCGTCGATCAGCAGGAAATTGTCCTGGTTTTCACGCCGCGCCAGCGGGCCGGCGCCCACGCTGCTGCCGGCGGCGGCGTCCAGTCCGGGGCCGAAATCGAGTTCGTCTTTGATGAAGTGCATCGTTGATGGCGGCCCTGGCAATCTGCATGTTGATTATTGATACAGCTTAGCTGATCTTTCCCAACGGCGATACCTTGCGTCAGCACAAAAAAACCTGCGGCAGCAGGACTGGCGCAGGTTTTGGTTCGGGAACGAAGCTCCTTAGCGGCGATGTCCCCAGCCACGGTCGTCGCGGTAGCCACGGCGGTCATCCCAGCGCCCATGGTCGCGGTAGTAGCCCCGGCCCGGTTGCACATACACGACCGGCGGCGGGCCGTAGTAGCGTGGTGGCGGCGCATAGTAGACGGGGCGCGGCGCAGGTTCGTAGTACACAGGGCGCGGCGCAGGCTGGTAATACACAGGCGGCGGGCTCTGGTAATACGTGCCGCGGTAGCCACGGTCGTAACCGCGGTTGTAGCCACGATCATAGCCGCGGTCGCCCGTGCGCAGGCTGTTGCCGACTGCGGCGCCGATCACGCCGCCAACAATCGCGCCATTGGTGCCGCCAGTGTTGTTGCCGATCGCCGCTCCGACGACGGCGCCGGCAACGGTATTGAAGTCGCGGTCACCGGCGGCCGAGGCTGCCGATGAGACAGCTGCCGCCGCTACCAATACCGCACCCAGGAGTTTCTTGTTCAACATGGCATTTCCTTCCAATCCGGCGAGATCACAATGATCTGCATGAATGAACTATAGCGGCGGCTCACGACTTGCTCCATGTCTAATACAACTTATTACAATCCGTCCATGTACGTAACAAGTCAGTCCGCACCGCGCGGCATGGCGCGCCGGGCCTGCCACTCGGGCCGCAGCAGGCTGTACATCTTGACGTCGCGCATCACGCCGTTGATGAAGAACGCCTGGCGCAGCAGGCCTTCCTGGGTAAAGCCGCATTTCTGCGCAATGCGCTCGGAGCCGATATTGAGCGGATCCATCAGCAATTCCAGCCGGTGATAGGGATAGGCCTGGAACAGATAGTCGACCAGCAGCCGGGTCGCCTCGCTGGTATAGCCGCGGCCGTTGCGCTGCGGATCGAACAGGCGGTAGCCGATCTCGCGGCTGGTCGGCGTGCGGCTCTTGAAGTGGGTGATGGTGCCGATAATGGCCTCATGCTGGTCTTCAATGATGAACAGCTCGCTGTCTTCGGTGACGAAACCGGTTTGCATGAAGTCGCGCCGGATCGCCTCGGGCGACTTGAGCTGTGGCGAGAAAAACGCGCCGCGCGAGGGCAGGTCGTTGACCAGCGCGATATATGTCGCCAGGTCGGCCGCCTGCAGATGGCGCAAGCTGCACAGTGTTCCTTTGATCATGATGTTTCCGGTAGCAAGGCAAGCCCCATGGTAAGCGATGGCGACGGCGCCGCGCAATCACGCGACGGCAAAGTTTCTGCAAACACAGATCAAATACGTTATCGTGCCGGGCTGCGCCGTGCATGGTTCATGCGTGGCGCACCGGCCCCATCCACTTTCACAGGACTCGCATGCCTTCCGTCATTCTTCGCCATACCCTTGTTTCCGTGCTGCTGGGCAGCGTCGTCAGCACCAGCGCCCTGGCCGCCGCGCCCGGCAATGATACGGCCGCGCTGGCGCAGGTGCGCGACACCGCGCTGCAAAGCGACTGGGCCTATGCGCGCCTGACCGACTTGACCGACCTGATCGGCCCGCGCCTGTCCGGTTCCGCCGGCGCCGCCGCCGCCGTCGAGCAAGTGGCCGCCACCATGCGCGGCCTGGGCGCGAAGGTCACCTTGCAGCCCGTGAAAGTGCCGCACTGGGTGCGCGGCGTGGAAACGGCGGCAATTGTCGATTACGCGGGCCGTCCGCACGGTGTGTCGCAGCGCGTGGTGCTGACCGCCCTGGGCGGCTCGGGCGCCACGCCAGCCGCCGGTTTGACGGCACCGTTGATCATCGTCAGGAGCTTTGAAGAGCTGACCGCGCGCGCCGCCGAAGTGAAGGGCGCCATCGTGCTGATCGACACCGCGTTCGACCAGGAAATGGCCGAACGCGGCCTGGCCGGCGCCACTTACGGCCAGGGTTCGCGCTTCCGTTTCAATGGCCCAAGGGCGGCCGCCGAACTGGGCGCCGCCGCCGCGCTGGTGCGCTCGATCGGCGGCGCCGATTTCCGCATTCCGCACGCCGGCGCCACCGGCCTCGAAGACGGCCAGCGCATCCCGGCCGCCGCCGTCACGGTCGAAGACGCCTTGCTGATCGGCCGCCTGGCCGCGCGCGGGCCGATGAAAATGCATTTGACCCTGACCCCGCAAAACCTGCCCGAGGCCGACAGCTACAACGTCATCGCCGACTGGCCCGGCACCGACAAGGCCGATGAAGTGGTGATCGTTTCCGGCCATCTGGACTCCTGGGACCTGGCCACCGGCGCGCATGACGACGGCGCCGGCGTGGTGGCGGCGATGGGCGTGATCGAGACCCTGAAAAAGCTCGACTACCGTCCGCGCCGCACCATCCGCGTGATTGCCTGGATGAACGAGGAGAATGGCGGCCGCGGCGGCCAGGCCTATTTCGAGGCGAACAAGCAGGCGCTGGGTAAACAATATGCCGCCATCGAAATGGACATGGGCGCCGGCCGCCCGTTCGGCATCCTGGCCAGCGTGGGTTCGAAATCGGAAAAGCTGTTCGCTCCTCTTCGCGCCGCCCTGCAGCCGATCGGCGCGCACGCCTTTACCCGCCGCGACGTGCTCGGTTCAGGCGACCTGCACCGCCTGGAAAAGGGCGGCGTGCCCAGCTTCGAGCCGCTGGTCGACAGCCATAATTATTTTCACTATCACCATACGCCGGCCGATACGCTCGACAAGGTCGACCCCGCCAACCTGCAGCGCAATGTGGCGCTGATGTCGTCGCTGGCGTGGTATTTGGCCAACCTCGATGGCGAGATCGGCAGGGCGCCAGAGCAGGAGTAAGCGCGGTGGGCGCGGTTACTGCGGCCAGTCCTGGCTGAGACCGGTGGTCTGGACCGCTGTTTCACCGCCCAGTTTGCTCCAGGTCGAGGAAGTCGTCTTTTTCGGAATAGTGATTGAGGCAAGTGACAAATTCGTCGATGCTGGCGTCCTTTTTTTGCGAGTAGGCCAGATCGATGACGTCCTGAAAATTCTGGCAGGAATAATGAAATTCCAGATGATTTTTCAGGACCTCTTCCGGATAGATCGTGTTGTCGTTGACATCGATTTCCACGCATTGCCCGACATATAAAACCGAGTCTGCGGTCAGTTCCGCATGTTCAGCGATATACACGTCATACAGATTCGCCGGTATATAGCGTTCTTTGCCATCCTGGTCGAAGTCGCGGTCGCCCTTGTTCTTGACGATGTCGACCAGTTCCTTGACGCCATATGAGCGGCCGACCTCCAATTTCATTCGTTCCCTTTGTTGATTTGTCTGCTCTTCAGCATGTTTGTCGCAGCAGCGGCGGTTACAGCGCGTTCAGCGGTATCTTCAGATAACGCACGCCGTTCTCTTCCGGCTCGGGCAGCTTGCCCGCATTGATGTTGACCTGGATCGCCGGCAGTATCAGGGTTGGCATGTCCAGGGTGGCGTCGCGGCCCGTGCGCAGGGCCACGAATTGCTCTTCCGTCACGCCGTCGTGCAAATGGATATTGCTGGCGCGCTGTTCGGCCACCGTGGTTTCCCAGCGCGCCTCGCGGCCTGCCGGCGGGTAGTCGTGGCACATGAACAAGCGGGTGGACGGCGGCAGCGACAGCAGGCGCTGGGCCGAGCGGTAGAGCAGGGCGGCCGAGCCGCCGGGAAAGTCGCAGCGGGCCGAACCGACGTCGGGCATGAACAGGGTGTCGCCGACAAACACGGCGTCGCCGATCTGGTAGGCCAGGTCGGCCGGCGTGTGGCCCGGCACGTGCAGGGCGCGTACCTGCAGCGCGCCGATATGAAACACCTGGTCCGGCGCGAACAGCTGGTCGAATTGCGAGCCGTCGGCGGCCGCACCGTCACGGTGGTAGACCTCGGCAAACGCCCGCTGTACCGCCTGGATCGCCGCGCCGATCGCCACATTGCCGCCCAGTTGCTGCTGCAGGTAAGGTGCGGCCGACAGGTGGTCGGCGTGGGCGTGGGTTTCCAGCAGCCAGCGGCATTGCAAGCCGTGCTCGCGCACAAAGGCGATCACCTTGTCGGCCGAGGTGGTGGCCGTGCGGCCGGACTTCGGATCGTAGTCGAGCACCGAATCGATGATGGCGCAGGCGCCGCCTTCGCCCTCGTGCACGACATAGGTGACGGTGGCGGTGGCGGTATCGAAAAAGGCTTGGATGCTGGGCGTCATCATGGCGGGTGCGGGGCGGACAGGGATGCTTATTATATCGCCGCGATCGTCTGAAAAATATCCCGGATCTCAATTTGATATGTAAAAACCGCATATCGATGACCGCGCCCGGCTTCAGCGTGTGCGCGTCTGTCCGGGCTTCGTGCTAATCTCGTTGCCACAAGGAGGAAGTCCATGAACGATACTACTGCACGCAGTGAACAATACCGCGGTTTCACGATCTCCGTGACGCCCCAGAAGGACAACGACGACCTGTGGGATTTTACTTACCACCTGCAGCGCGCAGCCGGCGCCGAGGGCGAGGCCAAGGATATCGAGCGCAGCCGCACCCTGGGCGGCTATGCCACCCCCGAGACCGCCTGCGTGGCCGGCCTGGAAGTGGCCAAGACCGAAGTGGACAATCTGCTGCGTCCCTGACCCAGGTTTGATCCAACGTAAATCGTTTCGCGTGCAAGCGCGTCGCCGCTGAATCTGATCGCGGCGCACGGCGCTTCATGCTACGATTTCCTTTATTGCGCAAGGAGGTAGCCCATGAACAGCAGTTCCAAGATCCACTACAAAGGCTGGGAAATCGTTCCCCTGGCCGTGCCGACCAGCGACGGCAAATGGTCGGCCAGCTGCGATATCGAACGCGCCACGGCAGAAGGCCTGGAAGTGTTCGAAGGTTCGACCATGCAATTCGTGCGCGACGACGAAGACGGCGCGATTGCCGCCGCCTGCGAAGAAGCCGTACGCCAGATCGACAATATCATCGCCAACCCGCTGGTGCGCCTCGCCTGAGGCCGGCCACGCACTGCTTTCGCAGCCGGTATCCGCCGGCTGCCGCTTCCATTGTTTCATCAATGTTTCACAGCGCGTTTCATTTTGAAATTTTTTGAAACGGGAATGAAACATCATGTTGAACACTGTGACATGCGCTGTTCCATCATACCCATCGCCATATCTTCCGCAAACCGCCGCCACACCGTCTTTTCTCCTATGCCGAGCGCTGTCTGGCGCGCTCAAATCGTCACCTGGCACGGCATTTGCAATAGCCATGTGCATAGCAGCTCCATGAAACATTCGAACCCATAAGGTGAACACATGAGTCTTTACTCCGCAGGTGCCGCGTTCCGCAAGGCCGTCCAGGAAGAATCCCCGTTGCAAGTGGTCGGCGCCATCAATGCCAACCATGCCTTGCTGGCCAAGCGCGCCGGCTTCAAGGCCATCTACCTGTCCGGTGGCGGCGTCGCCGCCGGCTCGCTGGGCCTGCCCGACCTCGGCATCTCGAACCTCGACGATGTGCTGACCGATATCCGCCGCATTACCGATGTGTGCGACCTGCCGCTGCTGGTCGACGCCGACACCGGTTTCGGCTCTTCCGCCTTCAATGTCGCGCGCACGGTGAAATCGATGATCAAAGCTGGCGCCGGCGCCCTGCATATCGAAGACCAGGTCGGCGCCAAGCGCTGCGGCCATCGCCCGGGCAAGGAAATCGTCAGCAAGGAAGAAATGGTCGACCGCATCAAGGCGGCTGTCGATGCGCGCACCGATCCGGATTTTGTCATCATGGCGCGCACCGATGCGCTGGCCGTCGACGGGCTGGACGCCGCGCTGGAGCGCGCCGTGGCCTGCGTCGAAGCGGGCGCCGACATGATCTTCCCCGAAGCGATTACCGACCTGGCGATGTACACCACCTTTGCCAACGCCGTCAAAGTGCCGGTGCTGGCCAATATCACCGAGTTCGGCGCCACACCATTGTTCACGGTGGACGAGCTGCGCGCCGCCGAGGTTGGCCTGGTGCTGTACCCATTGTCGGCTTTCCGCGCCATGAACAAGGCGGCCGAAAACGTCTATACGGCGCTGCGCCGCGACGGCACGCAGCAAAATGTGCTCGACACCATGCAGACGCGCATGGAACTGTATGAGTCAATCAACTATCACGAATTCGAACAGAAACTCGACGCGCTGTTTGCGGCGCAGAAGAAATAATCACCTACCCATATTCGGAGAACACGATGACCGCACCACAAGCTGCCACCTTCAAGCCCAAGAAATCCGTCGCCTTGTCTGGCGTTACCGCCGGCAATACCGCCCTGTGCTCGGTCGGCAAGACCGGCAATGACCTGCATTACCGCGGCTACGACATCCTGGACGTGGCCGACAGCTGCGAGTTCGAGGAAATCGCCTACCTGCTGGTGCACGGCAAGCTGCCGAACACGGGCGAGCTGAAAGGCTACAAGGCCAAATTGAAATCCCTGCGCGGCCTGCCGGCCAACGTCAAAGCGGCGCTCGAAGCGCTGCCGGCCGGCGCCCATCCGATGGACGTGATGCGCACCGGCGTATCGGTACTGGGCTGCACCCTGCCTGAAAAAGACGACCATAACGTGCCGGGCGCGCGCGATATCGCCGACCGACTGATGGCCTCGTTTGGTTCCATGCTGCTGTACTGGTACCACTACAGCCATAACGGCAAGCGCATCGAGGTGGAAACCGACGACGACTCGATCGGCGGCCACTTCCTGCACCTGCTGCACGGCAAAAAGCCGTCGGCCTCGTGGGAAAAAGCCATGCACACCTCGTTGATTCTGTATGCGGAACACGAATTCAACGCCTCGACCTTTACCAGCCGCGTGATCGCCGGCACGGGTTCCGATATCCACTCGGCCATTACCGGCGCCATCGGCGCGCTGCGCGGCCCGAAACACGGCGGCGCCAATGAGGTGGCGCTCGATATTCAGAAGCGCTACGACACCCCCGACGAAGCCGAAGCCGATATCCGCGAGCGCGTCGCCAACAAGGAAGTGGTGATCGGCTTCGGCCACCCGGTCTACACGATTTCGGACCCGCGCAACGTGGTTATCAAGGAGGTGGCGCGCACCCTGTCGCAGGAAGCCGGTTCGACCAAGATGTTCGATATCGCCGAGCGCCTGGAATCGGTGATGTGGGACATCAAGAACATGTTCCCGAACCTGGACTGGTTTTCGGCGGTCTCCTACCACATGATGGGCGTGCCGACGGCGATGTTCACGCCGCTGTTTGTTATCTCGCGCACCTCGGGCTGGGCCGCCCACATCATCGAACAGCGCATCGACAACAAGATTATCCGTCCGAGCGCCAACTACGTGGGTCCGGAAGACCTGCAGTTCGTGCCGATCAACGAACGCACCTGATGAGTCACGCCATGATGAACACCTTGCACCGCAAACCCCTGGCCGGAACCGCTCTGGACTACTTCGACACGCGCGCCGCGGTCGATGCGATCGCACCGGGGGCCTACGCCGGCTTGCCCTACACCTCGCGCGTGCTGGCCGAAAACCTGGTGCGCCGCTGCGATCCCGGCACGCTCGACGCTTCGCTGCGCCAGTTTATCGAACGCCGCCGCGACCTCGACTTTCCCTGGTTCCCGGCGCGCGTGGTCTGCCACGACATCCTGGGCCAGACGGCGCTGGTCGACCTGGCAGGCCTGCGCGACGCCATCGCCGCCCAGGGCGGCGATCCGGCCCTGGTCAACCCTGTCGTGCCGACCCAGCTGGTGGTCGACCATTCGCTGGCCGTCGAATGCGGCGGTTTCGATCCCGACGCCTTTGCCAAGAACCGCGCGATTGAAGACCGCCGCAACGAAGACCGGTTCGACTTTATCGACTGGACCAAGAAGGCGTTCAAAAACGTCGACGTGATCCCGCCCGGGAACGGCATCCTGCACCAGATCAACCTCGAGCGCATGTCGCCCGTGATCCAGGTGCAGGACGGCGTGGCCTACCCGGACACCCTGGTCGGCACCGATTCGCACACCCCCATGGTCGACGCCCTGGGCGTGATCGCCATCGGCGTTGGCGGCCTGGAAGCGGAAAGCGTCATGCTGGGCCGCGCTTCCTGGATGCGCCTGCCCGACATTATCGGCGTCGAGCTGAGCGGCAAGCCGCAGCCGGGCATTACCGCCACCGACACCGTGCTGGCGCTGACCGAGTTCCTGCGCAAGCAGAAGGTGGTCTCGTCCTACCTGGAGTTCTACGGCGAGGGCGCCGCGCACCTGACCCTGGGCGACCGCGCCACGATCTCCAATATGGCGCCCGAATTTGGCGCCACCGCCGCCATGTTCTATATCGACGAACAAACCATCAAATACCTGAAGCTGACGGGCAGGGAAGACGCCCAGGTGGCGCTGGTGGAAACCTATGCGAAAGCGACGGGCCTGTGGGCCGACAGCCTGGCCGGCGCGCAGTATGAGCGCGTGTTGCGCTTCGACCTGTCGTCGGTGGTGCGCAATATCGCCGGGCCGTCGAACCCGCACAACCGCGTACCGACCTCGGAACTGGCCGCGCGCGGCATTTCGGGCCTGGTGGAAAACGAGCCGGGCAAGATGCCGGACGGCGCCGTGATTATCGCCGCCATCACCAGCTGCACCAACACCAACAACCCGCGCAACATGATCGCGGCCGGCCTGATCGCCCGCAACGCCAACCGCCTGGGCCTCACGCGCAAACCGTGGGTCAAGTCCTCGCTGGCGCCGGGCTCGAAAACGGTGGAACTGTACCTGCAGGAAGCAGGGCTGATGGACGAACTCGAACAACTGGGCTTTGGCGTGGTGGCCTTTGCCTGCACCTCGTGCAACGGCATGTCGGGCGCGCTCGACCCGGTCATCCAGGACGAAGTGGTGGCGCGCGACCTGTACGCCACGGCTGTGTTGTCCGGCAACCGCAATTTCGACGGCCGCATCCACCCATATGCGAAACAGGCTTTCCTGGCCTCGCCGCCGCTGGTGGTGGCCTATGCCATCGCCGGCACCATCCGCTTCGATATCGAAAAAGATGTGCTGGGATTTGGCCCGGACGGGCAGCCGGTTCTGCTGAAAGATATCTGGCCATCGGACGAGGAGATCGACGCCATCGTCGCCGCCAGCGTCAAGCCCGAGCAGTTCCGCAAGGTGTATATCCCGATGTTCGCCAGGCAGGCGGACGATGGCATCAAGGTCAGCCCGCTGTACGACTGGCGCCCGCAAACGACGTATATCCGGCGTCCGCCCTACTGGGAGGGCGCGCTGGCCGGCGCGCGGCCCCTGAAAGGCATGCGTCCGCTGGCTGTGTTGGGCGACAATATCACCACCGACCACCTGTCGCCGTCGAACGCCATCATGCTCGATAGCGCGGCCGGCGAATACCTGGCGAAAATGGGCCTGCCCGAGGAAGATTTCAACTCCTACGCCACCCACCGCGGCGACCACCTGACGGCGCAGCGCGCCACCTTTGCCAATCCGACCCTGAAAAACGAGATGGTGATCGAAGACGGCAAGGTCAAAGCGGGTTCGCTCACGCGCATCGAGCCGGACGGCACGATTTCGCGCATGTGGGAAGCGATCGAGATCTATATGGAGCGCAAGCAGCCCTTGATCATTATCGCCGGCGCCGATTATGGCCAGGGTTCTTCGCGCGACTGGGCCGCCAAAGGCGTGCGCCTGGCCGGCGTGGAAGCGATCGTCGCCGAAGGCTTCGAGCGCATCCACCGCACCAACCTGGTCGGCATGGGCGTGCTGCCGCTGGAGTTTTTGACCTGCGTTACGCGCAAGACCCTGGGCCTGGACGGCAGCGAAACCTACGACGTGGTGGGCGAACGCACGCCGCGTTCGATCCTGACCCTGTTGATCCACCGCGCCAATGGCGACACCGAGGAAGTGCCGGTCACCTGCCGCCTCGATACGGCCGAAGAGGTGTCGATCTACGAGGCCGGCGGTGTCTTGCAGCGCTTTGCGCAGGATTTCCTGGAATCGTCCAAGGCTGCGTAGGTCGGATTAGCGGCGAAGCCGCGTAATCCGACAACACCGGCAGCGTCAACAATGTTGTCGGATTACGCGCGGCGTTGCCGCGCTAATCCGACCTACTTGGAAATAATATGGCTCACAAACCCCAAATCAAAATCCCCGCCACCTATATGCGTGGCGGCACCAGCAAGGGCGTGTTCTTCCGCCTGCAGGACCTGCCAGCGTTCGCCCAGGTGCCCGGCCCCGCGCGCGACGCCTTGCTGCTGCGCGTGATCGGCAGCCCGGACCCGTATGGCAAGCAGATCGACGGCATGGGCGGCGCCACCTCGAGCACCAGCAAGACGGTGATCCTGTCGAAAAGCGAGCGGCCCGGCCACGACGTCGATTATCTGTTCGGCCAGGTCGCCATCGACAAGCCGTTTGTCGACTGGAGCGGCAACTGCGGCAATCTGTCGGCGGCCGTCGGCGCGTTCGCGATCGCCAATGGCCTGGTCGATGTGGCGCGCATTGCGCGCGATGGCGTGGCGGTCGTGCGCGTGTGGCAGGCCAATATCGGCAAGACCATCATCGCCCACGTGCCCGTGACGAACGGCCAAGTGCAGGAAACGGGCAACTTCGAACTCGATGGCGTGACCTTTCCGGCGGCCGAAGTCAAACTCGAGTTTCTCGATCCGGCGGCGGAAGAGGAGGGCGCAGGCGGCTCCATGTTCCCCACCGGCCAGCTGGTTGACGATCTTGACGTGCCCGGCATCGGCGTATTGAAGGCCACCATGATCAACGCCGGCATCCCGACCATCTTTGTCGACGCCGACGCCATCGGTTATACCGGCACCGAGCTGCAGGACGCCATCAATGGCGACCCGGTGGCGCTGGCCCGCTTTGAAACCATCCGCGCCTATGGCGCCCTGCGCATGGGCCTGATCAGCCATCTGGACCAGGCGGCGCAGCGCCAGCATACGCCCAAGGTGGCCTTTGTCGCCAGGCCGGCCAGCTATGTGTCGTCGAGCGGCAAGCAGGTCAAGGCCGAAGAGATCGACTTGCTGGTGCGCGCCCTGTCGATGGGCAAGCTGCATCACGCCATGATGGGCACGGCGGCGGTGGCCATCGGCACGGCGGCGGCGATTCCTGGCACCCTGGTCAACCTGGCGGCCGGCGGTGGTGAAAAAACCAGCGTGCGCTTCGGCCACCCGTCCGGCACCCTGATGGTGGGCGCCGAGGCGGCGCAGGTCGACGGCGAGTGGAGCGTCACCAAGGCCATCATGAGCCGCAGTGCGCGCGTGCTGATGGAAGGATACGTGCGCGTGCCAGGGCAGGCGTGAGCGACAGATAGCCGGCAGGCTTGATTTTTTGCAGGATCGCAAGCTCGGCAGCAAAGGAAAATGGCATGGACGTACCCTTGAAGTCCGTGTTTTACCATCCATCCTGGAGCCGCCATGCTGTTTAATTCCTGGATTTTCCTGCTGGCCTTTTTGCCCGTCACGCTAGCCGGCTTCTTTCTGCTGGGCCGGCGCAGCCATTTTCTGGCGGCGGCCTGGCTGGCCGCCGCCTCGCTGTTTTTCTATGGCTGGTGGGACCTGCGCTATGTGCCGCTGCTGCTCGCTTCCATCTGCTTCAACTACGGCTGTTCGACCTTGCTCGCCAGTGGCCCGGCCGCACGCCGCAAAGCTTTGCTCATTGCCGCCATCGGCGCCAACCTGGCGCTGCTCGGCTACTACAAGTACGCGGGTTTCTTTGTGTCCAGCCTGGCCGCGCTGCTGGCCCAGCCGGTTCCCGCGCTGCAGGTGATGCTGCCGGTCGGTATCTCGTTTTTTACCTTTACCCAGATCGCCTTCCTGGTCGATACATACCGGGGGCAGGTGCGCGAACGGCGTTTTGTCCACTATCTGCTGTTCGTCACCTATTTCCCGCACCTGATCGCCGGGCCGGTGCTGCATCACAAGGAGATGATGCCGCAGTTTGCCGATCGCAAGGTGTTTCGGCTGTCGCAGGAAAATATCGCCGTCGGCGCCAGCATCTTTTTTATCGGCCTGGCCAAGAAGGTGCTGCTTGCCGACAATCTCGCTCCCCATGCCGGCGCCTTGTTCAACCAGCCGGGCGAGCCGTCGCTATTGATCGCCTGGAGCGGCGTGCTGGCCTATGCCTTCCAGCTGTATTTCGATTTTTCCGGCTATTCCGACATGGCCATCGGCCTGTCGCGCCTGTTCGGCGTCAAGCTGCCGCTGAACTTCGATTCGCCCTACAAGGCGGCCAATATCGCCGAGTTCTGGCGGCGCTGGCACATGACACTGTCGCGTTTCCTGCGCGATTATCTGTATATTCCGCTGGGCGGCAACCGCCATGGCGGCGCGCGCCGTTACCTGAACCTGATGGTCACCATGGTGCTGGGCGGACTATGGCATGGCGCCGGCTGGAATTTCCTGATCTGGGGCGCCTTGCACGGCGCATTCCTCGGCATCCATGGTGCGTGGCGCAGCCTCGGTTTTTGCGGGCAATCGGCGGCGTGGCGCATCGCCGCCACCGCGCTCACCTTTATGGCCGTCTGCACCGCGTGGGTGTTCTTTCGCGCGACGGATCTTCCCAGCGCGCTGGCCATCCTTGGCGGCCTGTATGGCGGCAATGGCATCGCCTTGCCCGATGCGCTGGCCCGGGCTCTGACGCCGGTACAGCCGCTGCTGGCGGCGATCAATGTGTCGTACTACCTCGGCGGCGGCGCGGCCTTTGTCGACAGCTGGACGTGGATAGCGATCGCCGCGCTGCTGGCCTTTGCCTGCCCGAACACGCAGCAGATCATGTGCCTGGCCGAACCGGCGCTCGATGCAAAACCTGTCATTAATGGCCTGGCATGGCGGCCGACACGGCGCTGGGCGGCGGCGCTGGCGGGCCTGGCGCTGGCCAGCATGCTGTCCTTGAACCGGCCCGCCGAATTTTTGTATTTTCAGTTCTAGGGGGCGGCGATGACTATTTTTGAGTACCGCCGCTTTCTGCTTGCCCTGTGCGCCTGCATGGCTTGCGGCGTGCTGGCCACCGTCGCCCTGGTGGTGATTGTCGATCCCTACGGCCTGTACCGGGTGGTCGATCGGCCTGGCTTCAACGCCGTCAAGCCGGGCCTGAGCCGCTACCAGGTGCAGATCAAGCAGGCGCACGCGCTGCGCCTGCGTCCGCGCGTCATCATCCTCGGCAATTCGCGCGCGGAGATCGGTTTTGACCCGGCCGCGCCGGCCTTTGCCGCAGCCCATGGCACCGTGTACAACCTGGCCATCCCCGGTACGGGCCTGGGTACCTCACACCATCAGCTCGTGCAATTGCTGGCCGCCGGCGTCAAGCCCGCCACCGTCATCCTGGGCGTGGAATTCATGGATTTCCTGGCGTTGACATCACCGTCCACCGCCAGCGCAAAACCGGCCGGCGCGCCGGACTGGCAAGCACCCTGGCAGTTCGACGCACTGTTTTCGCTCGCCTCCGTCAGGGATGCGATCCATACCCTGCGCATCCAGCACGATGCTGAAGCGGCCACCCTATCGCCCGCAGGCTTCAATCCCTTGCGCGACTATGGCGCGCATGTGCGCATTGATGGTTACCACAAGATGTTCGAGCAGCGCGCGCGCGAAAACGCCGCCACCCTGAAAAGAAAATCCGTCACCGCGCTGACCCAGGAAGATTTCCAGCTATTGCGTGCCTTGCTGGTGCAAGCGTCCGCCAGCGATGCTGCTGTCAAACTGGTGATTTATCCGTATCACGCGCAGTGGCTGGCGATGCTGGAAGCGGCCGGTTTGTGGCCGCTGTTCGAACAATGGAAGGCACAGCTGGTGCGCGAGATTGCCGGTGTCGAGGCCAGCCATCCGGGCGCCGCCATCACCTTGCATGACTTCAGCGGCTTTGGCACGTACAACTGCGAACGCATCCCCGCCGCCGGCGAGCGGAATGCCGCCACGCGCTGGTACTGGGAAGCGGGGCATTTCAAGAAGGCTTTGGGCGACGTGGTGCTGGCGCGGCTGTTGTCGCAGCCTGGCCTTGGCCTCGATTCAAGCTCGCTGGTGGCCAATACCCGGCGTATCGCGGCCGAAAGGCTGGAATGCATGGCGACCCAGCCCGGCGTATTTTCAAGCGCCACAAAAATGTTTGACCCGCGTGACAGACCGCGCGGCGAAAAACCGCTGTAACGACTTTATAAAAAACCACGGAGGAGACATGAGTTTTGCCCAGTTTTACCAGCACTCGATCGACCACCCCGACGCGTTCTGGCGCGAGGAAGCCAAAAAAATCGACTGGCATACGCCGTTTGACCAGGTGCTGGACGACAGCCGCCCGCCGTTCGCGAAATGGTTTGTCGGCGGCACCACCAATCTGTGCCACAACGCCGTCGACCGCTGGGTCGGCAGCCGTGGCGACGCAGCGGCGCTGATCGCCATTTCCACCGAAACCAATACCGAACGCAGCTACAGTTACCGCGAGCTGCAGCGCGAAGTGGAACGCTGCGCGGCGATCCTGCTGTCGCTGGGCGTTGCCAGGGGCGACCGCGTGCTGATCTATATGCCGATGATCGCCGAAGCGGCGTTCGCCATGCTGGCCTGCGCACGCATCGGCGCCATCCACTCGGTGGTGTTCGGCGGCTTTGCCTCGAACAGCCTGGCCAGCCGCATCGACGACGCGCAGCCGAAACTGGTGTTTTCCAGCGATGCCGGTTCGCGCAACGGCAAGGCGATTGCCTACAAGCCGCTGCTGGACGAAGCGATCCGCATCGCCGCGCACCAGCCCGAGCATGTGCTGCTGGTCGACCGCCACCTGGTGACTATGGAGCGCGTAGAAGGGCGCGATGTCGACTACGCCACCCTGCGCGAACAGCATCTCGAGGCGCAAGTGCCGATCACCTGGCTCGAATCGAACCAGGTGTCCTACGTGCTGTACACCTCGGGCACCACCGGCAAACCCAAGGGCGTGCAGCGCGACGTGGGCGGCTATGCGGTGGCGCTGGCTTCGTCGATGCAGTACACCTTCTGCGGCAAGCCTGGCGAGACCTTTTTCGCCACTTCCGATATCGGCTGGGTGGTCGGCCACTCGTATATCGTCTATGGCCCCCTGATCGCCGGCATGGCCACCATCCTGTACGAGGGCTTGCCGGTCTGTCCCGATGCGGGCATCTGGTGGAGCATCGTTGAAAAGTACCGGGTCACGCGCATGTTCTCGGCGCCGACCGCGATCCGCGTGCTGCGCAAGCACCCGGTGGAACTGATGCGCAAATACGATCTGTCGTCCCTGAAGGCGCTGTACCTGGCCGGCGAACCGCTCGATGAAACCACCTCGCAGTGGATCGCCGGCGAGCTGAAGGTCGACATCATCGACAACTACTGGCAGACCGAAACGGGCTGGCCGATATTGTCGGTGGCCAGGGGCGTGGCCGATACGCCCACGCGCCTGGGCAGCCCCGGCCTGGCCATGTACGGCTACAAGGTGAAATTGCTCAATGAATCGACCGGCGAGGAATGCGGTGCGAATGAAAAGGGCGTGCTGGTGCTGGAAGGCCCGCTGCCGCCAGGCTGTCTGCAAACCGTGTATGGCGACGACCAGCGTTTTGTCGACACCTACTGGTCGACCTTCGCCGACAAGCAGGTGTATTCCACCTTCGACTGGGGCCTGCGTGACGCCGACGGTTATTACTTCATCCTGGGCCGCACCGACGACGTGATCAATGTGGCCGGCCATCGCCTGGGCACGCGCGAAATCGAAGAGAGCATTTCCAGCCACCCGAATGTGTCCGAAGTGGCGGTGGTCGGCATGGAAGACAAACTCAAGGGCCAGGTGGCGATGGCCTTCGTGATCCTGAAAGACGCGCGGCCGGCGGAAAGCACCGAGGGCAGGGCGCTGCTCGAGCGCGAGGTGATGGCCGTGGTCGACCGCCAGCTGGGCGCCGTGGCCAGGCCAGCGCGCGTGCTGTTCGTACCGCAATTGCCGAAGACGCGCTCGGGCAAGCTGCTGCGCCGCTCGATCCAGGCCATTTGCGAAGGACGCAGTCCGGGCGACCTGACCTCGATCGAAGATCCGGCGTCGCTTCAATATATCAAGGCAGCGCTGGCTTGAGCAATCTGGACCAAGGTTTATCATTCGATAAACCTTGGTTCAAATGCGCTCGCTTTCCTTGCGCACCACGCGTCCGACGATAATGCATTCCTTGCCGCGGCACATCTTGCGATGGTATTTGCGCTGGTCGGGATTGTCCGACGTCAGCCACCATTCGCCGATATCGCGCGCCAGCCGCTTGACCACCGGCTCGCCCTCGTAATTGATGGCGTACACCACGCCGTCGATGGGGCGGATATCGGCCGTGTTGATGATCACCACGTCGTCTTCATACAGGGCCGGTTCCATGCTCTCGCCCTTGACCTTGATCGCCACCAGTTTTTCAGGGTGGTAGCCGTTGCGGTCGACCCAGCCGCGCGGCACGCTGATGGTGCTGCCGTCATGCGTTTCCGGCTCCACCGCAAAGCCGGTGATGCCGGCCGACAAGCGCAATTTCACCTTGCGGATATCGTAGAAACGCTCGTCATCGCCATCATTGACGAACACCGCCTTGACCCCGGCCAGCGCGCGCGCCGCCATGGCCGCCTGGTCGGGCGCGCCACCCTGGTCGAAATACATGCTGTCGAGCTGCAAATCGGCTTCCAGCTTGCGCGCGATTTTTTCGCTGAAGGCGCGCCCGTCGCGGTAGGTGGGCGAGAGGATCTGCGAGATGCGCGCCTCGCTCCAGCCGCTGGCATCGGAAATTTTCTTGCGCGTGTGTTCATAGCGCTCGCTGATCAGTGCCAGCAATCGGTCGCGTCTGTATTGATACATATTCATCTCCGCATTAAACCCGAAATTTACCGTTTGATAAATTACCAAATGCTTGACTTTAACATTAGCGATTGATAAAGTCCACCTGTTGCTTGTCGCAAATTTGCACACAGCATTGCCCGGCAGGCCGGTACAGGAGGATGGAGATGTGGAACAGCAGTCACGTGGTGAGCAGCAGCGCGCCGCCGCAAACAGGGCGCAGGATCCTGGGGCGCAGCAAGAAGTCGCAGCTGCATATTGCCCATATCGCGCAGCATATCGCCGCGCATGGCCAGGCCAGCGCCGCGCAGTTGTCGGCCCTGCTGGGCCTGGACGCCGGCACCATGAGCCGCTACCTGCGCCATATGTGCGGCGCCGGCCTGATCCACCTGGCGCAGCGCCATTGCACCGAGCCGGGGCGCCAGCGGCCGGCCCTGTACGCCCCGGGCGAGGCCGACGGCGAAGACGAAGCCTGGGCCGAGCTGCCGCCGCAGGTGCGGCGCATGGCCAGCTGGCCGGGCGGCACGGCCAGCCGCGATCCGCTGGTGGCGGCCCTGTTCGGGCCGGCAAACAATCACCACGGCGCTTAAGGCGCCTCACGACGAGAAACGCGCATCATGAATTTCGACATCAGCGCCGCCGGCGCCACCTGGATCAAGCTGCTGGGTCTGCCTCTTCTGGCCGCCTTGCTGGCCACCTTGCTCAGCTTTATGGTCATGTGGCCACGTTCGATGAAGGAGGCCATCATCCGTATCTGCTCCAGCATCATTATCGCCACCTTTGCCGGGCCGGTGCTGGTGGCGGCCGTGTTGTCCTGGTGGCCCGGCCTGTTCGACAGCGCCAATGCGGTGGCCGTACTGTATGGCTGCGATCCGGCCACCGGCTTCCTGTTCATCGCCGCGCCACTGATGGCGGCCATCGGTTTGCCAGCCTGGTGGGTGCTGGGGGCGTGTGTGCGCTGGTTCGACCGCCGCCGCGACAAGGACATCGGCGAACTGGCGGCCGATGTGGCGGCCGCTGTCAAGGAGGTGCGCTCGGGACGATAGAACGACAGCGCCTGCTGTGGCGCCGCCGTGGTGCGCCAGTTGGCGCGCACGCCTGAAAAGAGTGCATGGCTGACGCGTTTTCCTGCTCTGCACGCTGCCCAGCGCAATCGCGAGCAGGCCGCTGCTGGCACGATGCATGCATGGAGACAAGCGATGTTCTCACTTGTCTCATGCTTGCCGACCTGGCGCGGCAGGCTTACCGGAAATGGAGCGTACCGTGGCAAAACCTCACTTGACAGCGATCCCCCGCAGCATCACGCCGCCGGTAGCCGGCACGCCGTCAGCCGTCGATGAGCTACTGCCAGCCGGCAAATTGTTTACCCTCGGCCTGCAGCATGTGCTGGTGATGTACGCGGGCGCCATTGCCGTGCCGCTGATCGTCGGCCGCGCGCTCAAGCTGCCGCCCGGGCAGGTGGCCGCCCTGATCAGCGCCGACCTGTTCTGCTGCGGCCTGGTCACCCTGATCCAGTCGCTGGGAATCGGCAAGTATTTCGGCATCCGCCTGCCGGTGATGATGGGCGTCACCTTTGCCGCCGTCAGCCCGATGCTGGCGATGGCGAACAATCCGGAGCTGGGCATCACCGGCATCTTTGGCGCGGTGATCGGCGCCGGCCTTGTCTCCATGCTGATCGCGCCCTTTGTCGGCCGCATGCTGGGCCTGTTTCCGCCGGTGGTCACCGGCAGCATCATCGCCGTGATCGGCGTATCGCTGATGCGCGTAGGCGTGAACTGGGCCATGGGCGGCCCGCCATCGATGGCGAAGATTCCCGATCCCGCTTTTGTAGCGGCGGCGGGCGGTGGCGCCGCGCCGATGATCGCCAATCCGGCCTATGGCGCGTTGGACAATATGGGCATCGCGCTGTTCGTGCTGGTGGTGATTTTGCTGGTAGCCAAATATGGTCGGGGTTTCCTTGCCAATATCGCCGTGCTGACCGGCATAGCCGCCGGCACCGCGCTCGCTTTTGCACTGGGCAAGACGGACTTTGCCAAGGTGGCCAGCGCCAAGGCGTTCGCCGTCGTCACGCCATTCCAGTTTGGCATGCCGACCTTTGATGTGGTGGCAATTCTTACCATGAGTCTGGTGATGATCGTTGTCATGATCGAGTCGCTGGGCATGTTTTTGGCGCTGGGCGAGATGACCGGCAAGCGCATCGATCAGGCAGACATCAGCCGCGGCCTGCGCGTCGACGGCCTGGGCACTCTGATCGGCGGCATCTTCAATACCTTTCCCTATACGTCGTTCTCGCAGAACGTCGGCCTGGTCGGCGTGACGGGCGTGCGCAGCCGCTGGGTCTGCGTGGCCGCCGGCATGATTCTGCTGGTGATGGGGGTAATCCCGAAAATCGCCCAGGCCGCCGAGGCCGTGCCGGCTTTTGTCTTGGGCGGGGCAGGGCTGGTAATGTTCGGCATGGTGGCCGCCACCGGCATCCGCATCCTGGCCAGCGTCGACTACCAGGGCAATCGCAACAACCTGTTCATCGTCGCGCTGGCGATCGGTTTCGGCATGCTGCCCTTGGTGGCCGAGCAGTATGCCCAGCATCTGCCCAAGGCCCTGTCACCGCTGCTGCACAGCGGCATTTTGCTGGCGGCGATCGCGGCTGTGTTGCTGAACCTGTTCTTCAATGGTGTGGGATCGCAGGAACAAGCCCGCACCAGGGCGCGCGACAGCAGCCACGGCAGTGAGTAGGCAACAGGAGGGTCAGGCGTCGCGCCAGGCCGCTTCGAGTTCATCGCGGCGCGGCGCATCGGCGATATGCAATATCAATGTCGCGCGCAACTCGCCAGCGTGCACGGCGCGATGCTTTGCAAACCAGAACACCTCGCTCAATTCCTCGTCTTCGTGCAAGCTGGTCGTCAAGGCCTTTTCGGGCGCGACGTCTTCATAATTGCTCGCTTCCAGATACGCATCGCCGATGGCCTCATGCCAGGCGTCGCACTGCGTGCCCCATGTCGACGCATACAGGCAACCGGCGGCGACCAGTGCGCGGCAGGTTTCCCACATCACCATTTCTTCCGCCACGGCTTCGACAATCACGATGGCTTTGAACGCAGGTAAGTCTTCCAGTATGGGAAAATCGCTGTCGGGCGTGAGGTGGAGATAGCGCAGGAGGGTTTTTTGCATGGTGGGAAGTTGGAGGCAGAAGAGGGTGCGCCAGCGTTGCAACCAGCACGAGCGCTGGTCCGGAGCCGGAATCGAAAGCGCTATGATAACTCAGCCAATATCCCAAAATACCATCAAAAATACCATCATTGGAGAAAAAGTTCTTCGTTACCATTCCACCTGGAGCGGTTGCTGGTGACTTCAGACAAGTAGTCTAGTACAAAAAACGGCAAATGCTAGGATCCCGATGAAGTCTTTTTGACTTTGTACTTTCCTCCTGCCAAGAATCGGCGGGGAGGGAGTACTTTCTTGAAAAGCATGGCCGAAGACCGCTGCGAGTCTTTTAGCGGGCGGTCTCCTTATTGTGGTGTCCGCTTACGCCCCAAAGCGAACCATGTAAGCTACCAAAGCGGGCTGCCTCATCTGTCTTCATTCGCAGAGAGCTTCATATAGCACTTTGTAAACGCAAGGTTTAAACGAGCCCGTGTTGCAAACAAGGCAATCGGACGCTTGCGCGGTAAATCCGTTTTGTTGACGGCGCCTCCGATTAAACGTTTCTCCTCTTCGGCATGCCATTTCTCCAAAGCTTCGTTTAATTCTCTGTCTACCGCCTCTTTGGCCTTGTCTAGCAGTGTAATGGCCCGCAAATTCCCTGCCGCCTCCGACGCCTCTATCGCGCGAATCAAATCCTGCGCATTTCGCCTTACATTAACAACATAATCGGGCTCATTCGCATCGTTTGCCGGTGGAAGTAACTTCTCGCAGCAGGCTGATACCCTGGCGTAAATCGCAAGGCAAATGTGTTCACGAATCGAACGAAGAAACATAAGGTCTCTCTTCATAAAAGTTTGAACATCGTACATTCCAGCTTAACGACATTGCGCGAACACAACGGGCCGAATTCGTCTCAAAGTGGACGCAGAAACGGACTAGTTCGCACAAATTTGAGTGTTGTTCGGTTTTTTTACTCGGAATCCTCATCGTCTACATCCATCGCGTCGGCATGGGCGTTCCATGTATCAATCATCCAAGGGGGCAATTGGTCATGGCGCTTAACGGAAACTCTGGAGTTGGCGTAAGGCATATGCGGCTCCAATACAGTTCGAACCAACAACATTTCATTTGCAATTTGTATTGGCGCAACTAAGTCTGGGGCGTTAGTGATATTCTCCCTGTCTTTTAGGTACAACGGAACAAGGTAATTCATGCTGCCATAATACCAATATGGAAGATGTAATCCACGATTCAGTGACCATTGGATGGCTCCCGAAATAGCGCACATCTGCGCTACCGGTGGCGCATCCTTTAAAAAACTCACTCTTTCCTCGTTATCTTTGAGCATATGGTCATGCTGCATAACAATTTCTACTCCTTTTGGAATTTCCGGACCCTTGGGTATTTCTGGTGGCGCCGGTAATGCGGGAGCGTTGATTTGGGAGCCTGCCTTAATTAGTTTCCAAGGGGCTTTTGTAACATCAGTGCCTTTAATAAAAATTAAGTATAAGGGTGTTCCGTAACGAGTCTGGAGATTGCCCGCAGAAACATAAAATTGGTCGTCAGAAAATGTTACTTTCCCTTGTTCAATGCTCCAAGCTACGTGAACTGCGAGGTATTTCTCGAGTACATGCAAATCTTTAGCCCATTTTTCACTCAGTGCCTGTGTTGCTAGTTCCTGAAGTACCTTTGGTGGAATATAAGCAAATTTATGGAGCCTTTTGATGAGTTTATTTGTGTAACTAGTACCAATATCCGCTTGTAGTTGTTCCAATTTCAACATGAGTTCAATTTCCCTTAAATTAAAGAATATGATTATTAATTATATTTATAATAACACTTTTTTTAAAAACCCTACATAAACTATCGTCCGATACTATTCTTCTGCGAAGTCTTAGACGAGGATTATTACTAAAATATTCCATACGTAAATCGCACTTTATTACTGATTAGTGGCCGACCGCTTTTGGCCGCTTGCTGCCGTTACCCATTGAATCCGCAGCTGACAAACGTCCCCGAGAATAGCAAATTGCCAAACAGAAAACTACACGCATTGTCACTCCCGGGAAAATAGCTTTCTCATGCGCCAAGCGTTCGCCGCCATGCCGAAATGCAATCGTAACGCGGCTGCTTGGGCCGCCAGCACCGGCATGCCGATCATCTTGCGCGCCCGCTTGAGCGCTTCCGCACCGCACCCTGCGGCACGGCCACCCTGGGCGGTAGCGGCGGGTCCGGCAGGTGCGGCAGGCGCTCCAGCCAGGGCGCTGCGGCGGTTGCCACTGTTCCGCTCGACGCCTGCAGCAGCGCGTAGCGTGCCGCTTGCCCTTCGGCCATGCCAGGCGCGTGGCAGGTCAATCCGGCCAGCGCGCCAAATTCGGCGACCGTGATGGCCATGGCGCTGCCGCTGTGGCCAAGCTCGGCCGCCAGGCGGGATGCGGCCTGGCTGCGCAAGGTGTCGGCGAGTCGCTGCCCGGACAGTTTGATCCAGGCCTGGAAGCGGCCGCGCTGCACCTCCACCACGGCGGCGCTCTGCCAGCCGCGCGTCTCCAGGCGCTGCAAGTCGGCCGGTTGCAAGCCGTCGAGCAGCACCAGGCCATGCTGGCCTGCCGGGCGCAGGGTGACGTCGTAGCCGCGCGCATTCATGCGCTTGAGCCAGGCCAGGCTGCGCAGCAGTTCCAGCCCGCTCCACTGCCGCGTCTCTTGCTTGCCGTTTTTCGCCTCTGCCAGCCTGACGACGAACTGCGCGCAGCCCATTGCCGTCATTTGCCTTCGCACGGCTTCCAGGCTGCGGTCGCGGGCCGGATCAGCGCGACCAGCTGCTGCGCGTCCAGCACGTTCTGCAGCCTGGGGGCAGGTGCCAGCCAGAGCCACAATGCGCTGGCGAGCAGCCCCGTCATCATGCCCACCAGCGTGGCCAGCAGGTACTGGCGCTGCGACAGCATACGGCTGCCGCACTCGATTGCCTGGGCGCTCTCGCGCGCCGCTTGCTCCGCGCAGCGCCAGGCGCTCGTCGCCGTCTCGATCTGGCGCCGGAACTGCTCGCCCTGGCGCGTGCCGTCGAGGCCCAGCTGCTGCATCGTTTGGCGCGTCTCGTCCGTCAGGGCCGCCATCGCCTGCGCCAGCGGTTCCAGGGTCGCCGCCAGCTCCTCGGCGCTGGCCAGTTTGGCCTGGTGCAGCTGCGCCATCCTGCACGCCAGCGCGTCCAGCTGCGCCGTATTCTCGGCAGTGGCCAACCGCCGCAAGGTCTCGCTCTTTGTCATAGTGGACTCCTCGTTTCGCCAATCCCATGGGACTGTATCCGCGTCCCAGATCGCTGCCCTTCATCAGCACGCCATCAAGGCGGTAGGACAGGCCCGCCAGGGTGCTGTCATTGCGCTGCGTTACCGGCACCAGCGCCACGCCCGCCGCCGCCAGGCGCTGCATGAAAGCGGTGAAACTGGCGCAGCCGGTGATGGCGGCGTCGCACAGCTGCTGCAGGCGCTGCCGCGTCGAGGCGACGCCGGTGCGCAGGCCTGCCTCGATCTCGCCCCGGCTCGCCGCGCGGCGCGGCGCCTCGCTGGAGGGGCGCAGCTGCTGCAGGCCGAAGTCGCGTTCGACCGCGCGCATGATGACTTCCTGGCGCCGGTAGTCGTGGCTGTCGCTGGCCACGCCGCCATCGCAGCGGACGCGGTTGACCAGCAGGTGCACGTGTTCATGCAGGGTGTCGGCATGGCGCGTGAGCAGGTACTGGTTGTCGTCCAGGCCCATGCCCGCCAGATAGCGGCCCGCGATCTGCGTCCATTGGGCGTCGCACAGCTGCTCGCCCGGCGCGGCCGACAGCGACACGTGCAGCACCGCCTTGCCCAGGCCCGGGCGCAGCTTGCGCACGGCGCCAAATTCCTGCGCCAGTTCGCGCGGCGTGCGGCCGGTCATGTTGGTGTCGATCACGCGCGCCTGCTCCTTGCCCAGGTCATACGCCAGCACGCCGCGAAAGCCGCGTCCCTTGATGGCCTTAGCGATCATCGTTCTGCTCCTGCTGTTGCTCCTGCACGCCCAGCAGTGCCAGCCGCAGGCGGCGCGTTTCGGCGATCAGCCGCTGCAGCAGGGCGTCGGCCACGGCGACGCGGCCACCCTCGTTGGCGAGGTGGGTCAATTGATTCAGGTTGGACGCCAGGCGGGCCAGTTCCACATACTGTTCGCGGTTGATGGCGGCGACGGGCGGCGCGGGCAGGGCGCGCGCCAGCGCGGCGGCGCGCAGCCATTGCGCGGGACGCATCTGCATGCGGGCGGCGCGTTCCAGCAGCGCCGCATGTTCGGCGGCCGACACGCGCACGCCGATGGTGGCGCCGCGCACGGCGGCCGGGTCGCCCTTCGGGCGGCCGCCTTGTCGCTTGCGTGGCGTGGTCTCGGCGTGCATCGATGCTCCTGGCGTGGTGGGCGAGCGCAGCGAGGAGGGCCCCGCAGGGCAAGCCGGTTTGAGCGAAGCGAAAACATGGCTTGCTCCTCGCCAGCCCACGCACCCGCGGCTCCCCGGCCTTTAATGTAGGCGCGGGCCAGCCGCTTTTCTTACGCGATATCAAACAGCGCGGGCGCTGTCGTGAAACAGGACGACGGCGGATGCGGGTGGACGCACGCCTTGTCGCCCATCGTGACGCGCAGGCGACAGGCATGCGTATCGCCGCACCTGTTCCTGCCAGCGGCGCCGCTGGTTTTCTTTCCCGGGGTGGGCCTTGCCGTCAGGCTGGCGGCGGGGCGACGTCGTCGCGCAGGGCGTCGAGGTAGTCGGCCCAGCGCTGCATCATGGCGCGGCGGGCAGGCAGGTGCGCCGTGCGGTTGTAGGCGCGCCCGTTCGGGTCGATGACGCTGTGCGCCAGCTGGTGCTCGATCAGGTCCACCCGCTCTTGCAGCACTTCGTCGAGGATGGTGCGGGCCATGGCGCGGAAACCGTGGCCGGTCATCACTTCCTTGGCATAGCCCAAGGAACGCAGCGCCGCATTGATGGTGTTTTCGCTCATGCAGCGCTGGCCGCCGCGCAGGCAGGGAAACACGTAGCGGCCTTCGCCGGTGACGGGCTGCAGCGCGCGCAGGATCGCCACGGCCTGTGTCGGCAGCGGCACCAGGTGTTCGAGCTGCATTTTCATTTTTTTGGCCGGGATGCGCCACTCGGCGGCATCGAGATGGATTTCGCTCCATTCGGCGGCGCGCAATTCGCCGGGACGCACGAACAGCATGGGCGCCAGTTTCAGCGCCGCCACCGCCGTGACGTGGCCATGGTAGCCGTGGATGGCGCGCAGCAGCGGCGCCACATCGCCCGGTTCCGTCAGTGCCGGATAGTGCGTTCTTGGTACCGGTGCCAATGCGCCTTTCAGGTCCGCCGTGACGTCGCGCTCGACCAGGTCCATCGCCACGCCGAAGCGCAGCACCTGGCCGCACAGCTGCTTGATGCGGTGCGCCGAATCGATCGCGCCGCGCGCCTCGACGCGCTGCACCACGCGCAGCACGTCGCGCGGGCGGATGGTGTTGAGCGGCATCTTGCCCAGGTAGGGGATGACGTCGCCTTCGAGCCAGTTGCGGACTTTCTTTTGCGTGCTGGCGCTGCCGTTGCGCTGCATGGTCAGCAGCCACTGGCGCGCCAGCTTGTCGAAGGTGTTCAGGGCGGCGCTGCGCTGCTCAGCCTTCTGCGCGCGCTTGACGCCGTTCGGATCGATGCCTTCGGCCAGCGCCTTGCGCGCGTCCTCGGCCTTGCGCCGCGCCTGGGCCAGGCTGACATGGGGGTAGATGCCCAGGGCCAGCGTTTTTTGCTTGCCTGCATGGCGGTAATTCATGCGCCAGTATTTGCCGGTACGGGTGACCAGCAGGTACATGCCGTACAGGTCGGGATACTTGTCGCCGCTGGGCGTACCCTTGTAGACGGCATGGCGGAGAAACAGATCGGACAGTGGCATGGCGCACTCCCTGATGGTATTTTTTTAGAGAAAATTCTAAATCCAGCAAAAAGTACCAACAAAATTCATCGCTTTGAATGTACGCCGATGGACAAACATGGACAACAAAAAACCCGCTCTCCTATGACGAAGGCGGGTTTTTGGACGTTCTTGGATTTTTACGGCTGAGTTCTGAGTGCCCGGAGCCGGAATCGAACCGGCACGCCCTTACAGGCGGGAGATTTTAAGTCTCCAGTGTCTACCAGTTTCACCATCCGGGCAGCGCGGCGAGATTCTAGCATGAATAATGCCTGATACACCATGAGGCATGGCAGCGTCTGTCTGCAATCGTGCACACATGATGCGCTATTTTGTTGCCGGTTCTGCACTTAATGTTTCATATTGGAACGATCGTGCTACACTGCGCGCACGAGTTCCAGGCTCGGTTCCAGCCATCGCCGCGCCGTTTGCCGGCAGTTACGCGGTGGTTTTTTCCTGTCATATCGATTGGGAAACGTTTTTTACATCTCATCGCTATCATGCAGGAATCAAGGTCATGCCCATCATGAAGAAATCGCCGCTGTCTTTGCGCGCGCACCAAGGCGCCAGCCTGCTGTTCCTGGCCATATCCGGCACTGCGGCGCAGGCCGCGTCATTGCCTGAATGGACCTTGGGCGGCTTTGGCACGGCCGGCCTCGTGCATTCGAGCGAGCGGCAGGCCGATTACAGCGCCAATGTGATCAATCGCGGTGGCGCCGGCAGGACGGACCGATGGAGTGGGTCGGTCGACAGCCGCCTCGGCGCGCAGCTCGGGGTGGAATTCACGCCGCGGTGGTCGGCGGTGCTGCAGGTGATTGCCGAGCACAACCTGCAAAATTCCTGGCTGCCCGTGGTGGAGTGGGCCAATCTCAAATACCAGGCGACACCGGAGCTGAGCCTGCGGCTGGGACGGATCGCCTTGCCGATTTACCTGGCGGGCGATTATCGCAAGCCCGGCTATGCGCTGGAATGGGTACGTCCGCCGGTCGAGGTGTACGGTTCGCTACCGGTCAGCAACAGTGATGGCGTCGACGCCAGCTACCGCTGGCAGGCTGGCGCGACCAATAACCTGACCCAGGTTTTCTATGGACACACCAGCATCGAAACCGATGACGGCGGCAAGCGGGCCAGGGGGCGCCAGCTGGCCGGCTTGTCCAATACCACCACCTATGGCGCGCTGACCATCCGTGCCAGCGCGCTGACGGCCGAGCTGACGGTCGATCTGGTGCGGCCGCTGTTTGACGCTTTCCGGCAATATGGCCTGCGGGGCGGACAGATCGCCGATCGCTACGACGCCGACCACAAGCGTGTGGCAATTGCCAACCTGGGCGTCAGCTACGATACCGGTGACTGGTTCCTGCAGGCCGAGGGCAGCCGCTTGAATACGCGTTCGTTTCTCGGCGACAAAAGCAGCATGTATCTCGGCGGCGGCTACCGGCTCGGCGCCTGGACGCCGTATGCGACCTATGCCAAAGTGAAGGCCAATGTGCCGAACCGCGATGCGGGCATCGACAGCGCGCAGCCCGGCGCCGCCTACCTCAACGGGCAACTGAACGCGCTGCTGCAACGCATTTCTTCGCAGCACACCATCAGCACGGGCGTGCGCTGGGATTTTTTGCCGGACCGCGCCGTGAAGCTGCAGTACGACCGTCTGCGCCCGACGGGGGCCTCATCGGGCACCCTGGTCAATGTGCAGCCGGGCTTTCGCACCGCCCATCCGATTCACGTCGTGAGCATTGCGCTCGACTTTGTGTTCTAGGATGGCCGCCATGCCGAGACATACATTGCCGAGCCTGTTGCTGGCGCTGGCCTGCTGCCAGCCCGCCTGGGCCCTGAGTGGCGAGATGGTCGTGATCGTTTCCGCGCGCAATGCCACCGATGCTTTGCGGGCCGACCAGGTGGCCGACATTTTTCTCGGCCAGAGCGGGCGCTTCCCGGACGGCGCCCAAGCCAGTGCCGTCGACCAGCCCATCGGTGCGGCGCAGCGCGATGCGTTCTACCTGAAGGTGGCGGCCAAGTCGCCGGCGCTGCTGAAAGCCTACTGGACCAAGATGATCTTTACCGGGCGCGGCCAGCCGCCACGGGAAGTGCCCGACAGCGCTGCGGTGCGCAGGCTGGTGGCCGACAATCCCGGCCTGATCGGCTATATCGACCGCGATGCGCTGGACGCCAGCGTCAAGCCGGTGCTGGTGGTGCGCTGATGCCTTTCCAGACCGTCACGCCGGACACGCCGCGCGCACCCGCAAGTCGCTTCGGCAAACTGCTGCGCCTGAGCACCGACACGCATTTTTCGCTGCCACTGTTCGTGCTGTTGCTGCTGGCGGCCATCTGGGGCAGCACCTTGCGCATCATCGGCGCCGAACACGTGGGCGCCAAAAAAGCGCTGCACGACTCGGTGCGTGAATTGATGGATACCTACGAGGCCCAGGTGGCGCGCAATATCGGCGATATCGACCAGACCCTGAAAGTGGTGGCCTATGCCGTCAGCCTGAAGGGCGCTGACGGCGCATTGCCCGAATTGAAACGCCAGGACTTGTTACCGCCGGCCATGATCTTTACGGTGGCGATTGCCGATCGTAGCGGGCGCGTGATCGCCAGCAGTCCTGCGGCAGTGTCCAGGTCGCTTGCCGGCCAGGATTATTTCCAGCACCACGCCACGCATCCCGGTGACAGGACCAACGTCAGCGCGCCGCTGCCAGACCGTGCCGGTGGTGCACCGGTGCTCCATTTCACGCGGCGCCTGGACGACGCCGCCGGCCGTTTCAACGGCATCGTGATGGTGCAGGTGGACCCGGCTTACTTTACCAGCGGCTATGAGCGCTCGCGCCAGGGCGAGCATGGCTTGCTGGCCATCTATGGCGCCGATGGACGGGCAAGGGCCTTTCGCGTGGGCGCACGCGAGGGCTGGCAGGGCGCCGCGCCGTCGCTGGCCGGTCTGCGCGCGCAGCCGGCCTGGGATGGCGTCGCGCGCGAGACCCTGGTGCAGCCGGCGCTGGGCGGACGGCTGAGCGTGGTGGTCGGCCTGGGGCGCGAGGAGCAGATGGCGCAATTCATGCATCACCGGCAAGCCAACGTGGTGCTGGCCGCCGCCGCCAGCGCCGTGTTGCTGCTGTTTGCCACCATGGCCTGGGCCTGGCTGTGGCAGCGCGCCAAGGCGCAGCGCCTGATGCGGCGCGCCCAGGCAACCTATGCCGCGGCCGCCGAGGCCAATCTCGATGCCTTTTTCATGCTGCACAGCCTGCGTGACAAAGAGGGCGCGGTGATCGATTTCCAGGTCACCACCGCCAACAGCCGCGCCGAATCGATGACGGGCAAGAGCAAGCTGGAAATGCAGGGCGCCAGCTTGTCGCGGCTGCTGCCGCTCAGCCTCAGCAACGGCCTGTTCGACCAGCTCAAACGTGTCACCGAGGAGCGCGCCGTGCATGAGGAGGAGTGGGAAAACGACCGCGCCGAAGCGCATGCGCGCTGGCTGCACCTGCAGCTGGTCGGCGTGGAAGACGGCGTGGTGGCGATCGTGCGCGACATTACCGACCGCAAGCAGGCCGAAGCGCGCATCCTGACCATGGCCATGTACGATGGCCTGACGGGTTTGCCCAACCGCAGCCTGACCATGCAGCGCCTGGAACTGGCGGTGGAACAGGCGCGTGACAGCGGCGGCACGCTGCTGGTCTGCTTCATCGACCTCGACGGCTTCAAGCAGGTCAACGATGGCCTCGGTCACCAGGCCGGTGACGAGTTGCTCAAGATTACCGCTGGCCGCATGCGGCAATGCGTGCGCCAGCACGATACGGTCGGCCGCCTGGGCGGCGACGAGTTCGTGCTGATCCTGCCATGGCGCCGGGACGACACGGCCGCCGCCCGCGCGCTGCTGGGCCAGCTGCTGGCCGCCGTCACCCAGCCCTTGACACTGGCCGGCCAGCAGGCACAGATCAGCTGCAGCATCGGCGTGGCCATGTATGAGCGCGATGGCGACAGCGCCGACAAGCTGCTGATGCATGCCGACGCCGCCATGTACCGCGCCAAGTCGGCGGGCAAGAACAATTTCCAGTTTTATGAGGCCGGCGTCGGCCACAGCGGCAAGTAGCCGGGCCGCGCCAGCGCCTCACGCCATCAGAACGTCGCCTTCAGCTGCACGCCATATGTGCGCGGCTCGTTGATGATGCCCGTCAGGTTGTCAAAATCGATGGCGCCCAGCGACTGGATCTGGTTGGTGATATTGCGTCCGTACGCGGACAGCTCGTAGCGGTCCCATTTGTAGCCCACGCGCAGGCCGCCTTCGAGCAGCTCCTTGGCCTTGTATTCCTTCGCTTGATACAGAAAGAAGTTGTAGCTGGTGCGGTAGGCCCAGTCGGTGTACGCATAGAACTCGCCATTGGCCAGCGGAACGCTGTATTTCAGGGTGAAATTGCCCTGCCATTCGGGCGCGCGCGGCAGCGGGTTGCCGTCGATGTAGGCGGTGCCGCGAAACGGTCCCACCGGGTCGGTGACGGTGCAGCCGCTGGCCGGGTTGTTCTGCGCATTGCCGCAGCTTTGCACGAACAGGCTCTTGTCCTTGATTTCCGTGTGGTTGTAGCTGCCGCCCAAGGTCATGCTCAGCGCATCGCTGAGGTTGGCCTGGAAGTCCAGTTCGACGCCGCGGCCGATGGCCTTGTCGGCGTTGATCAGCTGGTTCATGTTGACGGCGCCGCTGCCGGCGGTCAGCTGCTTGTCTTTCACGCGGTATTCGAACACGGCCAGGCTCAGGCGGGCGCGCTTGTCGAACAGGTCCTGCTTGATGCCGGCTTCGACCGACAGCGCTTTTTCGGCGCCGGCGAACGACGGCCGGTCGGCCAGGCCGTTCAGGCGGCCCTGCATCGACGGCGCGCGGTAGCCGGTGGCGACGCGGGCGTAGGCGTTGGTCGATGGCGTGAGCACATAGGTGCCGCTCAGGTCCCAGCTGATATTGTGCGAAGTGTCGCTCAAGGGGAAGGGGCCGGCCGTGGTCGCTTCCACCCTTTTGGCCGAAAAATCTTTCTCGTCGCGCGTGTAGCGCACGCCGGCGCGCAGTTTGAGCGCGTCAGACACCGTGTAGTTGAGCGAACCAAACGCCGCGTACGACTTCGAGCTTTGATTTTGCGTGGCGTAGTTCGGGCTTTGCGGGTTGCCTGGCGACAGGCTGTCGAAGCTGATGCTGTCGATCCGGATATCTTCCTTGAAGTAGAACAGCCCGCCTATCCATTGCAGCGGGCCTTTCGCGCTTGATTCCGCGCGGAACTCCTGCGACACCTGCTTGTGATTCGGAATCACGTCGGCCGTTTCCACCACGAAGGGGATGAAGCCGGGTCCCATCGGTGGCGCATACACCGCGCCATAGCCGCCGTCGACGTCGGCGCGGCTGAAGAAATCGAGTTTTTCGTAGCCGGTGATCGAATGCAGGGTGACGCCCGGCAAGTCCCATTTCAGGCGCATGCTGCCGCCCTTGGTCTTCAGGTGCTGGCGGTTGATGCCGTCGGTCGGATAGTTGTCGTAGTCAAAGCCGTCGACCAGGTCGTTGGTGCCTTGCTTGAGGATATTGGCGCGGAACAGGGTGGCGGTGCCGTCGAGGTTGCGCGCATGCACATTGAACAGGGCGCTGAAGTCGCGCGTCGGCTTGACCAATACCTGCAGGCGGCCGGCGCTGTCTTCATAGCCTTCGAAGTCGCGCGTGCCGGTCGGGCGCGGATTGTGCACGCGGTCGTCGCGGCGCTGGGTCTGGCCCGAAAAGCGCAGCGCCACCGTATCGCTGACGGGCACGTTGAAAGCGCCTTCCACATTCCTCAGGCCATCCTTGCCGAAGCCGCCGCTCAGGTAGCCTTCGGTCTTGAAGACCGGCTTGGCCGAATCGAACTTGATCACGCCGGCCGGCGAATTGCGGCCGAACAAGGTGCCTTGCGGGCCGCGCAGCACTTCCACCTGGTCGACGTCGAATACGGGAAAACCTTTCAGCATCGCGTTTTCCATCACCACGTCATCCATCACCAGGCCGACCGGCTGTGACGCGTTCAGGTCGAAGTCGGTATTGCCCAGGCCACGGATATAGAAGCGCGGAAAGGTGCGGCCATAGTCGGACTCGACCGACACGCTGGGCGAGCGGCTGTTCAGGAAGCGGATGTCGGCGCCGCCGGCCGTCAGCACGTCGAGCTTGTCGCCCTTCAGCGTGGCGATCGACATCGGCACGTCCTTGATGTTCTCGGCGCGGCGCTGGGCGGTGACGATCACGGTTTCCAATTGGCCCGCACTGGAGGTGGTCGTGGCGGCGGGCTTCTCGGTGGCTGCCGGCGCGGTCTCCTGCGCCATGGCCTGCAGCGGAAAGGCGGCGGTAATTGCCAGGGCGATCAAGGTGCGGCGCACCATGCCTGCATGCTGTGTCATCATCAACGACTCCTGTTGGTCTGGTTTTGGGAAAAGGAAGGCGGGCTAGCACCGTCATTGAAAGTCATGCTAGCACGGAAAGTTTTGCCATTCGGACCATTTTGCTCATCGTCTGATTCATAGCGATTTCCTCTGAATCCGCCAATAAAATCGTATTTGTCGTCTTTCACAGGCTGCGGCATAGTGGGGAGCCAGCGCGTTCGCGCCAGCCCCGGCAAGCAGGCTGTTTGCCCCTTGCCAGCCCAGCGGTCAGCCAGCTGCACCCGATTGCGCAGCGGGAAAACAACAGCCCGGGATGCTGGCAGGCCAGGTGTGGCATGTTGTTGCAATGCCACATGCTCTCGTCTTGAAAGTCGTCGCTGCCACGGCGTTCACTCTGCCGTGTCAGGACAGGGACCAGACAGTCGGGACTCGTGCAGCACGGCAACACATCGCGTAGAATATTAAATAATTTCACTCAAGAAATTTTTATTTCTATCATGTCAATCTCAAACGCCACACCGCTCCCTGCCAGCAGCATCAAGCTGTCCGAACTGATCGCCGCCCTGAGCCAGGCGCTGGACATCACCGAAGGGCAGCCGGAGGGGCACTGCATCCGCTGCTGCTGGATCGGCATGCATCTGGGCCGCGAGATCGGCATGAGCGACGCAGACTTGTGGAATCTGTACTACACCTTGCTGCTGAAGGATTTGGGTTGCAGCAGCAATGCGGCGCGCATCTGCGAGCTGTACCTGACCGATGACCTGGCCTTCAAGCAGGATTACAAGACGGTCGGCGACAGCCTGCCGCAGGTGCTCAAGTTCGTGCTCAAGCACACGGGATTGAAAGCCGGCCTGGCCGAGCGTTTCCGCGCCGTCATGACGATCCTGCGCGACGGCCCGCGCATTGCCCAGGAACTGGTCGCCACGCGCTGCCAGCGCGGCGCCGATATCGCGCGCCTGCTGCGCTTTCCTGAAAGCGTGGCGGCCGGTATCTACAGCCTTGACGAGCACTACAATGGCCAGGGCAAGCCCGACAAACTGGCGGGCAACGATATTCCCCTGTTCGCGCGCATCGCGCTGATGGCGCAGGTGATCGATGTGTTTCACACGGCCGACGGCGCCCGGGCGGCGCGCGCCGAGGTGCGCCATCGCGCCGGCAGCTGGTTCGATCCGCAGCTGGTGGACGCGTTCGAGCGCGTGGCCGAGTCAGGCGAATTCTGGTCCATGCTGCGCTCGGAAACCATCGGCGCGGCGGTCGCGGCGCTGGAGCCGGCCGCGCGCATCGTGCCGGTCGATGAAGATTACCTCGACGATATCGCCGCCGCCTTTGGCCAGGTGGTCGACTCGAAAAGCCCGTACACCAGCGGCCACAGCGAACGGGTGGCGCTGTACACCGACATGATCGGCGAGGCGATGGGGCTGTCGCTGGAACGCCGGCGCTGGCTCAAGCGCGGCGCCCTGCTGCACGATGTGGGCAAGCTCGGTGTCAGCAATAGCGTGCTCGACAAGGCAGGCAAGCTCGATGCCGACGAGTGGCTGGCGGTGCAGCTGCATGCCGGCTATACGGAAAAAATCCTGTCGCGCATCGACGCCTTTGCCGAGCTGGCCATCGTGGCGGCCGCCCACCATGAGCGGCTCGACGGCAAGGGGTATCCGCGCGGGATTGCGGGCGACGCCATTGCGCTCGAAACGCGCATCATCACCACCGCCGACATTTTTGATGCGATCACGGCTGACCGGCCTTACCGCGGCCCGATCCCGATCCCGAAAGCGCTCGACATCATGGCCGAAACCGTGGGCACGGCCATCGATGCGCAATGCTTCGACGCGCTCAAGGCGGCGCTGGCGCGCCTGCCTGAACTGGAGACGGCGCCGGCCGTGCCGGCGGCGCTGGCCGCTTGACGGCAGTTAAATAGGAAAGGCGCCGGCGCCCGAGACATTCAGGCAAGCCACCTTGTCGCTGGAAAAATACTTGGTTTGTCCCAGGCCGATGGCGTAGCAGCCATTGGCCAGTGGCGAAATCGGCCCCGTCAGTTTTTCGCCATTGACCAGTGTGACCACCCACGGCGTGCTCGCCGACTTGCCCGCGTGGGCCAATGCTTGTTGTACCAGATCCGACATGCTGACTCCGATGCAAAGTTGAAAATCAGATCATAGCAGCGCGCCGTCATTTCATGCGTCGGCCAGCCAATATCACAAATCGGCAGGCAGGGACAGGTCCGCCAGTTGCCACTCCCACATGCCGCGCCGGCGCAGCATGAAGCCGCTGGCGGCGTCACCGGCGCCGGCGCGGCGCAGCTCCACCTCGTTCCAGGACCGGTAGGACAGGCGGAAATCGTGGCGCTTGCCATCACTGCCTTGCTTGCCGTGCATGATCAATAACGTCAGGCCGGGCGGCGAGACGATGGCGCCGAGCATTTGCTCCAGTTCTTCCGCGTTGCCCGCTACACCGGCCGCGCGCAGTTGCCTGGCCACGCTGGCACGCAGGGCCGGCAGGTCGGCCTGCCGCGCCAGGCTGGACGTGTTCACCGAGCGGGCCGCCATGCTGATACGGTACATGGCGATATACGGGCTGGCATAGGTGATGCCAACGGCGGCAACCGTAAAAATCGCCGCGACAGCGTGCTTTCTTTTCATGTCTCGATACCGGGATGATGGGCGCGGCCGTGATTTTACCCGGTGAGGCCCGGCAGATGGTGTAGCATGCGTGCCGGCGCGCGCCAAGCGCCGCACTACCGGGGACAATATGAATATCATTATCAATCAGGTGCTGCAGTCGTATGTCGACCCGCTCACCGAGAGCGAATACGCCGCGCTCGAGCGCAGCCTGCTGGCCGAAGGCTGCCGCGATGCGCTGGTGCTGTGGAACGACGTGCTGATCGACGGCCACAATCGCTACGCCATTTGCCGCAAGCACCATATCGCGTTCAGGACCATCCAGAACACCAGCTTCGAGTCGCTCGACGACGTGATGCTGTGGATGATCGACAATCACCTGGCGCGGCGCAGCGTGTCCGACTTCCAGCGCGGCGTGCTGGCGCTGCGAAAAAAGGAAATCGTCGCCGCGCGCAGCCCGGCGCCTGTGGCGGCGGATGATGCGGCCGATGGCGAAAGCCTTGCCAAGCCTGCCATGAGCACGCGCGAAGACGTGGCCAGGGCCGCGCGCCTTTCCAGCAACCAGATCAGCCAGATCGAAAAAATCCAGAAGGCCGCCACGCCGGAGCTGGTCGAGGCCGTGCGTTCTGGCACCATTTCCATCAATGCGGCGGCGACGGTGGCGTCCTTGCCGCAGCACGAGCAGGTGGCGGCCGTGGCCGGTGGCAAGAAGCTGCTGCGCCAGGCGGCCAAGGAAATTCGCGAGCAGCGCGCCGCCACGCGCACGCCGCGCGAACCGAAGACGCCGCATGTGTCGCAGGATACGCCGGAGACCGGCAACGAACCGTGGGCCGAAAACGCCGCGCAGGCGCCGAGCGAAGTGGAGCGTTTGCGCGGCGAACTGGCCAGCATGAAGCAGCGCGTAGCGCAGCTGCAGGCGGAAAATGTGGAGTTGAATCAAAGGATTGCGGCGTTGATCGACGGCTCCTGATTTCACCGCCATGCCAGCATCGCCACTTCAAGAGAGGCTGTCGCAACGCTGTCAGGCGAATTATAATGGCGCCTCGCAGAACGTGATAAATCGATACCAGACAGGGCAGGCGGCAGTGGCAAAACTTTATTTCCGGTATTCCGCAATGAACGCGGGCAAGTCGACGGCCTTGTTGCAGGTCGCGCACAACTATGAAGAGCAGGGCCAGCAAGTGCGCCTGTACACGGCCGCCATCGACAGCCGCTACGGCGTGGGCCGCGTCACGTCGCGGCTGGGGCCGCAGCGCGTGGTCGATATTTTCGACGCCGACACCAATTTCCTGGTCGATATCCCGCAAGTGGCCTGTTTGCTGGTCGACGAAGCGCAGTTCCTCAGTACGCAGCAGGTGCAGCAGCTGCACCAGCTGGCGCAGGTGAAGGGCGTGCCCGTCATCTGCTATGGCCTGCGCACCGACTTCAAGGGCGAGCCGTTCCCCGGCTCGGCCTATCTGCTGGCGCTGGCCGACGATATCGAAGAGCTGAAGAACATCTGCACCTGCGGCAAGAAGGCGACCATGAATATCCGCGTCGACGAGCAGGGCCGCCGCATCAAGGAAGGCGAACAGATCAGTATTGGCGGCAATGAATCGTACCGCCAGGCGTGCGGACGCTGTTTCTATTCCTAGGTCCGCTTACCTCCGTTCCAGCGCTCGGGAACCTTCGCCCGGTGAACATGGCGTATGTGTTCGCGCACGCGACCAGCTTAGTTGAGCAGGGCCAGTGCCTGTGGCTTGTCCAGCGTAGCAACCGTGAAACGCGCCACCGTGGCGCGCAGACCGGCGGCCTGATTGGCCAGGGCATGTGCGGCGGCGGTGGCTTGTTCGACCAGGGCGGCATTTTGTTGCGTGACGTCGTCCATGCTGATGATGGCGGAGTTGACCTGTTCGACGCCGGCACGCTGCTCGACCGAGGCCGTCACCACTTCACGCATGATGCCGCTCACGCGCGAGATCGATTGCGTGATCTCGGCCATGGAGCGTCCGGCTTCCTGCACGGCCACCGAGCCGATATCGATGTCGGATGCCGACCCCATGATCAGGCCGCGTATCTCCTGTGACGCCGCAGCGCAGCGCTGTGCCAGCGCACGCACTTCGCTGGCGACCACCGCAAAGCCACGTCCTTGCTCGCCCGCGCGCGCCGCTTCGACGGCCGCATTGAGCGCCAGGATATTGGTCTGGAAAGCGATGCCTTCAATCGTGGCGATCACCTCCGTCATGCGTTTGCTGCCATTGGACACCTTGCTCATCGCGGCAAGCACCCGCTGCACGACTTCACCGCCGCTATTCGAGTTGTGCAATGCCTGTTCCGCCACGACCTGGCCTTGCAGCGCGTTGTTGCTGTTGTTGCCGATGGTCGACGTAATTTCTTCCATGCTGGCGGCGGTTTCCTCCAGCGAGGCGGCTTGCTCTTCGGTACGGCGCGACAGATCGTTATTGCCTTCGGCGATTTCACCGGCGGAATTGGCGATGGCGTCGGCCGAGCCTTTGATCTCGGCCACCATCTGGTTCAGGCTGATGCGCATCTGCTCCAGCGAGGCGATCAGGCTGCCACTGGGCACGTTCAAGGTATGGACGGAAAATGCCAGGTTGCCGGCAGCAATTTCGCGGGCAATGGCCTGCGCATCATCGGGGTCGCCACCGAGCTGTTTCATGGTACCGCGCGTGAGACGGATGCTGACGATCACGCTCACCACCAGGGCCGCGAGCGAGAGCAGCAATATCGTCGAATAGGTGGTCGAGGCATTGCTTTTCGCCGCGACGCTGGCCTGTTTGTTCAGCGCGATTTCCATGTCCTTCAGCGCAACTGCGGCGCCTGTCCATTTGCGTTGTTGTGGCCGCAGCTCGGTAAGCGCCAGCTGCACCGCCCGTTCGACATCATTTTTCACTGCCGCTTCCAGCACCGCATTGAATGCGGGCAGCGCCGCGGTCTCATATTCGCCGAGCTGCGCAAACAGGCGCTTTTCTTCTTCGCTGGTGCCTGGTTCATGGGCGAACATCTGGCCCAGCTTCTGATACGCGTCGCGGTAAATCGCTTCCTGTAATCTGATGCGTTCAACTTCCTGCGCCACCAGTTGCGGATCGGTAAACAGCATGACATTGCGCACCGCAATCAGGCGATCCTGGATGGAGACCTGCAATTGCACGGCATACAGCATCTCGGGGTTATTGATCTCGAGCGTATCGATCATGTTCTTGTTGAGCCTTTTAACGCCAGCAATGCCGGTCGCGCCGATCAACAGTGACAGCAAGGTCAATAATCCCAGGCTCAGCATTAAGCGGCTTTTTAACTTCAATTTCATTTCCTTACCTTCTTTAACTATACTGTACGTATAGTACACTGTTAACCAAAGGAAATGATAGTTGCATGCTGTTCAAACATATTGTTGCCTTCCCTACCGTTGTTCGGCAGCCGCATGCATAGTAGAATCACGTACGACCACTTGCCTACTAGATAAATGATCACAGCTCATGGCGCGCGTGCCAGCAATCGCGATGCGCTTCTGGATGCACTGGAATTCATCATTTCCGAAGGTAGCGTGCATGACGTCACCCTCGATGGCGTCGCCGCGCGCGCCGGCCTTACCAAGGGCGGGCTGATCTATCACTTCAAGTCCAAGGAAGTCTTGCTGCACGCGCTGGTCGAGCGCATGCGTCTGCGCTTGCACGCCTATTGCGTCGATCCGACGCTCGATGCCCGCATGGCGCTCAAGAAATTCTTGATTGCCCGTATCCATTACGCTTTTGCCATGGGGCCGCAGGAAAAGAAAATCATGGCCAACCTGTTGGCGGCGGCATCGACCTACCCCTCCTTGATGGAGCCGGTCAGGACCATGTATGACAGCGGCCTGGACGGCCTGGCGCGCGTGGCCGACACCGCCGGGCTGGCCTTGTGCGTGTGGACCGCGCTGGACGGCTTTGTGCTGCTTGAAATGCTGGGCGTGCGCCATTTCTCGGCGCTGGAAAAGGAACAGATGCAGGCAACGCTGCTGCTGCTGGTCGAGCAGCAGTTTGCCGCAGCTGCCAGTTGATGGAAAGGTGACGCGGGCGCCGCGTCAATGCAGGCAGGGCTGCACACCGTGTTTCATTCGGCCAGCGGCGCGCCCACATCGGCATCATCGGCCAGCGCCAGGTCGCCGCGCTCGAACGCGGCCAGGATTTCATTGGCGCGCGCCACATCGTGTTCGCGCACCAGCACGCGCGCGCCGCCGATGGCCGCGGCCAGCAGCATGTCGGCCTGCATGTGCTGGTCGTCCGTCAGCAGCACGTCGATGCCGGCGGCGGCCAGGCAGCCGCGGATGACGTGGGCGTCGGTGGGGATCATCAAACGGGCAATCAGAACGTAATCGTCGTGCATGGGGTCTCCCGGCGGTGGCTGTTTTTTCATCTTAGCACTGCCGGGCCATGGTGGTGCTTACAGCTTGAACACGCCGACGACTCTTTCCATTTCATGCGCCTGTTCCTGCAGCGCATCGGCCGCCGCCGCCGCTTCTTCCACCAGCGCCGCGTTCTGCTGCGTTACCTGGTCCATCTGGGCAATGGCCTGGTTGACCTGGTCGATACCGCTGCGCTGCTCTTCGCTCGCTTGCGCCACTTCGGCCATCAGGGCGCTGACCTTGTGCACGCTGTCGACCACGTTTGCTATCGTGGCGCCGGCCTGGCTGACCTGGGCATGACCGAGGTCGACCGTGCTGGCCGAGGCCTGGATCAGGTCCTTGATTTCTTTTGCCGCCGCGCTCGAGCGGTGCGCCAGGTTGCGCACTTCGGTGGCGACCACGGCAAAGCCGCGGCCCTGTTCGCCGGCGCGCGCCGCCTCCACCGCCGCGTTCAGGGCCAGGATATTGGTTTGAAACGCGATGCCGTCGATCACGCCGATGATGTCGGTGATCTTGCCCGAGGAACTGCGGATCGCTTCCATGGTGCTGGTCACTTGCGCCACGGCCGCGCCCCCCTGGGCGGCCAGGTCGGACGAGCGTTGCGCCAGGCTGCTGGCCTGCTGCACATGCTCGACGTTCTGGCGCACGGTCGAGCTCAGTTCTTCCATCGAGGCGGCGGTTTCTTCCAGTGAACTGGCCTGCTGCTCGGTGCGGCTCGACAAATCGAGGTTGCCGCTGGCGATTTCACCGGAGGCGGTGGCGATCTGGCCCGAACTGCTGCGCACCTGGCCGACCACTTTCGACAGATTGTCGCTGATATGGTTCAAGGCATGCAGCAGGCGGCCAATTTCGTCTTCGCTGGTGGTGTCCAGGTGCACCGTCAGGTCGCCGCCGGCGATCTGTTCGGCGGCCGTTTCAGCCAGCGCCAGCGGACGCGACACCAGTTTGCGCACCAGCAGGTACAGCAGTGCGGCAAACAGCAGCAGGGCGATCAGGCCCGCGATCGCCAGCTGGTTGCGCATCTGGCGTGCTTCGACCGTGATTTCATCGGTGTAAGTGCCGCCGGCAATGATCCAGCGCCATTCCTTGAACTCGCGGAAATACAGCTGCTTTTCGCGCGCGGTGGCGGCGGTCTGGCCAGGCGCGGTCCAGGTGTAGCGCATGGCGCCGTTTTTCTGCTTGATCATGTCCTGGATAAACGGGCGGCCGTCGCTGGCCTTGAACTCCAGCGCGCTCTTGCCTTCGCTGTTCGGGTGCAGCACCAGCTGGCCGTAGTTGGCACCCGGCGCCGTGTCGACGATATAGATATAGCCGGTCTGGCCGATCTTTATCTGGCGAATTTTTTCCTTGAGCATGGCCAGGTTTTTGCTGATGTCCAGGCCAATGAACAGCACGCCGACCACCTTGCCGGCGGCGTTACGCACCGGGTCGTATTGGGTGATGTATTGCTTGCCGAACAGGGTTGCCATGCCGACGTAGCTTTGGCCGGCGCGCAGCGGCGCATAGCTGGGGTGGCTGTGGTCGAGTTCGGTGCCGATCGCCCGTTCGCCGTCCTGCTTTTTGAGCGAGGTGCTGATGCGGACGAATTCATCGCCGTTGGCGGCAAAAATGGTGGCGATGACGCCGGTTTGCGTGGTGTAGCGGTCGACCAGGGCGGTATCGAGGTTCAGCACATTGACGCCATTGGACAGTTGCGGCGTGGCCTTGCCGGCCACCGCCACCATAGTGGCGCTATCGACCGTGAACGGACCGGGAAACTCGGCGGCGAACAGGCGGGCAAAGCTGGCCGCTTCATTGACCATGGCCGTATTGAACACCTCGGTGGTGGTCATGACACTGTTGAGCTCGCTGGTAACGGCCGCTTCCGCGCGCTGTTCCAGCACGTGCGAGGTGCGCAGGCTCGTCAAGGTCGTCAGGCTGGCCAGGATCAGGCTGACCAGGGCAAATGTAAACACGGTGATCTTGCCGCCGACACTCCAGTGCCGGGGATGAATGGAAAATTTCTGCATAAATTGTAGGATCAAAAAGTCAAAATGGCTGCGCGCGGCGCACGCACGATGGGCCTTGCCGATCAAAAAACAGGCAATGGCGAGCGGATGAAACGCAGGTGCAAGTGTCGCTGAATGCTGGATAAAAGCGGTGGGGCCGGCCGGTGGCTGTGTAGACAGGCCGGCGAACAAGCGGTCATGATATCACGATAAGCACAATTTGTTTCCGCATGGAATGATTTAAGTCAATCAATACAATAACTTGTGATAAATATTGACGAGCTTGCCATGCCAGGTTCTGAGCGAAAACCAGCCTTATGACAGGCGATATTCCACGCCACACCCGTTTGCGAATGTTTCAGTTTGTAATGATTCCGACATCGTGTTTAACGCGCGCTTAAGCTTCCGGGAAGAAACTGACGTTCCATCGGAGACTGGCTCTGTGTATCCTGTAGAATTATAGCCAGACCAGTCGTGACATCCCCCTTTTTACAGTCTTTCAGGCTGACGCGAGATCCGTGTGCACACCGTCACCGATCAGGCGCGCCGCCAGTAAACGATTCAACCAATTTTCGGAGAAGCCGATGAAGAAGCAATTAATCCTGGTCACCCTGGCGCTTGCCCTGTCAGCCCACGCTGGCGCAGCCCAGACCGACAAGAGCGCCGCTCCTCCGCCCGTCATGAAGCCATTGGCCCAGCAAACGCAAGCCGCCCTGTGGGCTTCGCGCGTGCTGTCGCGCTATCACTACAAGGCTACGCCGCTTGACGACGCGATGTCGGAAAAAATCTTCGACCGCTATTTCAAGTCGCTCGACGCCGAAAAACTGTTTTTCGTGCAGGCCGATATCGACCGCTTCGCTCCCTTGCGCACCAGGCTCGACGACGCCATCAATGGCGAAGACCTGACGGCGCCGTTCGCCATCTACAATCTGTACCAGCAGCGCTTCGATGAACGCATGGCGTATGCGCGCGAGCTGCTGAAGAGCAAATTCGATTTCTCGGCCGATGAAAGCTACCAGCTTGACCGCGAAAAGGCCGCCTGGCCGAAAAATGAAGAGGAAGTGCGCGACCTGTGGCGCAAGCGTGTCAAGAACGACTGGCTGCGTCTGAAACTGGCCGGCAAGGAAGACAAATCGATCCGCGAGACGCTCGACAAGCGCTATGAAAGCTACACCACGCGTTCGCGCAAGCTCAACAATGAAGATGTATTCCAGATCTTCATGAACGCCTATGCCATGTCGATCGAGCCGCACACCAATTACCTGGGGCCGCGCGCGTCGGAAAACTTCGATATCGCCATGCGCTTGTCGCTGGAAGGCATCGGCGCCGTGCTGCAGACGCGCGACGAATACACGGTGGTGCGCGAAGTGGTGCCGGGCAGCCCGGCCGGCCTGTCGGGCAAGCTGAAAGTGGGCGACCGTATCGTCGGCGTGGGGCAGGGCGACAGCGGCCCCATCGTCGAAGTGCTGGGCATGCGCATCGACGACGTGGTGCAGCTGATCCGTGGCGCCAAGGATTCCACCGTGCGCCTCGATATCCTGCCGGCCGACGCCGGCCCGGACGCCAAGCACACCATCGTGCCGCTGGTACGCAAGAAAATCAGCATGGAAGAGCAGGCGGCGAAGAAGTCGATCATCGAAGTGCGCGACAACGGCGTCAAGCGCCGCATCGGCGTGATCGCCTTGCCGACCTTCTACCAGGATTTCGAGGCGCGCCGCCGTGGCGACAAGGATTTCAAGAGCGCCACGCGTGACGTGACCCGTCTGCTGGGCGAGCTGAAGAAGGACAAGGTCGACAATGTGCTGATCGACTTGCGCAACAATGGCGGCGGCTCCCTGAATGAAGCGGTCGAGCTGACCGGCCTGTTCATCGACAAGGGTCCGGTGGTGATGCAGCGCAGCGCCGAAGGCAAGGTCGATATCGAAAGCGATACCAACGCCGGCCTGGCCTGGGACGGTCCGATGGGCGTGCTGATCAACCGCGGTTCGGCCTCGGCATCGGAAATTTTCGCCGCCGCCATCCAGGATTACGGGCGCGGCCTGGTGATCGGCGAAGGCAGCTTCGGCAAGGGCACGGTGCAGACCCTGATCAATCTCGACCGCTTCGGCGGCAGCGAGAAGGCGCGCCTGGGCGAGCTGAAAATGACGGTGGCGCAGTTCTTCCGCATCAACGGCGGCACCACCCAGTTGCGCGGCGTGACGCCCGACATCAAGCTGCCGGCCATGTCGGACACCGACAACTTCGGCGAATCGAGCTATGACAACGCCTTGCCATGGGTAGCCATCAAGCCGGCGCCGTTCACGCCCACCGGTGACATGAAGGAAATCGTGCCGCTGCTGGACAAAAAGCATGAAGTGCGCGTGGCCAGGGACAAGGACTTCCAGTACCTGCAGGACGACATCGCCCTGGTCGTCAAGCAGCGCAAGGAAAACCAGCTGTCGCTGAACGAAACCGTGCGCCGCAAGGAACGCGATGCCCAGGAAGCGCGCACCCGGGCCCGTGAGAAGCGCCTGATCGCGCAAATTTCGAACCCGGCCGACGACCTCGTGGTGATCCAGGATCCGAAGGACGTGTTGAAAGGCGCGAAAGCCGCCGCCAAGACGGCCAAGCAGATCGCCGCAGTCAAGGGCGCCTTGCGCACCGACGATGGCCTGCAGGGCGACGAACGCGCACTGAGCGCCGAGCTCGATGCGGAGTCGGCTGCCAAGAGCGCGAAAGACGTGCTGCTGAACGAAACCGTGCGTATCCTGGCCGACGAAGTGGCGCTGATCAAGGGCGATACGCGCCTGGCGGCCAAAGTGCTGCCGTATGGCGCCGATACCAAGGCCACACCGGTGGCGGCGACAAAATAAGCGTTGAGCCGGCCCCCGGCAATGCCGGGGGCAGCGCAGGCAATCAGTTATTTGTAAAACATATTTCTATCATTATCACAATCAATTGGCATAATATGCCGCGATGCAGCATACTTCATTCGTCTCCTCTATTCTCCTCCAAGAAAATAGATTCAGCCCGCTCTTGCAGCGGGCTTTTTTTTGACTTTTTTCAGCGGCAATCGAATCACTCTTGCGAAAAATATAATTCCCATGCTAGCGTACGGTTCCCTTTCTTTGGAGACACTTCATGATCCGTCGCACTGCCTTGCTGTCCGCCATGTCCCTGAGCCTGCTGCTGGGCGCCTGCAGCAAGAATGAAGAGCCGGCCGCCGCCGAAGACAAGCAGGCGCAAGCTGCCGAAGCGTCGCAGGCGGCCGAAGCGCCCGCGGCAGAGACTGCGCCCGAGCGCAAGCTCGATTACTGGAAAACCCTGGGACCATTGCTCGCTGGCAGCTACAACAGCTCCTGCTTGCGCATGCCCGACGGGCGCAAGATGGATGCCGTGGTCACGGTCGGCGCCGACGGCAAGGTGGCGTCTGGCGACATGCAGCTCGATTTCCATGCCGCCAAAATGGCCATGCTGATGCGCACGCGCGACGAGAAGGGCCAGTACAGCACCCTGGGCACGATTTCCATTGACGATGGCAAGACCGGCATGCTGTCCTTACTGTCCAGCCCGGCTGGCAAGGAAAGCAGCATCAGCCTGTCGAGCGGTGATATCGGCCTGGTGTGCAGCAACACCAGCGCCATTGGCAGCTTCAATAACCAGGCCTTGTTCCTGACCGCAGCCAAGCTGGTGGACGGCAAGAAGCAGAGCATCAACTGCCTCGACACCAAGAATCTGCTGGTCAAGCGCAAGGTCGATGTCGAGGTGGTCGACGGCGTGATCAGGATAGGCGACGACGCTTTCGACATGAAGGCGGCCGTCAGCGAAGGCTTCATGGTGACCGATGGCGGCAGCTCGCTGATGCTGACCGTGGTCATGCCGCAGGAAAAGAGCATCAATGTCGCCTATGACGGCGCGGGCAAGCTGGTCAACGTGCAGGCGCGCGACAAGCAGGAAAGCACGCATTACTGTACTGCCGAGAACTAAGCCACTGGCGCCATCGGATCGCCGGCCTCAGTGCAAGTCGGGTTGCTGCACATCGTCTTGCTGCGCCAGCAGCGCCGTCAGCCAGGCGGCGAACGCCTGCACCTTCGGCACGGCCAGCCGCCCTTGCGGCGCCAGCAGCGAGATCGGCATCGGCGTTGGCGGACAATCTTCCAGCAGCGGCACCAGCGCGCCGCTGGCCAGGTGCTCGCGCGCCTGGTAGACGGCCAGCTGGCCCAGCCCCATGCCCTGCAGCACGCAGGCCAGGTTCGCTTGCGCATCGTTGACGGACACCATGCCCGTCATGGCGACCCGCACCACTTGCCCTTGCTGCACAAAATCCCAGTCGAAGGCGCGCCCCGTGCGGCCTGAAAAATGCATCACGCCACAGTGGCGCGGCAGGTCGGCCAGCGTGGCTGGTGCGCCATGGCGCGCCAGGTAGGCCGGCGCCGCGCACGTCAGGAAACGCATGTTGCCGATGCGCTTGCCGATAAAGGCCGAATCCTGCAATTGCCCCACGCGCAAGGCACAATCGATGCCTTCCTCGGTCAGGTCGACCAATCGATCCGTCAGGCTCAGGTGCAGCTGCACGGCCGGATAGGCTGCATGGAATTTCCCGATATGTGGCATGACCAGGGTGCGCCCCACGGTACCGGGCAGGTTGACCCTCAGCATGCCGCGCGGCTTGTTGGCGTCGGGACCGCGAAACGCCAGTTCGGCCGCATCGACGGCGCCCAAAATCGCCACGCACTGGCTGAAATAGTCGGCGCCATCGGGCGTCAGCGACAGGCGGCGCGTGGTGCGTTGCAGCAGCTGCGTGCCGAGATAGGCTTCCAGTTTCTGCATGGTGGCGGTCAACGCCGCGCGCGGCAGGTTCAGCGTTTCGGCCGCCTTGGAGAAGCTGTTCGCTTCGACGATGCGCACAAAGGTCTGCATGGCCTTGATCTTGTCCATAAAAAGCAGGGCTCCTTGATTGTTCATCTAATGTGAAATGTGTAGAGCGATTATGCACTAATTATCTTCTTCGCCAAATTCCCTACAATGGCCTTACTTTATTCAACCGAGGAAATAACATGAACAAGGCCTCCAACCATTCCGCCCTGGTCGGCGAGGTGCCCGATATCTCGTCCGGCATGATATTGCTGCTGGCAATCGCGTCCGGCTTGATCGTTGCCAACCTGTATTACGCGCAAACCCTGGTCGGCCCGATCAGCGCCTCGACCGGCCTGTCGGCCAAGGCCGCCGGACTGATTGTCACCCTGACGCAAATCGGCTATACGCTCGGCTTGCTGTTCGTGGTGCCGCTGGCCGACTTGCTGGAAAACCGCCGTCTGATCATTACGGGCCTGCTGGTCACGGCCGCTGCGCTGATCGCCGCTGCGATCAGCACCGGACCGCTGGTGTTCCTGGCCGCCGCGCTGGCGATCGGCCTCGGCTCGGTGGCGGCGCAGGTGATCGTGCCGTTTGCCGCCCACCTGTCGAAAGAAGCGACGCGCGGCCAGGCCGTGGGCAAGGTGGTCAGCGGCTTGTTGCTGGGCATTATGCTGGCCCGTCCGGCCGCCTCGCTGGTGGCCGATCATGCCAGCTGGCATGTGGTGTTTGGCGGCGCCGCCGTACTGATGCTGGGCCTGGCCATGGTCTTGCGCCGCGCCTTGCCGGTGCGCCGGCCGGTATCGAAGATCCGCTATGCAGCGCTGATGGCTTCGCTGTGGCATTTGCTGGCGGGTACGGCCGTGCTGCGCCGCCGCGCCGCTTATCACGCCGGCCTGTTTGGCGCCTTCAGCCTGTTCTGGACCGTCACGCCGCTGGTGCTGGCCAGCCCCGCGTTTGGCCTGTCGCAAACCGGCATCGCCATCTTTGCCCTGGTCGGCATGGCTGGCGCCGTGGCCTCGCCGATCGCCGGCCGCCTGGCCGATGCGGGCCATACTCTGCCGGCCACGGCCGCCGCATTGATGCTCGGCATGGTGGCGTTTGCCTTGCCGATGTTCGCACCGCAATCGCCGCACCTGGCGCTGGGCTTGCTGGTAGTGGCCTCCATCGTGCTTGACATGGGCGTGGCCGCCAACCTGGTACTGGGCCAGCGCGCCATCTTCAGCCTGGCCCCGGAAGTGCGGGGCCGCCTGAACGGCCTGTATTTTGCGCTGTTCTTTGCCGGTGGCGCAGCCGGTTCGGCCATCGGCGGCTGGATCTACGCCAGTTATGGCTGGCAGGCGACCTTGTTGACAGGCATGGCCTTCCCCTCGCTGGCGCTGCTGGTCTGGCTCGGTGAATTCATGACGAGCCTGTCACGCCGCACCGCCTGAAAAGCGAGCGTTCGCCCGGTTATCATGAAAACGTATTTCTATCATCATCAATGACAATTGGTTTTTTATGCCGCGATGCAGCATCATTCACCTGTCTCCTCTAACTCCTTAACGGAATTAGATTCAGCCCGCTCCCGCAGCGGGCTTTTTTTTGCCTGGATTTTTCTCTAGATCACGGAAATGCCCAGCTCGCGCACGAAGTTGGCCGCTTGTGCATGGGTAATCACCGCACCCTTGAACAGCGCCGCTTCCGTCAGCTTGAAGCCGTCGATATCGGCGCCGCGCAGGTCGGCGCCCTGGAACTTTGCCAGTTTCAATACGGCATTGCGCAGGCTGCCGCCTTCGAAGACGGCGTCGCGGAAATCGCAGCCGGCCAGGTAGGCTTCGGAAAAATCCAGTTGCTTCAAGATGGCCTTGCGGAAGGAAAAGCCGCGCAGGTCGGCGCCGATCAGCAGGCTGTCTTCGAAGCTGGCACCCAGGTGCGCCACTTCCTCGAACGAGGCGCCGGTCAGCTTGCAGCCGCGCCAGGACACGGAAGCGAGCTTGGCGCGCCGCCATTTGGTGTTGTTCAGGTCGCAGCCTTCGAAGCTGGCGTCGACGGCGTCGACGGATTCGAAGTCGGCGCCGCCAGCCCGGCAGCGGCGCCAGGTCGTGCGCGCCAGCTTGCAGGCGAACAGGTTGGCGCTGGTAAAGGTGCAGCGCTCGAAGGCGCAGCCCTGCAGGTCGAGCCGGGCCAGGTCGGCGTCGTCAAAGGCGCAGCCCTGGAAGGTACGCACCGATTGCGCCAGCAGTTGTTCGAGTTCGGCGCGTTCCAGTGTGAGATCGGTTGCCGTGGTGTCGTGTATTGCCATCCGTTTATTTCCTCGTAAAGGCGGGGGAGGGATGGCGCGGCGGGAAGCATGCACGAACCATAACGCTACCCCCGACTGGTGTAACAGCCAGGATCAGCGTCGTGGGTCCGCGTGGGGCGGGAGCATGTTGTAGTTCAACACGTACCGGGTTACCAACCGGTTTGCTCATTTTCGACCAGGCGTCCATTGTAGCGTTTCAATCGCGCTCTTGCCAGCCTGAACGGCGCCGGGTTAGTATGGCTGCAGGCGCACCCATTGCGCCAGCGTCGCTCGGACGGATCCGGGCGCTTACGTACAGAGATATCATGACCGACAGCCAAACTCCGCGCAGCTTTTCGCGCATCAATCGTCTTCCCCCCTACGTTTTCAATATCACCGCCGAGCTCAAGATGGCCGCGCGCCGCCGTGGCGAGGACATCATCGACATGTCGATGGGCAATCCCGATGGCGCCACGCCCAGCCATATCGTCGATAAACTCATCGATACGGTAAAGCGGCCCGATACGCACGGCTATTCCGCCTCCAAGGGCATCCCGCGCCTGCGCCGCGCCATTTCCCACTGGTACAAGCAGCGCTACGCCGTCGACATCGATCCCGACAGCGAAGCCATCGTCACCATCGGCTCCAAAGAGGGCCTGGCCCACTTGATGCTGGCGACGCTGGACCGTGGCGATACGGTGCTGGTGCCCAACCCCAGCTACCCGATCCATATCTGGGGCGCGGTGATTGCCGGCGCCGATATCCGTTCGGTGCGCATGGGCCCCGGCGTGGATTTTTTTGCCGAACTGGAACGCGCGATCCGCGAAAGCTATCCCAAGCCCAAGATGATGGTGCTGGGCTTTCCGTCCAACCCCACCGCGCAATGCGTGGAGCTCGAGTTTTTCGAGCGCGTGGTGGCGCTGGCCAAACAGCACGACATCCTGGTGGTGCACGACCTGGCCTATGCCGACATCACCTTTGACGGCTGGACAGCGCCCTCCATCATGCAGGTGCCGGGGGCGCGCGACGTGGCCGTCGAATTTTTTACCCTGTCGAAAAGCTACAATATGGCGGGCTGGCGCATCGGTTTCATGGTCGGCAATGCCGAGCTGGTGGCGGCCCTGGCGCGCATCAAGAGCTACCACGACTACGGCAGTTTCACGCCGGTGCAGGTGGCGGCGATTGCCGCGCTGGAAGGCGATCAAAGCTGCGTGACGGCCATCTGCGCGCAATACCAGCGCCGCCGCGACGTGCTGGTCAAGGGATTGCACGAAGCGGGCTGGATGGTGGAAAAGCCGAAGGCCTCGATGTATATCTGGGCCCATATCCCGCCAGCGTATCGCCACCTGGGTTCGCTGGAATTTGCCAAGCTGCTGCTGGAAAAAGCCAGGGTCAGCGTGTCGCCCGGCATCGGTTTCGGCGAGTATGGCGACGAGTACGTGCGCTTTGCCCTGATCGAAAACGAGGCGCGCGTACGCCAGGCGCTGCGCGGCATCAAGAACATGCTGCGTGCGCCGGCGGCGGGGGAAGGGCAATCGTCGAAATAATGCTGCATGGAATCATTGATTGCCACTGTTATCACGAAATCGCATTTCCCATATCATCAATATAAAGTGGTTTTATGGCTTGCGATCCGGCATGATGCTTCTGTCTCCTCTACTTCCTCACAGGAATTAGATTCAGCCCGCTCCCGTAGCGGGCTTTTTTTTGCCTCAGCAAATGCGGTCTGGCAAACGCATCAAGCGAGCAACGCCAGCACCGGCGGCAGCACCAGTGCCAGGCCGGCGATCAGCAGCAGCACGAATACGGCGCGCCTGACCTGTTGTACCGGCAGGCGGGACGGATAACGGCGGGCCAGCCAGGTCAGCCCCATCACCACCGGCAACGCCTCGGCGGTCAGCCAGACGGCGGTCATGCTGAACTGGCCGTGTGCCAGCACCAGTATCAAGCGCAGCACGGCGTTGGCGGCGAACAGCACGATCAGCGAATGGCGGATCATGTCGGCCGGCCATGGCTGGCGGTACAGCTGATACACCATGGGCGGGCCGGCGCTGGCGAACAGGCCGCCCATTACGCCGGATACCCCACTGAAAAACAGGAACGAGGGCAGGCCGGACTGGCTTGCGCGGGCGCTGGCGCGCAGCACCAGCAGGCATGCGCAGACGATGATGGCGCAGCCCAGCAAAAAACGCAGCAGGCTGACCTGCTGCGCGCTGAACCAGCCCAGCAGGGCCACGCCGGCGCCGACGCCCACCAGGCTGCAGGCCAGCGAGGGCGCGAACACCGGCCAGGCCAGCTTGGGCGTGCTGCGGCCGAAGGTGACGGCCGCATTGACCAGCACCAGCACGCTGACCACATTGGCGACGTCGCCCAGGCTGGCCAGGTGCAGCACGGCGGTAAGACCCAGCAGGATCAGGCCGAAGGCAAAGCCGGTCAGGTTCTGCGCATAGCTGGCCAGCGCCACGCAGGCCAGGAACAGCAGATGCGCGCCGATGCTCATCCACGCATCCCCATCAATTTGCCAGCGACAGGAAAAACACCTGCTGCGCGCAGCCCTGGCGCACGAACACCGGCGGCTGGCCGATGGGCGCCGCCACTTCCACGCGCTGGCCGCCGTCGAACACGGCGCCGCTCCACAGGTGGACCCAGGCGTGGCCCTGCGGCAGGTAGGCGCTCCAGCGCGTGGCGCCGGCCGCATGCACGGGTGCGACCAGCAGGTCCGGGCCGAACAGGTACTGATCCTGGATGGCGTAGGTGGCGCGGTCGTGCTCGTAGTGCAGGAACAGCGGGCGCTGCAGCGGCAGGCCCAGCGTGACCGCCTCGTCGGCCAGGGCCGCGATGGTGGGCGCCAGCGCCACGTGCAGGCGCGTCATGCGGGCAAAGTGGGCAAACACCTGGTCGTCCTGGTAGAACTGGAAGTTCTCGTCCGGGCGGTTGCCTTCGTGGGTGCGCATCATCGAGGTAAACACCGCCATTTCCGTCCAGCGCTGGAACAGCTCGGCCGTGCGCAGGTTGCCGAACAAGCTAGTGTAACCGCCGATATCGCTGTGGTGGTAAGCATTGCCGAGCAAACCGGACGACAGCGCCCCGCAGATCACCGTCTGCAGGCCGTCGTGGCGGCTGAAGTCGACCGACTGGTCGCCGGCCCACAGCAGCGGGCAGTGCGCCTGCACGCCCGTGTAGCCGGCGCGCATGAAGAAGGTGGCGTCGCCGGTCTTGCCGCTGGACTCGATGGCGCGCGCGTTGACTTCGGCCCACAGGGTCGGCCAGGCGTTGTGCATCAGGCGCGCGTCGACGCCATTGTGCAGGCGCAGGTCGATCGGCAGGTATTCGCCGAAGTCGGCCATCCAGCCGGACAAACCAAAATCGAGCATTTCCTGGCGCAGCACGCGGTCCTCGAACCATTGCGCGGCGGCCGGATTGGTGAAGTCGACCACACCGCAATCGAATTCGCCGAAGTCGACCAGGTAGGCGCCACCGTCCATGCTGGTGGCCAAAAAGCCCTGCCGCAGCGCTTCCTGATACAGCGTGCCGTCATTGCACAGGTAAGGGTTGACGTAGCCGAGGAAGCGGATATTTTCCTTGCCCAGGTCGGCGATCCAGTTTTTCAGGTCCGGGTAGCGTTGCGGCTGCCAGCGCCAGTCCCAGAACAGGCGCTTGCCGAACGAAGTCTGGCGCAGTCCCACCCAGTCTTCGCACCACAGGGCGCTGACGGCCAGGCCATGCTGTTTCGCTTGCGCGAGGATGCTGCGCGCATGCTCTTCACCGCCTTTCAGGCCCAGCATGGCGCCGTTCTGCAGCCAGGCGGGCAGGCGCGGCTGGCGGCCGAAACGTGCTGACACCACGCCGACCAGGTCGATGAAGGAGTCGGCCAGCATGAATTCGAGCCGCTCCGGCATGGCCCAGAACTGCAGCTCGTGAAAGTCGGCATGGCGGAAATCGAAATCGGCATAGGCCGTCGTTTCGGCATGCAGGCAGTAGCGCTGCGACGAGATGAAGCTCGGCTGCGGATAGTTGGTGTGGTAGTAGTCGCCGCCCGATTTGGCCGTCACGTCCGCCTGCCAGGTCAGGTGGGTCGACTTGTCGCGGCCCACGCCCGGCTCCGAGGTCCACAGCGGGAAGTGGCGCCCGCGCAGGTCGAAGTAGGACATCTGCTCGCCGCAGCCCCACACGTGTTCGTCCTGTTCGGCCGGCAGGCGCAGCCACAGCCGGTTCCAGCCCGGCGCGGCGTGTTGCACCAGCAGGTGCACGCCGTGCGGCTGCGCTTGCACCCGCAGCACCAGCTGCGGCGCGTCGCCCACATGGCGCGCGAACGTCAGCGTGGCGCCCTGTTCGTCCTGGGTCAGCGCCAGATGGCGCAGGGCGGTGCGTTCTTCGACATAGTCCTCGATGTCGAAATTGCCGCGGTACATATCCATGCGTTCGCGGCCCTGGCCGACGAACACGCACGGCGCCTGCGCAGCGTGGCGCAGCAGCAAACGTCCCGCGCAGCGCAGCGCAAGGCCGCCGTTTTCCTGATCTAGTGAGAACTGCATGTGGGGCGACTCCTGATGATTAAAAGACGAAGAACATGCCGGCGGTCAGTTCGACCGGGCTGTAGCCAAAAAAGTTATTGTCGCCGCGGAACTGCAAAACGCCCAGCTTGGCGTGCTCATTATTCCTGATGCGCGTGGCGTAGGCATAGAACGACAGGGTCGGCTGGAAGTTGTACAGATAGCCCAGCGAATAGGCGGTCGACTTCGGCTTGCCGACGCCGTCGCCCGTGTTGGCGCCAAACGCGCCACGGCTGTTGACGCCGTCATAGCTGATCTGCGCCAGGCTGCCTTCGATGCGGTGCTTGCCCAGGTCATACGCGCCCGACACGCCAAACGCGTCGGCGCCATAGCCGCCCGCGTTCGAGACGCGATACGAGGTGTAGGAGCCGCCGAGGGTGAAGTCGTTCCACTTGTAGCGCGCGCCGACGATGTCGGTGACTTGGTTGCGCTTGACGAAGTTGGGCGTGCCGGCCGTGCTGATATCGTTGCTCTGCTGATAGTCCATATGGGCGTAGCCGAGGAACAGATTGTCCTTCTTGTACAGCACATTGGCGGCCCAGCTGCGGCCGTCGTCTTCCAGGTCGGTGGCGGAAGAGGCCTGCTGGCCGGCCGAATACGACACCTCGGCCGAGAAGTTGTTATAGGTCGGGCTGCGGTAGCGCAGGGCATTGCCGTAGAACAGGGCGGTGCCCGAGTTATTGCCGGCCAGGCTGGTGGTCTTGCTGGCGTTGCCGGTGACGGGGTCCTTCAGGTAGCGGCCCAGGGATTCGGGGCGCGTGAGCGAAAACAGGGCGCTGAAGTCGTTGGCGCCATAGTTGTGGGCCGAGGCCAGGTCGGCGCCCAGCGAGACCCAGAACGGCGCCATATACATGGTGCCGCCTTCGATCGAGCCCCAGGTGGTCGAGGCAAAGCCGACGGTCGAGCCGCGATTGAACAGCACGGAAGAGCTGGTGTTGTTCTGCGTGCCGCCGCCGGCGTTGCCGTTGAACAGGTTCAAGCCCGTTTCCACGCCGAAGATGGCCTTGTATTCGTCGCTGAAAACCCAGGAACCGGTGAGGCCCAGGCGGCTGGCCATCTCGCCTTGGTTCAGGCGGTGGTTGGTCAGCTGGCGGCCGCTGGCGTCCTTGCCGCGCGACACCGTGTAGCCGATATCGCCGCGGCCATACAGCTTCCAGTTAAAGCCGGTGGCGGACTTTGCCGGCGCGGCCGCCGAGGTCGCCACCGCCGGCGCCATCGCGGTGGTGGCCGGGGCTGGCGCTGGCGCCGGCTGGGCCGCTTTCGCTTCCATTTGCGCGACGCGCTCCTGCAGCTGGGCCAGCATGGCCTTCATGTCGCTCAGTTCGTCGGCATAAACGTTAGCGCTAACAAATGGCGCCGCAAAGAAGACGGTAGTGATGGCCGTGGCCAGGGTGGTCTTGCGGATGGTGGTTTGCATGATCTTGTCTCCTGTATTTTTTATATGGATGGTGCTGGTGATCCCTGCCTGCTGCGGTACTGCCGCCGCCCCTGCGGGCGGCGCTATATCAACTTAAATCAAATCAAATCAAATTCCTCCCATGCACAGATATTTGATATCAAGAAAATCGTCCATGCCGTAGTGCGAGCCTTCGCGGCCCATGCCCGAATGCTTGACGCCGCCGAACGGCGCCATTTCATTGGCGATCATGCCCGTATTGATGCCGACCATGCCCACTTCCAGCTCCTCGGCCACGCGCCAGACGCGGCCCAGGTCGCGGCTGTAGAAATAGCCTGCCAGGCCGAACTCGGTGTCGTTGGCCAGCGCGATCACTTCCTCTTCCGTGCTGAAGCGGAACAGGGGCGCGAGCGGGGCGAAGGTTTCCTCGCGCGCCACCAGCATGGTGCTGTTGGCCTCCAGCACCACGGTCGGCTCGAAAAAGCTGCCGCCCAGCGCATGGCGCTTGCCGCCGATGGCCAGCTTGCCGCCCTTGGCCAGCGCGTCGGCCACATGCTGCTCGATCTTGCGCACGGCGTTCTCGTCGATCAGCGGCCCTTGCGTGACGCCCGCTTCCAGGCCATTGCCCAGTTTCAGCTGTTCCACCCTGGCCACCAGACGGGCCGCAAAATCATCGTAGATGCCGTCCTGCACGTAGATGCGGTTGGCGCACACACACGTCTGGCCGCTGTTGCGGTATTTCGACATCAAGACGCCCTCGACGGCCGCGTCGATATCGGCGTCCTCGAACACGATGAAGGGCGCATTGCCGCCCAGTTCCAGCGACAGCTTCTTGATGGTGCCGGCCGCCTCGCGCGACAGCCAGGCGCCCACTTCGGTCGAGCCGGTAAACGTGATCTTGCGCACCAGGTTGTTGTGGCACAGCTCGGTGCCGATCGCCTGCGCGGCGCCCGTCACCACATTGAACACGCCCGGCGGCACGCCGGCGCGCAGCGCCAGTTCACCGAGAGCCAGGGCGGACAGCGGCGTTTGCGAGGCCGGTTTCAGGACCATGGCGCAGCCGGCGGCCAGCGCCGGTCCCGCCTTGCGCGTGATCATGCCGTTCGGGAAATTCCACGGCGTAATCGCCGCGCACACGCCGATCGGCTGCTTGATGACGACGATGCGCTTGTCGTTCGACGGCGGCGCGATCACGTCGCCATAGGCGCGCTTGCCTTCCTCGGCAAACCACTCCAGGTAGGCCGCGTTCGAGACGATCTCGCCCTTCGCTTCGGCCAGCGACTTGCCCTGTTCGCAGGTCAAAATCAGCGCCAGGTCGTCGGCGTGCTGCAATATCAAGGCGTGCCAGGCGCGCAGCACGGCGGCGCGCGTCTTGACGGTTTCCTTGCGCCACAGCCTGAAGGCCGCGTGCGAGGCGGCGATGGCGCGCCGCGTCTCGGTCGCGCCCATGCGCGGCACGGTGGCGATAATGTCGCCGGTGGCCGGGTTGGTCACCGCGATGGTGGCGCCGTCATCGGCGTCGCACCACACGCCATCGATCAGGCATTGCTGTTTCAACAGGCTTGCGTCTTGCAGGTTCAACATGAGAAATCTCCTTGAAGGGTGGGATGCGGCTTAGCCGGCGACGGATACCTGCGCCAGGCCCGCGTCGACGATGATGTTCTGGCCGGTGATGCCGTCCGAATCGTCGGCCGCCAGGAACAGCGCCGTGCGCGCCACGTGGCCGGGGTCGAGCCGGTATTTCAGGCATTGCAGTTCGATGAAACGACGGTCTTCTTCCGGATCGCGCCACAGGGCTGCCTGGCGGTCGGTGGCGATGGCGCCCGGGGCGATGGCGTTGACGCGGATATTCTGTTCGCCCAGTTCGCGCGCCAGGGTGCGCGACAGGCCGGCGATGCCCGCCTTGGACGTGGTGTAGCCGACCAGGTTGGGCCGCCCGCGCATCCACGAGATCGAACCGAGGTTGATGATGGCGCCGCCGCCGGCCGCCGCCATGCCGGGCGCCACCTGCTGGATGGCGAACACATGGTGCTTGAGGTTCAGCGCCAGGCAGTTGTCCCAGTAGTCCGGGGTCAGTTCGGCCAGGGTGTGGCGGTCGTCGCGGCCGGCGTTGTTGAGCAGCACGCGGATGGCGCCGAAGCGCGCCTCGACGTCCGCCAGGCTGGCCTGGTAGGCGGCAATATCGCGGATATCGCTGTAGACAAAATACGGCGCATGGCGCGACAAAGGCGCCAGGCGCGCGGCCAGCGCCGCGCTGGCGTCGCGGTCGATATCGCAGAAAGCGACCTGCGCGCCCTGCTGCGCGAAGTGTTCGACCAGGGACGCGCCGATGCCCGAGCCGCCGCCCGAGACAAAGACCACGCGGTCCTGCAGGCTGGGATAGAGAGTGATGGTGTTCATGACAGTTCCTTGTGCGTAGGTGCATCGCGGTACAGCGGTTCGGGACGGCCCGCCACGTCCAGGCGCACGGCAAAGATGCCGCCGGCCTGGGGCTGGCGCGCCAGTTCGTCGTCAGGCGCGCCTTCGCGCGCGCTGGTGATATACAGGGTGCGCAGGTCGGCGCCGCCAAAGGCGACCATGGTCGGGCGCAGCACGGGCAGGTGCACCACGCCGATGATCTCGCCGCCGGGCGAGAAGCGCAGCACGCGCCCGCCCTCGTATTGCGCGCTCCAGTAGCAGCCCTCGGCGTCGATCGCGGCGCCGTCGGGCCGGCCGCCATACACGGCTTCTTCTCCCTTGGCCGGCAGGCGCGCAAACACGCTGCGCTCGCCCACGTGGCCGCTGGCCGCGTCGAAACCGAAGCGATAGATCACGTGATTCGGCGTGTCGGACTGGAACAGCGCGCCGCCGTCCAGGGTGAACGCCAGGCCGTTGCTCACCTTGACGCCCAGGCCTTCCTGCGGACCCCAGCCCAGGCACACCGAACCGCCTTCCAGGCAGTACATGGCCGCCTGTTCGCTGGTGCGCGGCTGGTACATGGCGCCGGCCCAGAAGCGGCCGGACGCGTCGCAGCGGCCGTCGTTGAAGCGCGTATCAAGCGTGTCATACGGTGCGTCGGCCAGCTTGTGCAGGCGTGATTGCTCCGGATAAAACCGGTAGAAGCCGTCGCGCAGGGCCGCCACCAGGCCGCCGCCATCGGCCAGGGCGATGCAGCCCGGCTCGCACGGCACCCACCAGACGCGGTCGAGGCCGGTCGCGGGATCGTAGCGGTGCAGGCGGCGCCCGGCGATATCGATCCAGTACAGGCATTGCTCGGCCACGCTCCACAGCGGGCATTCGGCCAGTTCGGCGCGCGCGTCGAGCACGAGTTCGGCTTGCCATTCACGCATGGTGCAACTCCCCGGTTTCTTCAACCGCCAGGCGCATGGCGATCGACAGGGTTGCGCCTTGTACCAGCAGGCGCATGCCGGTGTCTTTGGCGCCGCGCGCGGCCAGCGCAAACGCATTGTTCGCATGGGTGACCGGTTCGATGGCGATAAAGTTGCGCTCGTCGTTGGGGGCAAAGCACACCAGGTGGCGGCAGTTGTCGCTGGCCGACATGCGCAGCACGTAGTCCGGGTAGTGCAGGCTGGCGCTGCCGCTCCAGCCGCTGTAGCAGTCGTCGGCCTGCCAGCCGGCCACCGGCTGTGGCGTGGCAAAGGGCGAGCTTTGCGAATGCGGCGCCAGGTCCATTGGCAGGCGCTCGCCGCCGGCGCGCCAGAGGCCATCCCACTGGGTTGCCAGGCGCAGGCCCGGGGCCAGCGGAAAGTAGGGGTGGAAACCCAGGCCGGCCGGCATGGCGCGCGCGTCGTCGTTGGTCACCGAGAGGCTCAATCGCAGCCCAGCGTCATCCAACGCCACGCTTTGCCGCACCGTGCAGGCATACGGCCAGTCGGCGTCGCCCGCATGCGCCAGCAGCAGTTCGGCGCTGTCATTGGTGCGGCTGGTCACCTGCCAGGCGCGCTGCCAGCCAAAGCCGTGGATGCTGTGCGGCTCGGGCGCGAAGTTGGCGCGCAGGGCGTGGCGCTGATCGGGCGCCTGCAGCAGCGCGTGGCCGATGCGGTTCGAATACGGCGCCAGCGGATAGCAGGCCATCTGCCGCACCGTGGCGTCCTCTGGCGCCGGGCGCAGCAGGTCGCGCCCGCGCCAGCGCCAGCAGGCGAGGGCGCCGCCGGTGGCCGGGTGCAGCTCGGCGCGGCTGTCGCCGTGCGCGAGCGTGATGGAAGACAAGTGGTCCATCAATCAGCCTTTCAAGCCGCCCGAGGTCAGGCCGCTGACGACCTTTTCCTGGAAGATCACGATCAGCACGACGATGGGCACGATGGCCACCACCAGCGCCGCCGAAATGATCGGCCACGGGAAGGCGAACTCGCCCTGGTACAGCTGGATGCCGACCGGCAGGGTGCGGTAGGCCACGGCCGAATTCATCGACAGCGCCAGCAGGAATTCATCCCAGGAGTTGACGAACGCCAGGATGGCGGCCGTCGCCACGCCCGGTGCGGCCAGCGGCAGCACGATGCGCCACAGGGCGCTGATGCGGGTGCAGCCGTCGAGCATGGCCGCGTTCTCGATATCGCGCGGAATATCCTGGAAAAAGCTCACCATCATCAGGGTGCAGATCGGCAGGTTGAGCACCGTGTAGGGCAGCACCAGCGCCCAGTACGAATTGAGCAGGCCCAGGCTGCGCATGATTTCGAACAGCGGCACCATCAGGGTCACCAGCGGGAACATCGACACGCCGATAATGGCCGTGAGGATCAGACCACGGAAACGCAGGCGCAGGCGGGCGATCGCATAGGCGGCCAGCGCGCTGATAAAGAGGCTCAGCAACGTCGACAGGCCGGCCACGATCAGGCTGTTGGTCAAAAATGTGAGCAGCGGCTGGTCCTGGAAGGCGGAAATAAAATTGCCGATGGTCGGTTCGTGCGGCCAGTAGGTGATCGGCTTTTGCGTCAGCTCGTTCTCGGTTTTCAGCGAGGTAAACAGAATCCACAGGGCGGGAAAAACGCCATTGAGGATGACGATCGCGGCGGCGAACCAGCGCAGGCGCTTCGATGAAAACAGGCCGCTCATTCTTTGTCTCCTCTGACATATTTCAAGTACACGAAGGTGGTGGCCATCGACAGCAGGAACATGAACACGGCCAGGGTCGAGCCATAGCCCACGTCGAGGTAGTCGACGGTATTGGACTGGATATACATGGCCAGCGTCTTGGTCTCGTCGCCAGGGCCGGGCATGTTGTAGGGAATATCGAACGACTGGATGGCCGTCAGGGTGCGGAAGATCAGCGCCACCAGCATCGACGGCACCAAGAGCGGCAGGGTCACTTCCGTAAATTGCTTCCACTTGCTGGCGCCGTCCACTTCGGCCGCTTCGTACAGCGAGGCGGGGATGGTCTGCAGGCCGGCGAGCAGGATCAGCGCCATGAACGACGAGGTTTTCCAGATGGTGGTGATGCAGATGGCGGCCATCGTCAGCGCCGGCGAATTGAACCAGATCTGCGGCTGCCAGCCCAGGGCCGGGAACAGCAGGTCGATGCGGCGGATAATGTCGTTCACCAGGCCGTATTCGCTGTGGAAGAACCACGCGAAGATCAGGCCGACGAAGGCCAGCGGCAGCGCCCACGGCAGCAGCAGCGCCAGGCGCACCGGCCAGCGGTATTTGAACGGCATATTGGCCAGCATGGCCAGGCCCAGGCCCGCCACCAGCGCGCCGGGCACCGTCACCACCGTGATGATGATGGTGTTTTTCAGCGACTTCCAGAACAGGGAGTCTTCCAGTGCCAGCTTGTAGTTCTCCAGCCCGACAAAGCTGGGCATGCCGCCACCGGAGAGGCGGATATCGAAAAAGCTGTTGTAGATCAGTTTGCTGACCGGGTAGGCCACGATCAGCAGTAAAAAGAGAATTGCCGGCGTCAGCAGGACCCAGGCCAGCGTGGTTTCGCTGGGGTCCGTGATGCGGCTTTTCAGGGAGCGTTGCCTCATGTTTTCCTCGACTGTTGCGGTGCGTATGCTAGTCCGGCACGGGCCGCGCGGATGGCGGCCCGGCTCGAACCGGTTAGCGCAGGATGCGCTTGACCCGGTTTTCGATCTCGGCCACGCCGGCCGCCGGCGTCTTCACGCCCGCCATCACCGAATTGGTATTGACCCTGATCGCTTCCGACACTTCGCTGTAGCGCGGCGTGACGGGGCGCGAGCGGGCGCTTTGCACCACCGGCAGCGCGTCGGCGAACCAGCCGTTGACGGCCAGCACTTCCTTGTCCTGGTAGACGGCAGGGTAGACGGGCAGGTTGGACGCCTTCAACGCCAGCTGTTTCGATACTTCCGGGCTCGACAGCCAGCGCACCAGCTTGGCCGACGCTTCCTTGTTCTTCGAGTACGAGGACACGGCCCACTGCCAGCCGCCGATGCAGGAAGCCGGTTTGCCGCCCGTCATGGCCGGCAGGCTGACCACGCCGACTTTATCTTTCACGCCGCTGTCGCCTTCCTGGAAATGGTTCCAGGCATAGCCCCAGTTGACGGCGAACAGCACATTGCCCGCCTGAAATTCCTTGCGCGTGTCGTCGGTCGCCACTTCGGCGATATTCTTTTTCGCCACGCCCTGGTCGACCAGCTTGCGCCACATGGCCAGGCCCGCTTCGGCCTTGGGCTTGTCCATGCTCAGCTTGCCATTGGTAATCAGCTCGCCGCCCTGGCTCCAGTACGGCAGCAAAAAGGTGCAGACGGCGCCTTCGATGGCCTTGCCCTGGAAGCTGATGCCCTGCAGTTCCGGGTTCTTTTCGCCGGCCTGGATGGTGCGCGCCACGGTGGCCAGCTCATCCCAGGTTTTCGGCGGCGCCAGCTTGTACTTCGCCAGCAGGTCCTTGCGGTAGTAGAGGAACATGGCGTCGGCAAAGGCGGGCAAGGCCACCACCTTGTTGTCGACCATATTGGCCTGCTTGTAGGCGGGCAGGTACTGGCCCATGATCTTGTCGCGGTCGGCGCCCAGGTATTTGTCCAGGCTTTCGATCCAGCCGGCCGACGCATACTGGGCCGGGCGGATGATATCGATCAGGAACACGTCCAGGGTCGAGTCGCCGGCCGACAGCACGGTGTTCAGGTATTTCTGCTGCAATTCGGAGGTGGCGCCGCCCGTTTCCAGGTCGATCTTGACACCGGGATTGGCGGCCATGAACTTGGCGAACAGTTCGCGCATGACTTCGGGGCGCTCCTGGCCGCCGACAAACACTTTTACGGTTTGGGCGTGGGCCGCAGTGGCAAGACCGTTGGCAAGAACGAAAGTGGCGCCTAGCGCCAGGACGAGGGATTTGATACGCATGTTGTTGTCTCCTGTTGGGTTTGTATGCCGGACTGTGCCGAGCTTATTTGGATGGCAGCACCGCGCCGCCTTGCGGGTCGAACAGATGGAATTTTTCCATATCCAGGTAGACCGTCGCCTGCTGGCCCGGCGCCAGCGCAAAGGTCGGCGGCAGGCGCGCCGTCAGTTCGCCGCCGTGGCACTGGAAGATCACCAGCGTTTCGGCGCCCAGCGGCTCGACCACCACCACCGTGGCCGTCAAGGGCGAGCTGGCCGGGCCGGCGGCTTCCAGGGTGATGTCTTCCGGACGGATGCCGAATTCCACCTGACGGCCGTCGAGCTTGCCGCAGGCGGCTTGCGCGGCGGGCGGCAGGGCCAGGCGCGCCGTGCCCAGCACGATGTCCACCTGGCCATCGCCGCCGCGCGCGACCTTGGCGCCAAGGAAATTCATCGGCGGCGAACCGGTGAAACCGGCAACGAATTTCGACACCGGTTCGTTATAGATCTGGTCTGGCGTGCCGACCTGCATGATATTGCCACCCGACAGCACGACGATGCGCTCGGCCAGGGTCATCGCTTCGACCTGGTCGTGCGTCACGTAAATCGTGGTGGCGCCGATGCGCTGGTGCAGCTTCTTGATTTCCGTGCGCATTTCCGAGCGCAGCAGGGCGTCGAGGTTGGACAGCGGTTCGTCGAACAGGAATAATCTCGCCTGGCGCACGATGGCGCGGCCCATGGCCACGCGCTGGCGCTGGCCGCCGGACAGGGCGCGTGGCTTGCGCTCCAGCAAGTGCTCGATCTTCAGGATGGCGGCGGCGGCCCGCACGCGCTGTTCGATCTCGGCCTTCGGAAAATTGCGCAGTTTTAATCCAAAACCGAGGTTGTCGAACACCGATTTATGCGGGTACAGCGCATAGTCCTGGAACACCATGGCGATATCGCGTTCGCGCGGCGGCAGGTCATTGACCACTTGCCCCTCGATCGAAATGGTGCCGCCCGTAATCGATTCCAGCCCGGCCACCATGCGCATCAGGGTCGATTTGCCGCAGCCCGACGGGCCCACGAACACGACGAATTCGCCTTTCTTGATTTCCAGGTCGATGCCATGAATGACTTCGACGCCGTTGTCATATTTCTTGACAACCTTTTCCAGTTTTACACCTGACATGCTCGTCTCCAAAGAATGCGAATGACGCGTCTGAGCGCGCTCCATATGCTGTTACAAAAAATCAGTACACGCCCGTCTCGACGGTTTTCGCCAGCGACGGTTTGAGGGCCGCGATAAAGGCATTGGCCTGGCGCATCATCATGCCCATGTCCGAGGCGATGGCGACAAAGTCGTAGCCGTAGCCGATAAACGTTTGCAGCATCTCGGGCGTGGGGCCGACGATGCCGATCGGTTTGCCGATGGCGCGGGCGCGGCGCGCCGCGTCGGCGATCGCCGCCTGTACTTGCGGGTGGCCGATATTGCCGATATGGCCCAGATTGGCCGACAGGTCGCCGGGGCCGACAAACAGCGCGTCGACGCCTTCCACGGCGGCAATGTCTTCCAATTGTGCCAGCGCGGCCGGGGTTTCCAGCTGGATGATGGAAAACACGGCGCCGTTGGCGCGCGCCGCATAGTCGGGCACGGTGCCATAGCGGCTGGCGCGGTGCACGGCGGCAAAACCGCGCGTGCCCGGCGTCGCCTGGCCCGGCATCGGATAACGGGTGGCGGCCACGGCGCTACGGGCTTCCCCGGCGTTTTCCACGAACGGGAACATCAATGTCTGGGCGCCGATATCAAGCGCGCGCTTGATCTGCACCAGGTCGTTCCAGGCCAGGCGCACCACCGGCGCGGCTGGCGTACCACCGAGCGCCTGCAGGATCTGGTAGGCGTCCTGGTAGTCGATGGGCACGTGTTCCATGTCCAGCACCAGCCAGTCGAAGCCGGCGCAGCCCATGGCTTCGGCCGTGACGGGGGTGCCGGCCATCAGCCAGCTGCCCAGCGGTACCGCCGCTTCCGCCAGCAGGGCGCGGAAAGGGTTGTTCAAAATATCCATGGTGATCCTCTGTTCTCTATCTATGTTGGGAAGGCCGGCGCAATCAGAATATCGGCGGCTCGGGCGTGGCCGCGTTGCCCAGCAAGAAGTCGAGATCGCAGCCCTGGTCGGCCTGGGTCACGTGTTCCATGTACAGGCGCGTGTAGCCGCGCGCATATTTCTGCGCCGGCGCCTGCCATGCGGCGCGGCGGCGCGCCAGTTCTTCTTCCGGTACATCCATGTTCAGGCTGCGCGCGGCGATGTCGAGCTCTATCATGTCGCCGGTGCGCACCAGGGCCAGCGGACCGCCGACGGCCGCTTCGGGCGTGACGTGCAGCACGCAAGTGCCGTAGTGGGTGCCGCTCATGCGTGCGTCGGAAATGCGCACCATGTCGCGCACGCCTTGCTGCAGCAGTTTTTTCGGCACCGGCAGATTGCCCCATTCCGGCATGCCGGGCGCGCCGATCGGGCCGCCGTTGCGCAGGATCAGCACGGTGTTTTCATCGATGTCGAGGTCGGGCGCATGGATCTGCGCCAGCATCTCGGCGTTCGAATCGAACACCAGCGCGCGGCCACGGTGCCTGGCAAATTTCGGATTGGCGGCCGACGGCTTGATCACGGCGCCGCCCGGGCACAAGTTGCCGCGCAGCACTGCCAGTGCCGCGCCATCGGCCACCGGCTGCGCCACCTTGCGGATCACGCTGTCGTCCAGGCAGACGGCGTCGGCAATATTTTCACCCAGGCTGCGGCCGGTGACGGTCAGCGCCGTCAGGTCCAGCTGCGGCGTGATTTCCTTGAGCAGCGCGGGCAGGCCGCCGGCATAGAAAAAGTCTTCCATCAGTTTGTCGCCGGACGGGAACAGATTGGCGATCACCGGCACTTTTTGCGCCATCGCATCCATTTCGTCGAGCGACAGCGCCATGCCGGCGCGCCCGGCAATGGCGATCAGGTGGATCGCCGCATTGGTCGAGCCGCCGAGCGCCATATACGCCGCCACGCCATTCGACAGCGAGGCGCGGGTGAAAAAGCGCGATGGTTTGAGGTCTTCCCACACCATGCCGACGATGCGCTCGCCGCATTGCGAAGCCATGCGCACATGGTTGGCGTCCATGGCCGGGATGCTGGTCGCGCCGGGCAGGGTAAAGCCCATGGCTTCGACGATGGACGTCATGGTCGAGGCCGTACCCATGGTGTTGCAGGTGCCGGGCGAGCGGGTCATCTTCGCTTCGAGCTTGATCCACTCGGGCTTGGCGATATCGCCGGCCACATAGTCGTCCCAGAATTTCTTGGTATGCGTGCCCGCGCCCACGCTCTGGCCACGGTAGCGGTCGTTGAGCATGGGGCCGGCGGGGCAGAAGATGGCGGGAATATCCATGCTGATGGCGCCCATCAGCATGCCCGGCGTGGTCTTGTCGCAGCCACCGAGCAGCACCGCGCCGTCGATCGGCAGCGAGCGCAGCAGTTCTTCCGTTTCCATCGCCAGGAAATTGCGGTAAATCATGGTGGTCGGCTTGACCATCACTTCGCCCAGCGACAGGGCCGGCAGTTCGACCGGGAAGCCGCCGGCCAGCAGGATGCCGCGCTTGACGGCCTCGGCCCGCTCGCGCAAATGCGAATGGCAGGGCGACAGGTCGCTCCAGGTATTGATGATGGCGATCACGGGGCGGTCGAGGAATTCTTCGCGGCGCAAGCCCATTTGCTGCAGGCGCTGGCGGTGCGCGAACGAGCGCATGTCGTCAGGGGCCAGCCAGCGCTGGCTGCGCAGCGATTCCAGCGTGCGGCGGGAGGTGGCGGAGCTCAATGTGTGTCCTTTATCGTGTGCCTGGCAAGCTGCGTATGGCTGGCCAGTGGCGCTGTCTCGGGTCTTGCATGTCGTCTTTGTTAGCGCTAACATTGCAAGCACAGCGAAATATAATTTGAATCGAACCCCGTTGTCAACCGATTTGATGACGCTACAATGCGCGCCGTGTGCTGCCGCAGGCGGACAGGCATTACACTATCGGCATGATTTCTTTTAACTAATTTCCATATCGGAATTTATGCACATGCAAAACCGGGCGCTCACACGCCAGAGCAGGCAGTTTCCATGAACGAGCCCGTACGCAAGCGCCGTGGCCTGGGCCGCAGCACCGTGTTCGACGTGGCCAAGCTGGCGCAAACGTCGGCCATTTCCGTGTCGCGCTATTTCAAGGAACCGGAGCGCGTGTCGCAGGAAACGCGCGAACGCATCAGGAGTGCCATCGACCAGCTCGGCTATATCCGCAACGAGGCGGCCGGTGGCCTGGCATCCACGCAGGGGCGCATCGTCGGCGCCATCGTGCCCAGCGTGTCGAATTCCATCTTTGCCGAAACCATCCAGGGCCTGTCGACGACCTTGTCGAAACATAATTACCAGCTGTTGCTGGCAACCCACGATTATTCGGTCGAAACGGAAGAAAAAGTGGTGCGCGCCTTTCTCGGCTGGTCGCCGCGCGCGCTGGTGCTGACCGGCGCCGACCATAGCGCGGCCACCGAAACCCTGCTGGCCGGCCTGCAGATACCGGTGATCGAAACCTGGGACGTACGCACCGAGCGGCCGTATCCGCAGATCGGCTTTTCGCACCGCGCCACCGGGCGCGACATGACCTTGTACCTGCATGGCCGGGGCTACCGCAAGATCGTCTATGTCGACAGCGGCATCGGCAGCGATTTCCGCGCCCGCAAGCGCGCCGAGGGCTATGAGGAAACCATGCGCGAGCTGGGCCTGGCGCCGCACATCGTGCAGGCCGACGCCACGGCGCCACTGGACGCCGGCGCCGAAGTGTTCAGCGCGCAGATGGCGCGCGCCGACCGGCCCGAGGCCTTGTTTTTTGCCAACGACAATATGGCCGCCGGCGCCATCTACGAGGCGGCGCGCGCCGGCATCCGCATCCCGGAGCAGTGCGCCGTGGCCGGCTTCGGCGACTTTCCGTTTTCCGAAAAACTCACGCCCGCGCTGACCACCATCCGCGTGCCGCGCTATGACATTGGCCGCCTGGCGGCGCAGGCGATCTTGTTACGCCTGGGCGAGCTGGAGGAGGGTAGCGCTGTGCTGGCGCCAGAACCCTTGCCGTATGAGCTGATCGCGCGGGCCAGTGCCTGATATGCGGCAAAACCAGATATAGGTTTTGCATATCGGCATCATAGGAAAACATGATTGGCTAAATATGCTGCGATGCGGCATCATGCACCTGTCTCCTCTACTTCCTCACAGGGATTAGATTCAGCCCGCTCCCACAGCGGGCTTTTTTTTATCTGATGCTTTGTCGGCATTGTTTGCGCAAGCACCATTTCCCTCCTCTGTCGCATCGACCGGGGCAGCAGATATTCAGATATAGCCTATGCCTATTTCTATCATCACAACTGATCATTGGCATTGCGTGCTGCGATGCGTCATGATGCACCTGTCTCCTCTAACTCCTCACAGGAATTAGATTCAGCCCGCTCCCGCAGCGGGCTTTTTTTTAGTTCGAAGGCCGCTTATTTACCGCCCTGATTCCAAAGATACTTGTCAAAAATTCTCTCCGCAAACCATTTTTGATTTACCACCTCAAAAAATTCCGCACGTCCTTCGGGAGGGATCACGGTGCAGTCGACCTGCTCAATAAGTTTCAAGATGGCACTTTGTATTTGCAGTTCAGACAGCTTGTATTCAGCCTTCCACAGAGCGCAATAGTCGTTATAAGTACCATTTTTAAATTTAAGGGCTTTTGCGGCGCGGCTATCAAGAATTTTTACCGGATTTTTGCTGTGGAACCATAAAAGTTTTGAGGCCGCTGACAGCAAATTTTGCTTGCTACCGAGTTTTTCTTTCCACTGCTCTACAATCTGGACATAGGTGGTGGTAGTCAACTTCTTCTGATTATCGAGTTCGTATGCGATTTGTTGCCATTGTTTCGAATTGCGCCCACCAGGAATGCTACGAATGACGCTATATGCCACCGCGATGTCCGGCAATACAGCGCTCATGCCACCGGTTTCCTTCATGCGTTGAAGAAGCAGGCGATCTTGCTTCCACCACAGATTTGCGTAACCAATAGCAGCATGATTATATAAATGATCCATCTTGTCATTTCCTCCATAAAGTATTGCAGCATAGCATTAAAAATGGAAAAAAATACCACAAGGACGTTTCATTTACGGTGGCAGAGATGATAGCCAAATCATGTTGAACACCATCTACCGGCGCCTTCTCAAACTCGAAAGCGATGGTGCCAAGCTTATTCTGTTGTACAATCCTTGAGAACGGTCGTGCTTTTTTTGTGCGCTGAGTCCTTGCGCGCATCCCGATTGCGACACATTACAAGGAGACAGCCATGGATTTACAGTACACGCCCGAGGACAACGCGTTCCGCGACACGGTGCGCGCCTTTCTCGACAGCCACTTGCCGGGCGAGCTGCAGCGCAAGGTGCGCGCCCACTTGCGGCTGAGCCGTGACGACTACGTGCGCTGGCACAAGATTGTCGCCCAGCAGGGCTGGGCTGCGCCCAACTGGCCGGTCGAACATGGCGGCACGGGCTGGACGCCGATACAGCGCCATATCTGGGAAGACGAGTGCGCGCGCGCCGCCACTCCGCCGATCCTGCCGTTCGGCGTCAATATGGTGGCGCCGGTCATCATGGCCTTCGGCACCGAAGCACAAAAAGCCCATTATTTGCCGCGCATCCTCAATTGCGACGACTGGTGGTGCCAGGGTTACTCCGAGCCAGGCGCCGGCTCCGACCTGGCCTCCCTGAAAACCACGGCCGTGCGCGATGGCGATGACTATATCGTCAACGGCCAGAAAACCTGGACCACCCTGGGCCAGCATGCCGACATGATCTTTTGCCTGGTGCGCACGGATACGAGCGTGCGCAAGCAGGAGGGCATCAGCTTCTTGCTGATCGACATGAAAACGCCGGGCATTGCCGTGCGTCCCATCATCATGCTCGACGAAGACCACGAGATCAACGAAGTGTTTTTCGACAATGTGCGCGTGCCGGTGGCCAACCTGGTCGGCCAGGAAAACCGTGGCTGGACCTACGCCAAATACCTGCTGGGCCATGAACGCACCGGCATCGCCGCCGTCGGCCGCTCCAAGCGCGAACTGGCCTTCCTGAAACAACTGTCCATGCAACAACTGAAAAAAGGCGAGCCGCTGCTGCGCGACCCGGCCTTTGCTGCCAAGGTGGCCGGCGTGGAAATCGAATTGATGGCGCTCGAAATGACGGTGCTGCGCGTGATCAGTGAGGAAGGCAAGGGACCGGGGCCGCAGGCGTCGATGCTGAAAATACGGGGATCGGAAATCCAGCAGCAACTGACGGAACTGATGGTCGAGGCGCTGGGTCCGCAGGCGCTGCCGTTCGATGCGGCCTACCTCGACGGCGAACACGAGCACAGCGCCGGTGGCGACGATCTCGGTGCGCCGCTGGCCGCCTGGTATTTCAACTACCGCAAGACATCGATCTATGGCGGCTCGAACGAAATTCAGAAAAACATCATCACGCAGATGATCCTGGGCCTGTAGGGTAAAAAGGAGACGATATGGACTTTACTTTCAACCAGGAACAGCAGCAGTTTGCCGATGCGCTGCGGCGCTGGGCCGACAAGGATTACCGCTTCGAGGCGCGCCAGGCCATCATGCACTCCGATAGCGGCGTGTCCGACGCCGCCTGGGCCACTTTGACCGAGCTGGGCATGACAGCCTTGCCGCTGCCGGGAGAGCAGGGCGGCTTTGACGGCACGGCCGTCGACATGCTTCTCGTCATGCAGGAACTGGGCCGCGCGCTGGTGATCGAGCCGTACTTCGCCACCGTGTTTGGCGCGCAATTTTTAAAGCTGTCCGGCAGCCACGGCGATGTGCTGCGGCAAGTTGCCGACGGCGGCGTCAAGCTCGCCTGCGCGCTCGGCGAAGCACAGTCGCGCCACGACCTGCACGATATCGCCACCACCGCCACGCGCAGCGGCGACGGCTTTGTGCTCGACGGCACGAAAACCGTGGTGATTCACGGTGCGCAAGCCGCTTATCTGATCGTCTCGGCGCGCAGCAGCGGCGAACAGCGCGGCACGGACGGCATTTCGCTGTTCCTGGTGCCGTTTGATGCGCCCGGTGTGACCGTGCGCGACTACCGCACCATCGACGGCCAGCGCGCCGCCACCGTGACCCTGGTGCAAGTGGTGCTGGGCAGCGATGCGCTGATCGGCGACGCCGGCAATGGCTGGGATGTGCTTGACGCAGCGACCGATTATGGTGTGACCCTGTTGTGCGCCGAAGCCGTCGGCGCCATGGACGCCATCTTTGCCGCCACCCTGGAATACCTGAAAACGCGCCAGCAGTTCGGCGCGCCGATCGGCAAGTTCCAGGCCTTGCAGCACCGCATGGCCGATATGTTCATCCACCTGGAACAGGCGCGCTCGATGGCCATGCTGGCGGCCGCCAAGGTCGATACCGCAGAGCCTGTGGAACGGCGCCGCATCGTTTCGGCCGCCAAAGCCAGGGTGGGGCAGGCGGCGACCTTTGTCGGCCAGCAAGCCGTGCAATTACATGGCGGCATGGGCGTGACCGACGAATTGCCTGCCGCCCACCACTTCAAGCGCCTGACCATGATCGGCCTGAGCCTGGGAGACGCCGGGCATCATATCGAGCGCTTTATCGCCCAGCCGGGCTTTTTGCCATCGGAGCATGCATGAGTACCACACCACAGAGCTACCGCTACTTCGAGGACTTCACGGCCGGCCAGGAAATTTTCCTGGGCCAGCGCCATGTGACGGAAGCAGAAATCATCGCCTTTGCGCTTGATTTCGACCCGCAGCCGTTTCATGTCGACCACGACGCGGCGGCACAGACCATCTTCCAGGGCGTGATCGCCAGCGGCTGGCATACCTGCGCCATGATGATGCGCCTGGTGGTCGACAAGCTGCTGAAGCATTCGTCGAGCATGGGCTCGCCGGGCCTCGACAGCGTGCGCTGGTTGAAACCCGTGCGCGCCGGCGACACGCTGAACCTGGTCTACCAGGTCAGGGAAGTGCGCGCCTCGACTTCCAAACCCGACCGCGGCATCGTCATATCGATCTGGTGCGTGAGCAACCAGCATGGCGAAGTGGTGGCCACCGTGGAAGGCATGGGCATGTTTGGCCGCCGCCCGGCCGGCGAGGCGGCCTGATGCGCGAGATCGCCGGCATCGCCGGCTTTCAGGCCCTGGCCGGCCAGCATGTGGCCATTTCCGAGTGGATCACCATCACCCAGCAGCGCATCGACACCTTTGCCGACGCTACCTCCGACCATCAGTGGATACATGTCGATGCCGAACGCTGCGCGCGCGAGTCGCCCTACGGCGGCACCGTGGCGCACGGTTTCTTGACCCTGTCGCTGCTGCCGGCCATGCTGCAAAACGCGCTCGACATGGCGGGCATCGGCATGGCCATCAACTACGGCCTGAACAAGGTGCGCTTCCCGGCGCCGGTGCCGGTCGGCAGCCGCCTGCGTGCGCGGCTTGATATTGTGTCGGTCGATGCCTTGGCCGAAGGCGCCCAGGTGAGCTGGGCGGTGACGATGGAGCGCGAGGGGGATGTGAAGCCGGTGTGCGTGGCGGAGTTTTTGATGCGCTGCTACCCCTGATGCAGCTTAGAAGAAGACGGCGGTACGCGCAATGATCGCCCCCGTATTGCCATACGGCTGGGTCGCCCGCACCGAACCCGTGTTGGCGATGCCATCGTCGAGCTTGCTGTCGATCTGTTCGGCATAGCCTTCGGGCAGGTTGTCGAAGCGGATGCCGTTGCCGGCGCGGCCGGCCACTTCGTCGTTGTACAGGTAGACGGCGCCGCCCTGGGCGCTGGTCATGAAGTCGCTGGTGCCGTTGAAGGAACCGGTGATAAAACCACCGAGCGCCAGGTGTTGCGGGGCGAGGGTGAATTCGCGCGGCTGGCCATCACCGATCTGGCCGTCGCCGTTGCCATTGCCGGCCGAGTTAGGCACATGCAAGGTGCCTTGCAGGTCGTCGCCGGGCAGGGCACGGAACTTGTCCTGGTAGGCGTTGACGGCGGCCGTCAGCGAGTTCGATTGCTGGATAATGTTCTTCACCTTGGCGCTGTCGATCAGGCCCTGGCCTTTCAGCACGCCACCGAGCAGCAGGCCGATAATGACCAGGACGATGGCGATTTCTACGAGCGTGAAGCCTTGCTGGCGGTGTGGTGGCATGGGTGTTCCTTGTTATTGCGCCGCCCGTTGATGTGCGGGCGGCTGGTGGTGAAGTTTACTGTAAATGCGTGTTGCCGGGAATCGCGATTTTCTTTCTTGCAGCCATTTCCTCCAGCCTGCGGCTCATAAAGGCCAGCTCATGCGGATCGCTGATCTGCCCGCTGGCGATCAGCCCGCCGAGGACGATCTGCGCGCTCTCGAACTGGTCCATGTCTTCCAGCACAAACGCTTCCATCTGCCGCACCCAGGCCGGCACGTCCTTGCCCGTCGCCTGCAGGCGCAGCTGGCGCGCCAGCTGCAAGGCCAGCGGCAGGTCGTGCAGCTGGTGTTTTGCCACCAGGGCCGCTTGCGCCATCGCCGGCCAGCGGCGCGCCGGGTCAGCGGCAAAGCTGGTGCTGACGAACCGCAGCATGCGGCGCGCGCGTACCGGGTCGGCGGCCCCTGCATAGACTTCGCTGGCGGCCACCAGCGCATAGCGGCTGCGCGAGTCCAGCAGCTGCGCCGTGTCCAGCCAGAGCGCCAGATTGTCGTAGTCCAGCGCGCGCCACGGCAGGCCGACACCGGCTTGATCCTCGAACGATTGCAGGTACAGCAACATGGCTTTCGACATGGCCTGCGGCTCGCCCAGACTGGCCAGCCGAGCGATGGCCGCCGGCAGTGGTGGCGGCAAGGGCCGCGCCTGCGGTGGCGCTTGCCGCTGCGCCAGTTGCCAGCCCAGCTGCAGCAGCAGGGCCAGGACCAGGGCCAGCCATAGCGGGCGCGGCACGGCGGACAATGGTTTCGGCTGCATCAAAAACTCTTGCGATAAAAGTCGCACAGCGCGCAGACCGCCAGCAGGCCGACGTAGATCGCCGTTTGCGCGGCCACCAGGCCCAGCGCCTGCCAGTTGCCGGTGGCATATAAAAGCCATTCGCTGCTTGTAAAATGGTCCAGGTTCGGCAGCAGCAGGGCCAGCGTGTCGATGGCGTGGGCGATGGCTTGCCGGCTGCCATCGTGTGCAGCCGTGCCATGCGCCAGCAGTTGCAGGCTGCCCACGCCGCGCGCCAGCACATAAAAGCCGGCGCTGGCCGCCAGGGCAGGCAGCGCATGCGGCAAACTCAGCGCGCATAGCAGGCTGAAGGCGGCCATGATCCACAGTTCACCGAGCAGCGAGATGGCCCACAGCGCGCTTTGCGCGGGCGCTGCCCACAGGGCCGTCAGCAAGCCGAACAGCAGCGCCGGCAGCAGGGCCAGCGCACCGAAGCCGGCCAGCTTGCCCAGCACATACACGGCGCGCGGCATGGCCAGTGCAAGCAGCAGTTCCTGGCCCTTGTCGGCCGCTTCGCGCGCCAGGCTGGTCACGACAAAGCTGACCAGCAGAAATACGGCCACCAGGCGCAGCAAGGCCGAGACGATGGCCGCCTGCGTGGCGCCGCTTTCCGTCAGCGCCAGTTGCTGCAGGAAAGCGGCCAGCGCCAGCCCGGCACAGCCGGCCAGGACGAACAGCCAGGGCAGCTTGCTGCGCAGCGCTTCGAGCAGCGTATAGCGTGCAATCATGAGGCCGGGGCGCCACATCAGCGCGGCAACCTTTGCGCCGCCACCATGCGGTTGAACAGGATATTGGGCGAGAGCCAGCTGACGATATCGTCATAGCTGCCGCCGGCTTGCCGGCCTTCGCTGGCGGCGCGGCTGATAAAGATATTGTTGCTGACCGCATTGCTGCGTTCGTCGACATTATTACCCTGCGCGCCAGCATGGCGCTGGCCCTGTTCGCTGATGGCGCCAAAGCCGTTCTTGCCATGCGACATGATCATCGCGGGAATATCGTTCAGGGCGCTCGCTTGCACCAGCGCGCCGCCATTGCGCGTGACGATGCTGATATCGCGCGGCGTGTTCAGTGAAAACAACTGCTCGCTGTCGCTGAAGGCCGGTGTCACGCTGTAGCGGAACAGATTGTTCCAGCTGTCGCTCTTGCGCAAGCCCAGTGTCGCCCAAGGCAGGATGCCAACCCGTTTTTCGCCGTTGCAGCGCGCGCCGCGCCGGTCTTCCAGGCCGTTCATGCTGGAGACGGCCGGACAGGGCAGGTAGCCGTGCAGCACGGCGAAACCGGCCAGCGCCTCTTTGGCCTCGTCGAGTGCTTTTTGCGTTTCAGTCACTTTGCGCTGCTCCAGCTGCACGCTCAAAGGCGTGACCAGGCCGCCTATCATCAGGCCGACGATGACCAGCACGATGGCGATCTCGATCAGGCTGAAGCCGTCCTGGCGGCGCGGGTGAAAACGAGGTGTCATGGCAAGGTCCGCGCCGCGCGCATGCGCTGGTACAAAGCCGGCAAGGTGATCCAGGCCAGCATGTCGTCCGCGGTATTGCCGGTCACAAATGAAGTCGTGGCGACATCATTGGCGGCCTCATCGATACTGCCGCGTCCGCTCTTGGCCAGTTTGATGCCGCTGGGCGCCGTGCCGTCGCCTTCCTTGCCTTGCGAAAAGATGACGACGGGCAGGCATTGCGCGCTGACATCGCACTGGGCCTGGCCTGCCACATAAGCCAGCTCGCCTTGCGCCTTGCGCCGCAGCACCACGCGGTTGGCCACGGCGGAGACCGACGCGATGGGGGCGCGTGACATTTCCGGCGTCACGCTGTAGCGCAAGACCTTGCCCCAGGCGTCCAGGCCGGCCACGCCCAGCGCCACCCATGGCAGGTAGCCGCTGCAGTCCGCGTCACTGGCGCACTCGTCCTTGCGTTCGCGGCCATCGACGGCCGAGCCGGCCGGGCGTGGCAGGCGGCCGTTGGCGGCGGCAAAACCGATCAGCGCTTCGCGCGCCTGCGCCAAGGCGGTCAGCGTACGCTGCTGGCGTGCCGTTTCGGCGCCATTGCGGCTGAAGGCGTTCATCAGCAGCGACGCCGCTCCCAGGCCCAGCACGGCTACCAGCAGCAGCAGGGCCGCACCACCTTGCGGATTCATAGCCTGCGCGCGCTTCATGGCCGCGCTTCCATCACCGTGCCGCTGGCCGGGTCGTATTGCTGGCCAGGCTTGAGCACCACCACCTGGCCATTATTGAGGCGCAGTGTCAGCTGCCCGTCGTGCATCAGCTGGTTATGCGGTTCCTGCTGCGGCGCCTGGTTCAGCCACGCGGTGGAGCGGCCGCTGCTGCGCTGGACCAGGCCATTGAGTTCCACGGGCGGACCGGGCGGCGGCGGTGGCGGTGGTGCCGGAAGTGCCTGAGTCGTACTGGCCGGCGGCGTGCCGCTGCGCACCGCGTCGAGCTGGCTCCTTTCCTCGGGCGAGGAAAACAGCCGCCCCAGCTGCGGTGGCTGCGCCTGGGCAAGGCCTGCCACGGCGCAGCACAGGAGTAGCCAGGCGCGCTTCATGGCTGTCCCTGCACGGCAAGCGGCCGGTTGCCCAGCGTCAGCCACAGCAGGGTGCAATCGGCGCTCAGGCTGGCGGTCTGGCCAGCGCTGGCGGCGGCGCCGCCACGCTTGAGGGCACAATCCTGCACGGCAAAATAGCCGGACTGGCGCAAGTCGTCAAAAAAGTTCAGCAGATCCATTTCGTGCAGCAAATCCATGTGGAGCTGCATTTTACTGCCCCGCAGCTGGTACTGGCCCATGGTCAGGGGCAGCGGCACCTTGAGCACCTGCTGGGCGTTGATCTCATAGCTGAGCGGCAGCAGATGGCGCTGTTGCTGAATCAGCCGTATCGCGTCGATCCAGGCCAGGCGGTTTTCCTCGCCGATCAGGCCGCGCCGTTGCAAGGCCCGGAAGCGCGGCGCAAAGGCGCGGATTTCCAGCTTTTCCGTTTCCACCTGGTTGAAGCGGGCGGCGGCGGCGCGGCGCTCCTTTTGCGCCAGATCGAGCCGCTGGGCTTGCCGGTCGCGGTAATCGCTGGCCAGCTGCAGGGCGAGCAAACTCAGCAGCAAGGTCGCCGCGCAGCACAGCAGGGCGCGCCGCACCAGATGCAGTTCGCCCAGCCAGGTCGGCAGCGCACGCGTGGCGGCGGGCTTTTTCATGCCCGGGGTAAAAGATGGCTTCATGGCTGCCACACCAGCAGCACGGTAAAGCGGGCCTGGCCGTCTTGCGCCGGCGACGCGCTCTTGCCAGCCAGGGTGGCGCTGGGGCGCAAGTCCAGCGGCGCTTCCTCGATCGCCACCACCAGGCGCGGGTTGCGCGCCAGCGACTGGGCAAACGCCGTGATGGCGGCCAGGGCGCCACGGTAATCATTGCCCGGCATATCGACGTCAAGCTCCAGGCGCAAGGCCTGCGGCGGCGCGGACGGGATGCCGGCGTCCAGGCTGGTTGGCACTGCGGCATGGGCCTGGCTGGTCTGGGCAGGCGGCGGCTGCGAGCCGCTTGCGCGGTCCGGCGGCGGGCCGGCATTCCAGTGCAATTGCGCCAGTTTTACTTGCGGCGCCTGGCCGAGCGCGGCGCTCAGCAGGGACAGCAAGCGGCCAGGTTCGGGCGCCTGCGTGGCGATCATGTGTTCCAGCGTCACGGCGGCCTTCATGTTTTGGGTTTTCGCCGGCGCCGGCGGCAGGCTGGCCATCACGTTGCGGTAGCGCTGCTGGTAGACGGCCGTTTCCTGCTGCAATTGCGCCAGGCCCGCTTCATCGTCCAGCCCGCCCAGCAGCATGGCCGCGCACCACAGCAGAGCCGAGGCGCCGATCAGCGCGCTGGAGCCATATAGCGCCTTGCGCGCGCGCTGGTAATGGTAATAGCGGGCCAGGCCGCCGGGCGGGTAATGGCTGGCGGGCGGATGCCTGGCCAGCAGGGTCAGCAGCAACTGGTCGGCCAGTTCAGGCGTGTGCCGCAGGCCCACCCTTGCGCTGGCGAACTGCATGTCGATAAAGTGATACGCCACTTCCACGCCGTTATCGCACAGCAATTCGAGTCTGGGAATTTGCGCTTGCGGCGCCAGGATCACGGTGTTGAGCACATCGCCGCGCTCGAGCATGCGCGTGCTGGTGAGAAACTGCCGGGTTTTTTCCGTCTCCAGCGCAATATTGACGGCCACGCCGTCGAGCGCGATGGCCGCCGTCTGGCGTGAAAAGCGCAGCTGGCCGCCTGCATAATAACTTTGCCGCAAGCCGCCAGACTGTTGCGTCACCAGCAACAGGTGGCCATGTGCGAGCGCCAGCTGTTTTACCAGCGCGATGCCGAGCAGGCTGGCCGAATACAGCCCCGCCACAGGTATTTGCAGTTGTTCCAGCAGTTCCGTCCACGGTTGCAGCAGGGAAGGATTGGTCAGCGCAAAGAACAGCATCTGGTCATCGTGGCGGCCGGCGCTGTCGCGGCCCAGCACGGTGCTGCCGCGATAGGGCGTGTCGCGGTAGAGCTGTCCCAGGCGCCGCGCCAGCAGGTCGCGCCCGGCCTTGCCGCGCACATGGGGCAGCAGCTGGCGCTGGAAGTCTTCCTCGATCAGGTCGGCCAGCAGATAGGCGGGCACGTCCCGGCGCTGTTCGGCAGGGTCTTCCAGCCAGGCGGCAAACGCCTCCAGTCCTGCCGCGCTCGCATCAAAAGCCTGGCCCGCGCCCAGTTCTCCGTGGCGCCAGTCATAGGCGCACAGATGGTCACTGCTTATGTAGAACAATTGTTTGCGGAACACGGCGGTCTCGGTTTCAGGTCAGGTTTTGATGGTGCTGATGGTGTCGTAAATCGGCCCCAGTACCGACAGCATGATCCAGCCCAGCAGCAGACCCAGGATCACGGTCATGGCTGGCTCTATCATGGACTGCGCTTTCTCGATCAATTCCTTCACTTCGCGATTGTAGAAATAGCTGACGTTGCGCAAGGCCGTGTCGAGCGAACCGGTCGCTTCGCCCACTTTCAGCATGCGGATCACCAGCGGCGGGAAAATGCCCGTGTGCTGGAAGGCGCTGGTCACGCCATGGCCTTCGGCAATCAGCTGGGCCGCGCGGCGCAGGCCGGCCGCCACCACCCGGTTGCCGGCGATGCCTTCGGACAAGCGGATGCACTCGAGGATGGTGATGCCCGAGGCGTACATCAGCGCAAAAAAAGTGGCGAAACGGGCCAGGATGATTTTATGCAGCACCGGCCCGACCAGCCACAGCCGCAACTTGACGCCGTCGAACAGGTAGCGCGCCGCCTCGCTGCGCTTGAGCCAGGCTCGCAGGCCCACGTAGCCGACCAGTGGCAGGGCCAGCAGCGCGGCCCAGTAATCGATAAAGATATTCGACACGACAATCAGCGCGCGCGTATGCAGCGGCAATTCGCCGCCCATGTTGCGGATAAACGCCGTCAGTTGCGGCACCAGGTAGATCATCAGGAAAAATGTGACGGCGGCCACCACGATGGCAACGACCACCGGATACATGATGATCTTGCGTGTCTGCGATGCGAGTTCGTCCTGCCATTTCAGGCTTTCCGACAAATTCCTGAACACCTCGGCGATCCTGCCACTCTGCTCGCCGGCAAGGATCAGGCTGGTGAACGTGGCGTCGAAAATGTCGCCATGCTGGGCCAGCGCGCCAGAGAGCGGCAGGCCGCCTTCGATGCTTTCGATCAGGTCGGTCACCACTTCGCGCAGGCGCGGGTGATCGGTGCTTTCACGCAGATCGTTCAGGCCATCGAGGATGGGCACGCCGGCGCCCGTCAGCTGCTCCATATGGAAACAGAAGTTGATCAGGTCGCGCCGCTGGATCACGCGCTTGCCGAACAGCACCAGATGCTGGCCCGTCAGCTTGCAGTCGATCAAATCGAGCTGCATGCGGTGCAGCCGCGCTTCGAGGTCCGGCACATTGGCCGCTTCCATGCTGCCGGGAATCAGTTCCCCAGCGGCATCCATGGCCCGATAAACGTATTGCGCCATCAGGCCAGCCTGTCCGTCAGGTCGACCACGCGCGCCACCTCTTCCAGGGTGGTGGTGCCGTCGCGCACGCGGCGCAGGCCATCGTCGACCAGTGAGTGAAAGCCGCCGGCGCGCGCCGTGCTTTTCAGTTCGCGCAGGCTGGCGCGGCGCGATGTCAGCTCATCGAGTTCCGGCGTCATTTTCAGCAATTCCATGATCGCCAGGCGGCCCTTGTAGCCCTGGTGGGCGCAGCGCTCGCAGCCGACCGCATGGCAGACCTGGGCCGGCGGGTCTTCCTGCCCCAGGCCCAGCAAGCGCCGTTCGATGTCGTCGGCCACCACGCTTTGCTTGCAATGCGTGCACAGTTTGCGCACCAGGCGCTGGGCGATAATGCCGATGATATTGCCGGCCATAATGTCGGGCAGCACGCCGATATCGAGCAGGCGCGGCAGCGAACCGATGGCCGAATTGGTGTGCAGGGTGGAATACACCTGGTGGCCTGTCATGGCGGCGGCAAACGCCATCTCGGCCGTTTCGCGGTCGCGGATCTCGCCCACCAGGATGATGTCGGGGTCCTGCCGCATCATCGAACGGATGCCGTCGGCAAAGCCCAGTTTCACCGATTCGTTGACGGAAGTCTGCCGTATCATGTTCATCGGATACTCGACCGGGTCTTCGAGCGTCATGATGTTGACGCTTTCCGTGTTGATATGGTTGATGATCGAATACAAGGTGGTGGTCTTGCCGCTGCCGGTCGGGCCGGTCACCAGGATCACGCCGTCGGGGCGCGCGATCATCAGTTTCAGCAGGTTCAGCTCGCGCTCGGCCAGCCCCAGCGAATCGAGCGGCACGATGCCTTTTTGCCGGTCCAGCACGCGCAGCACGAAGTTTTCACCATGCGTGGTCGGTTGCGCCGAGGCGCGGAAATCGATTTGCCGGCCCGAAAAACGGATCGAGATGCGTCCATCCTGCGGCGCGCGCGCTTCGGCGATATTCATGTTCGAGATCACCTTCAGGCGTACCGCCATGGCCGGCCAGTACGATTTGTGCAGGCTGCGGATCTGGCGCAGGATGCCGTCGATGCGGTAGCGGATGCGCAGGAACGACTGTTCCGGCTCGAAATGGATGTCCGAGGCGCCGTTCTGCACCGCGTCGGCCAGCAGCGCGTCGATCAGGCGCACCATGGGCTGGCTGTATTCGTCGGACGGCGAGGCCATGCTCTGGTAATTGACTTCGCCCGTTTCGATCTCGTGCAGGATGCCGTCGATCGACAGCTCGAAACCGTAGTACTGGTCGATGGCGCGCGAAATATCCGATTCGTTGACCAGCACGGTGGAAATCGTGATGCCCTTGACCAGCATGGCGCTGATCTGGTCGAGCGCAACGATATTGCTGGTGTCGGCCATGGCCAGTATCAGGTTGTCGCTCTGCCGCTCATAGACGATGGGAAACACACGATAGCGCTTGGCCACTTCCTTGGGAATCAGCTTTAATGCGATCGCGTCCACCACCAGGCTAGCCAGGTCGGCGCTTTCCTGTTTCAGGTTTTCGCTCAGCGCCATGCGCACGGTCGCTTCCGTGACAAAACCGAGCGAGATCAACAGCTTGCCCAGCGGCTCGTTGCTGCGTTTTTGTTCGATCAGCGCGATGCGCAACTGGTCTTCGCTGATCACGCCTTTCTTGATCAGCAATTTGCCCAGCGGAAGTTTCGTTTGTTCTGCCATGCGCTGCTTATTCCTTGATGATCACGATGCCCGCGTCGGCCGGCGCGCCCAGTTCGGCCAGCCTTTGCTGCGCGCCGGCGCGGTCAAATGCAGCCGGGGTCGTCTGCGCCAGACTCAGGGCGCGCTGGTAATAGGTGGCGGCCAGGCGGGGCTGGTTCAGCCGGTCCAGGCCGACCGCCAGGTTGAACGCATAGTCGGCATTGCCGGGCACGGCGCTGTAGGCGCGGAAAAATTGCTGCTGCGCTTCGGACCAGCGGCGTTGCTGGGCGTAGACATTGCCGAGGGCGAACAGCACCGGGCCGCTTTCGGGCGTGCGCGCCAGGATGGCTTTCAAGCGCGATTCGCTTTGCGCCAGGTCGCCCTGGCGCAGGCCGATCAGGCCGGCGACCGCCACGCCATCGTCCGGGTTGATCTCCAGCAAGCGCAGATACAGCGAGGCCGCCTGCGCCCCCTGTTGGTCTTGCTGAGCCACCGCCGCCAGGCCCAGCAGGGCGTCGCGGTTGACGGGGTCCTGCTGCAGCACGGCTTCGTATTGCTGGCGCGCAGCGCCCAGCTGCCCGCTGGCCAGCGCCTGGTAGGCTTGCTGCACGCCGGGATTGATCTGCGGTGTGGCATTGTTGCGCACCACCTGGATCTGCTGGTTGTGGGGCGCGGTCACCGGCGGCAGCGCAGGCGGGGCAGGTGGCGGCATCTGCGCCAGCTGCGCCGCCACCGCCTGCTGCACGGCGGCCTGTATCATCGCCTGCTGTTCGGCCGCGCTGCTGGCCTGCCGCTGGTCGCGGCGAGGTTCCGGCACGGCCTCGCTGAATTGTTCCGGCGCCGCCGCAGCGCCGGCCGGCGGCACGATCACCATCGGCCCGGCATTGCCGACCGTGCCCGGTGCGTCGGTCAGCGGCATCGGCACGCCGGGCAGGTTGGCGCCTGCGCCGGGGCTGCTGCTGGCGCGCCAGTACCAATAGGCCATGGCGCACACCACCAGCAGCAGGATGCCCAGCAACACCACTAGCCGCACGGTGGCCGGGTCGACGCTGACCGGGGCGCGCGGCGGCGTGCGCTTGCGGCTGGCGCCGGAAGGGGGGGGAGCCGGTGCCGGGCGGGGCTTGGGCTGCGGCGTTTCGGCCTGCGGCGGGGACGGTGCGGCTGGCGGCTCCGGCGTGGCAGCCGGCGCGCCGTTCAACGGTTCCAGGCTCAGCCCGGAGGTAAATTCCGGCACCGGCGGGATCGCTGCGGGCGGCGCCAAAGGCGCGTCGGCCGGCGCCAGTTCCAGCACCTGGTCATAGGCCTCGGACGGTTTGTCCTGCTCTTCTTCGTGCAGGCTGTTCTGTTTTGCGCGCTCGGCTTTCTTGAGCGCCTGCATCAGCAAGCTCATGGGGCTTCTCCTTGCACCCTGGCCACCGGGGTTTCCGTGTAAGGCTGGCTGTTCATTGGCGCCTGGCCGGGCAGCAGGTAGCGGTAGTCGCGGAAATCGCCTTCGATGCTGGCGTCCTTGACCACCACCGGGCGCATGAAGATCACCAGTTCCGTCTTGGTGCTCGCTTCATTGCGGTAAGTGAACAGATTGCCGACCACGGGCAGGCTGGACAGGCCCGGCACGCCATCCCTGGTATTGTCGACGGAGTCCTGCATCAGGCCGCCCATCACGGCGATCTGGCCGCTGTCGACCTTCATGATCGATTCCAGTTCGCGCGCCTGTATCACCGGCACGCGGCTTTGCACATTGGCCGTGGCCAGCGCCGGGTTCGGGTCCTGCACATAGCCGACGATGCGCGTGATGGTGGGGCGCACATTGAGGGTGACCACGTCGCTGTCGGAAATTTGCGGCGTCACACTCATCACGAAGCCGACCGGCACCGTTTCCAGCTTCGATTCATAGGTGGCCGGCGTGGTGATGGTGCCGGTCGAGCTGATCACGGCGGGCGTGACCTTGATGGTAAAGAAGACGTTGTTGTCGACCACTTTCAGCATCGCCGTCTGGTTGTTCAGCACGCTGATCTTGGGGCTGGACAGCACTTTCACCTTGCCGAACGATTCGAGCAGCTGGATGGTGGTGGAGAAACTGTCCTTCAGATAGTTCAGCACGAAGATGCCCGGCGTGGCGCCGGGCGTGACGGCGCTGGGCAGGGCCAGGTTGCCGACCTGGCCCTGGTTCAGGCGCAGGCTGCCCGTCAGGCGCGACCAGTTGATGCCCTGCTGGTATTCGCGGTTCAGCCGCACTTCCATGATGGTCGCCTCGATCAGCACCTGCCGCTTGGCGCTGCTGGTGACCAGGTCGAGAAATTCACGGATTTTTTCATGCTGGCGCCCGGTGGCGCGCACGGCGATCAGGCCGCCTTCGGTATTGACCACCACCGACGACGACGCGCCCTTGTTGGCCAGTTTCAGCAGCGGCAGGCCATTGGCGTCGAGCTGCGCCGCATTGTTATTGGCGGCCGTGTTCCGGTTGGGGGCCTGGCCCTGCGGCATGGCCGGCACTGGCGGCATCTGCGTGCCGTACTGGCCCGGCGGCAACGCCGCGGGATTGCCGCCAGGGTTCTGGCTGCCTTGCTGGCCCAAGGTTTGTCCTTGTCCTTGTCCTTGTCCTGGCGCCTGGCCCTGCATGGCCGTCAGTTGCTGGTTCAGCTGCGCCAGCGGGTCGGCCAGCGGATCGTTGAGCGTGGTCTCGCGCAGCAGGTCGCGGATATTCTTTTCCAGGCTGTACCAGAAATTGTTTTCCGAGCGGTTCACTACCAGGGTGGTGGAATTGTTGTTGCCATTGCCGCCGCTGCCCTGATTGCCGCTGGTGCCGGTGTTGCCAGCGCTGCTGCCGGCGCCGCCGCCCGCCGTGGAAATCTGCGTGGCGATATTGACGCTGCTGTTGGTGCTGCGCGCCATGTTCACGTAATCGATCTTGTAATTGCGCCAGACCGGCGCGTCCGGCATGACCAGCAGATTCTTGCCGTCGATTTCATAGCGCATGTCCACCTGGTTGCTGATACGTGACAGCAATTGCGGCAGGGTCTGGTTCAAGGCGTTGAGCGTGACATTGCCCGCGATGTCCGGGTGGATGTCGATATTCATGCCGGCGTCGCGCGCCAGTGCAAACAGCAGCGACTGCACCGGCACTTTGTGCACGGTGACGCTGTAGGTTTCGACCTTCGGCGCGGCCAGCGGCGCGGGCAGGGCGGCGCTTTGCCGCACCGGCTCGGGTATCGTTCCGGCAGGCCGTGGCGTTGCGCCGATATGCGCGGGCGACAGTGGCAGTTGTGGCGAGGCGCAGCCGGCAAGCAGGGCGCAGCAGGCCGCGGTGACGCAGGAAGCGAGCGCAGTAGAGGGGGTGGTCATGCGGCGTTCGCCCGTGAGGTCATGTTGTGCTTTTGTACTTTTATCCACCATGATCTCCTAAAAGCCACCGGGCCGCCAGCGCTTGCCGGCCGATCGGGAAAATAAACCACTTGTTGCCATGTTAATTCAGTTGTCAAATACGTCATTGCATGCTGCTTCATGCGTGTATGCAATTGAGAAAAGCCTGCTCCAGGCTGGCGTGCGGGCCGCCGCCGTGCAGCTGGCGGCATTGCGCCGGCGTGCCGACGAACACCATCCGGCCCTCGTGCAAGATCGCCATGCGGTCGCACAGCTCGTCGATGTCCAGCAGCGCATGCGAGGTGAGCAAGACCCCGCGGCCGTCGGTGCGCAATTGGCGCAGCGCCTGCTTGAACAGGGCGCGCGCCTGCGGGTCCAGCCCGCTCATCGGTTCATCGAGCACCAGTTGCTGTTTGCCCGACAGCAGGCAGGCGGCCAGTCCCAGCTTTTGCATCATGCCCTTGGAATAGCTGCGCGCCTGGCGCCGCAAGGCCTCCGGCGCCAGTTCCAGCGCGGCGCAGGCCCGCCTGGCGGCGCCTTCGTCCCACGCCACTTGCTGCAAGCCCAGCAGATAGCGCAAGAAATCGTGGCCGGAAAGGTAATACGGCGCCTGGAAACGTTCGGGCAAAAACGACAGCGGCGCGCGCGACGCGCTGTGCTGGTGGGCCTGGCCGAAGATGCTGATCTGGCCCGCGTCAAGCGTGCAGAAATCGAACAGGCAGTGCAGCAGGGTGGTCTTGCCGGCGCCATTCACGCCAGCCAGGCCGAACAGTTCGCCTGGCTTGAGCGCCAGGTCGACGCCGCGCAGCACAGGGTTGCCTTTCAACTGTTTATGCACGTTGTGGTAGCGGATGGCGCAGTCGCTCATGAGGGCAGGCAGAGGGGATCGGTCTTCATTATCGCCAAGGGCGCGTCCGCCCCGCAAGTGTTAGTTGGTGTTAGTTGGAACAGTGTTGGATTGCGTGGTGATCAAGCTGGCAAATAGTTTTTCTTTAAGAAACAACAGGTTCTGGAATAAAATGCCGGTGCAATACCAAGCCGTCAGGCGCGTGGGCGTCGAACCTGTTGAGGAGCAAGCATGGCAAGGCCAGAGAAAGTCCGGCTCGGGGAAATTTTGGTGCAGCAGAAGTTGCTGACGGAAGAACAGTTGGGCCTGGCCTTGACGGAACAGAAGCGTTCGGGCCGCAAGCTGGGCCGCGTGTTCATCGAGCATGGCTATGTGACGGAAGAGCAGATTTCCGGTGCGCTGGCGCGCCAGCTCGACATTCCCTACATCAACCTCAAGTTCTTCAATATCAACGCCGAACTGGTGCGCCTGCTGCCCGAAACGCAGGCCCGCCGCTTCCGCGCGCTGGTGCTGGAAGACCGCCGTGAAGGCTTGCTGGTGGGCATGTCCGACCCGACCGACCTGTTCGCTTACGACGAGATCGCGCGCCTGGTCAAGCGCAATATCGAGCTGGCGGTGGTCAACGAAACGGAAGTGCTGGCGGCGATCGACCGCATCTACCGCCGCACCGAAGATATTTCGACCCTGACGCGCGAGCTGGAGCAGGACCTGGGCGACGTTTCGGTCGACTTCGGCGCGCTGGCCGCCAATCCCGGCCTGGAAGAAGCGCCCATCGTCAAGCTGCTGCAATCGGTGTTCGACGACGCCACCCAGGTGCGCGCCTCGGACATCCATATCGAGCCGCAGGAAAGCCGGCTGCAGATCCGTTTCCGGATCGACGGCGTGCTGCACCTGCAGACCGAAGCCGATATCAAGATCGCGCCCTCGCTGGCGCTGCGCCTGAAACTGATGTCGGACCTCGATATTTCGGAAAAACGCTTGCCGCAGGACGGCCGCTTCGCCATCCGCGTAAAAAACCAGCGCATCGACGTGCGTATTTCGACCATGCCGACGCAATATGGCGAATCGGTGGTGATGCGGCTGCTGAACCAGGGCGGCACGGCGCTGCGCCTGGATGCGATCGGCATGCCGCCGGCGCTGGTGAAGAAATTTCGCGCCATCGTGCAGCGCCCGAACGGCCTGGTGCTGGTAACGGGCCCGACCGGTAGCGGCAAGACCACCACCCTGTATTGCGCGCTGGCCGAGCTCAATTCGGTGGAAAAAAAGCTGATCACGGTGGAAGACCCGGTCGAATACCGGCTGCCCGGCATCAACCAGGTACAGGTCAACGACAAGATCGAATTGAACTTCGCGCGCGTGCTGCGCTCGGCCCTGCGCCAGGACCCGGACATCGTGCTGGTGGGCGAGATGCGCGACCAGGAAACGGCCCAGATCGGCCTGCGCGCCGCGATGACCGGTCACCTGGTGTTGTCCACCTTGCACACCAATGACGCCGCCAGCACCCCGCTGCGGCTGATGGACATGGGCGTGCCGCGCTATATGGTGGGCAGCTCGCTGCAGGCTGTGCTGGCGCAGCGCCTGGTGCGCGTGATCTGCGAAAGCTGCACCACGCCCTATACGCCGACGCCGACCGAGGCCGAATGGCTGCGCATGGAACTGGGCGAACTGGTCGACCGCACCCAGTATCACCACGGCAAGGGCTGCTCGCACTGTAACGGCATGGGTTATCGCGGCCGTACCGGCGTGTATGAACTGCTGGAAATGACGCGTGAAGTGGTCGATGCCGCCAACCACGCCGACCCTTCGCACTTCCTGAAGGCGGCCAACGCCGAGATGGCCGGTGAAACCCTGCGCCGCCACGCGGTGCAACTGGTGGTCCAGGGCCGCACGACGATTTCCGAAGCGATGCGCATCAGCAACCAGAACGAGGAGTGACGTGCCGTTCTTTGCCTACAAAGCCCGTAGCGCCAGTGGCGAACTGCTGCAAGGCGTGATGGAGGGCGCCGACAGCGGCGCCGTGGCTAACCAGCTGATGGCTGGCGGCAGTACGCCGGTTGATATCGTGGAAACGAAGAAGGCGGTGACCACCAGCGGCGATATCAGCCTGTGGCAGCGTTTCTCGGAGAAAAAAGTCACTTCGATGGACGTGCAACTGTTCAGCCGGCAGATGTACACCCTGCTGAAAGCCGGCGTGCCCATCATGCGCGGCCTGGCCGGCCTGCAGGAGTCTGCCGTCAGCCCCGCCTTCGGCCGCGTCATCAAGGACATCCGCGAATCGCTCGACGCCGGGCGCGAACTGTCGGCCGCCATGGCGCGCCATCCGGCCGTGTTTACGCCTTTTTACCTGTCGATGGTGCGCGTGGGCGAAATGACGGGCCGCCTCGATGGCGTCTTCCTGCGCCTGTTCGATCATCTGGAGTTCGACCGCGACATGCGCGCGCGCGTCAAGTCGGCCACGCGGTATCCTACGTTCGTGATTGTCGCCATGATACTGGCGATGGCGGTCGTCAATATTTTCGTGATTCCCCAGTTTCAACAAGTGTTTGCCAGCTTCAAGGCTGAACTGCCATTGATGACGCGCATCCTGATCGGCACCTCGTCGTTTACCGTCAATTACTGGCCCGCCATGCTGGCCGTGATGGTGGCCGGGGTAGCCGGTTTCAAAGCATGGCTGCGCACGGTACCTGGCCGCTATAACTGGGACCGCTTGAAGTTGCGTTTTCCTCTCGCCGGCAAGATTTTACTCAAGGGCACCATGGCTCGCTTTGCGCGCAGTTTCGCCCTGTCCAGTTCCAGTGGCGTACCCATCGTGCAGGCGCTGACGGTGGTGTCGCAAACGGTCGACAACGCTTATTTATGTGCGCGCGTGGAGCAGATGCGCGATGGCGTCGAGCGCGGCGAGAGCATCTTGCGCACCTCGGTAGCGGCCGGCGTCTTCACGCCGGTGGTGCTGCAGATGATTGCGATTGGCGAAGAATCGGGTTCGCTCGATGAGCTGATGGATGAGATCGCCGCCATGTACGAGCGCGAAGTCGATTACGAACTGAAGACCTTGTCGGCTCAGATCGAACCCATTCTGATCACATTTTTGGGCGCCATGGTGCTGGTGCTGGCGCTGGGCATCTTCCTGCCGATCTGGGACCTGGGCCGCGTGGCCATGAACAAATGACAGGGCGTATGCCGATATCGCAGAAGCTGGTGCGCGGCCAGTGGGCAGGGCAGGGCTTTACCCTGTTCGAGTTGGCGGTGGTGGTGGCGGTGATCGGCATCCTCATCGTGGTACTGCTGAGCCGGGTGGCTTTTTACCGTGACGAGGCGGAGCGGCTAGCTTATGAGCAAACGCTCACTGCCTTGCGCACGGAAGTGCAGATGCAGACGTATGCCTTGATGATCGCCGGCCGGCCAAAGGAGATTCCTGCGCTGGCCGGCCAGAATCCCATGAACTGGCTGTCGCAGAAACCGGCCAATTATTTGGGAGAATTTTATTCCCCGGATGTAAAAAAACTTGTCACAGGCAATTGGTTTTTTGACAGGAGTGATGGAAAATTGGTATATTTGTTAAATCAAAGTAATACTTTTGATGCTAAGGGTTTCGACTTGCTGCAATTCAAGGTAAGCTTGTCGCAGGGAGCGGAAGTCGCGCTCGCCGGCGGTGCCGCAAAGGTTGAATTGGTGCTGCTGGTGAGCAAGAAAGTGCCGCAAAGTAGTCATTAGTATTTAAAATGCAAGCAGCTTGCTGTTTTTGGGTGAAACATTTACATGATTTTGGAGATCCGGATGAATAAGTCGTTACGCAGTTTCAAACAAGGTGCCCAAGCGGGTTTTACATTGATCGAACTGATCGTCGTTATCGTTATCCTGGGCATTCTGGCGGCGACCGCCATTCCCAAGTTTATCGACATGGGTACGCAGGCGCGCGTCGCCAGTGTCACTGCGGCGGAAGGTGCGTTGCGCGGCGGAGCTTCCCTGGCTCATGCACAATGGCTGGTGGGTGGAGGCAGCGCTCCTTCGATTACCATGGAAGGTGCGAACGTTGATATTACTGCGGGTTACCCGACTGCCGACACGATCGGCAATGCTGTGAATATGTCTGGCTATACGAATACCACAGCTGGCGTTTATGTGGTAGATGGACGTGCTACGTGCAGTGTCACCTATACTACAGCGACGACTGGCTTGCCGGGCATCGTGCGTAATATTGCTGGTTGCTAATAGCGCCAGAAGTATGCATTGAGAACAAATGTGCAGTACCCGCATGAATGGGGGCGCTGTGCAAAATGGAGCCCAACATGATTTTCGCTTGTTGGGCTTTTTTATGGGTGTCAGCGGACAGGCCCTGGCAGTTGAAGGTTAACGTTTTGGATTGCATGATGGCGTTCCTATGACGTTGAGATATCGGATTTTCATGACGTACACGCGCACGCGCGGCTTCACCATGATCGAACTGGTGGCCGTGATCGTGCTCGTCGGTATTCTGGCTGCCTTTGCCGCGCCGCGCTTCATCTCCAATGAAAGTTTCGATGCCCGCACCTTTGCCGACCAGAACATGAGCATGCTGCGCTATGCGCAAAAGCTGGCGATCGCGCAGAACCGGCCCGTGTTTGCTGTACTCAGCGCCAACCGCATTGCCCTGTGCTTCAATACCGCTTGCGACGAGGCCAACCGCGTGCTGGCGCCGGCCGGCGCCAATTCCGGCAGCAGCGCGACCGTGGCGCAATGCGGCGCGCCCGCCACCTGGTTTTGTGAAGGCCGGCCGAATAACGTCAGCTACACCATGCTGCCAGCCTATCCCGTGTTGTATTTCAATGCTCTCGGACGGCCTTTCCTGAACGGGAATGTCGATCCGGTGTCGACATTCGCGGGCCTGAATATCGAGATTGCGGGCGGCGGCAACACGCGCAATGTGGTCGTCGAAGCGGAGACCGGCTATGTCCACTAGCCGCAAGTGCGCGCCGGCGAGTGCGCAACGTGGCTTCACCCTGATCGAGCTGACGGTGTTTATCGTGATCGTCAGCGCGGCCGTGCTGGGCGTGCTGCGTGTGATCAGCTTTACCACCGCCAACAGCGCCGACCCGCAGCTGCGCAAGCAGGCGCTGGTGCTGGCCGAATCGATGCTGGAAGAAGTACAACTGGCGCGCTATACCTTTTGCAACCCGATTCAAGACCCGGCGGCCGAGACGGCCGCCAATGTTGCTGGCTGCGCCGTGCCGCAGAATGTGGGCGCCGCGCCGTCGACCCCTGATCGGCCCTATTACAATGTGACCGATTACGTGCGGGCTTTCAATACGCCGGTGGCATACCCGAAGGATGCGTCCGGTATCGATTTTCCGGCCGGCTACACCGTGACGGTGGCGGTCGCGCCCGAGGCGGCGCTGGGGCCCGCCGGTGCTCAAATCGCGCCGGTCAACGCCACGCCGGCCAACCTGGACGCGCTGCGCATCACGGTGGTGGTCACGTACGGCGGCAACCAGGCGATTACCCTGGTCGGCTACCGCACGCGCTATGCGCCCAATCTGATATGAGTCGCCTGCATTTGCGCCGCACGCGCGGCTTTACCATGGTCGAGCTGGTGGTGGTGATCGTCATCCTCGGCATCGTGTCGAGCATGGTGGCGGTGTTTGTCACCGTGCCGGTGCGCAGCTATATCGATACTGCCGCGCGTGGCGAGCTGGCCGATATCGCCGATACGGCCACGCGCCGCATCGCGCGCGACGTGCGCCTGGCACTGCCCAACAGCGTGCGGGTCGATTCCACCGGCCGCTACCTGGAGCTGCTGCTGACCAAGACCGGCGGGCGCTACCTGTCCGTCAACGACAATACGCCCGGCAATGTGCTGGCCTTCGATACCGATCCGGCGCCGGCCACGCCCGCCAATGTCTTCACCATCGTCGGCGCCGCACCCACCGGTGCGCAGGCCATCGTGCCCGGCGACTTTATCGTGGTCAACAACCTCGGTGGCGGCATGCCACCCGTCGATGCTTATTTTTGCAATGGCAAATGCAACCGGGCCACGGTGTCGGCCGTCAACGGCACCAATATTACCCTGGCCGCCAATCCGTTCCTGGTCAGCGATCCGGCCACGCTGTCGATACCGTCGCCGGGCAACCGTTTCCAGGTGGTGACGACACCCGTCACCTATTTCTGCGCACCCGATGGCAATGGCGGCGGCACCCTGCGGCGCTTTTCCGGCTATGCGATCGGGCCGAACCAGCCGGTCAATGCGGGCGCCGCGCCGCTGAGCAATGCGCCCGTCAGCGCCTTGCTGGCAGGCCGGGTAAACGAATGCCGATTTATTTTCACCGAACTGGCCAACGTCCAGCGCGGCCTGGTGTCGATCAGCCTGGTGCTGGGCACGGCCACCAGCAGCAGCGGGCAGATCGCGCTGCAACAGCAAGCACAAGTCAACAATACGCCATGAAGACCAGATTTCAATGCCAGCGCCAGCGCATTTGCCGTCCAGCCCGCGGTTTCGGCATCGTCACCGCCGTATTCCTGCTGGTGGTGCTGGCCGGACTGGGCGCCGCGCTGGTCAACCTGACCACGGTGCAGCACACTACGTCCTCGCTCGATATCCAGGGTGCGCGCGCTTACCAGGCGGCGCGCGCCGGCATCGAATGGGGCTTGTTCCGCCAGTTGCGCAACAACAATTGCGCTGCCAGCAGCAGCTTCGTGGTGCCGGCCAATGGCTTTACGGTGACCGTGCAATGCATCCTGACCGTCGGGCCCGGCGCCTTGCAGCGCTTCCAGGTGGTGGCGGTGGCATGCAACCAGCCGGTGAATGGCGACTGTACGGCCACCGCGACCAGCACCAGCAGCGATTACGTGCGGCGCAGCTTGCAGGCGGAGTTCTAAGTAACCCCCAATAAATTCTTGTGATTTCTGACTTCCATAAGCGGCGTTCTGCAAGATGGCCGACGAGGCTTGCCTGCTGCTAGCAGTGCTCGCACTGCGTCGCAACCGGCGCCTTGCATAGCATCCGTTCTGTTCGTCATAACTTCACAATCATTTCCTGGCGATTACTTAGCAAGTTGGCGCAAGTGCTTGATTATCCGTGGTCTTTTCGCGAATATTTATTGTCAATTATTAATTTTTTAGCCTGCAACGCAGCGCGATGAATTAAAATTGACTCAATACATTATTCTGGTGGCAACATCGCCGTCGGTACTTTTGATCGTGGATTGGTGGCATGGCTTTATTCGCAAGAGCAAAAAAACGGGAGGGCTTGCTGGCGACGGCATGGACGAACGAGGGCGTGTGCGCCGCGCTCGTGCAGCTGCGTACCGGCGACAAGCCCCAGGTGAAAGCCGTGCTGTGGCATGCGGGCGCAAAACTGGCGGCGGCACCGGCTCCGGCCATGGAAAAGCTGAACAAGGAAATGCAGGCCGCGTCCTACCGTTGCAGCACCTTGCTGGGCGCGGCCGACTACCAGCTGCTGTCGCTCGAAGCGCCCAATGTGCCAGCCGAGGAACTGAAGACGGCGGTGGGCTGGCGCCTGAAGGATATGCTCGATTTTCCTTTGGCGGACGCCACCATCGACGTGTTTGACATACCGCCTGACCAGAATGCGCCCGTGCGCGGCCAGTCGGTGTTTGCCGTGGCGGCCAGAAATGCTGCCGTGGCCCAGCGCCAGGGCAACTACGCGGCCGCGAAGATAGCCTTGTCGGTGATCGATATTCCGGAAATGGCGCAGCGTAATATTGCCGCGTTGCTGGAAACGCCGGGGCGTGGCCTGGCCATGCTGTCGTTCGACGGCGATGGCGGCTTGCTGACAGTGAATTTCAATACCGAGTTGTATCTGTCGCGCCGCATCGACGTCAAGCTGACCCAGCTGGCCGAAGGCAGCGACGATCAAAAACAGCAGTATTACGACAAGATCACGCTGGAATTGCAGCGCTCGTTCGACCATTTTGACCGCCAGTTTCACTTCATTAATGTGATCAAGCTGATACTGGCGCCGACCGGCACCGACGGCCTGCACGGCTACCTGGCCGACAATCTGTATATGCCGGTCGAGGTGCTGGACCTGTCGGCCGTGTTCGACCTTGCTGGCCTGGCGCCACTGCAGGATGCGGTTGGCCAGGCGCGCTTTTTCCTGACCCTCGGCGCGGCGCTGCGCCAGGAAGCGGCCGCGCCATGAGCCAGCAGATCAACCTGTTCAATCCCGCTTTCGAAAAACGCAAGCAGGTGCTGGCGGCGGCCACGATGGCCCAGGGATTGGGGCTGATCGTGCTGCTTGGTGCCGGCCTGTACTGGTATGGCGCACGCCAGGTGGGCCTGCTTGAAGTTGCTGCGGCGCAATCGAAGCTGCTGCTGGCCGAGCGCGAGGCGCGCCGCGCCAAGGTGGCGGCCGAGTTTCCCGCGCGCCTGAAAGACCCGGCCGTCGGCCAGGCGCTGGCGCAGGCCGAGGCCGATCGCACCGCCTTGCTGGAAGCACAAAAAATCCTCGCCGGCGGCGCCTTGGGCAACACGCAAGGGTATTCATCCTATTTTCGCGCCTTTGCCCACGCCAGGGTCGACGGCTTGTGGCTGACCGGCGCCAGCATCACGGGCGTGGGCGGCCAGGTCGGCTTGCAAGGCCGGGCCTTGCGGCCGGCGCTGGTGCCGGCGTATATCAATGCGCTGGGCCACGATCCTGTGCTGCGTGGAAAATCGTTCGCGCGGCTCGATATCGCCGCCAGCTTGCCGAAAACGCCGGCCGATGCCGCAGCCCCGCCAGTCGCCGCAGCCCCGTCGGTGCCGCTGTCGGCCTTGCCGGCCCTGGCCAACCTGCCGCCCGGGACATTGCCGGCGCCAGCCGTGGGTGCACCAGCCGCAGCGCCGGTGGCGCCGGCCGCCCCGCGCCTGCCTTTGTCGTATGTGGAATTTGATTTGCAATCGAAGGCTGCGCCAGCCGAAGCGGGAGGCCCGGCACCATGAAAGACCAAAGCTTGAAACAGGGCTGGCACAAGCTGGCCGCCAGACTCGACGCCCTGACCCTGCGCGAGCGCGTGATGGGATTTGGCGCCGGCGCCGCGCTGCTGATTTTCCTGCTGTTTTCGCTACTGCTCAATCCCCTGTTTGCGAAACAGAAGATGCTCAATGAAACCATCGCCCGGCAACAACAGACGATGGCCACCATCGATGCCGAGATCTTGCTGAAAATACGCGGCAACAGCGTCGATCCCGATGCGCAGGAGCGCCATTCGCTCGAGCGCCTGCGTCAGGAAATGACCGGCCTGGGCACCACCTTGCGCACGGCCCAGAGCGGCCTGGTGGCGCCGGACCGTATCGTGTTCCTGCTCGAACGGTTGCTGCGCCAGCATGCCAGGCTGCGCGTGGAGTCGCTCAGGACGCTGCCTTCCGCGCCGGCGGGCACTGCCGCCGCCGCCGCGCCGGTGGCGGGCGCGGTACCGCCCGCGCCAGGAGCTGCCACGCCAGCCGCATCCCTCATCAAAACCTCGCCGCTGCTGTACCGCCATGGCGTGGAGGTGGTGCTGCGCGGCAGCTATATCGATATGGTCAACTACATGGAAGCGCTCGAGGCGATGCCGACGCGTGTTTTCTGGGGTGACGCCAGGCTGGAAGTGGAACAGTACCCCGACGCCAGCCTGCGCCTGACCCTGTTTACCCTGAGCCTGGATGACAAATGGATTTCACTTTGAAGGTGGCGGCGCTGGCCCTGCTGGCGGCCTTGTTGCCGCAGGCAATGGCGCAAGGACTGGTCGACCCGACCCGTCCGCCCGATGCGCCGCTGCCCGGCAATCAGGCCGGCGCCATCGACAGGCGCGTCGCGCCGCAGCTGCAATCGGTACTGGTGGCCAGCAGTGGGCGCCGGGTGGCGGTCATCGACGGGCGCACGGTGCGTGTCGGTGACAAGGTGGGCGCGGCCAGCGTGGCCGCCATCGGCGACACGACGGTGTCGCTGCAGCGTGGCAAGAAGATCGAAACCATCCGGCTGTATCCGCAAGCGGCAGGGCAAAACAAGGCAGGGAAGAAGCAAATTCATGCATATTAATCAAGACAAGGCCAGCATGTTCAAGTTAACCAGAATGGCCGCCGCGCTGGGCCTGTCCGCCAGCCTGTGCGCCTGCGTCGCGCCGGCCCAGCGCGATACCTATGATGCGATCAAGGCGCAGGTGGCAAGCGCCGGCACCACCACCAGCGCCGCGACGCAGTCGGACGCGGTCGACAACGCGCTGCTGCCGCCCGTCTCCGCTTTGGCCAGCCAGCTGCCCAAGGCGCGCGCGGTGCTCGACGAGCGCTTCAACGTGGCGTTCAACAATGTCTCGGCGCGCCAGTTCTACAATTCGATTGTCACCGGCACGCGCTACAACATCCTGGTCCATCCCGATGTGCAGGGCAATGTCTCGGCCAACCTGAAGGACGTGAGCCTGTTCGAGGCGCTCGACGCCGTGCGCGAGATGTACGGCTACGATTACAAGGTCGACGGCACGCGCATTTCGATCCGGCCACTGACGATGCAGACGCGCATGTTCCAGGTCAATTATCTGACCGGCAAGCGCAAGGGCAGCTCCAACCTGCGCGTATCGTCCACGTCCGTCAACAGTGTCGGCAGCAGCAGCAGCGGCCAGAGTTCGGGCGGCGGCAACAACCAGTCTCAGTCGCAGCAGCAACCGGGTCAGCCAGGCCAGGGCGGGCAGGGGGCGGTGCAGGACAGCGCCAACGTCAGCACCAGTTCCGACAGCGATTTCTGGAAGGAACTCAAGGAGTCCCTGGTCGCCATCGTCGGTGGCGACGCCGATGGCCGCAAGGTCGTGCTCAGTCCACAGTCGGGCGTGGTGGTGGTGCGGGCCATGCCGGAAGAACTGCGCAATGTCGACGCCTATCTGAAGGCGACGCAATTGTCGGTCGACCGCCAGGTGATCCTGGAAGCGAAAATCATTGAGGTCGAACTGAACGACAACTTCCAGACCGGCGTCAACTGGGCCTCGTTTGCCTCCATCAAGAGCGGCCACGCCAACCGTATTTCGACCGGTTTCCTGGCGCCCGGCAGCAGCCTGGCGCCGCTGCCGTTCGCCGGCGGCCAGCCGCCGGCCATGGCCAATGGCGCCAGCGGCATTTCCGCCAGCACCGGTTTCGGCCTCAGTTCGGCGGCCAACGCGGCCGGCTCCATGTTCGGCCTGGCGCTGCAGACCAGCAATTTTGCCGCCATGATTTCCTTCCTGGAATCGCAAGGCAGCGTGCATGTGCTGTCGAGTCCGCGTATCGCCACCATGAACAACCAGAAGGCCGTACTGAAGATCGGCACCGACGAGTTTTTCGTCACGGGCGTGAGCACCACCGTCACCTCGACCGGCACCAACGGCGGCAACACCTCCAGCCCCAACGTCACCTTGCAGCCTTTCTTTTCCGGCGTGGTGCTCGACGTGACACCGCAGATCGACGAGAACGGCAATATCATTTTGCACGTGCATCCGTCCGTCAGCCAGGTCACCACCGTCACCAAGGATGTCGACCTGGGCAGCGCGGGGTCATTGAAGCTGCCGCTGGCCGCGTCGAGCACATCCGAGATGGACAGCATGGTGCGCAGCCAGGATGGCCGCATCGTGGCGATCGGTGGCCTGATGCGCCAGTCGACCACCAATGACCGCTCGCAGGTGCCGGGCGCCGGCAATGTGCCGCTGCTCGGCGCGCTGTTCCGCAATACCGGCCAGGTAGTGCAGAAGCGCGAGCTGGTGGTGCTGATCAAGCCGACCATCGTCGAAGGCGCCAACAGCTGGAATGCCGACCTGCTCGATTCGGGCAAGCGCATCGAGGCGCTCGACCCGCGCCGTCCGGCGGAGCGGCCTTAAATGTACCAGGCCCATTTCGGCTTGCGCGAGGCGCCGTTCGGCCTCACGCCCGATACCAGTTTCTTCTTTAACGGCCCGCAGTCGCAAAAGGCGCTCAACACCTTGCTGGTGGCGGCGCGCAATGGCGAGGGCTTTATCAAGATCACCGGCGAAGTGGGCACCGGCAAGACTTTTTTGTGCCGCAAGTTCATGCAGTCGCTGGGGCCTGACTTTGTCACCGCGTATATTCCGAATCCCAACCTGCCGCCGCAGGCGCTGATTCTGGCGCTGGCCGATGAATTGTCCGTGCTGCTGCCGAAAGACGCCGACCAGCATCAGCTGCTCAAATCGATCAACCTGCGCCTGCTGAACCTGGCGGCGCAGGGCAAGCATGTGCTGCTGTGCCTGGACGAAGCGCAGGCGATTCCCCTCGACAGCCTCGAAGCGTTGCGCCTGTTGACCAACCTGGAAACGGAAAAGCGCAAGCTGCTGCAGATCGTGCTGTTCGGCCAGCCGGAGCTGGACGCCAAGCTGGCGCGCCCCGAGATACGCCAGCTGGCCCAGCGCATCACCTTTCACTACGACCTGGGGCCGCTGTCGCGCGACGATGTCGAGTTCTACGTGGCGCACCGCCTGCGCGTGGCCGGCTTTGACGGCGCGCGCCTGTTCAGCCGTGGCGCGGTGGCGCGGCTGTATGTCGCCAGCGGCGGCATCCCGCGCCTGGTCAACATCATGGCGCACAAGGCGCTGATGGTGGCCTATGGCGAAGGGCGCCAGCAAGTCAGCCGCAGCCACGTGGCGCTGGCCGCCAGCGACACGGTGGCCAGCAAGGCGCCCTGGCGCGCGCGCTGGCCCTGGCTGGCCGGCGCCGGCGTGCTGGCCGCCTGTACCCTGAGCTGGACCTTACTGAACCGATGAGACGAGATTGTAGATGAGCCTGATTAACAAGATGTTGCAAGATCTCGATGCGCGCAGCAAGGATGGCCATGGCCAGGGTGCCGACACGGGTGGCATCCGCTCGGTGCCGGAACGCGAGCGCGGCCTGCCGCGCGCGGCCGTGCTGGGCGGTGCGGCCGGCCTGACGGCGATTGCCATCGCGCTGGGCTGGCTCTACCTGAAGCGCCCGGCAGTGCCGCCGGTGCTGGTGAATGTGGCGCAAGCGCCGGTGGTTGTTCCGGCGCCGGTTCCCGTTCCCGTTCCCGTGCCGGTTGCTGTGCCCGAGCCTGTTGCAGTTGCCGCGCCCCAGCCTGAACCCGTCGCCGAAGCTGCCGCTGCCGCACCGATGGCGCGCGAACTCAAGGCAAGCGAACCGCGCCGCGTGGCGCCCAGGCCAGTGACGGCAGCGGTTGCCAGGCCGGCGCCCGTCATCAGCGAAAAAATCATCGAAGGCAAGCAGGTCACGCCGCAGCAAAGCATCGACAATACCTGGCGCCGCGCGCTGGGCGACTTGCAGGACGGCCGCGTCGACGAGGCCATCGTCGGCCTGCAGCGCACCCTGCAGCGCGATCCGCGCCACCAGGGCGCGCGCGAAACGCTGGTGCGCCTGCTGCTTGAAGCGCAGCGCCCCGACGACGCCATGCGCCAGCTGCAGCAAAGCCTGGCGCTGGACCCGAAACAGCCGGCCCAGGCGATGATGCTGGCCCGCTTGCAGCTCGACAAAGCCGGTGGCGGCGCGGCCGCGCTCGACACCCTCAAGCGCAGCCTGCCGTTCGCCGCCGACCACCTCGACTACCGCGCCTTTCTGGCCGGCGTGCTGCAGCGCGAACAGCGCTACCATGAAGCGGCCGAACAATACCAGCTGGCGCTGCAGGCCGCGCCCGACAACAGCGTCTGGTGGATGGGGCTGGGGATCGCCTTGCAGGCCGACAATCAACTGGCGCAGGCGCGCACGGCATTCGAGCGGGCGAAAGGCTTGCAGACCCTGTCGCCGCAATTGCAGGCCTTTGTCGAGCGCAAGCTGGTGCAGCTGGCGGCGGCTGGAAAATAAGACGCGCCATGGCCCTGTGCTTCAATCTGGCGCATGGAAGGAAACCGCTGTGTTGACGGTGCGCAGGGCCTGGCGTACGGCCGAACGATAGGCTCGACATGCGGATAATCAGGCTGCTTTGTATCCTCGTCGCATGCATGGCGTCGATTGCGGTGGTGAAATGGGGCATGCATGAAATGCGGCTGGACCGGTGCCTGGATCATGGTGGGCGCTGGAATGCCGGGAGTGCGGCTTGTGAAGGCTTGCCGCCTTAAACACAGGGGAGTTGACTTGACTGCTGAATTGATGACATCGGGTGTACCCCTCAGGCGCGGGCAAAAAATGTCGCGTGTCGCACTGGTCTTTTTCGCGCTGCTGTTCGCCGCTGGCGCCTGTATGGCCGGGGCGTGGCCGGTGCACGTGAGATTGTTTTCCCTGACGATCTGCGCACTGTTTCTTTGCGTTGCCGCCAACAGGAATGCCATAGCGTCGCCAGGCAAGAGTTTGCTGTGGAAAACCATGCCGCCGCTATCGCGTGCGGCGTGGCTGGCGTGTATTCTGTTGTTTGCGTTGTCAGCTGTCTTGCGGCTGGCAGATATTTGACTTTTTCTTGACGAAGGCACCCCATGAAAAACCTCCCGCAACTGCGCGCCCGTCTCCTGGTATTCGGCGGCCTGCTCGGCATGTCCGCCTATCAGATCATGCTGCATGTGCAGCATCCGGCCCTGATCGACAACGATCTGGTGCACGGCCTCTGGCTGGGCGCCTGTTTCGGGCTTGAGCTGCTTGGGCTGTATTTGCTGGCCAAGCAAAGCCGGGTACCGGTGGCGCGCAAGCCGGATCGTTCGTAGCCACGGTGCCTGGCAGCGAATTCAAACCGCATCAAACTGCCTGATACGCCATGGCCCTGTACTTCAATCTGGCGCATGGAACCAAGCCGCTGCCTCATGCGGCCGACTTCCCGTGGCCGTTCGATATCGACCTCTGCTTCGAGCCTGTACCGCATCCCGTCACGTTCAGCGAAGGCGTCGGCCATGGCGCCGCCGGCTGTGCCGTGTCCGCCGTCGACGCGCTGCAGCCAACATGGCGGGCGCATTTCGACATCACGCAGTCATGGTGGCTGATTCCCTATATCGAGCGCCTTTCGCAAGGCGTGCCGCTGCCTCGCGCTGAAATCATGCGCCGCTATGTCGATCTGCATGGCAGGCAGCCGGAGTGCTACCAGTCGAGTTACGCTTGACGACAATGTCAGTGTCCGGCCGCCGGCAGCACCGCCGTATCGCGTCGATCACGATCTCGTGTGAGAGTTGCTGCTGGCGCAGGCGCGAACGCCACCAGGCCCAGTTGACGCCCAGCACGAACAGGATAAACACGGCAAACTTGGTCAGCGCGGCCGGTAGCGAGATGAACATGCCCCACACATTGAAGCCCACCAGCATCGGCACGATGGTGAAGCCGATGGTCATGCCGAGGATGATCGCCGCCAGGGAGAATGAGCTCAAGGCCATGCCGGCGCGGATGTCGCGCACTTCATGAACGAAGGTTCAGATCGTCCGCAGCCGCGCCAACGCCAGGTTCAGCGTCTCGTCCCGCTTGGCAAAGCAGAAGCGCACGATGCCCGACTCCTTGCCCTGCGCGTAGAACGCCGAGACGGGAATCGCCGCCACTTTCAGTTCGGTGGTCAGCCACTCGGCGAATTGCGCTTCGCTGTCCTGCGAGATGGCGGAATATTTCACGCATTGAAAATAGGTGCCGTCGGCGGGCAGCAGTTCGAAGCGGCTGCCGGCCAGGCCGGCGCGGAACAGGTCGCGCTTGCGCTGGTAAAAGGCGGGCAGCTGCAGATACGGTTGCGGATCGGCCATGTAGCTGGCCAGGCCGTGCTGCATCGGCGTGTTGACGGTAAACACATTGTACTGATGCACCTTGCGGAACTCCGCCGTCATGGTCGAGGGCGCCGCCACATAGCCGACTTTCCAGCCCGTCACATGATAGGTTTTGCCGAAGCTCGAAACGATAAACGCGCGCGCCGCCAGTTCGGCGTGGCGGCTCAGGGAAGCGTGCGGCACGCCGTCGTAGACCATGTGTTCATAGACTTCGTCCGACAGCAGCACGATCTGCGTGCCGCGCACGATGTCGGCCAGTTTTTCAAGGTCAGCCACGCGCACGATGGTGCCGGTCGGGTTGTGCGGGGTGTTGATGATGATCAGCCGCGTTTGCGGGCTGACGGCGGCGGCCAGCTTGTCCCACGGCACGCTGTAGCCGCGCTCGTCCACTTCCATGGCTACCAGCACCGGCACGCCGCCGGCCAGCGCGATGGCCGGCAAATAGCTGTCGTAGGCCGGTTCGATGACGATTACCTCGTCGCCCGGATGCACGCAGCACAAAATCGCCGTGGTCAGGGCCTGGGTGGCGCCAGCGGTGACCGTGATTTCGCTGGCGGCGTCGTAGTCATGGCCGTACCGGCTGGCGATCTTGGCCGCGATCGCCTCGCGCAGGGGCGCCGCGCCCGTCATCAAAGGATACTGGTTGTTGCCGGCGCGCATGGCGTCGCTGACGGCATCGATCAATGCCGGCTCGCAGTCGAAATCGGGAAACCCCTGGCCCAGGTTGACGGCGCCGTGCTGGGCCGCCAGCGCCGACATGCGGGTAAACACCGTGGTGCCGACGGCGGGCAGGCGGGTGTGCAGGACGGGAGTCAGGATGGGATGCGAAGATGGATTCATGGCTGTGCGGAAGTGGAAACGTTGCTTATTCTAGCGCAGCGTGCCAGCCTTCCGGCACCATGATCCTGAACATGCCGGCCTTGGCCGTCTTGCGCGCCAGTTTCAGCAGCGCCTTATCCTTGGTGATGAGCACATCGGCGCTGGCGTCGCGCGCCAGTTCCAGGAATTTCTGGTCATCCTTGTCGGTGCACACGGGCAGGCGCACGCCCGAGACCGCCGGCGCCACCACCGTGATCAGGGCGTCGAAACGGGCGGCGGCCACCGCGCGGCTCGCTTCATCGAGCGGCAAGTGTTTGTAGTGCAGTACCACCAGGTATTCGGCGCGGCAGTCTTCGCGCGTGATGGCCTGCACCGCGCCGCTTTCCATGGCGGCCAGCAAGGGCGCCCAGCGCGGATCGTTGAAGACGAACAGGTCCAGGCAGACATTGGTGTCGAGGACGAGTTTTTGTGGAGCAGGTATCATGTCGGCAATTCTATTTTGTAGTGAATATTATGTTGATCGTGCTTTCGCCCGCCAAGAGTCTCGACCTGGAGACGCCGCCAACCACCTCGTTGCACAGCACCCCCGATTTTCTCGACCATTCCGCGCAGCTGATCGAGCGCATGCGCCAGTTTTCGCCCGCCGAAGTGGGCAGCCTGATGGGCATTTCCGACGCCTTGTCGAGCCTGAACGTGGCCCGCTACGCATCGTGGACGCCGCAGCTCGACGATGCCCGCCAGGCCATCATGGCCTTCAACGGCGACGTCTACGCCGGTTTCGAGGCGCGCACCCTGCAGCCTGCCCAGCTCGCTTACGCCCAGTCGCAGGTGCGCATTTTATCGGGCCTGTACGGCTTGCTGCGCCCGCTCGACCTGATCCACCCGCACCGGCTGGAAATGGGCACGCGCTTGTCGACCGCACGCGGCAAGGACCTGTACGCGTTCTGGGGCGACACCATCACCAACGCCCTGAACCGCACGGCCAGCGAGCAGCAAGCCAAAGTGCTGCTCAATCTGGCGTCGGAAGAATACTTCAAGTCCGTCAAGCCGCGCCAGCTGAGCGTGCCGGTGATCGCGCCCGTGTTCGAGGACTGGAAAAACGGCAAGTATAAAATCATTTCGTTCTACGCCAAGCGCGCGCGCGGCATGCTGGCCAGGTATGCGGCGGTCAACGCCATACGCGACCCCGAGCAGCTGAAGCAATTCGATGTCGATGGCTATGCTTATGTGCCGGAGGCATCGAACGACAGCAGCTGGGTGTTCCGGCGCAAGGTCGCCGAGTAAGAAAAAACCGGAGCAAGCTCCGGTTTTTTATTGCTTACTGCCAGAAATTCCACCAGCGGCGTTCCTTTTTTACCCCTTCAGGGCTGAGGAAGGCGGTGGTCGGATAGTTCTTGGTCAGCACGCGCAGGGTGTCGTCGCGCAGGTCGGTCATGCCCAGCTTGTCGTACGAGCGGTACATGATGAACAGCGCTTCTTCGATCGCCGGCGAGGCGGCGAAGTCCTTCACAGTCGTTTGCGCGCGGTTGGCGGCGGCCAGGTAGGCGCCGCGGCGGTAGTAATAGCGCGCCACATGGACTTCGTACTTGGCCATGGCGTCGATCAGGTAGTTCATGCGCGCCAGCGAATCGGGCGTATACTGGCTGTTCGGGAACTTGTCGACCAGCTGCTTGAAGGCCGCAAACGCTTCGCGCGTGGCTTTCGGGTCGCGCTCGGTCGGGTCCTGTTCGTACAGGAAGTTCATGAAGCTGATCTGGTCGTTAAAGCTGATCAGGCCACGCAAGTAGTACATATAATCCACATTGGCGTGGTTAGGATGCAACTTGATGAAGCGTTCGACAGCGGCCAGTGCCTGCGCCTGGTCTCCCGACTTATAATACGCGTAAGCGATCTCCATCTGCGCTTGCAGAGCGTAGTTGCCGAAAGGGTAGTTAGCCTCCAGCTTCTGGAACAGTCCGATTGCAGCCTCATAGTGCTGGCCGGACATTTCTTCACGCGCCTCCGAGTATAATTTCGTAACAGACCAGTTTTTGGTCTCATCCACTTTTTCCGGCAACAAGCTGCAAGCGGACATGCCGAGCAGAACGACTGAAGCGACTACCAACGATAATTTTTTTTGCATGACGTTTTGCAAGAAGGTTTTAACCAAGATTTTACAATAGGCTGATTATAGCCGATGGGAATGCTGTGATATTAACTCCGAAGCCTAATTTGGCTGACCCCGTGTTTGACTCCCTTTCTGAACAAGACGCGGACGACGTCTTTGACGGCGATTTTGGCGCCGACGAGATCGTCGACGACATGGCGCCGATCGAACTCGAGCTGACGCCGGACGCCTGTGGCCAACGCCTCGACAAAGTCATTTCCAAGCTGGTGCCGCAGTACTCGCGCAGCCGCTTGCAGCTGTGGGTCGAGGCTGGATTCGTCACCGTCGATGGAAAAGTTGCCAAGCGCAATATGACCGCGTATGGCGATGAAAAGATCGTCATTCTGCCGCAAAGCGCGCCGGAAGACGAGGCTTTTAAGCCCGAAGCGATGGAATTGAACATCGTGCACGAAGACGAGCATATCATCGTCATCAACAAACCTGCCGGACTGGTGGTGCATCCCGGGCCGGGCAACTGGTCGGGCACCTTGCTCAACGGCTTGCTGCACCACTGCCCGCAACTGGGTGGCGTACCGCGCGCCGGCATCGTGCACCGCCTGGACAAGGATACCAGCGGCCTGATGGTGGTTGGCAAGACGCTGGCCTCGCAAACCGACCTGGTGCGCCAGTTGCAGGCGCGCACCGTCAAGCGCGAATACTTTGCGCTGGTATGGGGCACGCCGAAACCGTCCGGCACCATCGACGCCTCGATCGCGCGCCACCCGCGCGACCGCGTGAAGATGGCCGTGTCGGAAAACTTCACGGCCAAGCCGGCGATTACCCATTACGAACTGCTCAACAGCGGTGAGCTGGACCGCCGACCCGTCAGCCTGATGCAGTGCCGCCTGGAAACCGGGCGCACCCACCAGATCCGCGTGCACATGCAGCACCTGGGCTTTGCGCTGGTTGGCGACGCCGTCTACGGCAAGCAGCACCTGGTGTCGGTGTTCCCGCGCCAGGCGCTGCAAGCGCGCCGCCTGGGCCTGGTGCATCCGGGCAGCGGCCAGCCCTGCGAATGGATCGTCCCGGTGGCCGACGACTTTGCCGAGCTGCTGGCCACGGCCGGCATTGCCGAGCCGGAACAGGTGTAATGGCTGGCTTGCCCGTCATGATTCCGCACTGGCCCGGCCTGCCCGCCAACGTGGGCGCGCTGTCGACCACGCGCGCGGGCGGCGTCAGCCTGGCGCCGTATGGAGACGGGCAGGGCGGCGGCGGCCTGAACCTGGGAGTGCATGTCGCCGACGACCCCAACCACGTGGCGCAGAACCGGGCGCGGCTGGCGGCCATGCTGCCGGCGCAACCAGCCTGGCTGAACCAGGTGCATGGCGTGGCGGTGGTCGATGCCGCCAGCCTGGCCGGAACGGTCCCGGACGCCGACGCCAGCGTGGCGTCGACGCCGGGCGCGGTCTGCCTGGTGATGACGGCCGATTGCCTGCCGGTGCTGTTCAGTTCAAACGACGGCCAGGTGGTCGGTGCGGCCCACGCGGGCTGGCGCGGCCTGGCCGCTGGCGTGTTGCAGCGCACGGTGGAAACCATGCGTGAGCGTGGTGCTGCCGATATCCTGGCCTGGCTGGGGCCTGCCATAGGCCCACAGCAATTTGAAGTGGGGCAGGAGGTGTTGCAAACGTTTCTCGACGGCGCGCTCGATGCCGGCGAGCGGCAGGCGTTCCAGGCGGCGTTTGCGGCCATCGCCGGCAAGCCGGACAAATTCCTGGCCGACATGTATGCGCTGGGCCACCTGATGCTGGCGCGGGCCGGCGTGACGCAAGTGTCGGGTGGGCAATATTGCACCGTCAGCGAGGCGTCGCGGTTTTATTCGTACCGGCGCGACGGCGTCACGGGAAGACAGGCCAGTTTGATCTGGCGCAAATAACCTCGGCGCACCCCAGCGGCAGGCACTTATGTGTCTGCCGTTTTTGTTTTATCGTCTGTGTCTGCCTGTTGCTGCCGCCTGCGTTTGCGCCGCCGCGAACCCGTCAGATAGAATAGGATCGACAGCGGTACCACGCAGTACAGCAAAAACGTCATCAGGCCGGCGACGACGGACGGTTCCGTCAGCGCCATCAGGCCGACGACGTAGATCCAGGCGATGGCGGTCATCAGCATCATCTGGCAGGACGATCAGTAAAGTTTTGCATGCAGGACCCAGGTAGCGACGACTTTTTAAATTCTTGAATGGACTTAACCATATGAATATGCCCGATCCTCAAGCAATGACCAAGGAGTGGATGGCGCAGATCGGCGACCCGAACCACTGGAAGACGTGGTTCAACATGGTGCCGCAGCCAGCAAGCAATCCGATTGCCGGCATTTTGCAGGATGCCGGCGCCAGCATCAAGCCGGAAGTGATCGAGCAACTGAAAAATGCCTACATGGCCAAGCTGACGGGCTTGTGGGCAGACTTTATGGCCGGCAAGACGCCGGAGGTGAAGGACCGCCGCTTTGCCGCACCGGCCTGGCACGCCAGCCCGCTGTCGGCCTTCAACGCGGCAGCCTATCTGCTCAATGGCGAATTCCTGACCGCCATGGCCGACGCCGTGGAAGCGACGCCGCACCAGAAACAGAAGATCCGCTTTGCGGTGCAGCAGATTGTCGACGCCATGTCGCCGGCGAACTTCCTGGCCACCAATCCCGACGCCCAGCAGACCCTGATCGAGACCAAGGGCGAAAGCCTGGCCAAGGGCCTGAGCAATATGCTGGCCGACATGCAGAAGGGGCGCATTTCGCAATCGGACGAATCGGCCTTCGAGGTGGGCCGCAACGTCGCCACCACGCCGGGCACGGTGGTGTTCGAAAGCGCGCTGTTCCAGCTGATCCAGTACACGCCGACGACCGCCACAGTACACCAGCGTCCGCTGTTGATGGTGCCGCCGTGCATCAATAAATTCTATATCCTTGACTTGCAGCCTGAAAATTCGCTGGTGCGCTACGCCGTCGAGCAGGGCAATACCGTATTCCTGATGTCCTGGCGCAACGCCGACATGAGCATGCAGCACATCACCTGGGACGATTACGTGGAGCAGGGCGTGATCGAAGCGATCAAGGTCACGCAGGATATCTCGGGCCAGGAAAAACTCAATATGTTCGGCTTTTGCGTCGGCGGCACCATCGTCTCGACCGCGCTGGCCGTGCTGAAAGCGCGCGGCCAGGAGCCGGCCGCCAGCCTGACCCTGCTGACCACCTTCCTCGATTTCTGCGACACGGGCGCACTGGAAGTGTTCATCGACGAGCCGCAAGTGGCGCTGCGCGAGCAGAGTCTGGCAAAAGGCGGGCTGATGTCCGGACGCGACCTGGGCAGCACTTTTTCCAGCCTGCGCCCGAACGACCTGGTATGGAACTACGTGCAGTCGAACTACCTGAAGGGCAAGGAGCCGCCCGCATTTGACTTGCTGTACTGGAACAGCGACGGCACCAGCCTGCCCGGACCCATGTTCTGCTGGTACTTGCGCAATACCTACCTGGAAAACAGCCTGAAAGTGCCGGGCAAGCTGACGGTGGCCGGCGAAAAAGTCGACTTGTCGAGCATCGATGCGCCGGCCTTTATCTACGGCTCGCGCGAAGACCATATCGTGCCCTGGGGCGCGGCCTATGCCAGCACGGCGCTGCTGAACCCGAAACAGCCCAAGGCCAACCGTTTTATTTTGGGTGCTTCGGGCCATATCGCTGGCGTGATCAATCCGGCCTCGAAGAAGAAACGCAGCTACTGGAGCAATGACCAGCCTGTTTCCGCGCGTGCCAGGGCCAAGGTCCTGAGCGCCGAGCAGTGGATGGAAGGCGCCACCGAGCACCCTGGCAGCTGGTGGCCGGAATGGGCCGCTTTCCTGGCCCAGCACGGCGGCGCGGACGTGAAAGCACCCGCCAAGCCCGGCAACAGGCGCTATCCTTCCATCGAAGCGGCGCCCGGGCGCTACGTGAAGGTGAGGGCGGACTGAGCTGCTGTCACTCGCACGGCAAGGCCGGGCAACATGCCCGCCTTGTCAAGAACTTACTTTTAGTTGCGTTGCAATAAAACCCGGAAACTTCGGCACGAATGTGCAACGTCGCCGTTTTCCACTCTATAATGCAAAAAGTAAGCAGGTGCGAAAGCGAACCTTGCGTTCGCTTTTTTTTCGGATCAACTCAGTATGCGCTGCGGCGCAATAAGTGGAACTTCTGATGAGCAGTGCAAAAAAAAGTATAGACCGCCTGATTAAAAAATACCCTAACCGCCGGCTGTACGATACCCAAACCAGTTCCTACATCACCTTGACGGACGTCAAGCAACTGGTGCTGGACAATGAAGAATTCACGGTCGTCGATGCCAAATCGAGCGAAGACCTGACGCGCAGCATCCTGCTGCAGATCATCCTGGAAGAAGAGGCCAACGGCGCGCCGATGTTCTCGAGCGGCGTGCTGTCGCAAATCATCCGCTACTATGGCCACGCCATGCAGGGCATGATGGGTTCCTATCTGGAGAAGAACGTGCAAGCGTTTACCGATATCCAGCACAAGTTCACGGGCACCTCGGCCGGCAGCTTCGAAGGCAAGCCGTTCAGCCCTGAAATGTGGACCCAGTTCATGAACGTGCAGGGCCCCATGATGCAAGGCATGATGAACAACTATATCGACCAGAGCAAGAGCCTGTTCGTGCAGATGCAGGAACAAATGCAGAACCAGAGCAAAAGCCTGTTCGGCAACTTCCCGTTTGTGCCGCCGGTGGTGCCGCCAACGGACAAGAAGTAAGCAGATTGTTACTGTTCAGCTCGGTTTGCGCCGCCTGGCAGTTGTATTCGCAGCATAGTTGTGCAGCCCAGGGGCGGCTCGGGGTACAATAGCCGATTCGCCTCACCATTTCCCAGCTGCCAACTATGTCTGAAATTCACCGTATTCCTGTTCCTTCCGCCCAGCCCGAGGCCATGCTGGCCATGCCAGGTGCGGCGCCGAAAGTGGGCTTTGTCTCGCTCGGTTGCCCGAAAGCGCTGGTCGATTCCGAACAAATCCTGACCCAACTGCGCGCCGAAGGCTACGAAACGGCGAAATCCTATGCGGGCGCCGATCTGGTGATCGTCAATACCTGCGGCTTTATCGATGCCGCCGTGCAAGAGTCGCTCGACGCCATCGGCGAAGCGCTGGCTGAAAACGGCAAAGTCATCGTGACCGGTTGCCTGGGCGCCAAGAAAGATGCTGCCGGCGACGACATCATCATGAAGGTGCACCCGAAAGTGCTGTCCGTGACGGGCCCGCATGCGCTGGCCGAAGTAATGGATTCGGTGCACTTGCACCTGCCGAAACCGCATGCGCCGTTTCTCGACCTGGTGCCGCCGCAAGGCGTCAAGCTGACGCCGAAACACTATGCCTATCTGAAAATTTCCGAAGGCTGCAACCACCGTTGCAGCTTCTGCATTATTCCGTCGATGCGCGGCGACCTGGTGTCGCGTCCGATTGGCGAACTGATGATCGAAGCGGAAAACCTGTTCAAGGCCGGCGTCAAGGAATTGCTGGTCATTTCGCAAGATACCTCGGCCTACGGCGTGGACGTGAAATTCCGTTCCGGTTTCTGGAATGGCCGCCCGGTCAAGACCCATATGACGCAGCTGACCGAAGCGCTGGGCGAACTGGCCAAGTCCTACGGCGCCTGGGTGCGCTTGCACTACGTCTACCCATACCCGCACGTCGACCAGATCATTCCGATGATGAGCGGCGGCCATATCCTGCCTTACCTCGATATCCCGATGCAGCACGCCCACCCCGACGTGTTGAAGCGCATGAAGCGTCCGGCCAGCGGCGAGAAAAACCTGGACCGCATCCAGGCCTGGCGCGCGATCAACCCGGATCTCACCATCCGTTCGACCTTTATCGCTGGCTTCCCCGGTGAAACGGAAGCGGAATTCGAGTATCTGCTGGACTTCCTCAAGGAAGCGCAGATCGACCGCCTGGGCTGCTTTGCCTATTCGCCGGTGGAAGGCGCGACCGCCAACGAGATCGCCAATCCGGTGCCGGAAGAAGTGCGTGAAGAGCGCCGTGGCCGCGTGATGCTGCTGCAGGAAGAAATCTCGAAAAAGCGCCTGCAGGCCAAGGTCGGCAAGACCGTGCGCGTGCTGATCGACGAAGTGACCCGTACCGGCGGCGTGGGCCGCTCCAGCGCCGATGCGCCGGAAATCGATGGCGTGGTGTATGTCAAGCCGCCGTATGAGCCGCACCGTAAACTCGCCGTCGGTCAGTTCTTTGATGTAAAAATTACGTCAGCGGACGCGCACGACCTGTGGGGCGCTGCCGAGTAAGCAGGTGTAACAACTGTACGGCAGTCAAGCGCGCTAGCCCTTACAATCAAGGCGGACCAGCAATATTGCGGGTCCGCCTTTTTTAATTGTCGCCGCCATGACCACACCAAAATCGCTACAGACCGCACTGATCCACAGTGACTACCAGGCGCCGCCTGGTTTTTCCGCCTTTCCCAACGCTATCCACCATGCGTCCACCGTGCTGTTCAAGGATGTAGCGGCCATGCGATCGGGCAACTGGAAGGACAAGAACGCCTATACCTACGGCCTGCACGGCACGCCCACCACCTTCACGCTCGAAGCGCGGCTGGCCCAGATCGAAGGCGGCCAGTATTGCCTGCTGGCGCCGTCGGGCCTGGCGGCGATCGCCATGGCCAACCTGGCCTTGCTCAAAAGTGGCGACGACTTGTTGCTGCCGGAAAACGTGTATTACCCGAATAGCGAGCTGGGGCGCTGGCTGTCGCAGGATTTCGGCATCACCACGCGCTATTACGATCCACTCATCGGCGCCGGTATCGCCGCGCTGATACAGCCGAACACCAGGCTGATCTGGACGGAAGCGCCCGGTTCCGTGACCATGGAAGTGCCGGACCTGCCGGCCATCTGCGCCGCCGCCCATGCGCGCGGCGTGCTGGTGGCGCTGGACAATACCTGGTCGGCCGGCCTGGCACTGCGCGGCTTTGACCTGGGCGCCGATATCGTCATGCAGGCGCTGACCAAATACCAGTCGGGCGGCTCGGACGTGCTGATGGGTTGCCTGACGACCCGCGAGCCCGCGCTGCACGACCGCCTCGCCTTGGCGCATATGCGCCTGGGGCTGGGCGTGGGGGCGGACGATGCCTACCTGGTGCTGCGCAGCCTGCCGACCATGAAGCTGCGCTTTGACGCGCATGACGCCGGTGCGCGCGCGGTGGCCGGCTGGCTCAAGGGCAGGCAGGAAATTTCCACCGTGCTGCACCCGGCTTTCGAGGATTGCCCTGGTCATGACATCTGGAAACGCGACTTTACGGGCGCCGGCGGCTTGTTTTCCGTGCTGTTCGACGCCAGCTATACGGAACAGCAGACCGACCGCTTTGTCGATGCCTTGAAATTGTTCAAGATCGGCTACAGCTGGGGTGGCGCCAACAGCCTGGTCATGCCTTATCGCATCGCCGGCATGCGCAAGGGCTGGCGGCACGGTGGCCAGCTGGTACGGTTCAATGTGGGACTCGAAGCGCCGCAGGATCTGATCGCCGATATCGAACAGGCGTTCGCGGCGATGTAGCGGGATGTGGCTGGACGGGCGGGAAGCGGCAGGCCGGCTGGCCCGCCGCGAAGCTGCCTTAGGGCATGGGATTATTATTGTTCAGGTCGATAAAACCGCGCAGCAGCCGGTAGGCCTTCCACAACCAGGCCAGGCCCCATACCGCGAGGGCGACCGGAATGCCGATCAGCGTGATCCACAGGATGGCGCCGACCACGATCCAGAACACATACCACCAGAACGAGCGGATCTGCCAGTCGTGATGGCTGTGTACAAACGTGCCGGCCGACTCGCCGCGCTTCAGGTAGTTGATGATCAAAGGAATGAAGGACAAGGCGCCCAGCGAAAACACGAAGCTGGCGCCGTGCACCAGGTACAACCACCAGGCCAGGGTCTTGGCTTGTTGGACATTGTTATCCAGAATAAGTTGTTGTGACATGTGTGCTCCCTTGCTTGCAATGGTTTTAATTGTAGCAAGCCGCCATGCGCAGGGGCGTACGCCATGCAAAGAAAGAGAGTTCACCAGTGCGATATAAAGAACAATTGACAGCCTTCGTGCGCCATCTGCGCCGCGGCTGCCAGGCGCTGTTGCTGTGCGCCGTGGCGCAGGCGGCCCAGGCCGCTGGCGGCTCGCTGGCTGGCGATATCGGCGCGAGCTTGCAGGAAGAAGGCTTGAGCGGCGCCGTCTGGAGCGAAGTGCGCGATGACGGCGCCATCAGCACCGGCGCGGCCGGCCTGGCCAATGCCGCCAGCAAGGCGGCCATGCGCGCCGACACCAAAGTGCAAGTGGGCTCGGTGGCCAAGGTCGGCCTGGCGCTGGGCGTGCTGCGCCTGGCGACGGAAAACAGGCTGGCGCTCGACACACCTTTGGCGCAGATACTGCCCGACCTCAAGCTCAAAAATGCGTGGCAGGGCAGCGATCCGGTGCGCATCCGCCATCTGCTCGACCACACGTCCGGCTTGGATAACGTCCGCTTCTGGCAGGCCTTCAGCAGCAAGGCCGCCGCCGGCACGCCGCTGGCCGACGCTTTTGACGGTGGCGGCGGCCTGCTGCGCGTGCGCGACCGGCCGGGCAGCCGCTATGCCTATTCGAACATGGGCTATGGCATCCTCGGCATGGTGATCGAAAAGGTCACGGGCCAACCCTACGAGCGCTATCTCGACGCGCAGGTGCTCGCACCCTTGGGCATGAAAGACAGCACGTTCGGGTTTGTCACGCAGACCGGCGCCAAACCGGACGCTCGCCTGGCCATGGGTCACTTTGAGCACGGCGTCACGCATGCGGCCATGCCCATGTATTTGCGGCCGGCAGGGCAGCTGACCACCACCGCGCAGGACATGGCCAGGCTGGCGCAATTCCTGCTGGGCGACGGCAAGGCGCAGGGCAGCGCGTTCATCACACCGGCGCTGATGCGGATGCTGTCGCGGCCAAACGGCACCGAAGCGTCGCAGGCGGGGCTCGACGCGGGCCATGGCCTCGCGCTGGCGGTGCGCGACCGCCACAATGTGGTCGGCGAGTGCCATCCTGGCACCACCGCCGGTTTTCGCGCCATGCTGTGCATCTATCCTGAACAGAAAAGCGCGTTTTTCATCGGCTTCAATACCGATGCGGAGCACGCCGACTACGAACGCTTCAACCGCCTGCTGATGCGCGACCTTGAGCTGCCGTTGCGCCCGCCCGCCGCCCATGGCGCGCCAGCGCCGACGGTGGAGAACTTCCAGGGCGTGTATGTGCCCGCGCCCAGCCCGATGGCCAGCATGGCCTGGCTCGACGCGGTGTTCGGTTTCGTGCGCGTGAAATGGGACGGCGATTCGCTGTTCCTGATTCCGTTCCAGGGCGAGCCGAAGGAACTCGAACCGGTGGGCGGCTTTCTGTTTCGCGCCAGCGACCGCAGCGCGCCGTCGCACGTGCTGCTGCAAACCGATGGCCGCCATGTGCTCAGCGACGGCCTGCACAGCTACGAGCGCGTGTCGATGCTGCGCATGCTGGTGCTGTGGGGCAGTCTGGCGCTGGGCGTAATCGGCCTGCTGTATGTGCTGGTGGTGGGGCTGTGGCGCGCGGCTGGCCGCAATTTGCCTCGCAACGATCATCTGTTCGCACCCTTGCTGTCGCTGCTGGCGCTGCTGCTGCCGCTGCCGTTTTTTTACTTTCAATCGTTCATGCGGCTCGGCGACGTGACCTTTGCCAGCGTGCTGGCGGCCCTCGTCACGGGCGCGCTGCCGCTGGCCGTCGCCGTTGGCCTGGCGCGCTGCTGGCGCACGCGCGGTACCGGCGCGGTGGAAAAGCTGGACGCGATACCGCTGCTGGCGGCGCTGCAGCTGCTGCTGGTGCTGGCCTGGTGGGGACTGCTGCCGCTGCGCCTGTGGCAGTTGTAGTCAGCGCCAGCGTTCCATCCAGCGGCGCCACCAGCCTGGCCGTGGTCTGGCATGGCCGGCATGGGCGGCGCGCTTGTGACTGAAGCTGGCGGCCGCCATCCGCAGGCCGATGCGGTCAATCGCCGCCATGGCGTCCGCTTCGTCCTGGGACAAGCCATGCAACAGCGCTTCGGCGCGCGGCGCCTGCAAAAAGGCGTGGCGTTTGGCCTCGTCGGTGTAGAGCACCGCCAGGTAGGCTTCGAGGGCGGGAGAGCTCATGCGGATCTTCCTGCGCGCAAGGCGGCGCGCGCCAGCGCCAGCTGGCCCAGCACATGCCCGAACGACGGGTAATTGCCGTCGCGTTCAACGATCACCGTCAGCGGCTGCGGCGCCTGGCGCGCCAGCGAGGTCAATAGATCGAAGACCTCCGGCGGCACATCGTGCAGATGGTCGTCCAGCAGGCGCCGGCCCGCGCCGCCAGGTTCGTCCACCCAGTGGCCGCCACTCAAGTGCACGGCGCCGACCCTGGCCAAGGGCAGGCGCAGCAGCATTGCCTGCGGATCCAGGCCGCTGTTGACGGCGTTCGCATACAGATTGTGCAGGTCGAGCAGCAGCGGCACCTGCGCGCCGTCGATGATATGCGCCAGCCATTGCGCCTCGTCCATGGTGCTGGCCGGCGGGTTGACCAGGGTGGCGATATTTTCCATCAGCGGCGCGCTGCCGACGATGCGCGTGGCCAGCGCGATATTGGCCACGGCGCCGGCCACGCTGGCCGGCGTGCGCGGCGGCGCGGCCAGGTGGCCGATCTCGACGCCGCCGGCGCGCACGAAGCTCAGGTGCTCGGACCACGATTCGGCTTGCACGGCGTTCATCAGGCGCGCCATCGCCTGCAGCCGGCGCGGCTCGGCGGGAATGGTTGACGCCAGTCCCATGCCGACGCCGTGCAGGGTGAGCGGCACCTGGCGCGCCAGGCTGCGCAGGGCGTCGATGTCGCCACGGCCGGCGCGGTAATAATCGTCGGCAATCACTTCCAGCACATCGATGTGCGCCAGGCTGGACAGGATGCCGGCCGCCAGCTCGCCGCGCCAGCCCAGGCCGACGCGGTCCCTCTTAACTTCCACAGCCGCCACCACCGCAACCACCGCAGCCGCTGCCGCCCCCTCCGCAAGACGAGCCACCGCCATCGCCGCCGGACGAAGCATCGCCGGAGCCGCCCGAGGAACTGTCGCCGCCCGAGTTGTTGAGCGGCCTGGGCGCGGGGTACATCTCGCCCACATAGGCATACACCGACAGCGGCAGGGCGGCCACGCCAAAAATGGCCGCCAGCAGCGCCATGTCGGCCGTGCTGGTGCCGGGCGCCAGGCGCGCCGAACGCATGTTCAGGCGGCCGAACAGCATGCGCAAATCTGTCAGCAGCCGCTGCGCGCTCCAGCTGGTCGCCTGCGTGCGCAAGCGGCGCAGCTTGAGCAAAAACGCCGCCGTCAGGATCGCCAGGAACAGCAGGTTGTAGTGCTGGTGGCTGATGGCGATGATGGCCTTGACCAGCGCCACCGTCAGCAGCAGGTAATGCACGACCCAGGTGAGCTTTTCGCGCCGGCGCAGGAGCGGCGGGCCGACCAGCAGTTCATGGTCCGTCAGGGTTTGCCGATAGTCGTTACAGGAAGGGAAGGCCTCTGCCTGCACCGCCAGCTCACGGCTGTGGCCCTGGCGGCCCAGGTAAAGCCGCAGCACGTCGCGTTCGATGTCGCGCGTGGCGTAGCGCAGACTGTCGGCGCTGCTCGTTTCCAGCAGCGGACCGTCGGCGCGCAGCAGGCCGCGGTCGACCAGCACGATGGCGGCTACCTTCACGGCTTCGAGCGCGCCGCCGCGCAAGAAGGCCACCAGATAGGGATCGTCCGCCAGGCTCAGTTGCGCATGCGGATTGCGCAGCTCCCGGCGGATCAGCAGCTCGCGCACGCCGTAGTACACCAGCAGCCCGAACACCAGGTAGGCGGCCAGGAACCAGGGGCCGGTCCAGTAAAACGGATTGGGGCCGGTCACCGCAGCTGCTCCGCGTGCTTGCGCAGGTGTTGCGTGATCGTCATCAGGCCAGTAAAGGTGGGCAGGGCCAGGCCGGGCGCCAGGCGCGCTGTTTCGCGCGCCACCGACATGCTGTGCAAGGCCGTGTGCAGGGCAGGCTCGCCGAGCCGGTCGACAAACGCTTCGAGCGCCTGCTTGCCCGGCAGGGCAGGCTGTCCGTCCAGCTGCGCCAGCGAGGCGGCCGCCGAACGCAGTGGCCCGGCCGCGTCGGCAATCGCGCCTGCCAGCTGTTCCTCGTTCAGGCTCAATAACAGATAGCGCTCGCGCATGCGCAATTGCTGGTTCAGCAGCACCTGGCGCAATCGCCGCAGCACCGCCTCGCGGCTGGTGTGCAGGCTGGCGAAGGGATCGCTGCCGAACAGTATCCTGTGACGCGCGATGATGTCGGCGAATTTGACGGCAAAGGCGTCGGCCGCCGGCGCCAGTTCGTCTTCCAGCAAAAACATCACCTGCAGCTCGACGGCGGCGTGCGCCAGGCGCAAGGGCGCGCGCAGTACATCGGCCGACTGCGGTGTAAAGCGCCGCAGCAACAGCAGCAGGTTGACGTCGGACGTGGCGCGCAGCTGGCCGTCGGCGGCGGAACCGAACAGCACGGCCGCTGTCAGGTCCGCGCCGAAGGCGTTTTGCGCGGCGCCGACAAACAGCGCCAGGTGGCGTTCGATCTCGGTGGGCAAGGGTGGCTGCATCGCGTCTTCTTTCAGGGTTGGCAAGCAAGGTGTTCACTTATTTGCAATATAGCAAAAATATCGCGCCCGGCGCGCGCGTGGCAAGCGCTTGTCATGCCGGCGTCACAATCGGACGCTATGATGAACACTGGGGCAGTGATGCCATCGATTTGAACAACGGGGCATCATGAACAGGTATTGGACGAGGAGTGCATTGCTGGCCGTGGCCGGCATCTTGCTGGCTTTCGCATCGCTGGAAGTATTGGGCGGGCCATTCGGCTGGCTGGCGGACGGTCGCGAGGCGGCCGGGCTGCTGGCCGGCGACGGCATCCCGCTGCTGCAATTGCTGCTGCTGGCCATGCTGCTGGACCAGCTGATCTGGGCGCTGGCCGCGCGCGGGCGCACCCTGGACATGCGGGTGCCGCGGCTGGCGCTGCAGATCGTCACCTTCCTGATCTACGCGCTGTTTTTCTGCGGCATATTGAACCAGGTGTTCGGCCTGTCGATGACGGCCATGCTGGGCGCGTCCGGGGTGATCGGCCTGATCCTCGGCTTCGGCCTGCGCGGCCTGGTGGCCGACGTGTTTTCCGGCATCGCGCTGCACCTGGACGCCTCGATCAGCGTCGGCGACTGGGTCGACCTGCAATACCGGGGCCGCGACATGTCGGGCAAGGTCGTCGATTTCGCCTGGCGCACCGTGGTGCTGGCCGACCGCGCCGACAATCTGGTGCTGATACCGAACGGCGAATTTGCCGGCGTGATGGTGACCAACCGCTCGCGCCCGGGTCCACTGTCCAAATACGAGTGCTTGCTGGAACTCGATGCCGGCCATGACACGGCGCGCATCCTGGCCATCCTCGACAATGCCCTGGCGCGCGCCGTGCAGGACGGCCTGCTGTCCGCTGGCAGCGCACCCTACACGCAGCTGGCGGCCCTGAAGGACGGCCTGGCCACGTACCGCATGGTGTATTTCGTCGAGGTGGGCGCCCGGTCGCCCGGCACCCACAGCCACGTGGCACTGCAGTACGGCGCGCAATTCCTGCGCGCCGCCGGCGTGCCGCTGGCCAGCAGCCAACAGGTGGAATGGCGCCGCCAGGATGGCCCGGAACGGCATCACCTGGCGCGGCCCGAGGCGCGCGCCGGTGTGCTGGCCGGCGCGCGCTATCTGTCGGCGCTGTCGCCGCAGGAACTGGCCGTGATCGCGGCCGAGACGGTGACGGTGCGCACTGGCCCAGGACAGGCGCTGCTGAACGCCGGCGACCCTGGGGAGACCATGTTCGTGGTGCTGGAGGGCAGTTTCGAGGTGGTCATCGACGGTCCGCACGGCCCGCTGGAGGTGGCGCGGCTGTGGCCCGGCGACTGCTTCGGCGAGATGTCGCTGTTTACGGGCGCGCCGCGTTCGGCCCATGTACGGGCGCGCACGGCCAGCGTGACGCTGGAGGTCGCCAAGCACACCATGGCCGGTATTTTCGAGCGCAATCCGAAGCTGGTCGAGCGTATCGCCGCACTGATCGAGCAGCGCCGCAGTGTCAACGAAGATGCCTTGCTGCGCCCGGCGGGATTGCCGGCCGGTGCGCCGCAGTCGCCGGGCATGCTCGAGCGTATCCGCGAGTTCTTCAGGCTCGCCCGCAGCTAGTTCAGGACAGCACGTTCAGCACGCCGTCGAGGCCCACGAAGTTGAGCGCCACGTCGGCCTGGGCGCGCACCACGGGCTTGGCGCGGAAGGCCACCGACAGGCCGGCGATGCCCATCATTTTCAGGTCGTTGGCGCCGTCGCCCATGACGATCGCTTCGGACGGCGAAATGCCCAGTTCCTTGCACACGCGCTCGACCGTGCGCTGTTTTTCTTCGGCGTCGACGATGCCGCCCAGGACCTTGCCGGTCAGCTTGCCGTCGACGATTTCCAGCGCATTGGCGTGCGTGTAGTCCAGGCCCAGGCGCTCTTTCAGGCGCTCGGTAAAGAAGGTGAAGCCGCCCGACACCAGCAGGGTTTTCAGGCCCGCCGCCTTCACGGCCGCCAGCATTTTCTCGGCGCCCGGCGATAATTTCAAACGTTCGTCGTAGACGCGCTGCAGCGCCGAGGCGTCCAGCCCTTCGAGCAGCGCCACGCGCTGCGTCAGGCTGGCGGCAAAATCGAGTTCGCCGCGCATGGCCGCTTCCGTGATCGCCGCCACCTGCGGTTTCAAGCCCTGCATGTCGGCGATTTCATCGATGCACTCGATGGTGATCAGGGTCGAATCCATGTCCATCGCGACGAGCTTGAATTCGCTCAGTGCGCGCCGGCCCATGAGATAGGTAGCGTCCAGCTGCGCCGCCTGCGCCGCCACCTCGATGGTCGGCAGCAGGGCCTGCGAATAGCTGATTTTTTCGCAGCGCAGCGCATGCGGCCCCAGGCGCGTGATGCTGGTGGGCGCAGCCAGCGCGGCGATGCGCTCGAGGCGCGCCGGGTCGCCATCGACGCCTTGCAGTATCAGATTCATGGTCATGGAAGAGGTATTGGTCATGGTAGCCTGCGGTAAAAGTCTAAACGGTCAATTGCTTGATGGTGGTCTTGATTTGCGTTACGCGCGCCGCCAGGTCCGGCATGGCGGCGCTGATCTTCAGCTTGTCCTGGCCATGCAGCTTGATATGGCGGTTCTTCTGTATCAGTTCGATGATGCGCATCGGATCGATCGGCGGCTGGGCCATGAATTGCAGGGTAGCCGCCTCGCCATGCACGTCGATCTTGACGATGCCGACGGTTTTCGCCGCGATGCGCAGGCGGTGCGTTTCGATCAGCGCTTTCACCGGGTCGGGCAGCTTGCCGAAGCGGTCGATCAGCTCTTCCTGGATATCGTCGATCTTGTCCTGCGTGGCGCAGTTGGCCAGGCGCTTGTAGATCGACAGGCGTTCGTGCACGTCGCCGCAAAAATCGGCAGGCAGCAGCGCCGGCACATGCAGGTTGATTTCGGTGGTCGAGGCCAGCGGCGCGGCCAGGTCCGGCTCCTTGCCGGCTTTCAGGCAACGCACGGCTTCGTTGAGCATGTCCGAATACAGCTGGAAGCCGATTTCCGTCATCTCGCCCGACTGGCTCTCGCCCAGCACCTCGCCGGCGCCGCGAATTTCCAGGTCGTGCATGGCCAGGTAAAAGCCGCTGCCCAGCTCTTCCATCTGCTGGATCGCGTCCAGCCGGCGCTGCGCCAGTTTGGTCAGGCCCTGCACGTCATTCACCAGCAGGTAGGCGTAGGCCTGGTGGTGCGAGCGGCCGACCCTGCCGCGCAGCTGGTGCAGCTGCGCCAGGCCGAACTTGTCGGCGCGGTGCATGATGATGGTGTTCGCGGTCGGCACATCGATGCCGGTCTCGATGATGGTGGTGCACAGCAAAATGTTAAAACGCTGGGCCACGAAGTCGCGCATGACTTTTTCCAGGTCGCGCTCGTGCATCTGGCCGTGCGCCACGGCGATGCGCGCCTCGGGCAGCAGTTCGGTCAGCATGGCCAGTCGGTTCTGGATGGTCTCGACCTCGTTGTGCAGGAAGTAGATCTGGCCGCCGCGTTTCAGCTCGCGCAAACACGCTTCGCGGATGATCGCTTCGCCTTCGCTGCGGACAAACGTCTTGATGGCCAGGCGCTTTTGCGGCGCCGTGGCGATGATGGAAAAGTCGCGCAAGCCTTCCAGCGCCATGCCCAGGGTGCGCGGGATCGGCGTGGCGGTCAGGGTCAGCACATCGACTTCGGCGCGCAGCGCTTTCAACGCTTCCTTCTGGCGAACGCCAAACCGGTGTTCCTCGTCGATGATGACCAGGCCCAGGCGCGTGAACTTCACGTCATCGGACAGCAGTTTGTGGGTGCCGATAATGATGTCCAGCGTGCCGTCGGCCATGCCCTTGAAGGCCTGCGTGATCTCCTTGCCGCTACGGAAACGCGACAGTTCGGCAATGCGCACCGGCCAGTCGGCAAAGCGGTCGGCAAAGGTCTGCGCATGCTGTTCGGCCAGCAGCGTGGTCGGCGCCAGGATCGCCACCTGCTTGCCGCCCATCACGGCGATGAATGCCGCGCGCAGCGCCACTTCCGTCTTGCCGAAACCGACGTCGCCGCACACCAGGCGGTCCATCGGTTTGCCCGAGGTCATGTCGCGGATCACATTGTGGATAGCTTCGGCCTGGTCGGGCGTTTCGTCGAAGCCGAAGCTGTCGGCAAAGCGCTCGTAGTCATGCGAGGAATACTCGAAGGCATGGCCCTGGCGCAGCGCGCGGCGCGCATACAGGTTGAGCAGTTCGGCGGCCGTGTCGCGCACCTGTTCGGCAGCGCGTTTTTTCGCCTTTTCCCACTGGCCCGAGCCGAGCGAATGCAGCGGCGCGTCTTCCGGCGAGGCGCCCGAATAGCGCGAGATCACGTGCAATTGCGACACCGGCACATACAGCTTGGTGTCTTTCGCGTATTCGAGGTGCAAGAACTCGGTTTCGCCTTCGCCCAGGTCCATGCTGGTCAGGCCCATGTAGCGCCCGATGCCGTGGTTGATGTGGACCACCGGGTCGCCGATCTTCAGCTCCGACAGGTCGCGCACCATCGACTCGACCTGCGTCACGCCTTCCTGTTTTTTCTTGCCGACGCGCCGGCCCGAACCCGCATACAGCTCGGTTTCGGTGATGAAGGCCAGGTTGCCTTCGTCCGTGTACAGCTCGAAGCCCGCATGCAGCGGCGCCACGCCCAGCATCAGCTTGGCGTCGGACTGCAAGAAGCCGTCGCTGCCCTCCACGGGCGTCAGCTGCAGGTCGTATTCGGCAAAGTACTGCTGCAAGGTTTCGCGCCGGCCGTTCGATTCGGCGCAGACCATCACCCTGCGGCCCGGCTGCAGCAAAAAGCTGCGCAGGTTGGCCAGCGGATCGTCGGCGCGGCGGTTCACGGCGATGTTGGGCAGCGGCGCCGACAATTCGGAGGCCAGCGCATCGTTCGACTTGGCGATCGCCAGGCGCGCATACGGTTTGGCCAGCGCGAAGAACTGCTCGTCGCCGAGGAACAGCGACTCGGGCGGCAAAATCGGACGTTCGCGGTCGGCCTTCAGGAAGCGGTAGCGCGACTGGGTATCGGTCCAGAAGCGGCCGATCGCCGCGTCGATCTCGCCGACCAGGGCCAGCGAGGCGTCGGGCGGCAGGTAGTCGAACAGGGTGGCGGTTTGCTCGAAAAACAGCGGCAGGTAGTATTCGATGCCGGCCGAGGCGATGCCGCTGCTGATGTCCTTGTAGACCACCGAGCGCGACGGGTCGCCTTCGAACTGCTCGCGCCAGCGGCTGCGAAAGGTGGTGCGCGCCGCCTCGTCCATCGGGAATTCGCGCCCCGGCAGCAGCCGCACTTCGTGCACAGGGTAGAGTGAGCGCTGCGTGTCGGCGTCGAAGGTGCGGATGGTCTCGATGGTGTCGCCGAACAGGTCGAGCCGGTACGGCAGGGCGGACCCCATCGGGAAAAGGTCGAGCAGGCCGCCACGCACCGAGTATTCGCCGGGCGACATCACCTGCGACACATGGCTGTAGCCGGCCAGGGTCAGCTGCGATTTCAATCGCGCTTCATCGAGCGTTTCGCCCTTCTTGAAAAAGAAGGTGTAGGCGGCCAGGAACGACGGCGGCGCCAGGCGCACCAGCGCCGTGGTGGCCGGCACGATCAGCACGTCGCACTGGCGATTTTGAATCTCGTGCAGGGTCGCCAGGCGTTCGGAGACCAGGTCCTGGTGCGGCGAAAACGCGTCGTAGGGCAGGGTTTCCCAGTCCGGCAGCAGATGGCAGCGCAGCTCCTGGCCGCCAAACCACGGGATCTCGTCGAGCAGGCGCTGACCGTCGCTGGCCTGCGCCACCACCACGGCCAGCATCTGGCCGCGCGACTTCAGTTCAAGAGCGGCCAGCGCCAGCGCATAGGCGTCGGATGAACCATACAGGGCGGGCAGCGCGTAGCGGTTGCCGGGCTTGGGGAGCGATTTTTTCAGGGCTAAGGACATGCAGGCGATGACACAGGTGACAGAGGCAGTTGACAGGAGTGGCTGGAAAGCCATGCGCGATTATAGACCATCACCCGCGCGCACATTGGCCACACCAAACGGCACGTGCACCATCGGTATGGTGCCGCCGGCTGACTTCAAATGGCTCAGCTGGTCATCGAAAAAGATATGCGGCCTGAACACGGCCAGCACGCGCGACTTGTCCATGCCGCCGAGGAAAAACGTTTCGTCGGCCGCCACGCCCCAGCTTTTCAGGGTCGTCACCACGCGTTCGTGCGACGGCGCGTTGCGGGCGGTGATGATGGCGATGCGCAGGATCTTTTTGTAGGCCGGATCGCGCTGCTGGGCCTGTTCTTCCAGGCGCTGCATGGCGGCCAGTTTCTGGAACAGGGTGGCCAGCGGGCCCGGGCGGTGCGGCGTGCCCACGTTCAGGGTTTCATGGGCGTGGAATTCATCGACGTCGTTGTTGCGCTTGAAGACGGTTTCGGCCTCGTCGTCGGCGATCACGCCATCGAAATCGAAGGCCACGCGCAGCTCTTCGTCGGCCTCGTCGTCTTCGGTGCGCGAGGGCAGTACCAGGCCGGCGGGAAAGTTGCAGGCCAGTGCGCCGCGCACATCGTCTTCATTGGCGCTCAGGAACAGCGAGGCGTTGAACGCCGGCAGGTAAGGGTAGGGCGACTTGCCGGTCATGAAAGCGGCGCGCGAAATATCGAGGCCATAGTGGGCGATCGAGTGCATCACGCGCAAGCCGGTTTCGGGTGAGTTGCGCGAAAATAGCACCACTTCCACCGGCGCCTCGTGCGGATGGTGCTTGTTGATGTTCAGGAACCGGCGGATGAAGGGAAAGGCCACGCCGCGGCCCAGCACCGTATCGAGGTGGGTTTCCTGGTATTTGCGGTATTCCTCGGGGCCACGGTCGAGGTAGACCTGGTGCGATGCCGACAGGTCGAACAGTGCGCTCGAGGCGACGCCGATCACCAGTTTTTGTTCGATAAGATAAGCCATGGTGTTTCCAGTGTGGTCTTGTCGGCCATCTTAGACGAATATCAATGGCGCAGCCAGCTATCCTTGCCCTGCACATTGCGCCAGGCCGGCGCCAATGCTGCCCTGGTCGGTGTCATGATGGCGGAGCTGACCTCGACCGTACGCCAGAACGCCGACAATGCCCAGCAGGCCAATCAGCTGGCGCGCAGCGCGTCCCGGGTGGCGGTGCAGGGTGGCGCCGTGGTGGGCAAAGGTGGTGCGGACCATGGACGCCATCAACGGCGCGTCGCGCAAAATCGTCGACATCATCAGCGTAATCGACGGCATCGCCTGCCAGACCAATAGGCCATCAGCCAGATGGACCAGGTGACGCAGCAGAACGCCGCGCTGGTCGAAGAGGCGGCGGCCGCGGCCGCGTCCCTGCAGGAGCAGGCGGGCGCCTTGTCCGGCGTGGTGAGCGTGTTCAGGCTCGATGGCGTGGCGCCGGCGCCAGTGCGCGCCAGCGTGCCTGCGGCCGTGGCGCGCACTGCCTTGCAGACGGCGCCTGCCACGCGCAAGGGCAGGCCGTCGCACGACGAATGGGAACAATTCTGAGCCGTCGCCACGACGCGGGGAGTGGTACGGACGGCCGCCTTGTGCGGCCGTTTTGCACGGACGCATGCTTGCCGGTAAAACAGTGTTATGAAAATGGATGTTTTGTTATCTAAGCAAAATTTTGCAAAAATTAACGCGACATTGCTTGTCGGATAACTCACACTGGCCGCCGTAGCACCATGCGCCCTGGCGCGGAGGACGGCGTACGCCATCTTCGCTCCTGCCTTTGACCACTCCCGGCCGACCCTGCTGCCTGTTGCGCCCGTTCATGACACGTGAGGCATGGCCGGTGGCGGCGGCCATGGCGATCTGCCTCATCTTGAAGAATGCAAACAATATGGCGAATATGAATATAGGAACGCGTTTGCGCTGGGCTTTCGCGGTGCTGACCTTGCTGTTGCTGGCCACCGCCGCGCTCAGTGTGTTGCGCTTGTCCTCGCTCGACGAGCGCATGCGCGGCGTGGTCGATCGCGAGTATCCGAAAACCGTGCTGGCCAATGAGATCATCAAGCAGGTCAACGTGATCGCGCGCTCCTCGCGCAATCTGTTCCTGATGTTTGAGCTGGACCAGGTGGCGCAGGAGCGCGACACCATCGCCAGGGCCAGCGCGGCCACCGAGAAGCTGCTGGGCGAGCTCGATGGCAAGATCGGCGGCGAGCAGGGCAAGCAATTGATGCAGGCGGTAAAAGAGGCGCGCGGCGTGTTCAATACGGGCCGCGACAAGGTGCTGGCGCTGCTGTACGACGGCGCGCGCGACGAAGCGTCGGCGCTGCTGCTGCAAACCGTGCGCGCCGATCAGCTGCGCTACATGGGCGCGCTAGAAAACCTGATCACACACCAGCACAACCTCATGGTCGAAGCGGGCAAGCAGGTGCGCGAGGAATACCTGGCGGCGCGCGCCATGGTGCTGGCGCTCAGTGCTGCGGCCATTTTGTTCTCCATTATCACGGCCTGGCTGGTCACGCGCAGCATCGTGCGGCCGCTGCAGCATGCGCTGGGCGTGGCGCAGACGGTGGCCGCCGGCGACCTCAGTTCCACCTTTGGCCAGCACGCCAGCGATGAAACGGGCCGGCTGCTCGACGCACTGGCCATCATGAATGACAACCTGCGCGATATCGTGCGGCAGGTGCGCAGCGGCACCGATACCATCGCCACGGCGTCGACCGAAATCGCGGCCGGCAATATCGACCTGTCGGCCCGCACCGAAGAACAGGCCAGTTCGCTCGAACAGACGGCGTCGGCGATGGAGGAACTCAGTTCCACAGTGCAGCAGAATGTCGACAATGCACGCCAGGCCAGCACCCTGGCGCTGGCGGCGGCGCAGGTCGCCAACCGCGGCGGCGAGGCCGTCGGGCAGGTGATCAACACGATGGAAGCGATCAGCAGTTCTTCGGCGCAGATCGCCGAGATCATCGGCGTGATCGACGGCATCGCGTTCCAGACCAATATCCTGGCCCTCAATGCGGCGGTGGAAGCGGCGCGCGCCGGCGAGCAGGGACGCGGCTTTGCGGTGGTCGCCACCGAGGTGCGCAACCTGGCGCAGCGCAGCGCCTCGGCCGCGCGCGATATCCGCGCCCTGATCGCCACCTCCGGCGAGCAGGTCTCGAACGGATCGGCGCTCGTCGTGCAGGCCGGCGCCACCATGCATGAGGTGGTGCAGGCGGTGGAAAAGGTCAGCCGCATGGTCAGCGACATCACCACCGCCAGCGCCGAACAGAGCACGGGCATCGGCCAGATCAGCGAAGCGGTGTTGCAGATGGATGAAGTGACGCAGCAAAACGCGGCGCTGGTGGAAGAAGCGGCGGCCGCATCACAATCGCTGGAAAGCGAGGCGGCGCGGCTGCAGCGGGTGGTCAGCGTGTTCCGCCTGCGCCAGGAGCATGCCAGCCTGCCGCCGGCGGACAGCGGCGCCACTGGCCAGACGCGGCCCGTGCTGCGCCTGCCCGCCTAGTGGCTGGCCTGGCCAGCGCGCTGCGCAACGATGAATTCTGCTTTCACTACCAGGGCAAGTTCGATACCGTGCAGCTGCGCCTGGTGGGTCTGGAAGCGCTGCTGCGCTGGCGCCAGCCAGGGCGCGGCCCCGGTTTTCCGCAGGAGTTTGTCGACCTCGGTGAACACAGCGGCACCATCGTCGAACTGGGCAACTGGGGTATCGCCGCCGCATGCGCGCAACTGGCGCAGTGGCGCCAGGCACGGTTGCCGCTGGTGCCGGTGGCGGTCAATCTGTCGGTCCGGCAGTTGAGCGACCCGCGCCTGTTCTTTACCGTGCTGTCCTGTTTGCGCCAGCATGACGTGCCGCCCGGCTTGCTGGAACTGGAGGTGACGGAAAGCGGCCAGATCGTCGATATGGCGCAAGCGTGCGCCGTGCTCGCGCGACTGCGCGCGCTGGGCGTGCGCATCGCGCTCGACGACTACGGCACCGGCTATGCTGGCCTGCACCACCTCAAGATGCTGCCTGTGCATACGGTCAAGATCGACCGCTGTTTCATCGCCGATATCGCCAGCGATGGCAAGGACGCCGTCATTGTCGACTCGACCATCGCGCTGGCGCGCAGCCTGGCGCTGCAGGTGCTGGCCGAAGGTGTCGAAGATGGCGCGCAGCTGGCCATGCTGCGCAGCCTCGGTTGCCAGCAGGTGCAGGGCTACTACCTGCACCGTCCGGCACCGGCCGACGCCGTTGCGGCCCTGCTGGATGGCGCGCATGCGTCGCCGGATTGCAACAAGTAGCAGCTCGTGCGTGCGGAGTGCGGATTTTCCGTAAAATGCCTGCCACACCGCATGTCCTGAGACCCTTCTTCCCCAAGCACCATGATGAACAGCTCCGTCCCGGCCTATGTTTTCGGCCCGTTTCGCCTATTGCCGCTCGAACGCCGGCTGCTGGAAGGCGAACGTGCGGCAAGGCTGGGAAGCCGCGCCATGGACTTGCTGCTGGCCCTGCTGGAACGCGCCGGCGATATCGTCGACAAGCATGAATTGCTGGCCCTGGTCTGGCCCAATGCCGTAGTCGACGACGCCACCTTGCGCGTGCACCTGGCGGCGCTGCGCAAGGTGCTGGGCGACGGGCGTGATGGCCAGCGCTACATCACCACCGTGGCCGGCCGTGGCTACGGTTTTCTCGCCCCCGTGTCGCGCGATGGCGAGACGGCCGCCGCCGCTGCCTCCGGCACCTCCGCCGAGGTGCGCTACAACCTGCCGGTGCTGTTCACGCGGATGATGGGCCGCACCGATGCATTGCATGCGATGGCTGGCCAACTGCTGCATGTGCGCCTGCTCAGCATCGTTGGCCCGGGCGGCATCGGCAAGACCATGGTGGCAGTGGCGCTGGCGCTGCGCGTGCAGCGCCGCCATGCCGACGGCATCTGCTTCGTCGACCTGGCGCCGGTGACGGAGGGGCGGCGGGCGCCGCTGGCGCTGGCCTCGGCGCTGGGCGTGGCGGTGCCGGCGCACGATCCGATGCCGGCCCTGCTGGCCTATCTGCGCCAGCGCCAGATGCTGCTCGTGTTCGACAATTGCGAACACGTGATCGCCGCCGCCGCGGCGCTGGCCGATGCCCTGCTCAAGGGAGCACCGGCGCTGCAGGTGGTCGCCACCAGCCGCGAACCGCTGCGCATCTCGTGCGAGTACCTGCTGCGCCTGCCGGCGCTGGAGCTGCCGCCGCCCGACACGGTGGCCGACGCGGCGCTGCGCCACTATGCGGCGGTGCAGCTGTTTTGCGAGCGCTGCATCGCGGTCGACGCCAGCTTCGTGCTGGCCGACGCCGACGTGCCGGTGGTGGCCGAAATCTGCCGCCGCCTCGACGGCATTCCGCTGGCGCTGGAACTGGCGGCCGGGCGCATCGGCCACTTCGGCCTGCATGGCTTGCGGCGCCAGCTCGATGACCGTTTCCGCCTGCTGGTGCGCGGTCCGCGCAACGCGCCGCCGCGCCACCAGACCCTGCGCGCCACGCTGGACTGGAGCTATGGTTTGCTCGATGCCGAAGAGCGCAGCGTGCTGCGGGCGCTGAGCGTGTTCAAGAGCCGCTTCCGGCTCGAATCGGCCAGCGCCGTGGCCGGGCGCGACGTCTACGACGCGGTGGCCGACCTGGCCTCGAAATCACTGGTCAGCGTCGAGACCTGCTGCGAGCGCGTGTATTACCGGCTGCTGGAAACGACGCGCGCGTATGCTTGCGCGCTGCTGTCCGAAGACGGCGGGCAGGCGGCCGTATTGCGCCGCCATGCACTGCATTGCCTGGCGCTGGCGCGCCATATCGCGCACGACCGGGGGCGCTTGCCGGCGGCCAGCTGGAGCGCCGCCTGCCGCTGCCATGTGGACGATATGCGCGCCGCCATCGACTGGGCCTTCGGCACGCACGGCGACCCGGCGCTGGGGGTGGCGCTGACCCTGGCAGCGCACACGCTGTTCTACTCGTTGTCGCTGATGGACGAATACCGGGTGCGGGTCGAACATGCGCTGGCGCGCATGGCCGCGCATGGTATCGAGGATGCCTGCGGTGAAATGCAGCTGTGCGTGTCGCTGGGGCACTTGCTGCTGCATACCGGGGGCGTGAGCGGCGCCATGCTGGCGCAATTCCAGCGCGCTTGTGCGCTGGCCATCACCACAGGCGAGGCCGCTGGCTGCGCCGAAGCGATTTGCGGCATGTGGATCGCGCACATGGTGATGGCCGATTACCGCGCCGCCGACGCCTGCGCGGCGCAGTTTGCGGCGCTGTGCGAGCGCGAGGGCGATACCGCCATGCAGCTGTTGCGCGCACGCATGCTGGCCGCTGGCGAACACCTGCAGGGACGGCATGCGGAGTCGGCGGTGCTGTCGCGCCTGGTGCTGGACCATCCCGATGCCGCCGGCCAGCACAGCCTGAACAGCGCCTTGCTGGCCGACTACCAGGTTTGCCTGCGCGGCAACCTGGCGCGCTGCGTGTGGCTGATGGGCCGTCCCGACGATGCGCTGGCGATTGCCCGCGAAACGGTCGAGCAGGGCTTTGCGCACAATGGCGTGTCGCTGTGCGTGGCGCTGGCCGTCAGCGCCATCCCGGTGGCCTTGTGGTGCGGCCGGCACGATCTGGCGCGCGAGTGGACCGGCACGCTGTGCGAACATGCGGCGCGCCACGGCTTGCGGCACTGGCAGGAGTGGGGCGCCAGCTATCAGGGTGTGCTCGACAGCCTGCGCCAGGGCTGCGCCGTCGCCTGGCCGGCGGCGCGCGGCTGGTCGCTGCAGGTCGACCTGATGGCGACCTTGCTCGATGCGGCGGCCAATGGCGAAGCGCTGCGGCGCGCCCGTGGCGGCGACGCGCCATGGAGTGCGCCTGAAGTACTGCGCCGCGCGGCGCTGCGCCGCTGGCAGGCCCTGCGCCCTGGCGACGTGCAAGGGCAGGAACTGGTGCGCCGGCTGCTGGAGGAAGCGCTCAGGCTGGCCGGCGCCCAGCGCGCGCTGGGCTGGGAGCTGCGCTGCGCCACCAGCCTGGCGGCAGTCTTGCGCGAACAGGGCCGCTCGCGCGAAGCGCGCGCGCTGCTGCTGCCTGTGCACGCGCGCTATACGCAAGGCCATGCCAGTGCTGACATGATGGCGGCGGCGCAGCTGCTGGCGCAGATGGACTAGCCCTTTATTCGTAGGCGCCCAGGCGGCGTTGCTCGTCGGGTGAGAAGAGCGCGTCATTGAGCCTGGCGACCTGCGCCGCGTCCTGCGTACCTGCGCCCAGTGCCGCCTTTTGCGCGCGCCAGGCAATGATGCGCTGCTGCCACTGTGATTCTTCGCGGTCCAGTTCGGCCAGCCGCGCCGCCGCCTCGGGCGTGAAAGTGGCCGCGCGCAGGCGATAGACTTCATTGTCGCCGCCGCCTTGCGCGCGCAGCGTGCGCACCGCGTCGTCGAGCCGGCTCACCTGCTGCGGCGCGTCGCGCTCCAGCCGCTGCGCCGGTGTCAGGGCGGCGTCGAGCGCGGCCAGCCTTTGCTGCCGCCCGGCTTCGCTCAGCTGCTTGTCGCCCAGCACCGCCATGCGCGCCACGGCGTCGTCGTCGCGCACGTCGCTGGCGCCGAACAGGCCGGCGCTTTCCTGGGCCGTGAAGTACGCCGGGCGCAGCGCGCGCATCGCCTGCAGCCGCGCCAGCGGCGCGTTGCCGGAAGGCGCCAGGCCTTGCTCGATGCCGGCCAGCGCCTGCTTGTAGGCCAGGTACGCCCCCAGCAGGCGCTTGGCTTCGCGTGCCGGCGCCGGCGCCAGGCGGCGGTCGAGTTCCAGCTCGATCTGGCTGCGGATGGCGGCCAGCGGCTTTTCGCCGAGGCCCGCCAGGTAGTAGTCGAACAGATGGCCCAGTTCCGCATCGACCACCAGGGTGCCGCCGGCGGAGGCGGTCAGATTGCCGTCGGGCCGCGTGCCCTCCATCGAGCGCACGAACGCGAACAGATCGGGGTCTTCCTTGGGTGGCGCTGGCGCCGGCGGCTCGCCCGGCGCCAGCGACCAGTACAGCGCCATGGCGGCCAGTGCGCCGGCCGCGATCAAGCTCTTGTTCGTGCGCATGGCGCCTCCTTACAAGCCCAGGCCCTGCAGGCGGTTGGCCTGCTGGCGGAACACCGTGACGGGCGAGGTCTCGAACAGGTTGACGATGCCGACGAACTGGTTGACTTCATCGAGGTGGTTCATGGCGTAGTCGTCGCGGATCACCTTGCCCAGGTGGCTGGAACAGCTGCTGACCAGGCCGTCGTTCTTTGCGCCGCCGAAGGCCAGGCTGATGGCCGCCAGCGCCGGGTCGCCGACGTCCAGTGCATTGGTGTAGGGCTGGGCGCCGCTCCATGAAAAATAATGCACGCCGCGTTCCTGGTAAGCGCCTTCGCCGCAGGCGGTGGCCGGCACGCCCTGCGGATGGCGGGTATTGAAAGCTAGCGAGCCGGCGGTCGACAGCGACGCCATGGCCGCGCCGGCGTTTTGCGGCAAGCCCTGGTTGCCCGAAATGATGCCGATCAGCGCGGCGAGGGCGTCGCCCAGCGCGGCGCCGGTGTGGGGGATGCTGCCGGCCAGGATGTCGGCCACTTTCGAGCCCTTGTTGACGCCCGCCACGCTGGTCACCGAGGCCACCAGGTCGGGCCGCACCGAGGCGACATAGCGCGCCGTCGGCCCGCCGTGGCTGTGGCCGATCAGGTTGACCTTGGCCGCGCCGGTGGCCGCGAGGATTTGCCGCACCTGCGACAGCAATTGTTCACCGCGCACTTCGGTGCTGTTGGCGGCCGACACGGTCACCGTGTAGACGCTGGCGCCGCCGCTGCGCAGGGCGGCGGGGACGCCATAGAAGTATTCGACCGGGCCCAGCTTGTCGAAGCCGAACAGGCCGTGCACCAGCACGATGGGATATCTGGTTTGCGTATAGCCGGCGGCGCCGGCGGTGGCGGGCAGGCCGATGCAGCAAGCCAGGACGAGGGTGGACAGCAGTTGCCAGAAGCGGGTCTTCATTTTGTCTCCGATATTTTTTGTGGGAAATGTCGATGCTGTAGCGGTACCGGCGCCGCCATCCGCCGCCATCTGCGTGACAACTAATATAGCGAGCGCTCGGTCTATTAAATGTAGCACCGTCGTGCCGCAATGGCTTGCCAATTCGATATTGCACTGCAATATGAAAGGTCGGGATGTTGCGATTAACCCGCATGGTCAAATTGAAAAGACTGGGCGCGATTTCGCTGCGCTATAATCAGGGCCGATTTGCGCCCCCGCCGAGCCTGCGCTACCTGGCGGCGCCGTTTTTACACTGTCTTTTGGGAATGCACTTGTCGACCCATTTCAACTTTGAACAGTTCCAGCAGATGACGCCTTTGGATGGCGTCAATATCTGGGAATACATCCTCGACCGCCACGCGGGCCGCATCGGCGTCAAGCGCCGCAAGCCCGCGCTGGAAAACCTCGAACGCATCTTCGGCGCCACCTTCAGGCTGGCCAACGACGTCGGCTTTCGCGCCATGAGCTTGCGCGACCTGTGCCGTGAAACGGGGCTGTCGATGGGTGGCCTGTATGGCTATATCACCGGCAAGGACCAACTGGCCGAAATGATCGAAGACGTGGTGCGCCACGCCACGCAGGCCTTGCCGCAGCTGTTCGTCGACGTCAAGTCGCCGCTCGACCGCCTGGAGGCGATGATACGCTCGTCGATCTACCTGTCCGAAATCCTGCAGCCCTGGTTTTATTTTGTGTACATGGATTCGCGCGTGCTGCAGGTCGAGCAGCGCAGCATGGCCAAGCAGTCGGAGTTGTATGTGCAGGCCTTGCTGGCCAGGACCATTCTTGAAATCCGCCCGCAGCCGCAGGGCGACCCCACCATGCTCGCCTCGCACTGCCTGGCGCTGTTCCAGGACTGGTATGTGAAACGCTGGAAGTACCGCGCGGCCAAGGTCAGCGTCGATGACTTTGCCGACAGCACGGTGCGGACGGTGCGCGGGTATCTGGTAGGTCGGATTAGCGGGACCGCAGGTCCCGCGTAATCCGACAACATTGTTGGCTTCATCGGGCACCTGCGGTGGCGTCGGATTACGCGCGCAGCGCTAATCCGACCTACTCGACTTTTCCACCTATTGCGTGGTTTCCACCGGCAACGCCTCCGGCACCGCCGCCGGATCGGTCGGCGTTTCGGTGTCCATGTCCAGCGTCCTGACGCCATTCATGTCGATGAATTCGTCATACATCCATTCCCCATCGACCTGGCTCAGGCCGGGCGGTGCAACGCGCGTGATCTGCGGACGCGTGGCCAGCGCCGTTTGCATGTAGTCGATCCAGATCGGCATGGCCAGGGTGGCGCCGAATTCACGCCCGCCCAGCGACTTCGGTTCGTCGTAGCCCATCCACGCCACCGCCACGATGCCGCCGCTGTAGCCGGCGAACCAGCCGTCGACGGCGTCGCTGGTGGTGCCGGTCTTGCCGGCGATATCGCTGCGGCCCAGCTTGCGCGTGGCGCCCGCGCCCGTGCCCGAACGCGCCACTTCGCGCAGCATGCTGTCCATCACGAAGGCATTGCGCGGGTCGAGCGCCAGGGTCTTGTCGTCGCCGGGCGCCGGTGGCTTGGTCTGCATCAGCACCACGCCCTTGGCGTCGACGATGCGGTCGATCAGGTACGGCTCGACCTGGTGGCCGCCATTGGCGAACAGCGCATAGGCGCCGGCCATCTGCACCGGCGTGACCGAGCCGGTACCGAGCGCCATGGTCAGGTTGTTCGGCTGGCGTGCCGGGTCGAAGCCGAATTTTTCGATAAACTCGTGGGCATACGGCACGCCCAGTGCGCGCAGGATGCGCACCGAGGCCACGTTCTTCGACTGCGCCAGCGCATAGCGCATGGTGATCGGGCCGTCGAACTTGAAGTCGTCATTCTGCGGCGACCAGATCTTGCCGCCCGCCGGCAATTCCAGTGGCACGTCATTGATCAGGGTGGCCGGCGAAAAGCCTTTTTCCAGTGCTGCTGAATACACGAACGGCTTCATGGCCGAACCGGGCTGGCGCCACGCCTGCGTGACGTGATTGAACTTTTGCAGGTTGTAGTCGAAGCCGCCCACCATCGCATGGTAGGCGCCGGTGTCGGCGTCGAGCGAGACGAAAGCGGCGGCCACCAGCGGCACCTGGGTGATGGCCCAGTTGTCTTTCGCATCCTTGCTGACCCGGATTACGGCGCCCGGGCGCAGTTTGATGCCGGCCGCCGCTTTGGCGGACAAGGCAGGGCCGGCGAAGCGCAGGCCGGCGCCGGTAATGACTTTCGCTTCGCCGTCGCCGGTGTCGACCGTCACCTTGCCGTTGGCCACGTCGGTAACGACGGCGGCGACCAGGCCGTCGCTGTCGGGGCGCTTTTGCAGCGCGGCGTCGATGGCGTCGTCGCGCAGTTCGGGCTCGGGCGGCAGTTCAATGAAGGTTTCAGGGCCGCGATAGCCATGGCGCTGGTCATAGGCGATCACGTTGCGGCGGGTCGACGCGTAGGCCGCATCCTGGTCGGCTTTCAGGATGGTGGTGTAGACGCTGATGCCTTTGGTGTAGCTGTCTTCCTTGTACTGCGCGAACACCGCCTGGCGCGCCAGTTCGGCCACGTATTCGGCGTGCGTGTCGAAACCCTGGCTGCCGCGCGTGTTGTAGCGCAGCGGCTGTTTCAGCGCCTGCTGGTACTGGCCGTCGCTGATGTAATCGAGCTCGCGCATGCGCTTCAATACCAGCTGCTGGCGCGCGTGTGCGCGTTTCGGATTGCTGATCGGGTTGTGGCGCGAGGGGTTTTGCGGCAGGCCGGCCAGCATCGCCATTTCGGCGATCGACAGTTCGCCCAGCGGCTTGCCGAAATAGGTCTGCGCCGCGCTGGCAAAGCCGAATGAGCGCTGGCCCAGGTAGACCTGGTTCATGTAGAGTTCCAGGATCTGGTCCTTCGACAGGGCGGCCTCGATTTTCAGGGCCAGCATGATTTCATTGAGCTTGCGCGAGGCGACCTTGTCGCGCGTGAGGAAGAAGTTGCGCGCCACCTGCATGGTGAGGGTGGAGCCGCCGCCGTGGCCAAAGCCGTGGCGCAGGTTGGACATCACGGCGCCGCCGACGCGCACGAAGTCGATGCCATTGTGTTCATAGAAGCGGCTGTCCTCGATGGCCATCAGCGCCTTCTTCATCATGTCGGGCACTTGCGCGATCGGCATGAAGTCGCGGTGTTCCTCGCCGAATTCGCCGATCAGCACATGGTCGGCCGTATAGACGCGCAGCGGTATCTTGGGCTGGTAGTCGGTGATGACATCGAGCGCCGGCAGGCGCGGTTTCACATACAGGAACAGATAAGCAGCCATCCCGATGGCGCAGGCCAGGGCGGCGCAGCCGGCAAGGAGCAGGCCGCGCACCACGGCGCGGCGGGATGGCCAGGGGAAGCCGGATCGGTTAGCAGTCAAGACATTCTCGCGTGAGCGTGCAGGGCACGGTGGCCGCGATTATAGACCATGAGCGCGCCGGCTTTGCGCGGCTCTGTCCGCGCAAAAAACCTTTTCAGGGAAACGCGGCTGTGCGATAGTCACGGCTTCAACAAGAGCCCGGGCGCCAATCCGGGCTGTTTTGCTTTATACCTCATAAGGAATGTCCATGGCAAAAGATGCAATACCGGCGACCGTGAAACCGTATATCCCGGCCGACGCGCAGCTGCCCGAGATGACCTTGCGCGCGCTGCTGATGGGCGTTGTCCTGGGCATGGTCTTTGGCGCCTCGTCGCTGTACCTGGTGCTCAAGGTGGGCCTGACCGTCAGCGCCTCGATCCCCGTCGCCGTGATTGCGATCACCCTGTTCGGCCTGGCCAAGAAGGTGGGCGGCAAGGATTCGTCGATCCTGGAAAACAGCATCACGCAGACGGCCGGTTCGGCCGGCGAATCGCTGGCCTTCGGCCTGGGCGTGACGATGCCGGCGATTTTGATCCTGGGCTTCGACCTGGAGATTTCGCGCGTCATGCTGGTTGGCGTACTGGGCGGCCTGCTGGGCATCCTGATGATGATCCCGATGCGCCGCACCATGATCGTCGACCAGCACAAGGAACTCAAGTTCCCCGAAGGCACGGCCTGCGCCGAAGTGCTCAAGGCCGCCGCCACCGACGAATCGCGCATCGCCGCCGGCGAGAGCATCGCGTCCGATTCGGCCGCCGCAAAAGACGCCAAGCGCCGCGCCAAGATCATCTTCGGCGGCTTTGCCGTCGGCCTGCTGTATAAAGTGTTCAATATCTCGTTCAAGGGCTGGAAAGATACGCCCGGCGTGGAGTTCGGCGCGCCGCTCAAAGCCGGCTCGATCGGCGCCGAGATTTCGCCCGAGCTGCTCGGCGTCGGCTACATCATCGGACCGCGCATCGCCGCCACCATGGCGGCCGGCGGCGTGCTGTCGTATTTGCTCCTGATCCCGATGATCAAATTCTTTGGAGACAAGCTCACCACCGTGCTCTCGCCGGGCACCAAGTTGATCAGCGAGATGGGCGCCGACGATATCCGCAGCGCCTATGTGCTGTATATCGGCGCCGGCGCGGTCGCCGCCGGTGGCCTCATTTCGCTGGTGCGCGCCATGCCGATGATCTGGCGCAGCCTGTCGGCCGGCCTGGCCGGCATGGGCAAGGGCAGCAAGGCCAACGCCACCCTGCGCACCGAGCAGGATATCCCGCTCAAATGGGTCATCATCGGCTGCCTGGCGATTATCGCCGTGATCACCTTTGCCACGCCGCTGCACATGAACGTGCTCGGTGCGCTCTTGATCCTGGTGTTCGGCTTTCTGTTCGCCACCGTGTCGTCGCGCCTGACCGGCGAAATCGGTTCCTCGTCGAATCCGATCTCGGGCATGGCGGTGGCCACCTTGCTGTTTACCTGTCTGATCTTCCTGCTGATGGGCTGGACCGGTGGCCGCTACTACGTGACCGCCTTGTCGGTCGGCGCCATCGTCTGCATCGCCGCCAGCAATGCCGGCACCACCTCGCAGGACCTGAAGACCGGCTACCTGATCGGCGCCACGCCGCGCCTGCAGCAGTATGCGATCCTGGCCGGCGCCTTGTCGTCGGCGCTGATCCTCGGACCGATCCTGCTGAAACTGAACGAAGCGAGCACCGTGTACGTGCCGGCCGCGCAGGTGGCGCCAGGCTTGACGGTCGATGTGTCGAAGCTGACGGCGACGGGCGAGCTGCATGGCCCGCAGGCCGAAACCGACCGCAATACCTACAAGGTCTGGCAGAAGACCGACACCGTCGGCGGCCCGGCCGGCAAGTATTTCGTCAAGGACGACGGCCAGCTGGCCTACCTGGTCGACCCGGGCATCAACGGTGCCTACAACAAGCGCCCGGACGGCTCGGAAGTGAAGAAATACGATGCGCCGAAGGCCGTGCTGATGTCCTATATTATCAAGGGCATTCTGGACCAGCAGCTGCCGTGGACGCTGGTGCTGTTCGGCGTGATGATCGCCGTGGTGCTGGAAATGGCCGGCATCGCCTCGCTGGCATTCTCGGTCGGCGTCTACCTGCCGCTGTCGTCGACCCTGCCGATCTTTGTCGGCGGCGTGATCCGCTGGCTGGCCGACCGCCGCAACAACCAGCTCGAACATAATGCGAAACTCAACGAGGAAGAGCGCCAGCTGGCCGGCGACCGCAGCTCGGGCGTGCTGCTCGCTTCCGGCTATATCGCCGGCGGCGCGCTGGCCGGCATCATTATCGCCATCACGGCCGGCGTGCTGACCCACTTCGACCAGATGATGGCCGACTGGGCCGAACACGGCAACCCGTTCTACGCGGGCGGCAGTTCGGACGCGCTGTCGCTGCTGCCGTATGCGGTGATCATCGTGCTGTTGTATGTGGTGGCGCGCGAGAAGAAAAAGGACGACGTGTAGGTAATGCCGTTCAATTGTAAAAATGGCGGGCCGGAGACGCGAGCCTGAGAAAATGCCGATGGCCGCGTTGCAGCTCCTCGCCGACCATGCGTACTGTCTTCGTCGCTGCGCCTTGCCCTCGACATTTTTCGGACCCGCTTGGCCCGGTGGGCCTGTGCTGGAGACCGAGGCCTCAATCCGTTTTGCGAGTTTCCTGACAGCGTAGGCGAGCTAACTGAACGGCATTGCAGCGTGTAGGGTGGCGTGCAGTATTGGATTTTGCCGCTCTCGTGAAAAGCCGCCCGTGTCTTGGCTGATGTGGGCGGTTTTTTTCTTGGCGGCGGCTAGATGCCGAACACCTTCAGCACCGCGTCCGTGAACCCTTCGAACCAGCTGCCCACCTTGCCCGGCTGCTTGCCGTGGCGCGGGGTTTCTTCGTAAAGATAGACGCCGTCGCCGTCGAAACGGTCGTTGAGCAGCGCCTGCTGGCCGCGCAGATAGGGAATGAACGTTTCGCTGCGCACGGTCGCATACAGCACGCCGGTGGAAAAGCCCAGGGTGGCGGCCTGGCTGATGCTGCGGCCCTGGCCGGCCGGCTCCATGCGCACGCCGCGCGTGCCGCGCACGATCAGGGTAACGGGGCCGCGAAACACGATAAAGCGCAGCTGCAGGGTCAGCCACGCATGCAGGCTGGCCAGGCGCCAGTGGCTGCTGATGGCCGGTTTTTGCTGGCCGTGAAAAATCAAACCCGCCAGGCCGCGCGGCTGGAACACCAGCGCCGCACCCGGGGGCAGGTGCAGCACCGACACTTCCATCAACGGGTCGTCGCTGGCCGACAGCGTGACCGACGCCGGCTCGCTGCTGGTGATGCGCGTCAGGGCCGCCATGCCGGCGGCCAGGCTGGTGAACGGATACGACCAGTCGAGCAGCCACTGCGTGCGCTTGCGCGTTCCCACCGGTGACGACTGCAGGTAGGCCGGATGAATCAGCATGGTGTCGCCCGGCGCCAGCAGCAAGGCCTGCGCCACGCCGGAGATGCGCGATTGTGGCGCCAGCGGCGGGCAGGCGCCCGCGCCATCGAGGCGCAGCTCGTGGGCGATCGACAAGGGCTTCAGGCGCGACGCCAGCGGCGCGAGCACAAAGTAGAAAAAGGCCTTGATGGCGAGCGGCGTCAGGATCGCCGACAGCACCAGCAGCGCGGCCATCGGTATCACCTCGAGCACGGGCGCGCGCCAGCGGGCGAGCCAGTGTTGCGCCAGCCGCGCTTCGCTGGTCCGGATGGTTTGCCGCAGCGGCGCCAGCGCGTTTTCCAGGGCCGGTGTATCGATGGCGAACGGTGCGGGCCGCACGGCGTTGCTGGTGCGCGCACGCTGCAGCAGATACTGTTGATAAGCATCCAGATTGGCTAGCCGCAAGCGTTCCTCCTGTTGTTCCAGCGGCGCCATTTGTCCATATGCCGCACTGCCCGGCAGGTGCGCCGCCAGCGGGTGGGCCAGTTCGAGCTGGCGCTGCTGTTGCAGATTGGCCTGCAGCGCGGCATAGGCCTGCACATGTTCGCGATGCCGCCGCGCCAGCAGCTGGCGCGCATCGTCGCCGCGCAGCGCCGCCTGCAAGGCGCCAAGATAGCGCGCTTCCTGCGCCAGCACTTCGATCTCTACCTGGCGCGTCGCTTCCTGCCGCGCGTGCCCGGCCAGCTGGCTCGCATCGGGCAAGGGCAGGGTAAACAGGGACGCAGCTTGTCGGGCGTGCAGCTGGGCGCGCTGGGCCTGCACCTTGGCCAGGCGCGCCTCGACGGCGGCCTGCGAGGCGTGTTCCAGGGCGGCCAGGCGGGTGCTGGCCGCTTGCGCCAGGGTGGCGCCATGCTGCTCGCCGGTGCTGGCGGCCGCGCGCAAGATGCCGACCGAGGCGCTGATGGCCTGGAACTCGCGCCATTCGGCCAGCAGATGGCGCCCGGCCAGCAGGATCACGATAAACAGCAGGAACTGCAGCGCATGGCGCAGCAGGAAGCGGAAAACCGTCGTCAGCAGCTGGCGCAAGGCGGTCGCGCTTCAGCCTGCCGCGCTATCGGCGCCGGCGCAGCATTTCTTGTATTTTTTGCCGCTGCCGCAGTGGCAGGGGTCGTTGCGGCCGGTCTTTGGCACCTCGCGCAAGACCGTGCTGCCAGCCTGGCTGTGGGCCTGGCTTTTCAGGTGGCGCTGGCGCGCCCAGGCTTCGTTGATGGCGATCACGGAAGGGATCACCGCCTCCATCGCTTCCTCGGCCGCTTCGTCGTCCAGTTCGGTGGCGCAGGCCAGGTGTTTGAATGGCGCCAGGTATTCGGGGTGGCTGACGGCAAGCGCCGCCCACTGCGGCTTGTCCAGGGCCGTGCCGCGCATGAAGCCCGTGCACCAGCCGGGCACGCTCCATTCGCGCCCGCATTCGTAGATCGGCTCGAAACTGTTCGGGTCTTTCGCCAGCCATTCGACCATATAGTCGAAGTGGCGCCGGGCCAGCGCTTCGGCGCGCGCGGTGTCCGCTGCGTCCAGCGTGGAAGCTTCAGCGCCGGCGGCGCGGTCCCAGACCCATGGCAGCCATAGGCTGCTTGCGAGCTGGTTCGGGCTCAGCGCCGCGGCGGTAATCAACCCTTCCAGCATCGATACGTCCATCGCGCGCTGTGCGAGCGCCGGCTTGGCCAGCAAAAGGTCGAGTTCGGCGTATTCGTCGTCGGAGAGGGGCGAGGTGGTGGAGATGCTGGACATGGGTTTCGTTGAGCCGGAATAAGAGTAGGCGGTATTGTACCGCTGACCACAAACGCCAGGCGTCATGCGCGGCGAAAAAGTCTTGCTTCAGGCCGAACTAATGCCGATTGCGCAAGTCATAAACCTGACAAGCCTGCCAATCTTGTCAAACTCCCATCAGGATTTTTGCAACGGTTTTTATCAAGGAGACCAGCCATGCTGAATCGTATCGTCACTGTCGCCGCGCTTGCCGCCGGCGGAATTTTGTTGTCGCAGCAATTGAAAAAAACGCAGCGCCGCGGTGCCAGCGGCAATTCATCGGTGGAGGAATCGATCGAGGTCAACCTGCCTGTGAGCACGGCATACAATCAATGGACCCAGTTCGAGGATTTTCCGCAGTTCATGGAAAGCGTGCACGAAGTGCGCCAGCTCGATGACAAGCGCCTGCATTGGCGCGCCGACGTGGCCGGCAAGGAAAAGCAATGGGATGCCGAAATTACCGAGCAGGTGCCCGACAAGCGCATCGCCTGGCGCAGCGTCAACGGGGTGCGCAACAATGGCGAGGTGCGCTTCGAGAAAATATCCGATACGGCCACGCGCATCATCCTGACAATGGATTACCAGCCCGAAGGCATGGTGGAACAGCTGGGGGACGCGCTCGGCGCGGTACGCTTGGAAGCACGCGGCAATTTGCAGCGCTTCAAGGAGTTGCTGGAGAGCCGCGGCAAGGAAAGCGGCGCCTGGCGCGGCAGCATCGCGCAGCATTGATTGATGTTTGACTGATGAAATAAAAACGGCGGCCCGCAGGCCGCCGTCTTGTCCAAACATTGCGTGATTATTTCACGCCGTGCATCAGCTTGTTGATCAGCGGTGCGATCAGGAACAGCACCACGCCGGCACCCAGCAGCGACCAGAAACCGAAGGTATAGCCAGCCAGTGCGGACTGGGCCGACATGCCGCTCTCGCCGCTGACGTAGCTGGCAAAGATGCCCGACAGGTTGTTGCCGATACCGGTCGACAGGAACCAGCCGCCCATGCCCATGCCGACCAGGCGTACCGGCGCCAGCTTGGTGACCATCGACAGGCCGATCGGTGACAGGCACAGCTCGCCGATCGACTGGATCACGTAGACCATGAACAGGGTCCAGAACGGGATCTTGTTGTCGGCGCCAACCAGGCTCGAAAGGGCGAAGATCAGCAGGCCGAAGGCGGCCGCATTGCCCAGCAGGCCCAGGCCGAATTTGCGCGGGATCGATGGGTTGACGTTGCGGCGCGCCAGGAATACCCAGACGGCGGCGATGATCGGCGCGAACACGATGATGGCCACCGAGTTGACGCTCTGGAAGTAGGCGGTCGGGAAGATCCAGAAGCCCAGGTCGCGGTTGACGATGTTCTCTGCCAGGAAGGTAAACGAGCTGCCGGCCTGTTCGAAGAACATCCAGAACAGGATGTTGAAGGCGAAAATCACCAGCATGGCGATGGTCTTGTCGCGCGCGACCTTGCCGTTGCGGATGCCTTCGACCATCAGCATGACTGCCAGGCCGACAAACAGGATGGTCAGCACGATCTGCAGGTTGGCCGCGCCCACGGTCAGCAGGAAGTACATCAGGGGAATCACGCACAGGCAACCGAGCGCCACCCAGACCACGCGCATCGGATTGGCCGCCTGCGTTTCCGGCGCGCCGATGCCCTTGAGGGCGTTGCGGCCGATATAGAACCATACCAGGCTGATCAGCATGCCGACGCCGGCCGCCATGAACACGACTTTGTACGACGGCATGCCGCCGGTGCCAAAGATCGATTCGGCCAGCCATTGCGTAAACACCGGCGCGATCATGGCGCCCATGTTGATGCCCATGTAAAAGATCGTGAAACCGCTGTCGCGGCGCGGATCGGCGGTCGTGTACAGCTTGCCGACCATGGTCGAGATGTTCGGCTTGAACATGCCGTTGCCGACGATCATGGTGGCCAGGCCCAGGTTGAAGATATCCTGGTTCGGCACGGCGATGCAGAACAGGCCGGCTGCCATAAAGACGGCGCCCAGCAGGATGGAGCGCTGGTAGCCGATGACGCGGTCGGCGATATAGCCGCCGAACAGGGCGCCGGCGTACACCAGCGCGAGGAAGGAACCATAGGTAAGGTTGGCCGCAGCCTGGCCCGACGCATCGCCACCATGGAACTGGGCAACGATGTACAGGACCAGCGCCCAGCGAACTCCGTAGAACGCGAAGCGTTCCCAGAATTCAGTCATGAACAACATCCACAGTGGGCTGGGATGGCCCATGATCTGCTTGAACTCTGGAATTACGGCTTCCTTGTTGGGCGTAGTCGCACCGCTCATGCGGTTCCTCCTGAAAATTATTATAGTCAATCGATAAAACAACCATATGCAATCCTGCGGCCAGCTTGCACTCTCATGAAGTGCCGGACGGACGGCAATCGCAATAGGCAGGCATTCTAATCTACAAATTGCGCTGAGCGAAGATTTCGATTTGCATTAGCAAGAACAGTTGTTTCATATCGGTCAAACCGGTTTGTGCGCCAGCAAGCAGGGCGCCGTTTTTTCCTTGTTGCAGCACAAGCGGGCTGACTTGTCGTATATTGGCAGTGCAACACATCCGAGGATCGATTTTTAAAGGAATTTTCGCACTATGGAACACGACGTTATCGATGCTCTGGTTTCACCGGAGGGCCGCCTGGACGTGCTCTCCAAAACCGAAGTCAACAAATTGCTCGACACCAGCCAGGGCGGCCTGTACAACACCTTCCGCCGCTGCGCGCTGGCGGTATTGAACTGCGGCAGCACCATCGACGATGGCCGCGCCTTGCTTGAGCGCTATGAGGCGTTCGAGATTTCGATTATCCAGCGCGAGCGCGGCATCAAGCTCGACATCAAGGGCGCGCCGGTGATCGCCTTTGTCGACGGCAAGATGATCAAGGGCATCCACGAGCATCTGTTTGCCGTGCTGCGCGATATTATCTTCGTCAGCGATGAGGTGACGGGCAATCCGAAATTCGACCTGCACAGCACCGAAGGCGTGACCGACGCGGTGTTCCATATCTTGCGTAACGCCAATGTGCTGCAGACCCAGCTCAATCCCAACCTGGTGGTGTGCTGGGGCGGCCATTCGATCAACCGCGCCGAATACAATTATTCGAAGGAAGTGGGCTACCAGCTGGGCTTGCGCGGCCTCGATATCTGCACCGGTTGCGGCCCCGGCGCCATGAAAGGCCCGATGAAGGGCGCCACCATCGGCCACGCCAAGCAGCGCTTGCACAACGGTCGCTATCTGGGCATCACCGAGCCGGGCATTATCGCCGCCGAATCACCGAACCCCATCGTCAACGACCTGGTGATCATGCCGGACATCGAAAAGCGCCTGGAAGCGTTCGTGCGCGCCGGCCACGGCATCGTCGTGTTCCCCGGTGGCGCCGGCACGGCCGAAGAGATTCTGTATATCCTGGGGATATTGCTTCATCCGGAAAACGCCGAGATCCCGTTCCCCCTGATTTTCACGGGGCCGGAAACCTCGCGCGAATACTTTGTGCAGATCAACCAGTTCATTCACGACACCCTCGGGCCGGAAGCGCAGCAGCGCTACAAGATCATTATCGACGACCCGGAACTGGTGGCGCGCGAAATGCTCGAAGGCATCAAGCAGGTGCGCGAATTTCGCAAGGCGCACAGCGACGCCTATTATTTCAACTGGCTCTTGAAAATCGATCACGAATTCCAGAAGCCGTTCCACCCCACCCATGAAAACATGCGCAACCTGAGCCTGCACAAGAACCAGGCCACGCACTTGCTGGCGGCCCAGCTGCGCCGCGCGTTTTCGGGCGTGGTGGCTGGCAACGTCAAGGATGACGGCATCCGTTCGATCGAACAACACGGCAACTTCGAGATCCATGGCGACAAGGACATCATGGGGCCGATGGACGCGCTGCTGGCCTCGTTCGTGGCGCAGCATCGCATGAAGCTCGCGGGTACCGCCTATGTGCCATGCTATACGGTGATTCAATAGCCGTTTTCCGGCATGCCACGCCGGTGTTCGCACCGGCGTGGTATTTCTCGACAAGTCTGTGCACTTGTTACTTTTGAGTAGTTTGTTTGATCGCAATACGCTTTAAGATTGCTCCACGTCAATGCTTTAACCGCATATCGTTATGCGGAAAAGTTTGAACCATGCCTTTGGGAGCAAGAAAAGTATGAAATTGCAGAATCTGACAATTGCAAAACGCCTGGGCCTCGGTTTCGGGCTGGTGGCCGTGCTGCTGGCGGTGGTGATTGTGCTGGGCCTGAGCAGCATGCGCGATATACAGGGGCGCATGGAGGAGATCACCAAGGTCAACGCTGTCGAGACGCGTCTGGCGCAGGCGATGGACCTGACCGTCACCGAACGTGCGCTGGCGATGCGCAACCTGATTTTGCTCAAGGAACCGAAGGAAATCCAGGTCGAGGTCAAGCGCATCGCCGAGCAGCAGGTGAAATACACCAAGGTGCAGGAGCAGCTGACGACGATGTTCGGCTCCCTGCCAGGCACCTCGGACGAGGAAAAGACGCTGCTGGCGCAGATCGGCAAGCAGGCCGCGCTGGCGGCGCCGTTCATCGAGCGCGCCACCACGCTGGCGCGCAGTGAGCAACAGGAAGAGGCGTACAAAGTGCTGCGCTATGAATTCCGCCCGGTGCAAAAAGCCTGGTGGGAGCAGATCCGCCAATTGATCGCCATCGAGGAAAAGCAGAACGTCGAAGCGACGGAAGCGGCGACGACGGCCTACGATCGAGCGCGTACGCTGATGCTGGCGACCGGCGCGCTGGCGCTGATGGCCAGTATGGTTGCCGCGCTGCTGATTACCCGCGGCGTCACGCGCCAGCTCGGTTGCGAACCTGATCATGCCGCCGAGATCGCCAGCCAGATCGCCGCCGGCAATCTGGTCGTGCGCATCGAGCCGCGTGCCGGCGACAAGTCCAGCCTGATGTTCGCCATGCGCTCGATGCGCGACAGCCTGGCGCTGATTGTCAGGCAGGTCCACACCAGCACCGAATCGATCTCCACCGCCGCCGGCCAGATCGCCTCCGGCAATCTTGACCTGTCTTCGCGTACCGAGCAGCAGGCCAGCACGCTGGAGGAAACCGCCTCGTCGATGGAAGAACTGACCAGCACCGTGCGCCTCAATACCGAACATGCGCGGCAAGCCAACGCCCTGGCCGAATCGGCATCCGATGTCGCCGTCAAAGGCGGCGCGGTGGTGGCGCAGGTGGTCGATACCATGGCCGCCATCGATGGCTCGGCGCGCAAGATCGTCGACATCATCGCCGTCATCGACGGCATCGCCTTCCAGACCAACATCCTGGCGCTGAACGCCGCCGTCGAGGCGGCGCGGGCCGGCGAGCAGGGCCGCGGCTTCGCGGTGGTCGCGACCGAGGTTCGCAACCTGGCGCAGCGTTCGGCGGCGGCGGCCAAGGAAATCAAGACCTTGATCAACGATTCGGTCGACAAGGTACAGGTTGGCAACAAGCTGGTCGAGCAGGCCGGCTCCACCATGCACGAGGTGGTGACCAGCGTCAAGCGGGTGACCGACATCATGTCCGATATCCTGTCGGCCAGCCAGGAACAGTCGTCGGGCATCGAGCAGATCAATACGGCCGTCACGCAGATGGACGATGTGACCCAGCAGAACGCCGCGCTGGTGGAGCAGGCCGCCGCCGCCTCGCAAGCCATGCAGCAACAGGTCAGCAGCCTCAACGAAGTGGTCAGCGTGTTCCAGATCGGCGCCCATGCGGCTGTGGCTGCGCCGCGCGCGGCGCTCAAAGTGGCGGTGCCGCGCGCGCCGGTCCAGCGTGCCACGCCGGCGCGCGTACCGGAGACGCGCGTGGTAGCGATGCGCAAGCCGGCCCAGGCCAAGGCGGCCGAGCCTGAATGGGAAGAGTTCTGAGCCACTGACAGGGGAGCTGAACGATGACGATGATGAATACGGCAGGCGACGCCTGCGGCGGCGCAGCGCATGTTTTCTGGCATGCCGGCCAGGTCACACCCGAGGAGCGCCGCCTGCATGCCGGCCAGCGGCCCGCCACCGTATGGCTGACGGGCCTGAGCGGCGCCGGCAAGTCGACCCTGGCGTACGCGCTGGAGCGACGGCTGATGCATGCGGGCCGCTCGGCCTGTGTGCTCGATGGTGATAATTTGCGGCATCGGCTGAACAGCGATCTCGGCTTTTCGGCTCAGGATCGCCAGGAGAACATCCGCCGCAGCGCCGAAGTGGCGCGGCTGATGAACGACGCCGGCCTGATCGTCATCTGCGCCTTTATTTCACCGCTGCGCGCCGACCGCGAGATGGCGCGCGCCATCGTTGGCGACGGCAACTTTTTTGAAATTCATGTCAGCACGCCACGCGCGGTGTGCGAACAGCGCGACCCCAAGGGTCTGTACCAGAAGGCCCGCGCCGGCCTGATCCCGGAATTTACCGGCGTCTCGGCGCCGTACGAGGCGCCTTTGCCACCGACCCTGGCGCTTGACACCGCGGCGCTGTCGCTTGACGAGTGCTGCGAGCGCCTGTTCGGGCACCTGACGCAGCGCCTGGATTGAGCTTCGAATGGCCGTCTCGCTGGCGCCCCGAATGAATGTGAAACCGAAAGACACTATGTCGCGTCCACGTCCCGTGATGATGATACCGCTGCGCCGCTGCGGCAGCCATGCGCTGCGCCTGCGGCTGAACATGTCGCCGCAGTTTTATGCCCCCTATCCGCTGCACATTGTCGACCTGATGCCGCTGCTGCCGCTGTATGGCGACCTTGGCGACGATCACGCCTGCTTTCGCATGGTGACCGATGTGATCGGCCTGCAGGCGGCCAGCATGGTCAAGTGGCCGGATATGGCCTTCGATCCGGTCGAGATCTTCGAAGCGATCCGCCATGGGCCGCGCAGCATCCACCGCGTGGTCTGGGAGCTGCTGCTGCGCGCCGGGCAGCGCCGCGGCGCCGCTGTGGTGATGGACAAGTCGCTCGACAGCGTGCATTACGCCGACGAACTGATGACGCTTCATCCGGACATGCTGTTCATTAATATGGTACGCGATCCCCGCGCCCAGGTCGCATCGATGAACCGCGCCATCATCCACGATTTCGACACGCTGCTCAACGCCCGCGCCTGGGTGGCCGCGCATCGCGCCGCCGATCATGTGACGGCGCGCTATCCGGACCGTGTGCTGACCATCCGCTACGAAGATTTTCTGTCGCGGCAGCAGGCCACGCTGGAGCTGGTGTGCGGTTTCCTCGGCATCGATTTCTTGCCGCAGATGACAGACATTGTCGCGTCCAGGGAGGCGCGCCAGCTGTCGCAGCTGTCGGCCTTGTGGTCGTCCAACAGCCATGCGCCGATCGCCGCCAATATCGACAAGTTCAAGCAGCAACTGTCGGACGATGACATCGAGGTGATTGAAACACTGGCCGGCGACACTATGGAGCGCTACGGTTATGCACGGCTCAGCCGTGGCGGCGCGGTCGTCTCGCCCGAACGGCTCGCGTTGGCCGTCGAACGTTCTGGCCAGGGCCGCGAGCGCGCATGGCGCGAGCTGGAGCAGACCAACTTCCGTGATTTCGTGCTGCGCCGCTGCCGCGCCGACTATCTGGCGCAATTGCGCGCGCGCCTGGAGCGGCAGGCGGCACAGCCGGCCTCGAACACCAAAGGCAAGCTCGATGAGCTCGACGCCAGGCTGTTCGAGGTATCCGACTGAATCGGCGACAGGCCCGTGGACGTCACGAGCCTGTGCGCCTGATCACTCTTCGCGGCGCAGGTGCGGGAACAGCAGCACGTCGCGGATATTCGGCGAGTCCGTGATGATCATCATCAGGCGGTCGATGCCGATGCCGCAGCCGCCGGCTGGCGGCATGCCGTATTCGAGCGCGCGGATGTAGTCGGCGTCGTAGAACATCGCCTCTTCATCGCCGGCGTCCTTGGCCGCCACTTGCGCCAGGAAGCGGGCCGACTGGTCTTCGGCGTCGTTCAGCTCCGAGAAACCGTTGGCGATTTCGCGCCCGACCATGAACAGCTCGAAACGCTCGGTGATGCCGGCCACCGTATCGGAGGCGCGCGCCAGTGGCGACACTTCGACCGGGTAGTCGATGATGTAGGTCGGTTCCCACAGCTGGGCTTCCGCCGTTTCTTCGAACAGCGCCAGTTGCAGCGCGCCCAGGCCGGCGGTGGCGAATGGCTTCACGCCGAACTTCTTCAGCTCTTCCTTGATGAAGGCGGCGTCGTTCAGCTGTTCGGCCGTGTAGTGCGGCGCGTACTTGTTGATGGCGCCGACGATGGTCAGGCGGTGGAACGGCTTTGCCAGGTCCAGCTCGCGGCCGCCATAGGTCAGGGTGGCGGTGCCGTGGGCGTCGATGGCGGCCTGGCGGATGACCGCTTCGGTGAAATCCATCAGCCATTTGTAGTCGGTATAGGCCGCGTAGAATTCCATCATCGTGAATTCAGGATTGTGACGGATCGACACGCCTTCATTGCGGAAGTTGCGGTTGATCTCGAACACGCGGTCAAAGCCGCCCACCACCAGGCGCTTCAGGTACAGCTCGGGCGCGATGCGCAGGTACATTTCCATGTCCAGCGCATTGTGGTGCGTGACGAACGGTTTCGCGGCGGCGCCACCGGGGATGGTGTGCAGCATCGGCGTTTCCACTTCCATGAACTCGTTCTTTTCCATGAAGCGGCGGATCGACGAGATGGCGGCCGTACGGGCCTTGAAGGTGCGGCGCGTCTCCTCGTTCATGATCAGGTCGACGTAGCGCTGGCGGTATTTCGTTTCCTGGTCGGCCAGGCCGTGGAATTTGTCCGGCAGCGGGCGCAGCGACTTGGTGATCAAACGCAGTTCCGACACCTTGATGGTCAGTTCGTCGGTCTTGGTCTTGAACAGGGTGCCGGTCACGCCGAGGATATCGCCCAGGTCGTAGTGGTGCAGGGCGGCCATGGCCGCTTCGCCCGTCAGGTCCAGCGTGGCGTAGATCTGGATGCGGCCGTCGGCTTTCGCGCCCGACGCATCTTGCAGGGTGGCGAAAGCGGCTTTCTTGCCTGCTTCGCGCTTGAGCATCATGCGCCCGGCCAGCACCACGGTAACGGGTTCGGCTTCCAGCTCTTCGCGCGTCTTGCTGCCGTATTGTGCGTGCAGATCGGCCGCCTTGTGCTGCGGGCGGAAATCGTTCGGGAAGGCGATGCCTTGTTCGCGCAGTGCGGCCAGCTTGACGCGGCGCTCGGCGATGATCTTGTTTTCATCGGGGGCGGCGACTTGTTCTTGGATGTCCGTGGTCATGATTGAGGTCTGTTCTTGTTGATTAAATGGGGGTGGCCATGGCTGGCGTACTGGCAAACAGCGCGTCGAGATCGAGTTCGGCAAAATCGGCGGCGATGCAGATCACGTTGTCGAATTGGGCAAACGCCGAGGCGGGCAGGGTGGTGGTCAGCACCACCGCGCGCATGCCGGCGCGGCGCGCCGCTTCCACGCCCAACGGCGCGTCTTCGAAGACGATGCAGTCGGCCGGCAGTACGCCAACTTTTGCGGCGCCGGCCAGGAACACGTCCGGGTTCGGCTTGCCGCGCGCGACGTCGCCAGCGCCGACGATGGCGTCGAACTTGCTGCGCAGGTCGAGGCCATCGAGGGTGAAGACGATGTTTTCATTCGGCGCGGCCGTGCCCACCACCAGCTTGACGCCGGCGGCGGCTGCCTTGGCGATCAGTGCGTCGAAGCCCGGCACGGTGGCCAGGTGCGGCGCGTACAGTTCACGGTACAGCGCTTCCTTCTCGGCGTTCAGGGTGACATGGTCGACATCGTCGCCCAGGTAGCTGCGCATGATTTCATGGCCCTGGCGTCCTGCCGTGTCGAGGAAAAACGCATCGGGATCGATCACATGGCCGCGGCGCTGGAAAAATTCCAGCCACGACTTGGTGTGGAAGGCCATGTTGTCGACGATGGTGCCATCCATGTCAAAGATCAGTGCACGCTGAGAAGTGGTCATCTGTGGTTTGCCTTGTTAAACGCCTTGCTTCAGGGAAGCGGAAATGAAGTCGTCGATGTCGCCATCGAGCACGCCCTTGGTGTTGCCGGTCTCGAAGCCGGTACGCAAATCCTTGATGCGCGACTGGTCCAGCACGTAGGAACGGATCTGGTGGCCCCAGCCCACATCGGTCTTCGAGTCTTCCAGCTTCTGCTGCTCGCTCATGCGCTTGCGCAATTCATGTTCGTACAGCTTGGCTTTCAGCATTTCCATCGCTTCGGCGCGGTTGCGGTGCTGCGAACGGTCGTTCTGGCACTGCACCACGATGCCGGTCGGTGCGTGCGTCATGCGGACGGCCGAGTCGGTTTTATTGATGTGCTGACCACCGGCGCCCGAGGCGCGATAGGTATCGACGCGGATATCGGCCGGATTGACGTCGATCTCGATCGAATCGTCGACTTCCGGATACACAAACAGCGAGGTGAACGAGGTATGGCGGCCATTGGCCGAGTCGAACGGCGACTTGCGCACCAGGCGGTGCACGCCGGTTTCCGTGCGCAGGAAGCCATAGGCGTGATCGCCCTCGACCTTCAGGGTGGCAGTCTTGATGCCGGCGACTTCACCATCGGACTGCTCCAGGATTTCCACTTTGAAACCCTTGCGTTCGCAATAGCGCAGGTACTGGCGCAGCAGCATCGAAGCCCAGTCCTGGGCTTCGGTGCCGCCGGCGCCGGCCTGGATGTCGATAAAGCAGTTGTTCGGGTCCATCGGATTGTTGAACATCCGGCGGAATTCCATGCTTTCGATGACCTTGCGGATCTCTTCCACGTCGACTTCGATCGCTTCGAGCGTCTCGTCGTCGCCTTCTTCGCGGGCCATGGCGAACAGGTCGGCCGTATCGCGCAGGTCGGCGTCCGCCTTGGTCAGGGTAAAGACGATGGCTTCGAGCGCCTTCTTCTCTTTACCAAGATCCTGGGCGCGTTTGGGATCGTTCCAGACGGTAGGGTCTTCCAGTTCTTCGTTGACCTGCTCTAGTTTCTCCGACTTGACAGTGAAGTCAAAGATACCTCCGAAGTTCGGCTTCGCGAACCGTCAGGTCGGAGAGCAGGGCGGAGATGATATTGATGCGTTCGGCTTCCATGATTTTGGTCTTTTAGTAGTGTAATCAAACCTCCGATTATACTCTACAGGGGACGCAAGGCGGCCATCGCAGAGCGGCGCGCGAGAATTAAACGCTTGCGGGAAGGCTGACAAGGGATGTGGGGAGGGTGGACAACAGCAGGCGATACGCTGCATTAAAGGCGCGCGCATATTTCCAAGGTGTGGCAAGCACTGCTATATCGATGGTCATGCGGCAGGCCAGCATTGCCCGTTGCGCAAGCAGCCTGTACAAGACTCATCTTGTTTCTTTGGTCGCCAGTTTCATGACAAGCTCCTTGAAAATTTACTCCTTGATGATCACCAGTGCATACCCCTGTCCCGGCAAAAGCAATTTGCCCGGTACGGCCAGCACCCAGCGCAGATAGCCGTCGGTATCGACGACCGGATCGTCATTGGCCATCTCGATGCTGTCATTGATAAAGCATATGTATTTGAAAATCACGGAAAATACGCCGGTAAGCACGATGGTGCGGCCCAGGTCGGTCAGGTAGGGAGCGATATCGACACAGAAAATGATGCGTTCGCGCGTGCCGGCAAAGAACAGCAGGGTACCCAGCACCAGAAAGGCCAGCGCCGGATTGCCGGTGAAGGGCTTCACGAGTGCCGTATCGATGAATTTTCGATAGAGATCCATCATCGGCCTTCCTGCGGCGCCGGTTCGCCATGCTTGGGCGCATCGATTGCGTGCCAGGGGAGCGGCGCGTATGATGGCCAGTTTTACTTAATCTGCCCCTGCCCATGTCGACTGCCTTGCGCCTGCTCATACTCCCTATCGCTCCTGTCCTGCTGGCTGCCTGCAGCACCTTGCCGGCCTCGACCCCGGCCGGCAGCACGGCCACACTGGCGCTGCTGGAGACGACGGACTTGCACGCGAACGTGCTCAGTTATGACTACTACAAGCTGCAGGACGAGCCGTCGATCGGCCTGGAGCGCACGGCGGCGCTGATCGCCCAGGCACGTACGCAATTTCCGAACAACCTGCTGCTCGACAATGGCGACACCATCCAGGGCACGGCGCTGGCCGATTACCAGGCGCTGGTCAAGCCGCTGGCCTGCGACCAGACCCTGGCCATTTACAAGGCGATGAACCTGCTGAAGGTCGATGGCGGCGGCATCGGCAACCATGAATTCAATTACGGCCTGGCGTTCCTGAGCCAGGTGACGGGCAACCGCTTCGACGTCGACAGCGTCGATGCGGCCAGGCCGCGCTGCGCCGGGCCGCAGTTTCCGCAAGTGCTGGCCAATGTCTACAGCGTAAAAAGCGGCAAGCCGCTGTTCGCGCCGTACCACATCATCGACAAACAGATCACGGCCGCGGGCGCCGATGGCAAAGCCATCACCAGCACGGTGAAGGTCGGCATCATCAGTTTCGCGCCGCCCACCATCATGTCGTGGGACAAGCGCTGGCTCGAAGGCCGCGTCTACACGCAAGGCGTGCGCGAGACGGCGGAAAAGTTTATTCCCGAAATGCGCGCCAGGGGCGCCGAACTGGTGGTGGCGATTTCGCACGGTGGCCTCGACAACAGCCCGTACTCGCCGACCATGGAAAACGGCAATTATTACTTGTCGCAAGTGCCAGGCGTGGACGCCATGCTGATCGGCCACTCGCACCAGCTGTTTCCGAACGCGGCCAGCACCGTGCCGCAATTTAACCTGCCTGGCGTCGACAAGGTGAAGGGCCTGGTCCATGGCGTGCCGACCGTGATGGCCAGTCTGTGGGGCAAGCACCTGGGCGTGATCGGCCTGCGCCTGCGCCACGACGGCAAGCAGTGGGTGATCGACAAGGCGCAAACGACGGTCGAGGCGCGCGGCATCCAGAACGCCGACAAGAGTTACGTCCAGCCCGATCCGGCGATCGCCAAATTGATCGCGGCCGAACATGCCGCGACCATCGCCTACGTGCAAACGCCGGTCGGCGCAACCGACTTCCGCATGTCGACCTATTTTGCCGACGTGGGCGATATCAGCGCCATCGAAGTGGTGAACCAGGCGCAGGCCGGCTACCTGGCGGCCTACGTGAAAGCCAATTTGCCGCAATACGCACACTTGCCGGTGCTGTCGATGTCGTCGCCATTCAAGAGCGGCTCGGCCGGCGTGACCGACTATACCGATGTGAAAGCCGGCAATGTCGCGCTGAACAATGCGGCCGACCTGTACCTGTATCCGAACGCGCTGTACGGCGTCAGGATGACGGGTGCGGAGCTGAAAGCCTGGCTGGAACACTCGGCGCAGCGTTTCAATACCATCGACCCCGCCAAGGCCGCGCCGCAGGAGCTGATCAACACGGCCCATCCGAGCTACAACTTCGACACCATCACCAGCAAGGATGTGCGCTACGAAATCGATGTGACGCAGCCGCCGGGCCAGCGCATCAAGCGCCTGTCGTACAAGGGCAAAGCGGTGGGTGCGCAACAGGAGTTCCTGATCGCCACCAATAACTACCGCGCCAGCGGCGGCGGCAATTTCCCTGGCCTGGACGGCAGCAAGACGGTGCTGGCCTCGCCCGACAACAACCGCGAATTGCTGATCGCCTATATCACGCAACAAAAAAACCTCACGCGCGCGAACAACGGCGCGGCGCGCAGCTGGCGCTTCGCCAGGGCCGCCACCAAGGGGCCGGTGGTGTTCCACACGGCGCCCGATGTGCTGGATCTGGCGCAAGCGGCCGGCATTGACAATGTGACTTTGTTGAAAGCCGATGACGGCGCGGGCAAGGGCTTTGCGCTGTATCAGCTCGATCTGTCGAAGTGAGCTTCAAGGCAATTCTTGTCGCGGTAATGCTCATCACCGCGCCAGGGGCCGACGCCCTGGACGCGGCAGGGCAAGTGGATCAGGCCAAGGTCCTGATGCGCTCTGGCGAAGCGGGTGGACCACAGGCGCGCCAGCTGTTTGAACAGGCAGCCGGCCAGGGCAGTGGCGCGGCGGCTTACTATCTGGGGCTGATGTTCAAGAACGGCATCGGTGGCGTACAGGACAGTGCGACCGCCTTGCGCTGGCTGGAACTGGCGGGGGAGCGGCAGGTGGCGCCGGCCATGTTTATCGCCGCCAATATGCTGGCCGGCCGCGATGCGGCCCGGGCGCGCCGCTGGCTCGACGCCGCCTGCGCGCTGGAGTACCCGGAAGCCTTGCTGCAAAAAGCCATCGCCCTGCAGGAAGGAACGATGGCTTATGCAAAAGACCTGAAGCAGTCGGCGCTGTACTTCAGGATGGCGGAACACGCGATGGGCCACCGCCAGCCTGAGCCGTAATCAGCCTGCCGCCGCGTCTTTCTTTGGCTTGCTGCGCAGGCTGGCGGCTGCCTCCAGCACCGCTACCGGATCACGCGACAAGATGGCGGCGCCCAGGTCGACCAGCCTGGCCGCCGTGTCGATGCCGGCCTTGACATCGGTAGTGCGCTTGAGCCGGGCCTTGCCCTTGTCGATCGCCTGCACCAGCTCGCTGCTGGCCTGTTGCGCATCTTCGGTGATCAGATAAATGCCGTAGGCGCGAAACAGCGAGACCAGCATATCCAGGTGATCTTCATGCTTTTCCAGCAGCGCCTGCTCGTCATTGGACAGGCTGGTGCGCAGGCGGATGCGCAAGTCCAGCACCAGGCTCGACGCCTGGGCCAGATTGTCGGCGATGGCGTAGGTGGCTTCTTTTGTCAGTGCATATGGCGTGGCCATGGGTTTCTCCTGTCAGTTACCAGCGCGACGGCGAGGGCAGGGCTGCCTGGCGTTCCAGCATGGCCACGCGCTGCGCAAACGCGTCGACCTGTGCCTGCCATTGCGGGTCCTGTGGGCTATCAACAGACGTGGCCAGCCCGGCCAGGCTTTGCTGCATGGCGTCCACGGCCTGCGCATAAGCGGTGGCGGCCTCCTGCCGCCGGGCCAGCAGCTTGCGTTCCTGATAGAGATGGCTGCCGACATAATTGGCGGCCAGCGGTTCCGCAGCCGACATGGCGCCCACGGCGCCGCGCAACTGATCGACTTCACGCGCTTCCTCGCGCAAATTCGGCAGGTGAACGCGCAATGCATATTCCTTCAAGGCATTACTGACGATGGTGATTGCTTCCTGATGCGCGAGCAGCTCGCGCAGGCTGGCCTTTTGCATGCGCTGGGTTGCCAGCGTATTCATGTATTGCGCCAGTTTCATCACCACCGACAACTGGCTGGCGTCGAGCAGCGGCGCGCCGCTGCCGGGCTGCGCCAGTCCTGCCAGCGCATCGCCGAGTCCCTTGTACTGTTCTTTGTAAGACGGCAATTTACCATCGGCCGTGTCGACCAGCAGCTTGCCGTAGGCAAGCAGTATTTCATTGAGCGCCACCAGCCGCGGACTCATTTTTTCTTCCATGGCACAGCGCTGGCGCGCCGCCTGTTCGCTGGCCTGAGCGTCAAAGCGCATGGCCATGATCAGTTGCTGGCGCATGGCCTTGGCGATGCAGCTGTCGGCGGCGCCGGCCAGCATGGGGTGGGCCACGGCGGACAGCTTTTGCGTCTGCTCGCCCATGCTGCGAACCGGTCCCTGCTTGCTGGCGCAGGCGCTCAGGAACGACGCTGCCAGCAGGCTGATCAGGATAGGGCGGGATGGAAGAAAGGCGGGGTATCGCATAGGGCCTCCAGGTAAATCAAGCCCGCGCACGCGCGCCGGCATGGCCGACCTTAGCACGGCGGCTTGGCACGGTTTTGCGCCAGATCAGCCCGTTTGAAGTGCTGTGGTGTGCCGGTTTTACGCCACAGATTCCTTACAGAATACTGACAGGCAGCGCAGCAATATGTGGTTTTTGATATGTTGCGACGCGTCATATGTAGTTGTTGCTGGTGCCACATTACTACCCTACAATGATTTATCGATGGGGCGGTTATCCAGCGTACGACTATAAAAATAAGTGGCTCAAAAACGTTGTATCAGAGGAGATGACAATGAAGTTCAAACAGAAATTGCTCGTGGCAAGTTTGGTGTTGGGTTTCTCGCAAATGGCGGTGGCAGCCGACCCCATCAAGATTGGCGTATCGGGTCCGTTTACGGGCGGTTCGGCGCCGATGGGCGTGTCGATGCGCGACGGCGTCAAGCTGGCCGTGGCGGAAATCAATGCCAAGGGCGGCGTGCTGGGCCGTTCGCTGTTGCTGATCGAGCGCGATGACGAAGCCAAGAACGAACGCGGCGTGCAGATCGCCCAGGAACTGATCAACAAGGAAAAAGTGGCCGCCACCGTCGGCTATATCAATACCGGCGTGGCGCTGGCCTCGCAGCGCTTCTACCAGGAAGCCAAGATTCCGGTAATGAACAATGTGGCCACCGGTTCCATCGTCACCAGACAATTTGCCGACCAGCCTGAAAACTATATTTTCCGTAACGCCGCCAACGACCAGATCCAGTCGCACATGATCGTCGAGGAAGCCGTCACGCGCCGCAATTTCAAGAAAGTGGCGATCCTGGCCGACTCCACCAACTACGGCCAGCTGGGCCGCGAAGACCTGGAAAAGGCGCTCGACAAAAAAGGCCTGAAAGCGGTGGTGGTCGAGAAATACAATATCAAGGACGTCGACATGACGGCCCAATTGCTGAAAGCCAAGCAGGCCGGCGCGGAAGTGGTGCTGACCTACGGCATTGGCCCGGAGCTGGCGCAGATCGCCAACGGCATGGAAAAACTGGGCTGGAAAGTGCCGATGATCGGCAGCTGGACCCTGGCCATGGGCAACTTCATCGACAATGCCGGCAAGAACGGCAACGGCACGCGCATGCCGCAAACCTTTATCCAGGACGCCAGCACGCCCAAGCGCAAGGCCTTTATCGACGCCTATGTCGCCACCTACAAGCCATCGGGCGGCCGCATGCCGTCGGCCGTCTCGGCCGCGCAAGGCTATGATTCCATCTACCTGCTGGCCGCCGCCTTCAAGCAGGCCGGCGGCACGGACGGCCCGAAAGTGCGCGCCGCGCTGGAAAACCTGACGGAAAAAGTGGAAGGCGCCGTCACCACCTACGACAAACCGTTCAGCAAGACCGATCACGAGGCGATTACCGCCGACCTGACGGTGTTTGGCGAAGTCAAGGACGGCAAGGTCGTGCAGGCCAAATAAGCCGCCTCGCCCGTCACTTGTCCTGTGGCCAGCCTTGATTGATTCAAGCCTGGCCATTCTTTTGTCGTCCGTCGGCAGCTGCCAGGCTGCCGCCACACGGGGAATACCATGGAAATCTTTCTGCAGCTCGTGTTTAGCGGCGTAGCATTGGGCATGATTTACGCCGTCATCGCCTTCGGCTACCAACTCACCTTTGCCACTTCCGGCACGCTCAATTTCGGCCAGGGCGAATCGCTGATGCTGGGCGCGCTTGTCGGCCTGTCCCTGGTGGGCAGCATCCACGGCGGCCCCTACATGAGCTATCTGCTGATGATTCCCATCGTCATCGCCTTCGGCGCGCTGCAGGGCGTGTTCGTCGAGTGGATCGGCGTGCGCCCGGCCATCAAGATCAAGTCCGAGTTCGGCTGGATCATGTCGACCATCGCGCTGGCCATCATTTTCAAGAATGTGGCGGAAAATATCTGGGGCAAGGACGACCTGATGTTCCCGTCGCCGCTGTCGGCCGCGCCGTTCCAGGTGTTCGGCGCCAATGTGCAGCAGATGCAGGTGGCCGTCATCATCGGCGCGCTGGCCATCATGCTGGCGGTCGAACTGTTCAACCGCAAGTCGATCTATGGCAAGGCCGTGGTGGCCACCGCCAATGACCGCGACGCCGCCGGTTTGATGGGCATCAATACCGGCATGGTGATCACGTTTTCGTATGCGCTGTCGTCCGCCACGGCCGCGTTCGCCGGCGTGCTGGTCGCGCCATTGACCCTGACGGGCGCCACCATGGGCGCCTCGCTGGGCCTGAAAGCGTTTGCGGTGGCGATTATCGGCGGGCTGACCTCGGGCGTGGGCGCCATTGTCGGCGGCCTGATCCTCGGTATCGCCGAGACCACCACCGGCTATTACATCTCCACCGGCTACAAGGAAGTGCCGGGCCTGCTGTTGCTGCTGCTGGTGCTGGCCATCAAGCCGTCCGGCCTGTTCGGCAAAGCCGCGATCAAGAAAGTCTGAGGCAAACATGAACAAACTCACCAAGCTGGCGCTGTGCGCGGCGGGACTGGCCTTGCTCGCGCTGTTCCCGGTCGTCATCCCCAATCCCTATTATATTCACCTGGCCGAAACCATCCTGATCTATGCCATCCTGCTGTTCGGCCTCGATATCGTGGTCGGCTACACGGGCCAGGTGTCGCTGGGCCACGCCGGCCTGTTCGGCATCGGCTCGTATGCCACCGGCGTGCTGGTGTTCAAGCTGGGCCTGCCGTTCTGGCTGGCCATGCCGGCCAGCATCTTCGGTGCGGCCGTGTTCGGCGCCATCCTGGCCCTGCCGGCCCTGCGCGTGACCGGGCCGTATCTGGCCATGGTGACCCTGGCGTTCGGCACCATCGTGCAGATACTGATCAATGAAATGAGCTTCCTGACGGAAGGCCCGATGGGCATCAAGATCCACAAGCCGTCGATGTTCGGCCATAAACTGTCCGAGGTCGAGTATTACTATATGGTGGCGGCATTGATGGTGATCTCGCTGATCGTCGTGCACCGCATCCTGAAATCGAATCTGGGGCGCGCGTTCGAGGCGCTGCGCGACAGCCCGATCGCGTCCGACTGCATGGGCGTGTCGGTCTACCGCTACAAGGTGTATGCCTTCGTCATCAGCGCCGGTTTCGCCGGCCTGGCCGGCAGCCTGTATGCGTATTCGGAAGAATATATTTCGCCCAATACCTACAACTTCGAGCTGACCATTCTGTTCCTGCTGGCCGTGATCATGGGTGGGCGCAAGACGCGTTCGGGCTCCCTGATCGGCGCGCTGATCGTCGTGATGCTGCCCAGCCTGCTGTCGGACATCGAACTGTTCCGCAAGATTGCGGTCACCGCCGCCGTGCTGGGCGTGGTCGGCTCGGCCATCATGCTGGCCAAGAAACGTACTACCGTGCGCGGCGTGATCGTGCCGGTGGTCGCCACCATTGGCCTGGCCGCGTTTTCCTACAAGCTCGACAATATGGTGGACTGGCGATTGACCATCTTCGGCCTGATGACCCTGTTCGTCGTGTACTACCTGCAAGACGGCATCGTCGGCTTTCTGATGAGCTTTGTCGGCAAGGGCCGGCGCCATGTGGCCGCCGTGGCCGCCAGCGGCGTGGCGCCATTCGACCACGCCCAGGGCGGCGTTCAAGGCACGACCCTGCTGCGCGTCGACCAGGCGCTGATGCAGTTCGGCGGCCTGAAGGCGCTGAACCAGGTCGACCTGAACGTCACCCAAGGTTCCGTCCACGGCCTGATCGGCCCCAACGGTTCGGGCAAGAGCACCATGATGAATGTGCTGACCGGCATCTACAAGCCGACCGCCGGCAAGGTGGAATTCGCCGGCGCCGTCATTTCGGGCCGCACGCCGTCCGAAATTGCCCTGGGCGGCGTGGCACGCACCTTCCAGAACGTGCAGCTGTTCGGCGAAATGACGGCCACCGAAAACGTGCTGGTGGGCCTGCACAACACGTTCCAGTCGAACGTGCTGGACGTGATGCTGCAGACGCCGCGCTACAAGCGCGAGGAAAAGGCGGCGCGCGCGCGGGCCGCCAGCATCCTCGAATTCGTCGGCCTGGCGGACCTGGCCAATGAGGAGGCGCGCAACCTGCCTTATGGCAAGCAGCGGCTGCTGGAGATCGGCCGCGCGCTGGGGCTCAATCCGCGCCTGCTGCTGCTCGACGAGCCGGCCGCCGGCCTGACGGCGCCCGATATCAAGGAGCTGATGGCGATTATCCGCAAGATCCGCGAACACGGCATCACCATCATCCTGATCGAGCACCATATGGATGTGGTGATGGCCCTGTCCGACGTGGTAACCGTGCTGGACTTCGGCCAGAAGATTGCCGAAGGCATCCCGAGCGCGGTACAGAGCGACCCGAAAGTGATCGAAGCCTACCTGGGCGGCAGCGAAGAGACCCTGGCCACCGCGCCCCACTGAAAGGAAGACCATGCTGACCATTAACAATCTGCACGCCGCCTACGGCAAAGTGGAAGTGCTGCACGGTATTTCGCTGGAGGTGCCCAAAGGCAAGCTGGTGACCCTGATCGGCTCGAACGGCGCCGGCAAGACCACCACCATGCGCGCCATTTCCGGCATGATCAAGCCGAAGGCGGGCAGTGTCACCCTGGGCGGCAAGGACGTGACGGGTCTCGATTCGCACCGAATCGCCCGCGCCGGCCTGGCCCATTCGCCGGAAGGGCGGCGCGTGTTCGCCTCGATGTCGGTCACCGACAATCTGCTGCTGGGCGCCTTTCCCCGCTTTACGCGGGCGCGGCCCAAGGGCGACATCAAGCGCGACCTGGAAAAAGCGCTGGAGCTGTTTCCGCGCCTGAAGGAGCGCCAGCACCAGCTGGCCGGCACCTTGTCCGGCGGCGAGCAGCAGATGCTGGCCATGGCGCGCGCCGTGATGCTGAACCCGGAAGTGATCCTGCTCGACGAACCGTCGATGGGCCTGGCGCCCATCCTGGTCGAGGAAGTGTTCCGCATTATCACGCGCCTGAAGGGCGAGGGCGTGACCATGCTGCTGGTGGAGCAGTTCGCCGCCGCCGCCCTGAATGTCGCCGATTATGGCTATGTGCTGGAAAACGGCAGCATTTCGGTGCACGGGCCGGCGCACAGCCTGAAAACCGATCCGAAGGTGATCGCGGCCTACCTGGGCGGCGGGCACTGAGCAAACATCGCTTCCAGCCGCGCATCGCGTGCATGCAGCAGCAGCACGCAACGCATCGATGGGGAGGGTTCGAAAAACAGGCTGTAGCCGTCGCCGAAAATGCCGGGACCTGCCACCGTGCGGGTCCAGCGTACGGTGGCGGCGTCCTTGGTGATGCGCGTATAGGTAACCCGCTTGCCTTCGGCGCCGGTATCGTCAATGTCGTATTGCGCCTCGAACGGCGCCAGTGCGCGCGCGCTTTTCAGCTGTTGGCTGGCCAGGCGGCGCGCCAGGGTGCGCCACAGCCATTCCCACGGCTGCTGCTGCCAGCGGATCACGCGTGGCACCAGCACCAGCAAGGCAAAAATCAGGCCGAAAAAAGCCATGCAAATAATGTCCAGCCGAACGCCGTGCACCAGCAGGCCGCCGCCCACGGCAAAAGCGGCCGCCGTCGCCAGGCCGATCACGCTGCTCCACACCATCACGGCGTGGACTCCGGGCGCGCGGGTGAACGCCTGTTGCATCCGCCGCTCGCTGGCCCGCAGCCGCTGCTCGACGCCGCCGCGTACCCGGTTCGCCAGCAATCTGGCGTGGAAGTGCGCTTCGAGGTCTGGCGCCATGCGTTCGAGGGCGTCGGCAGTGATGAGTGTGCGCAGTCGTAGAGTAGGGGTATCTGGCTTGGTTTGCATGCAAAGTCAGTTGGTTATCAGTGAATGGCTGCCATGTTAACCGATAGACATCGCTTTTGCGCACACTGTCCGCCGCAGTCGGGTATATACAGCTTGAAATAATCAAGCTGGCTTTGGCTTGTCAAATCCTCTACACTGCGCGCTCCCTCACGTGGTGTAGAGCAGCTCTCATGCGCAGCAACTTCAGGTATCGCCCCCTTGCTTTATTGCTGCTCTCCGGCGTGGCCTGCGCCGACGATGGCACGCTGCAAAAAGTCGAAGTCTCCGCCGCCAGTGGCACGGTCCAGCGCGAAGCCGATACGGCCGCCCGTATCATTATCGGCCGCGACGAGAGCGGCCAGTATGGCGACAATAACCTCGCCGCCGTGTTGAAACGCCAGCCCGGCGTATCGGTGGTCGGCAACGAAGTGCGCATGCGCGGCCTGGGCGCCGGCTATACGCAAATCCTGATCAATGGCGACCCGGCGCCACCGGGCTTTTCGATCGAGTCGATGGCGCCCGAGATGATCGAGCGCATCGAAATCATGCGCAGCGCGACGGCCGAATACAGCATGCAGGCGGTGGCCGGCAGCATCAACCTGGTATTGCGCAAGGGCGCCAGCCACGCCGAGCATGAGTGGAAGCTGGGCAGCGGGCGCGTCGATGAGCGCTTCAATCCTTCTGCCTCGCTGCGCGTTGCCGACAAGTTGTCAGGGTTTGCCTATGCCGTCACGGGCGCGCTGGATCGCACCGCGGACGACACGTCACCCATGACCACCGAGCGTGCGTTCGGTCCGCAGGGTCAGCTGCTGGCGCTGCGCCGCATGCAGTCGCGCAACGCCTCGTCCGTCAACAAGGCCAGCCTGAGTCCGCGCCTGAACTGGACCCTGGACCATGGCGACAGCATCACCTGGCTCACCTTGCTTGACTGGTCTCGCACGCGCTTCGACGGCGCTGCGCGTGAAACGCTGGTGCTGGGCCCGGCCAGCGACTATCCGCATAATGACGCCACTGCCCGGGCCAGCATTTTTTCGGCGCGCAGCGATGCCAGCTGGGTACACTCGTTCGGCACGGCCGGCAAGCTGAGCGTCAAGCTGGGCCTCAACCACAGCCGGCGCGATACGGATTACGCATTTCAAGGCAGCGGCAGCGACGATGCGCCGCTGCTGCTGCGTGCGGTAATATCGAACGCCATCGACGACAGCTTGACCAGCAGCGGCAAATACCTGGCGCGGCTGGCGGCCGGCCACGCGCTGAGCGTGGGCTGGGACGGCGGCGCGATCCGCCGCAGCGAAGCGCGCCGCCAGCGCGATACCTTCTTTGCCGGCGGCCAGCCTTATGCGCTCGACGAAGACTACATTGCCAACGTGGGCCGGCTGGCCGTCTTTGCGCAGGATGAGTGGGACATGACGCAGCGCCTGCAAGTCTATGCCGGCATACGCTGGGAAGGGCTGCGCACCACCACCGAAGGGCGCACCTTGCCGCCGGTGCGATCCAGTTCCGGCGTGTGGAGCCCGGTGGCGCAGCTGCTGTGGAAGCTGCCCGGCACGGCGCGCGACCAGCTGCGCCTGGCGCTGGCCCGCACCTACAAGGCGCCGACCACGCGCAACCTGGTGCCACGCCGCTACACCGTTAACAATGCCAACAGCGCCACCAATCCCGATTTCCAGGGTAATCCCGCGCTGCGCCCGGAACTGGCGTGGGGGCTCGATGCGGCCTATGAACATTATTTCGGCAAGAGCGGCGTGGCCAGCGTGTCGGCGTTCGCGCGCCGCATCAGCGATGTGACCTTGCAGCAGTTGAGCTTGCAAAATGGTATGTGGATCACCCGCCCGTTCAACAACGGCGTGGCGCAAGTGCGCGGCGTCGAGATGGATGTGAAATTCCCCTTGCGCACCTGGCTGGCCGATGCGCCCGAGATCGACCTGCGCGCCAACGCCGCGCGCAACTGGTCGAGCGTCGACGCCGTGCCAGGGCCGGGCAATCGCCTGGCCAGCCAGGTGCCGGCCACCCTGAACCTGGGGCTGGACTACCGGGTCTCGCCGATGACCAGCGTGGGCGGCAACCTGAATCTGCAAACAGGCGGCTGGGCGCGGCAGGACGCGCAGGCCGGCAGCTATGCCGGCGTGCGCCGTACCCTGGACGCCTACGCCCTTTGGCAGCCCGACGGCAAGACGCGGCTGAGGCTGTCGCTAGCCAACCTGCTGGGTCAAAAGCAGGTGCAGGGGCTGTCGTATGCCGGTGATGCGGGCCTGCGCGAGAGCATGACGGCCACGCCGGGCAGCGCATCGCTGCGGCTGATGCTCGAGCGCAATCTGTAGCGCTGCGCCAGGCCGGCTACAGCGGCGCCGGCGTTTCCAGCAGCGACGGCCGCGTGACGCGGGCGATCCAGTTCAGCACCATGTCCACCCGCGGTGCGATATGCCGGCGGTGCGGCAGCAGCAGCGTCACCGGCACCGGCGCCCTGCGAAACGCCGGCAGCACTTCCACCAGCTGGCCGCTGTCGAGCAGGCGGCGGTTGGTCGGCAGCGCCGCCTGCATGATGCCCAGGCCGCGCAGGCAGGCCGACTGCATGAAGGCCGAATTGTTGACCGCCAGCGCGCTGCGCATCGGCACGACTGTCGGCGCACCGTCGACCAGGCAGCGCAGCGCCGCTTCCTCGTTGCGCAAATTGCCCGCGTGGTACACCAGGCGGTGGCCGGCCAGGTCGGCCAGCGTGTGCGGCGTGCCGTGCTCGGCCAGGTAGGCGGGGCTGGCGAGGTTGGCCATTGCCAGCCACCCCAGGGGCCGGGCCACCATATCGGAATCGGGCAAGGGACCGATCCTGATCAGGGCGTCGAAACCTTCGCGCACCATGTCGACCTGCCGGTCGTTGGTGCTCAGGCCCAGATCGAGTTGCGGGTGGGCCGCCAGCAGCGCCGGCAGGTGAGGCATGATCAGCTCCTGGGCGAACATGCTGGGCATGTCGATGCGCACGCGGCCGCGTATCTCCCCGGCGGCCAGCTGGAACATGCCCTGCAGCTGTTCCGCATCCGTCAGCAACTCCTTGCAGCGCACCAGGAACAGTTCGCCCTCGGGCGTAAGCCGCACGCTGCGCGTGGTCCGTTGCAGCAGACGCGCGCCGATCTTCGCTTCCAGTGCCTGCACCACGGTCGAGACCCGGCCCTTGGCCATGCCCAGCTGGTCGGCGGCGCGGGTAAAACTGCCCAGTTCGGCCACCCGTCCAAAAATTCGCAGTTCGGACAAATCCATGATTGTTCTTCCATAGAAAACAGTCATTTCATTTTAAGCTGATTTATCAATCATGGACAGAACGGTACAGTGATTGCCTCTATTAACGTTCAAGGAAATGCCATGACCAGCACCGCCTCCACCCCACTTCCGAAGCAGCGCATCGCGCTGATCACCGGCGCCAATCGTGGCCTGGGCCGCAGCACGGCGCTGCATCTGGCCCGTGCAGGCGTAGACGTCATCATCACTTATCTGAACGGCGCGGCGCAGGCCGCCGAGGTGGTGCGCGAAGTACAGGCGCTGGGGCGGCGCGCGATGGCGCTGCAACTCGATGTGGGGGTGTCGGCCACCTTCGCCGGCTTTGCCGAGCAGGTGCGCAGCGCGCTGGCCGAGCATTGGCAGCGCCAGCAGTTCGACTATCTGGTCAACAATGCCGGCGGCGGCGTGCACGCCACCCTGGCCGAGACCACGGAAGAACAGTTCGACCTGATGATCAACACGCATCTGAAAGGCACGTTCTTCCTGACGCAAAAGCTGCTGCCGTTGATTGCCGATGGCGGCCGCATCCTCAATACCTCGTCGGGCCTGTCGCGCTTTACCTTCCAGGGCTACGCCGCCTATGCATCGGCCAAGGGCGGCATCGATGTGCTGACGCGGTATATGGCGCTGGAACTGGGTCCGCGCGGCATCAGCGTCAACGCGCTGGCGCCAGGCCCGACGGAAACCGACTTCGGTGGTGGCGCCGTACGTGACGACAGCGCCCTGAACCAGCAACTGGCCGCGATGACCGCGCTGGGCCGTACCGCCAAGGCGGACGATATCGGCGCCATGGCCACGGCCTTGCTGACCCAGGGTAGCGGCTGGGTTACCGGCCAGCGCATCGAAGCGTCGGGCGGCCTGCTGCTGTAAGCGTCACGGTGCGCCTGGCTTGCGGCGTCAGTGCTTGGTGGGTTTGTCCTGCTGCACCAGAATGAACGGGCTGACGACGACGGCCCACAGCGAGGCATCGGCCGCCTGCCAGTCCAGTGCCTGCTGGTCCGACACCTTGGCCAGCTGGCCGTTGGCCATCCATTGCGTAATGGTCGACTTGTCGTCGTGCGAGATGCGCACGGCCACTTCGACCAGGTCGAGCTCGTTGGCGATCCACACCACATTGCCTTGCGCAAAATGCTTTTCCAGCTCGCGCCAGGGCAGGCGGGCGGTTTCACTGTTTACTTTCAGGCGCAGGTCGGTATCTTTTTCTGGGTTGGTTTGCATGCGAATAATCTGGTTTGATGGGAAAGTTGCCCGGCCGCTAGAGCGTTTCAATGTGTGGCACGGGCGTTCCCCGCCATGTTAACCGATAGGCCGCGCCTTTGCGCACATTGCCCACCAGGGCCGGGCGGAAGCAGGCCAGGTTGGTGCCTTCCGGGCGCCGCGTACTGGGGAAAATCACGCCCATCGAGCCCGCCTCGAGCAGGGTGGCCGCCAGCTCCTGCGAGGCGATATAGCTGGCCGGGTCCAGGCAGGCCTGGAAGCGGGGTTGGCCGCGCAGGTCGTGGAAGGTGGCGGAAAAGTCCGCCAGCAGCGACTGGTAGCTGACGCTGTCGGTGAAATAATCGATCTCCTGGTATTCCACTGTTTTGTGGAAAATGATCTCGGCCAGCGCGGTGTCCATATCGAAGGCGCAATACCACGCGCCGCGTTCGCTGTCGTTGAAACGCGCGCCTTCCGGCCGCGCATACGTGTAGGCGGCATTGATAATGCGAAAGTGCGGCACGCCAAAAACCAGCTCGTCCACGCCAATTCCTGGCGTGCCGCCGTACTCGGCGATGAGGCGCGCATTGGTGGCGTTGTCCAGTTCGAACAGCTCGGCCAGGTGCTCGTTGTTCTCGGCCAGCGGCGCCAGCACCGAGTCTTCCATGTCCGCAAAGCGCGACGGGATCAGGCGGCAGGTATCGATCTGCCGCAGCGCAGAACGTGGCGGCAGGCCGTCAGGGATGGCGCGCGCCACCGTTACAACCCGCCACGGCGCGCGTCGAGCAGCTTCCTGACCGTCTGCATGGCCAGCAAGCCACCGGCCAGCATCTGCGACAAGGGCGTGCGCCCGCCAAAGATGGCGTTCTTGTTCGGCAGGCTGACCCATTCGTCGGCCAGCTGGTCGCCGTACAGAATGTGCAACGCCTTGTAGATACCGAGCAGATAGGAAATGCGCGTGATGCGATCCACTTCCAGCACCCGGTCCGGATTTTTTTTCCACTCGTAATATGCGCTGCTCGACAGGCCGCCGAGCAGCTCGCGCGCATCGTCGTCGCGCAGGCGCCAAGCGGCCGCCAGCTTGAAAAACCCCTTCAGCGCCGCCTGCGACAAGCGCTCGCGCTCGGCTTTGGCGTTCAGGTCGACCAGCACCGCAGGCTCGAAGCGGCTCTTGGGGTAAGCATAGGCTAGATTCATGGTGGCTCCTTTTATGGATTAATAATACTCCATTTTTGGAAAATTGTTCAATGCGACGCAATCGTGCGCCACATCGGTTTCGGCCATGAAATCGTGTTGGCCCCGGCGTTTTTTATGGCTATGTCACCAGCAAATGTGGGAACGTCCCCAAAGTGGCCCTGAGCAAGCTTTCGGGGGACAATATTCTCTTTGCGTCGAGTATCCAGCGCCAGCCCAGGTAGTTGGGCAGGTAGCGCGTGGCCACGCCATGAAACGCACGTAGCCAGCCACGCAACCGGCTGTGATAGGCGTTGACATTCTGCACATGCACCGTGCCGCGTACGCGGATGCCAGCGCGCAAGTTGACCGCTGCATGTTCGATGCCGATCTCCCTGGCAAAAGCAGGATAGGCAGGATGGCCATCGCTGACCAATAAAATGTCACGGTCGATCACCGGCGGCAGGCAGGCGTGCAGTGTGGCCTTGGTCAGCTGGCCCAGGCCGGCGACGAAATCGATGGTTTGGCCGGTGCGGTCGCGCGCCACCAGCACGCACACCTGCTCGTTGGAAATGCCACGCTGGCTGGCGCGGCCACCGCGCTGGCGCGCCGGCCGCGTCATGTGTCTTGAACCTTTTTGCGACTCCAGCAGATACATGTCGTCGGCCTCGGTGATGCCGTGCAGGCAGCGTGGCCGGTCGGTTTTGGCCAGCGCCAGAAACCGGTGGCGCCAGCGAAAACTGGTGTTGCGATGGATGCTTACCTGGCTGGCGGCCTTGCGCACCGAAAACGAGTTGAGCAGACAGTCGGCATAAGCCAGCCAGCGTTCCTTGTGGTGCAGATGCGCCAGCGGCGTGCCGCTCAAGGCGTTGAAGGTTTTGCGGCAGGGTACGCAGCGATAGCGCTGCAGGCCGTGGGCCTGGCCGTGGCGGTGGAAGTGTGTCGATAGACATGCCGGACAATGCAGTTGCGCCTGCGCTGTCTGCTCGATCAGGGTGACGGCCGCAGCCTGCGGCGCGCTGGTGCGCAACAAGTCGCTGCTGGCAAGGCGCTGGCGGTGCGACAGTTGCGCAAATTGCCTGGCGAAGGCCTGCCACTGGGCGGTGTCCATGATCGGCTCCTGGAAGGAAATACCTGATCAGTTAGACCTCAGCAACTGCGGCGCGTTCCCACCGTATTGGGTGACATAGCCTTTTTTATTGAATAAAAAGGACGACGAATTCGCCAATGCCGTTCAGTTAGCTCGCCTACGCTGTCAGGAAACTCGCAAAACGGATTGAGGCCTCGGTCTCCAGCACAGGCCCACCGGGCCAAGCGCGTCTCCGGCCCGCCGTTTCTACGTTTTCAGGCCTTACGCATTTAATGCATCAGACAGCTTAACTGAACGGCATTACGACGAATTCGCCAGATTGTGGTGTTGCAAAAGACCGACGGCGTTACGGCACCTGGCAAAACGGCCAGGTGCTATCAGACAGGCTCCGCATGCTCGACCATCAGCTGCACCTTGGTCGTGCCATTGTATTCATTGGCATCGAGGCGGAACGCCACGCGGGTGCGTTCGCCCAGCGCGTCGGTATGGCCGAACCAGATGGCGTCGAAGCGCACGCCGTTTTTTTCCAGCAGCAGCTTCAGATGGCGTTCCTTGAGGATGCGCTGGCTGACGACGCGGAACTCATCGCAGAACACGGGCGGCGCGAAGCCCTGGCCCCAGACCTGGCCGTCCATCAGTTCGATAAAGGCGGTGGTGTAATAGGCGTCTTCCAGCGGGCCGTCCGTTTCCACCACCCGTTCCAGCTGCTGCTGGCTGAGCCAGGCCTGGCCCACGGCCTCGAACGCCTTGGAGAACGCATCAAAGGCGTCGGCGCGAATGGTGAGGCCGGCCGCCATCGCGTGGCCGCCGAACTTGTCGATCAGGCTGGGCGCGCGCTTGGAGACCAGGTCGAGCGCGTCGCGCAGGTGAAAACCGGGAATCGAGCGGCCCGAGCCCTTGATCCAGCCGTCGGCGCCCGGTGCGAAGGTGATCGTCGGGCGGTAGAATTTTTCCTTCAGGCGCGAGGCGACGATACCGATCACGCCCTGGTGCCAGGCTTCATCGAACACGCTGATGGTGCTGCTGTTGGCAGGCTCGAAATCGTCCAGGTGCAGCAGGGCCGTGTCCTGCATTTCCGCCTCGATCTCGCGGCGTTTCAGGTTGATGTCGTTCAGCTGCTGGGCCAGCGCCCAGGCGCGGCCTTCGTCGTCGGTGATCAGACATTCGATGCCGAGCGACATGTCCTGCAGGCGCCCGGCCGCGTTCAGCCGCGGCCCCAGCGCAAAGCCCAGGTCGAACGGCGTGGCGCTGCGCGCTTCGCGGCCGGCCACGCGGAACAGGGCGGCGACGCCCGCATGCATATTGCCCTTGCGCATGCGTTTCAGGCCTTGCGCCACCAGCACGCGGTTGTTGGAGTCGAGCCGCACCACGTCGGCCACCGTGCCCAGCGCCACCAGGTCGAGCAGGTTGTCGAGTTTGGGTTGCGGCAGGGTTTCATAGGCGCCGCGCCGGCGCAGTTCCGCGCGCAGGGCCAGCAGCACATAGAACATCACCCCCACGCCGGCCAGGTGTTTCGAAGGAAAGCCGCAGGCGGGCTGGTTCGGGTTGACAATGACGGCCGCGTCGGGCAGCGTATCGGCCGGCAAATGATGGTCGGTCACGACCACCTGGATGCCGCGCCGGTTCGCCTCGGCCACGCCATCGATGCTGGCGATGCCGTTGTCGACCGTAATGATGATGTCGGGCGATTTCTCGCGCGCCGTCAGCGCGACGATTTCAGGCGTCAGTCCATAGCCGTATTCAAAACGGTTCGGCACGATAAAGTCGACATTGGCGCCCATCGCGCGCAAGCCGCGCAGGGCCACGGCGCAGGCGGTGGCGCCGTCGCAGTCATAGTCGGCCACGATCACCAGGCGTTTGCTGGCAGCGATCGCGTCGGCCAGGAATACGCCGGCCGCGTCGACATGCAACAGCCCGGACGGTGGTATCAGCGCCGTCAATTCGCTCGACAGTTCCGCCGCATTGGACAGGCCGCGCGAGGCGTACAGCCGGGCCAGCACGGGGTGGATGCCGCCCTGGCGCAGCAGTTCGGATTCGCGGTAGGGGCAGGGGCGGGTGGCGATACGGGTACGTGTCATGATGAAGTCAACTTGTTCAGGGTGTGGGCGCGCCAGAATTTGCGCTGCGCATGCTTGCTGGTGGTGCAGTCCAGCCAGCCATCGCGGTGGCTCAGCACCAGGCGCAGCTGGCCCAGGCGGCCATCTTTCAGGGCCGCCAGCAAGGGCGCAAACCACAGCTGTTCCAGCGCCTGCAGTTGCGCCAGCCAGGTGCCCCAGTCCTGGGCCATGGCAGGTTCGACCAGCCCGGCATGCACCACCAGCGCATCGGCCTGGCCGCCGATGATGCTGGCCGGGTCGGCATCGCGGCGCGACGGTTCGGCCAGCGCCGACAGCCAGCCGGGAGCAAAGCTCACATGCAGGGCGTGGGCGCAGGCAGGCGCGCTGGCCTTCGCTTCGTTTGCGCCCCACAGCCAGTAGCCGTTGACGGTTTTCAGGCCACGCGCCTCGCGCGCTTGGTTGACCGGGTGTTCATGCCACAGCATCTGCACTTCGTTTTGCAGCCGGCGCGAGGCGCGCGCATGCTCGCCTTCGGGCATCCAGTCGGCCAGGTTCTGGCTGGCGGCCACGTCCGGCGACGCACAGCGCAGATCGCTCCACGCATCGGCGCGCATGAACCAGGTATGGGCGTCGCCGTAATACAGCGGCTGGCCCAGGCCGTCGAAATAAGGACGGGCCAGCTCGAACAGGGTGCGGCTGTCGGCCTCGCTCAACTGCAGCTGGCGCAGATCGTCCATCATCAAATGCTTGCGCGTGATTTCAATATGCACGGGGTGGATCAAAAAATAGCGCGCGCCTGGCTCCGGCGCCAAGCCAAAGCCGCGCATGGCGGCCGCCGCGAACGGCGCGGCGGCGTCGTCGCTGGCCGCCGGTGGCGCCAGCTCGAGCGCATGCGCCAGCCACGCTTCGTGCGGCAGCAGGCGGGTGGTGCCGTCAAATTCATGCAGGCTGGAGCTGGAGGTGCGCGAGATCAGGGCCGCCAGGGCCGGTGTTTGCAGCGCCTTGATCAGGTCGCCAGCCAGTGCGGCATGCGGCAGGGCAAAGGGAAGAGCGAGGGTCAATTGATTCATGCCGAGATTGTAGGCCATTGTGGCCTGGTGCGAGAAGCGCGCGATGTTTTTACGCTGCATGGTTACAATAGCAAGCAGTCAAAACACGAATAGGGCATGCAATGAAACTGAACTGGATGGCGGCTGGTGTGTTATTGATGGCGCAAGTTTCCCTGGCGGGCGCGGCGGACCCTGCGCCCGCCGATGCAATGAAGACCTTTTACACGCTGTACGACGACGGCGGCGAGCACCTGGCGCAAGCCTGCGGCAAGGCCAGGGCCATGCCTGAAAAATTCAAGCGCCTCAAGCGGCTGTACGATCAAAAAGACTACCTGGGCTCGAAACAGACGCAATTTGCCGACCAGAACGAGGCCGGCATCGACGCCTGGGATCATTTTTTCAGCTCCGCCAGGGCCTGCGAAATAGCACGGCTGCAACTGGAAAAAGAGGCGTCAGCGGGCGGCTGATGATTTTCCCCTGGTTGGAACGCCTGTAACCCACGTCTGCGTGGCGTGTTTCACGCATGAAATGATGATTATGTGGCACACTGCGCGCTCGCCTATCATCGTTGTCGCCGGAGCGCATAAGCATCAAATGAGCATCATCAAACAATTTCCCTACGAGTGGCAGGTTGGCGTGCGCTATACGCGCGCCGGCAAGCGCAGCGGCCGCAACAGTTTTATTTCGTTTATCTCCATGATTTCCGTGGCCGGCATTGCGCTGGGCGTGGCGGCCCTGATCGTGGTGCTGTCCGTGATGAACGGCTTCCAGAAGGAAGTCACCGACCGCCTGATGTCGGTGCTGGCCCACGTCGAGGTGTTCGACACGCGCGGCGCCATGCCGAACTGGCAGGAGCAGGAAAAAGCCGCCTACGCCAATCCGCAGGTCAAGGCCGTCGCGCCGTTCGTGGAAACCCAGGGCATGCTGCTCAACGACGAGACCATGCGCCCGTCGGTGGTGCGCGGCGTGCTGCCGCAGCAGGAAGCGAAAGTGTCCAGCGTGGCCGGGCAGATGAAACAGGGCCAGTTCGCATCCCTCACGCCCGACTCCTTCAACATCGTGCTGGGCATCGACCTGGCCAAGGCGCTGGGCGTGACCGTCGGCCAGAACGTCACCCTGATGCTGGAACGCGAACCGCGCGCCGGCGACTCGCTCAACAGCATGGTGATGCCGCGCATGCGCGCGCTGAAGGTCTCGGGCATCTTTGAAGCGGGCCACAATGAACTCGACGCCAGCCTGGCCTTCGTCAACATGCAGGACGCCGAACAGCTGCTGATGCTCGACGGTCCTTCCGGCCTGCGATTGCGCCTGCACGACATGAACCAGGCGCCGCAGGTGGCGCGCGAACTGAAGGCTTCCATGCCTGGCGAACTGTGGATGCGCGACTGGTCGCGCGCCAGCGCCAGCTGGTATGCGCTGGTGCAAAGCCAGAAGAACATGATGTTCATTATCCTCAGCATGATCATCGCGGTGGCCGCCTTCAACCTGGTGTCGACGCTGGTCATGTCGGTGACCGACAAGCAGGCCGACATCGCCATTTTGCGCACCCTGGGCGCCTCGCCGTTTTCCATCATGAAGATCTTCATGATCCAGGGTGCGCTGGTCGGTTTGCTGGGGAGTGCTTTGGGCGTGGCCGGCGGCGTGCTCCTGGCGCTGAACGTGGGCGTGATCGTGCCGTTTATCGAAGGGCTGTTCGGCCTGCACTTCATTTCAAAAGAGATCTACCAGATCAGCGCCGTGCCGTCCGACCTGCACTGGCTGGACGTGGCGCAGATCGGCCTGATCGCCTTTGGCCTGGCGCTGGTGGCGACGCTCTATCCGAGCTGGCGCGCGGCGCGCGTGAAGCCGGCCGAAGCGCTGCGCTACGAGTAAATACCAGAGTAAATACCAAGTACCGATTAAATCTGCTGGAATCACAAGTATGTTAAAGAATCTGCCCTTCGAATGGCTGGTCGGCCTGCGCTACACGCGCGCTGGCAAGCGCAGTGGCCGCAACAGTTTTATCTCTTTTATTTCGCTCATTTCCATGGCCGGCATCGGCCTGGGCGTGGCCGCCCTGATCATCGTGCTGTCGGTGATGAACGGCTTCCAGAAGGAAGTCACCGACCGCATGCTGTCGGTGCTGGCCCACGTTGAAGTCTTCGACAACAGCGGCAGCATGACAGACTGGCGCGCCGAAAAGGCCGAGGCCTTCAAGAATCCGGCCGTCAAGGGCGCCGCGCCTTTTGTTGAAACCCAGGGCATGCTGCTGCGCGACGACGCGCTGCGCCCGGCCATCGTGCGCGGCGTGCTGCCCGAGGAAGAGCCGAATGTGTCCGACGTGGCTGGCCAGACGCGCATGGGCAGCTTCAAGGCGCTGCAGCCGGGCACCTACAATATCGTGCTGGGCATCGAGCTGGCGCGCGCGCTGCGCGTCAACCTCGGCGAAAAAGTCACCCTGATGCTGGCGCAGGGCCAGGTCACGCCGGCCGGCGTGCTGCCGCGCATGCGCAGCTTTACCGTCAGTGGCATCTTCCAGGCTGGCCACAATGAATTCGATGCGGGCCTGGCCTTTATCAATATCGAAGACGGCCAGCGCTTGCTGCGCCTGGCAGGCCCATCCGGCCTGCGCCTGCGCCTGGCCGACATGAACCGCGCGCCAGAAGTGGCACAAGAACTGAAAAAATCCATGCCGGGCGACCTGACCCTGCGCGACTGGTCCAAGCTCAACGCCAACTGGTTTGCCGCCGTGCAGACCGAAAAGCGCATGATGTTCATTATCCTCACGCTGATCATCGCGGTGGCCGCCTTCAACCTGGTGTCGACCCTGGTGATGACGGTCACTGACAAGCAGGCCGATATCGCCATCTTGCGTACCCTGGGCGCGTCACCTGGTTCCATCATGAAGATATTCATGATCCAGGGCGCGCTGGTCGGCATCCTCGGCACCATACTCGGTGTCGGCGGCGGCGTGCTGGTGGCGCTGAATATCGACGTCATCGTGCCCTTTATCGAACACCTGCTGGGCGTGCAGTTCCTGTCCAAGGATATCTATTTCATCAGCACCGTGCCGTCCGACCTGCGCTGGCCCGACGTCACGAAGATCGGCGTGCTGGCCGTGATCCTCGCTTTCCTGGCGACCCTGTACCCAAGCTGGTGGGCCGCGCGCGTGAAGCCGGCCGAAGCCCTGCGCTACGAATAACTCAAGACCATGACCATGACCGATCTGAATAAAAATACCGTTCCGTCTACCCCGACCGCCGCGCCGGTGGTGCTGTCCTGCCGCGGCCTGGGCAAGACGTTCACCCAGGGCAGCTACAAGGTGCAGGTACTGGCCCGCATCGATATCGATATCCACCGCGGCGAGCGCGTCGCCATCGTCGGCGCTTCCGGTTCCGGCAAGTCGACCCTGCTGCACCTGCTGGGCGGCCTCGATACGCCAAGCAGCGGCACGGTCAGCCTGCTGGGCAAGGACTTTGCGACCCTGAGCGAAAAGGCGCGCGGCGACCTGCGCAACGCCTCGCTCGGTTTCGTCTACCAGTTCCATCACCTGCTGCCGGAATTCTCGGCGCTCGACAACGTTGCCATGCCCTTGATGATACGGCGCATGAAGCGCGCGCCGGCCACCGACCTGGCGCAGCAGATCCTCGCGCGCGTCAACCTGGCCAAGCGTGTGACGCACACGCCTGGCGAACTGTCGGGCGGCGAGCGCCAGCGCGTGGCCCTGGCCCGCGCCCTGGTCACGCAGCCGGCCTGCGTGCTGGCCGACGAACCGACCGGCAACCTCGATCACGCCACGGCCGAACAGATTTTCGACCTGATGCTGGAACTGTCGCGCACTCTGGGCACGGCTTTTGTCATCGTCACCCACGATATCGAACTGGCCAGGCGCTGCGACCGCGTGCTGCGCCTGACCGACGAAGGACTGCAGCCTTACCAGTATTGAGGAGCCTGGCCATGCTGTGGATCGATACGCACTGCCACCTGGACGCCCACGAATTCGGTGCCGAATCGCTGCCGGTGGCGCAGCACGCGGCCGGTCTGGGCGTGGCCATGATCTTGATTCCCGCCGTCGAAAAGGCGAATTTTGCCATCGTGCGCGAGCTGGCCCACGCCGCGCCCAATGGCTGCTACGCGCTGGGCATTCATCCGATCTATGTGCCCAACGCCACGGAAGACGACTTGCTGGCGCTGCGCGCCACGGTCGAAACGGCGATGAGCGACCCGCGTTTTGTCGCCATCGGCGAGATCGGCCTGGACTTCTTTATTCCCATGCTGGCGGAAGCTGCCATGCGCGCCAAACAGGAACACTTCCTGCGCGAGCAGCTGAAAATCGCCCGCGATTTTGATTTGCCGGTGCTGGCCCATGTGCGCCGCTCGCAGGATATCGTGCTCAAACACGCGCGCCAGATCCGTCCGAACGGCGGCATCGCCCATGCCTTCAACGGCAGCTTTCAACAGGCGCAAGGCTATATCGACCTCGGTTTCAAGCTCGGCTTCGGCGGCGCCATGACCTTTACACGCGCGCTGCAGATACGCCGCATGGCTGCCGACCTGCCGCTGTCGGCCATCGTGCTGGAAACCGATGCGCCGGACATTTCACCTGCCTGGATCCACCCTGGCCGCAACAGCCCCGAACAACTGCCGCGCATCGGCGCCGTGCTGGCCGAACTGCGCGGCATCGACCTTGCCGATGTGGCGGCGCAGACCAGCGCCAACGCCCGCGCGGTACTGCCGCGCCTACCCCTGATGGAAAGCTCACATGAATAAGAAGATACTTGCCGCCGCGCTGGCTGGCTGCCTGTCCGGACCCGCCATGGCGGCAGCTCTCTGCGACGGCTTGCCGCGCCTGAACGTCACCACGCCGGCCGGCTTTTGCGTCGGCATGCTGGCCGACGGCATGAAATTTCCGCGCGGCGTGCTGCCGCTGACCAATGGCGACGTGCTGGTCACCGACATGGCCGGCTGGACGGCAAACCAGGGCAAATTGTGGCTGCTCAAGCGCCAGGCCGATGGCAAGTTCGAGCGCAAGCTGCTGCTCGACAAACTCGACCGCCCGAATGGCATCGTGCAGGGCCCCGACGGCATGGTGTATGTGGGCGTGGTGGGGCGCATCTTCCGCTTCGACCTGCGCGACCCGGCCACCATCACCGACGTGATCGGCGGCACGGCCAAGACGCCGCGCCTGCCGGGCCTGGGCCTGCACCTCTTGACCACCATGCGCTTCAGCCCCGCCGGCGACCTGTATGTCAACGTGGGCTCCAGCACCGACCACTGCGAAGGCAAGGACGGCAAGGCGCCGGACGCTTCCAAACCCTGCGCCTCCGGCGAAGGCAAGGAAGCGCTGGGCGCCATCCGCGAATACAAGATGGCCTGGCCGGCCGGCACGGTGACCAGCTGGAGCACCCATGTGCATGGCCTGCGCAACTCGATGGCGCTGGCGTTTCACCCCGCCAGCGGCGCCCTGTGGCAGGCCGAAAACGCGCGCGACGCGATCCAGGCCGCCATGCCGCAACTGAAAAGCGACGAAGACCTGCCGCACGAGGAGCTGAACCTGATCAGGGCCGGCCAGCATTACGGCTGGCCCTACTGCTACGACAACAATGTCGCCAGCCCCGAATATCCGAAGACCGATTGCGCCGCCAGATACACGGCGCCGCAGCGCTTGCTGCCCGGCCACGCCGCGCCCCTTGGCATGACGTTTTACACGGCCAGCCGCTTTCCCGCCACCTATAAAAACAGCCTGATCATCGGCTACCACGGCTATCGTGCCAACGGCCACCGGCTGGTGGCGCTACTGCCCGATGCATCCGGTGCGCCGCTGGGAAAATCGGTCGAATTGATCGGCAACTGGGAACGCAGGGGCAAGCAGGGCAGGGGCGCGCCCGTCGATGTGAAGCAGGGCCAGGACGGCGACATCTACCTGGCCGACGATCACAATGGGCTGGTGCTCAAGCTCCATTACGAGGCGCCGGCCAGGTAATTACAGCGAGCCGCGCAAGGTCAGCACGAGGTTGCGCGGGTCGCCATAGTAGTTGGCGTTCACGAAACTCGACAAGGTGCTGTAGTAGCGCTTGTCGAACAGATTGTTGACGTTCAGGGTGGCCGACCAGCGCGGATTGATCTGGTACTTGAGCATGGCGTTCCACACGGCGCGTCCGCTGACGTCGGCCGTCAGCAGGCCGACCGTCCGGTAGCTCGAACTCTGGCTGTTGACGCCGCCGCCAAAGGTGAAGTCGCGCAGCGCGCCCTGTGCCTGGTACGTGCTCCAGATGCGCAGCATGTGCTTGGGCGTATAGGTGTTGAACGACAGGCCGCCGCTGTTGACGTCGGCCACATACCTGGTGCGGTTGTAGGTATAGCCGGAAAACAGATTCCAGCCGGTGGCCAGCTTGCCGCTCACTTCCATGTCGACGCCTTCGCTGCGCACCTTGCCCGTATCGGTATAGCAGTAGTAGTCGCTGCGGCAGGTGTCGCTGGTGCTGTAGTCTTCCTGCGCGCGGTTTTTCTGGTCGACGCGGAACAGCGCCAGCGCCGTATTGACGCGGCCATCGAGCAATTCGCCCTTCACGCCCAGTTCCATATTCGCGCCCGTCAGCGGTTTCAACGCTTCGCCCGATTCCTTCTGCTCGTACTGCGGCGAGAAGATCTCGGCATAGCTGGCGTAGGCCGACCATTGCGGATTGACGGCATAGACCAGGCCCGCGTACGGCGTCAGCCTGGCGTGCTCGCCCTGGTTGGTGGTCGACACCGACGGGCTGCGGCCGGTGGTGTCGGTATCCCAGACGGTGCGCGACCAGCCCAGGCGCCCGCCGACGATCAGCTTGAGCGGATCGCTCAGTTGCAGGCGCACGGTGCCGTAGGCGCCGGTTTCGCGCGACTTGCCGACCCGCGCTTCACGCAGGTTGCTGTTGATAAAGGCATCGCTCGGCTCGGGGAAATCGGGGTTGAAATTGTTGATGTCGAAGCTGTAGTAATTGCTGCTCACGCCATACACGGTGCGGGCCGTGGCGCGCGCATGGTTGACGCCGAAGACCACCTCATGCTGGCGCCCCAGCGCGTCGAATTTGCCGGTGATATTGGCGTCGACGCCGGACAGCTCGTTCTCGGCCACCGTGGTCGACGCGCGCAAGGCGCCGCGGTTGGTGAGCGGATTGACGGCCAGGCCCGAGCCGGCGTATTTCATGTCGTTTTTTTCCTTCACGTAGGCGCTGCTGACCTTGAGCGTCCAGTCGTCGTTGAAGTGATGCGACAGGTCCAGGTAGGCGCCACGGTTGGTATTGTCCTGGCGGTTCCAGCTCGCGCCGAGAAAAGTCGAGCGCGGCAGGCCCAGGTCGCGCGCATTGCTGTAGCGCGGCAGGCCGTTCAGGAAAGGCAGGCCCTTGACCTGTTCGGAACTCATGGCCAGGTTGACCTGGGTTTGCGGCGACAGATCGTATTCCACGGTGGCGAACAGGGTCGGGCTGCGGCGCTCGACGTAATCGATAAAGGAATGCTTGTTTTCATGGTCGGCCACCACGCGCCCGCGCAGGGTGCCGGCGTCGTTCAGCACGCGGCTGGCGTCGAGCTGCAGGCCGTAGCTGTCCCACGAGCCGGCCTTGGCGGTCACGCTGGTGGCGTTGCCGGCCAGCGGACGTTTGCGCACCAGATTGACGGCGCCGCCCGGATTGCCGGCGCCTTGCAGCAGGCCGGCCGCGCCGCGCAGCACTTCCACGCGGTCGTAGATCGCCGTGCCGGCCGAGAAATTGCTGGCGCGGCCATACATGCCGCGATTGAGCGGCACGCCGTCATACTGCACCGTGGTCAGGTCGAAGCCGCGCGCATAGATGTATTTGCCGCCCTGCGGGCTTTGCTGGATGGTCATGCCGGTGGTGCTGGCCAGGGTGTCGTACACGGTGGTCAGGTTCTGCTCGTCGAGCAGCTGGCGCGTGACCACGCTGACCGATTGCGGGATATCTTTCAGGGCCTGTTCGCCCTTGCCGATGGTAACGAGCCGCGCGGTATAGGCGCCGCTGCCTTCGGTGCTGGCGCTGACCACGGGCGCGGCGCTGACCGTTACCGGCGCCATGGTCTGTTCGGCGGCCTGTCCGGCACCCCGGGGACGCACCGTAACGGCCGTGCCTTCGATGTCGGCTGCCAGGCCGCTGCCGGCCAGCAGGCGATCGAGCGCGTCGCGCGGCGTCATGCGGCCCGTCACGCCGGGAGCCGTCTTGCCGGCCACCAGCGACGGCTGCACCATCAGATCAAGACGGCTCTGGCGCGCCAATGCGTCGAGCGCCTGCGCCAGCGGCTGGGCGGTGATGCGGATCTCGATCGGTGCGGCCGGTGCCGCTGCTGATAAAGCGACCTGGGCGTGAACTGCGGGTGCGAACGCCAGGGCGACGGCCATGGCCAGGGGAACAGGGGTAAAGCAAAAACGTGACATGCCATCTCCAGAGAGTGTAAATAAGAATCCTTCTCATGCAGACGCATGGCAGGTGGCCAGCCCCAACCCCGTTTGTAAAAATATTTTCAGCGCGCGGCGGCGATCTCGGTGACGTCGCCGTCGCGCCGCAATGCAACCGGCAGCACGCGCGGCAGCACGCGCATGAAATTGGCGAGCCGCAGCGGGTCGAACGTACCCGTCACGCCCAATTGCGCCACCTGCGCGTCGCGCACCACCAGGCCCGTCGCGCCATAGCGCTCGAACTCGGCCAGCACCTGCGCCAGCGGCGTGTCGTCGAAACTGACACGGCCTTCGCGCCACGGCGCGATGCCCCGGGCCGCCACCTTGCCGATGGCGCCCAGGCGTCCATGCTGGTCGGCGCCCACGCGCTGGCCGGCTGTCAGCAAGATCGCCGGGGTCCCCGCGGGCGCCGTGCCGCGCGCCACGCTGACCCGGCCTTCCTCGACCTCCACCCGCACATCGTCCTTGCACGCCATGCCTGGCGTATGGCGCACCGAAAAGCGCGTGCCCACCACCGTGATGCGCACGGCGCCGGCCAGCACGTCGAACGGCCGCTTCGCATCCCCCCGCACCTGGAACATGGCCTGGCCATCGAGCAGCCGCACCTCGCGGCGCTGGCGGTACAGGGTGACGGCCACGCGTGTGGCGGTATCCAGGCGCAGCACGCTGCCATCGGGCAGGGTGACCGACTGCTGCTGTCCGCGCGCGGTGGCAAAGCTGGCCGCGTAAAGGGGCTGCTGTTGCCAGTGTTGCCAGGCAAGGATGCCACCGCCCGACGCCGACAGCGCCAGGGTGGCCAGCGCCGCCCTGGGCGCCAGCGTGGCCAGCCAGTGGCGGCGCGCCGGCGACGGCGCCGCCGCGGCACTCGCCTTATCCAAGGCCAACTGGCGGCGCAGCCGGTCGATGTCGGCGGCGGGCAAGGCGTCCAGCCGCGCCCAGTCGCCGTGCCAGCGCGCATAGGCCTCGCCATGCGCGGGATTGGCCGCCAGCCAGGCATTGAACTGCGCCGCTTCGTCCGCGCTCAGGCTGCGCTCGCGGCGCGCGAACCAGTCCAGCGCCTGCTGGTCGATGTCGCACAGGGCTGGGACGGATGGCGATGGCTGGGTCATGGCGGTTTCAGTTGATCGTGGAGGTCGAGGCGCCGTCTTGCGCGTCCTGGCAGCGGCGGCAGGCCTGCATGGCCAGCTTGATATGGCGTTCGACCATGGTGACGGAAATGCCCATCTGGCGCGCCACTTCCGCTTGTGGCAGGCCGTCGAATTTATGCAGGATAAACGCTTCGCGGCAGCGCAGCGGCAACTGGCCGATCACGGCCAGCATGGCTTCGACCGCTTGCGCCGACATGGCGGCCGTTTCCGGTTCGCTGGCGGCGGGCGCGGCGAGGGTGTCGACGATATCAAGGCCGGCATGGTCGTCGAGGTCCGTCTCGGTTGGCTGGCCGCGCACGGCGCTGCGCCGGTGCCGGTCGATCACCAGGTTGCGCGCGGTGCGGTACAACAGCGCGCGCGGCTCGGCCACCTGCTGGCCCGACTGCTGCAGGGCCAGCACGCGCAGATAGCTTTCCTGCGCCAGGTCGGCCGCCGCATGGCGGTCATTGACCGCGCGGGACAGGAAATTCAACAGTTCTCGGTAATAGCGTGTGAGCACAGATATCCAAAGCCAGGGAAGGGCGCATGTCGCTTGCAGGCTGGCTTTGCTACGTTGGCTGACCCGGGGGCGCGGGAAAACCCCCTTGTTTTTTGCGGCGGCCCTGATTCTACAGGCTGCGAGACCATGCCGTCCATGCTTGACCTCGCTCAGTGCAGGGGTATGGGCGCTGCCTACAATGTCCGAACGCCCCTACGCCAGGCCCGCCATGCGCTCACTTCTGTTCCTTGCCGCCATCTTTGCACCCTGCGTGCACGCCTGGCCGACGGCGCCGCGCCTGACTGGCGCGCAGCTGCTGTTTCAATTCGAGCAGGACCCGCGCTACGCCAGGGGGTACCTGGCCGGCGCGGCGGACGCGGCGCAAGGCCGGTCGTGGTGCGACACGGGCCGTGTCAAATCCGTGGAGCTCGACGGCATCGTGATCGCCGGCCTGAAGGCCCTGCCCATGCAGCAGCGCCAGGGCGACGCGGCGCGCCTGGCCGTGGCCATCCTGGCGCGCCGTTTCCCCTGTCCCCATCCAGCAAAAAACGGAGATTGAGATGAAACCTGCATTCATCAAGCTGCGTGAAAACTACTACAGCGTGGCGGCCGTCGACCAGGCGGCCCTGTTCGGCGAAATCGGCTGGGAAGACCTGATCGGCAAGGACAGCTTCATCAACACCTGCGCCATCCGCGTCAGCCTGGCCCTGATCAAGTGCGGCATCAGGCTCAAGGGCCGCATGCCGATCAACAAGGGGCCGTTCAAGGGCGCGCTGATCGAGCCGGGCCAGGCCAGGCTGGCGCATATGCTGGCCAGCCCCTCGCTGCTGGGCGACCCCGAAAAATTCGGCCGCGAGGCGGCCATCGCTGGCATCGGCCAGCGCAAGGGCATCGTGGCCTTTTTTCGCATTCCCGGCTACCTGGGCGGCGCCGGCGGCCATATCGACATCCTGCTGCCGTCAAACGGCGTCAAGGTGTGCGGCTCGGAGTGCTACTGGGCCTGTGGCGAAGTATGGTTCTGGGAATTGCGTTAGCTGCGGACCTTCTTGCTGCGTCCGCGCGAGGCCGCATTGTGCGCGCGCAGGATGGAGTCGACCCGCTCGGACGCGTCGCGCGACAAGTTCTGCGCCACCTCGATATCTGGGAAAAATTCCGGCAGCCGGTAGCTGAGCCAGGCGTAGGCCGAATAGTAGCGGCAGGTGTCTTCGACCTGCTGCAGATTCTGCGTGCCGCCGCCATACGCATGCTGGCGCAAGGTCGACACCTTGCCCTGCGACAGATTTTTTGCCCAGTGTTCCCACGCCGTCTGCAAGGATGGCACCTTGCTCGATATCGGCACCAGCGACAAGGTAAATTTGTTGGCCACCGACAGCGCCAGGGTGTCCAGCCACAGCGCGCGCTCTTTCTGGTCTTCCGTGATGCGCGGGAAGAAAAAACCGTCCGGCACGTCGATATTGTGGATAAAGCGGCGCAGCAGTTTGGACAGCGACTGCTCGCCCGTCACCGAGGAAATGCGGTGCAGGTGTTCCAGCGACGGCGCCACGGCAAAGCCGCTGGTGTTCAAAGGGTGCAGCTTTTCCTTGAGCAGGGCGCGCATCACTTCATGCGTTTCATTGTCGTAGCCGGCCACCAGGCCTTCTTCATGCACCCCATAGCGGCCGGCGCGCCCGGCGATCTGGCGCGCCAGCGCGGCCGAAATCTCTTCCTCTTCGCGGCCGTTGTATTTGACGCTGGTGGTCATCACGATGCGCGCGATCGGCATGTTCAGGCCCATCGCCAGCGCATCGGTGCCGACGACGATATCGGCCGTGCCGTCGCGAAAACGCTGCGCCTGGGCGCGCCGCACTTCGGGCGACAGATTGCCGTAGACGGTGGCCACCGACAGCCCGGTTTCGGTGATCATGTCGCGCCACATCAGCACTTCGCGGCGCGAAAACGCGATTACCGCGTCGCCACGGCGCAGGTTGCGCACCTTGCGCACTGCCGTCGCTTCCATCGACAGCGGCGCCATGCGCTTCAATACATGCACTTCCAGCGGGCATTCGAGGCGCTCGGCCAGCGCTTCGATGGCGCGCCGCGCTTCCGGCGCGCCCACCAGGTAGACGGTGTGGGCCGGCGCACCGCAGACGGCCGCCGTCCACGCCGCGCCCCGGTCCGGGTCGGCCAGCATCTGGATCTCGTCGATCACGGCCACTTCCACCACGGTTTTCGTGTCGAGCATTTCCACCGTGCTGGCCACGTGGGTGGCGTCGTCCACCGTGCGGCGCTCTTCGCCGGTGATCAGGTTGACGGCCAGCGGTTTGCCATGCGGCCGCGCTTCCTGCAGGCGCTCGTAGTTTTCAAGCGCCAGCAGGCGCAAGGGGGCCAGGTAGATGCCGCTTTTGGCTTTCACCAGCGCTTCCATTGCGCGGTGCGTCTTGCCCGAATTGGTGGGGCCCAGCAGCGCAATAAAGCGGCGCGGCAGCCGGCGCGCCATCTCGAACGAGGCCGGATATTCGGCCAGGTTGATGCTCTGGCGCGTGCGCGCCGCATGCTGCTCTTCCTGCTGGCGTTCGATCGCATGGTTGAAGCGCTGGCGGATGCGGTCGAATACCATGCCGGCCGGCTCGGATGTCTGCATGTCGGCCAGGGTATGCAAAAACAGCATCGGGTCGGCATTGACGTCTTCGCTCTGGCCGGCGATATCGGCCACGAAATCGATCACGTGCTGGCGCAATTCGTCAAAGGCGGCCTTGCCGGCGCGTTCGCGCACCAGCGCCAGCTTGGCCTCGCGGTCCATCTTGCGCCACTTGGCCGGCCGCGCCAGCACGCCCTGGCTGGGCACCAGCGCATACGGCACGCGCAAGCCGCCGGCCCGCACCTCGCCCGAAAAGCGCACGAACACGCGGCCTTCCATCTTCACCAGCCGTACATGCCCGGCCAGTTCGCCCAGTTCCGCCACCAGGGTGGCGTCGTTATTGTCTTCGGCGAGGTCGCCGAGGTCGGTCGGTGTGGTAGCGGGCGGGACGGAGGAAGTCATGGGAAGCCTGGGTGTCGGGATGCAGCGTCGATTATACCGTGCCGGAAAGGGATGATTTGGCGCAAACCGGCGCCCGGCGGGCGGGGCTACAGTAGGCGACCCGCTGTTCATATCACTGCCACCGACTGATGATGCGCATCGCTCTCCTTGCCTTTGCCTTTGGCGCAGCATGGCTGCAGACGCAAGCGAGCCTGCCGCACAGGCCTGGCCTGGTGCTGGCCCTGCTGTTGTTCGCCAGTCTGCTGGCGCTGTTGCTGCAAGGCCGTCATCCCGCGCTGAAGGCCTGCGCCGCGCTGGCCTGCGGCATGGCGCTCGGTTTTTACCGGGCCGCATGGCTGGCGCAACTTGCCCTGGCTCCCCAGCTGGCGCTGGCCGACGAAGGCCGCGATATCACCGTGGTGGGCACGGTCGCCAGCCTGCCGTATCAGTTCCAGCAGGGCGTGCGCTTCAACTTTGCCGTCGAAAGCGCCGCTGGCGCCGTGCTGCCACCGCTGATCGCGCTGTCCTGGTACGCCGGCTTTCGCGATGAAATCAGCTATGTAGTCGGCGATGTGCAGCCGGGCGAACGCTGGCAGCTGACGGTGCGCCTGCAGCGTCCGCACGGCAATGCGAATCCGCACGGTTTTGACTATGAAGTGTGGCTGCTGGAGCAGGGCGTGCGCGCTACCGGCTATGTGCGGCCGGCGCCGCGCCTCGACACGCCGAATGTGCGCCTCGACAGCTTTGTACCGGGCTTCAACAATGTGGTGCAGGCCAGCCGCGCCGCGCTGCGTGCGCGCATCCTGCGCAGCCTGCGCGGCAAGGAATATGCGGGCGTGATCGTCGCGCTGGTGGTGGGCGACCAGCGCGCCATACCGCAGTCGGACTGGCAGGTGTTCAACCGTACTGGCGTGAGTCATCTGATATCCATCTCCGGTCTGCATATCACGATGATTGCCGGCATGGTGGCGCTGGGTGTGGGCGCCTTGTGGCGGCGCTCGTTTTTCACCGGCCGGCAACTGCCCTTGCTGCTGCCCGCGCAAAAAGTGGCGGCGCTGGCTGGCGCCGTGGCCGCCTTGCTGTATGTGCTGCTGGCGGGCTTCGGCGTGCCGGCCCAGCGCACCCTGTATATGCTGGTCGTGGTGGCGCTGGCCCTGTGGCTGGGGCGCATTGCCAGTATCACCCACGTGCTGTGCCTGGCCCTGGGCGTGGTCGTGCTGATCGACCCGTGGGCCGTGCTGTGGCCCGGCTTCTGGCTGTCGTTCGGCGCGGTCGCCACCATTTTATATGCGACAGTCGGCCGCACGAGCAGCCACGCGGAAGCGACCGCCAGCCGCTGGCAGAAGGCCAGGGCGGCCATTGCGCTGGGCGCGCATACGCAATATGTGGTGACGGTGGGCCTGGTGCCGCTCACCATGCTGCTGTTCGCGCAAGTGTCGCTGGTGTCGCCGGTCGCCAATGCGCTGGCGATACCCGTCATCAGCCTGCTGGTCACGCCCCTGTCGCTGCTGGGCAGCGTGCTGCCCGCGCCCTTGTGCGACTGGATACTGCTGCTGGCGCATTGGCTGGTGCAACTGCTGGCGCAAGTGCTGGACTGGCTGGGCGCGCGCCGCTTCGCTGTCTGGACCGCCCCCATGCCGCCGGCGTGGAGCTTTTGTTGGGCGGCGTTCGGCACACTGTGGCTGCTGGCGCCGCGCGGATGGCCGCACCGCTGGGCAGGGATGCTCACCTGGATACCGCTGTTGACGGCCTTGCCATCGAGCCCGCCGCCGGGCCAGCTGTGGGTCACGGCCTTCGATGTGGGCCAGGGCATGGCCCTGCTGGTGGAAACGCACAAGCATCGATTGCTGTACGACACGGGCCCGGCCTACGGCCTCGATTCCGACGGCGCCAGCCGCGTCATCGTGCCGTATCTGCGTGCGCGCGGCATCGGCCGGCTCGACGGTCTGATCATCTCGCACAGCGACACCGACCACGCGGGCGGCGGCATGTCGCTGCTGGAAAATGTACCGGTCGGCTGGCTGTCCTCGTCCTTGCCCGATGGCCATCCGGCCGTCGATTTCCAGCGCCAGCTTGCCAGGCCTTATATGCGTTGTGTGGCGGGCCAAAGCTGGACCTGGGAAGGCGTGCATTTCGAGATGCTGCATCCGCTGGCGGACGACCATCACAACATTACCCTGAAACCGAATGCCCGCAGCTGCACCGTGAAAATCACCGCCGGCAAGCACGCGATACTGCTGGCCGGCGATATCGAAGCGGCGCAGGAAGGACAGTTGTACCTGCGCGCGCGCGAGTCGCTGGCGGCCGACGTGCTGCTGGCGCCGCATCATGGCAGCGGCACCTCGTCGACGCAGGCCTTCCTCAATGCCGTCCATCCGTCCGTGGCGATTTTCCAGGTGGGGCATCGGAACCGGTATCGGCATCCGAAGGCGGAGGTGTATCAGCGGTATGGGGAGATGGGCGTTACGCGGCTGCGCACGGATGTCGAGGGGGCGGTAGTGATGGAGATGGGAAAAGGCATATTGATCAATCAGTATCGCGGCAGTCATCGCCGGTACTGGTATGGGAAATAGATCTGACATCTTGAGCGGGTCAGCTTAATAGTCTACGCAGCGCGTAGACAATCTTGCCAATCACCCCACCCGCTCATCCGGAATCTCCAGCCCCCGTTTCTTCACATACTCCAGAAACAACCGCGCCCCCTTGGCCATCCTTGACGTGCCATACACCGCATGCATGCTGGGATCCATCTCCTTGGACGACGTCAGCCGATAAGAGGAGCACACGCGTACCAGCCTGCCGCTGGCCACCGCCGGTTCCGCCAGCCAGCTGGCCAGGCGCGCGATGCCGGCGCCTTCCAGGGCTGCCTGGAAGGTCGCGATGCCGGAGGTAAAGCGAAAGCGCGGCTGGACCTGGTAGCGCACGTTGCGCTCGCCGGAAACAAAATGCCAGTCGCGCAGGATGCGGGGGGCGGAGTGCATGATGATGTCGTGGGCGGCCAGGTCTTCCGGTTCGGCAGGCAGCCCCATGCGGGCTATGTAGTCGGGCGCGGCGTACATGTAGCGGCGGTAGTTCCACAGGGCGTAGCCGATCAGTTCGCTGGACTGGGGGAAGGCGCCGCGGATGGCGAAGTCGAGCTTTTCCTGGATCGGGTCGATCGACTTGTCCGAGAAGTGGATGTCGACCGACACATTCGGGTAGTCGCGCGAGAACTGCGCCACCAGTTTGGGCAAAAAGCCCAGCGACAGGATCTCGGGCGCCGAGATGCGCACCCAGCCTTGCGGGGAGTTGCTCAGCTCGGCCAATTGATCTTCGGCCTCGGCCTGGGTTTCCAGCAGGTGCTTGGCCGAGGCGTAATAGGTTTCGCCGGCGGTGGTCAGGGTGAACTGTTTTTGCGTGCGCAGGATCAGTTCGGCGCCGATCGCCTCTTCGAGGAACTGGATGGCGCGCGTGACGGCCGACGGCGAGCGGCCCAGCATGCGCGCCGCGTGCACGAAACTGCGTTTTTCCACCACCGTGCAAAAGGCGCGGATTTCCCACATCAGCTTGATCGACATTCCCGTATTCCCGCAGCATAAAAGAGCAGTAGAGCGCACAGGTGCCCATTTCGTCAAGCGTTACGCCTGATTGCGTTTTGCGCAATATGAAGTTGCATCCTTAAAAATGCACGCGGCCTATACTCGCCCTGTTCCCATCCTTCCCCCCATGCCGCCATGCTGACCATCTCACTGCTGTGTTTATTTGCCTTTTTTGCCGGCCTGATCGATGCCGCCGTGGGCGGGGGCGGGCTGATACAGCTGCCGGCGCTGTTCAACCTGATGCCGAACATGGCGTCGACCTCCTTGCTGGGCACCAACAAGCTGGCGTCGGCTTGCGGCACCACGTTTGCCGCGCGCTCGTTTATCGGCAAGGTGCATGTACCCTGGCTGCTGGTGCTGCCGGCTGTCGCCGCCGCCTTCGTGATGTCGTTTATCGGCGCGGCCGCCGTGTCCTATGTGCCGCAGCAGGTGGTGCGGCCGATGGTGCTGGTGCTGATCATCATTATGGCGATCTATACCTTCATCAAGAAGGATTTTGGCAGCATGCGCGAGGCGCGCACGGTGGGTACCCGCGAGCGCATCCTGGCGGTGGTGATCGGCGGCGCCATCGGTTTTTATGACGGCCTGTTCGGGCCGGGTACGGGCAGCTTTCTGATCTTCCTGTTTATCCGCGTGTTCGGCTTTGATTTCATTCTCGCTTCGGCCTGCTCGAAACTGGTCAATATCGCCACCAACGTCGCCGCGCTGGCCTTCTTCATCCCCGCCGGCCATGTGGTCTATGCGGTGGCCGCGCCTATGGCGGTGTGCAATATCCTCGGCGCGCTGACCGGCACCTGGATTGCCGTGCGCCGTGGCGCCGCCTTTGTGCGGGTGCTGTTCCTGGTGCTGCTGGTAATGCTGATCGTGAAATTGTCTTACGACATATTTTTCAAATAAAACTGTCATGAAAACCATCCGCGGCGTGCTGTGGGACAACGATGGCGTACTGGTCAATACCGAGCAGCTGTTTTACGAAAGCAACCGCGACTTGCTGCTGCCTTACGGCATCGACCTGACGCCGAAGCAGTTTTTCGACTGGTTCCTGGACAACAACTACGGCGCCTGGCATCTGCTGCTGGGGCAGGGCCATGAGATGGAACTGGTCGACCGGCTGCGGCTGGAGCGCAAGCAGCTGTTCGGCGAGCGGCTGCGCCAGGCGCGGCAACTGGCCATGCCGGGCATGGGCAACTTGCTGGACGCCTTGCGCCCGCATGTGGGCATGGGCGTGGTCACCAGCGCCTACCGCGAACATTTCGAGCTGAGCCACGCGCACAGCCGCTTGCGAGAACAGTTTGACTTTGTGCTGACGCGCGAATCGTATGCGGCCAGCAAGCCGGCGCCCGATGGCTATCTGCTGGGCTTGCAGCGGCTGGGGCTGGCGGCTGAGGTATGCGTGGCGGTCGAAGACGCGCCGCGCGGCTTGCGGGCGGCCAATGCTGCAGGGCTGGAATGCATTATTTTGCGCAACCATATGAACCGCCACCACGCGTTCGACGGCGCTTTTTGCGTGGTCGAGTCGGTCGCCGAACTGGCCGAAGTGCTGGCCTCGTTCGTGCCTGGCGCGGCGAAGGTGGCGCCGCAATTAGAGTGCACGCTCTGATCCGTATGGCTGGCCTGCCATTACAATCATCCATCGCCCAGCCCGCAAGAACCCCACCATGACACTACCGCAGCTCCACTTTGCCCACGCCAACAGTTACCCGGCCGGCACCTACCGCCAGCTGTTTTCCCTGTTAGGCGCGCACTACCAGGTGCAGGCGCTGGACATGCATGGCCACGATCCGCGCTATCCGGTCACGGCCGGCTGGCCCGAGCTGGTGCGCGAACTGGTCGATGACCTGGAACGGCGCTACAGCGCGCCGGTGATCCTGGTCGGCCATTCGCTGGGCGGCATGCTGAGCGTGATGGCGGCCAAGGCCCGGCCCGACCTGGTGCGCTGCGTGGTGCTGCTCGATTCCCCGGTGGTGGCCGGCTGGCGCGCCATGTTCGTGCGCCTGGCCAGGAACACGGCCATTGGCGAGCGCTATTCGCCGGCGCGTTTTTCGGCCCGGCGCCGCAAAGTGTGGCCCGATGCGCAGGCGGCGCACGATCACTTTGCCGCCAAGGCGCTGTTTGCCATCTGGGCGCCGCAGGTGCTGCGCGACTATATGGCCAGCGGTCTCGTACCCCACCCGGACGGTGTGCAGCTGCGCTTTACGCGCGAGGTGGAAACCGAGGTCTACCGGGGCTTGCCGCACCATGTGGGCGCGCTGGTGAAACACGGCTTGCCGGTGCCGGTCGGCTTTATCGGCGGCCTTGACTCGGTCGAATGCCGGCAGGCGGGCCTGGCCGCGACCAGAAAACTGGTGGGCAGGTTTTTCCGGCAAGTGCCGGGCGGCCACCTGTTTCCCATGGAGTCGCCCGAGCTGGCGGCGCAGGCGGTGCATGAAATGATCACGGCCTTGCTGGCGGGGCACGCTTAGGCCATCAATTTGGCGCACGAGGGGCCAACGCCGGCAGGTTTTCGCGTAAAATCCTGCCATTCGGGCCGCTGCCCCCAAGGCTGCGCGCCCCAGCCCTTCCGATATTCTAGAAAGATGCCCAGCGATGACGATTAAAAGCGATAAATGGATACGCCGCATGGCGGAACAAACGGGCATGATCGAGCCGTTCGAACCGAATCAGGTGCGCGCCGTCGATGGCCGCAAGGTGATCTCCTACGGTACCTCGTCCTATGGCTATGACATCCGCTGCGCCGACGAATTCAAGATTTTCACGAATATCAACAGCACCATCGTCGATCCGAAAAACTTCGATTCGAACTCGTTTGTCGATGTGAAAAGCGATGTCTGCATCATCCCGCCGAACTCGTTCGCGCTGGCCCGCACCATCGAATATTTCCGCATTCCACGCAGCGTGCTGACCATTTGCCTGGGCAAGTCGACCTACGCCCGTTGCGGCATTATCGTCAACGTCACCCCGTTCGAACCGGAATGGGAAGGCTATGTGACCCTGGAGTTTTCCAACACCACGCCGCTGCCGGCCAAGATCTACGCCGGCGAAGGCTGCGCGCAAGTGCTGTTCTTCGAAAGCGATGAAGTGTGCGAAACCTCGTACAAGGACCGCGACGGCAAGTACCAGGGCCAGAGCGGCGTGACCCTGCCAAAAGCATGATCTAGCGTTTTGCCAGCCAGGCCGCCAGTTCCGGCGACGCCTGGCACAGCGGCATATGCCCGCGCAGCAGCATTTGCGTGCTGCGCAGGCAGGCCGCGCTGTCCCATCATCAATCCCGCCTCGCTGCACAGACTGCGCACCGCCTGCATGATACAGGCTGCTTTTACCCGTCTTTACACCGGTGCCTGTTTATCTATAGTAAACTTTGCCGATAATGACAGTATTGAAACAGACGAGAGGGAAGCATCATGGTATCGCCAATCAGTTCGGGTAGCGGAGTCAGCTCGGTGATTACGGTCACCGGCAGCGGCGGGGCCAGCGGCAGCGGGTCGAGCAGCGCCAAGCAGATCGCCGCACTGCAAGAGCAGATTGCGGGGGCGCAACAGCAGTTGAAGGAGTCGCAGACGGGCGAGCAGACGGAAGCGTCGAAAAAGATGCAGAAGCAGCTGGCGCAGCAGATACAGCTGCTGCAGGCGCTGATCGCGCAATTGCAGGCGGCCGCCGCTCAGCAGGCGCAGCAAAAACAGGACAGCCAGGCCGCCAGCAGCGCGGACACCAGCAGCAGCCCCGCGCGTTCGGCCACCTCGACCCTGGGCAGCATTATCGATACCCAGGCATAAGCATTGAGGTCAGCCCGGCTGTTTTGCGGGCAAGCGTATTTCCACGCACAGGCCGCCGCTGCTGCGGTTCCTCGCCGCAATCGAGCCGCCATGACCCTTGACCACATGCTGGGCAATCGCCAGCCCCAGGCCGTGGCCATCGGTCGATTTCTGCGTGTTACTGGCGCGGAAAAAGGGCTCGAAGATGGCGGACAGGTCGGTCTCGGCCACGCCGGGCCCATGGTCGAGCACCGTCACATGCACTTGCCGCCCCGCATCGTGGCGCGACAGCACCACGCTCACCACGCCGGCGTCAAGGCTGTGCTTGATGGCGTTGCGCACCACGTTTTCCACCGCGCGCCCCAGCAATTCGGCCTGTCCATTGACGATGGCGCTGGCGATATCGGTGTCGCCGCTGACGGTAATGCCGATCTGGCGGCCATCGCCCCCGGCCTCGAAACGCGCGTCTTCGACGATGTCGTGCAATAAATCGGCGATGCTGAAGTCTTCGTTGAGCGGATTGACGGCGCCCGCTTCCAGGCGCGACAGCGTCAGCAGCTCGCCGACCAGCTTGTCCATGCGCACGCTTTCGCGCTCGATGCGATCCATCGACGCGGCCAGCTTGTCGGGCTGCTGGTGGGCCAGGCCGATGGCCGCCTGCAGGCGAGCCAGCGGCGAGCGCAATTCGTGCGATACATCGTGCAGCAGCCGGGTCTGGCTATCCATCAGGTTGCGCAAGCGGCCCGTCATGCGGTCGAAATCGCGGCCCAGGTCGGTCAGTTCATCGCCGCGCTTGTTCGTTGCGGCAAAGCGCGGCGCCAGATCGCCTTGCGAGGCCGCTTCGAAAGCGTTGCGCAGGTCGCGGATCGGGCGCGAAAAATACCAGGCCAGCAGGAAGGCAAACAGCAGGCTGGCGACGGTGGCGGCGAGAATCGGAATAAAGGCACGATACGGGCTGTCCATGCGCGGGCCGGGCGGCATGCCACCCGGATTGCCCATCTCGTCGCGGTTGGGCGGCGTGTACCTGCCGTTCATCTCCGTTGGCTGGCCGGCACCGTCCATGCGCGGGCCTGGCGGCAGGCTGCCGCCGGCCATGCTCATTGCGTTCAGGGTGGCGCGCGCGGTGATGTTCTCGGCGGTACGGAAATGTTCGGAATAGGGCAGGAACAGCAGGTAGCGCACGCCATCGCTGCCGGTAACGTCGCGCACGACGGCGCGCGGCTGCTCCTGCGCCAGCAGGGCGCGCGCCTTGGCCAAAACGGCCGGCTGCACCGTGCGGCCCATCAGCTCGTGACCCTGGCTGTCGACCGCCATCACGCGCCGGCGTTCGAGCTTGCTTATAAACTGGCGCAGCGCCTTGCTGCCGCCCGCTTCCAGGGTGGCGGTGGCCGCCTCGATGACCATCTGCGCGGGTGGGCTGGTATCGATGTCCTGCGCCCGCGCCTGCTGGGCGGCGCGGCTTTTCAGCCAGAACGTGCCGCCGATGCCGATGGTGGCGGCCACCTGGGCCAGCAGGATGCACAGGAAAAACTTCCAGAACAGGCGGCCCACGTTTATTCCTTGATCAACTGGTAGCCGAGCCGGTACACGGTCTGCAGGCAGGAGCGGCCATCGTCCAGGCTGCCGAGCTTGCGGCGCAGGCTGCTCAGGTGCACGTCGATATTGCGGTCGAAGCGGGCCATCGGCCGGCCCAGTCCCAGTTCCGACAACTGATTCTTGCTGACCGGCTTGCCGGCGTTACGCACCAGCACTTCCAGCAGATTGAATTCCGTGCTGGTCAGTTCCAGCGGCACGCTGTCCCAGGCGGCGCGCCGCTGTTCGGGCCACATCGTCAGCTTGCCCACGGTCAAAGGCGCACTGGCCGAGGTGTCGAGCGGCGCCGCCTGCGCGCGGCGCAGGATGGCGCGGATGCGCGCCGTCAGCTCGCGCGGCGTGCAGGGTTTGGTCACATAATCGTCAGCGCCCAGCTCCAGCCCCACGATGCGGTCGGTATCGTCGCCGCGCGCCGTCAGCATCAATATAGGCAGGCGGCTGCCGGCGCGGATGCGGCGCAGGGTTTCCAGGCCGTTCATGCGCGGCATCATCACGTCGAGGATGGCGATGGCGTACTGGCCCGTGAGCGCTTCGGCGGCGCCCCGTTCGCCGTCATGCACGGCCTTCGCTTCAAAACCTTCCTGCTCCAGGTATTCCTGGAACATGCCGACCAGTTCGATGTCGTCGTCGATTAACAATACCTTGCTCATGCGGATGTGTCTTCCTGATTTTTCCCGAGGTGGATCGGCCATGATAGCAGCCCCGGCCAAGGGTGCCGGGCCGTTTTACCCGCTTTTACATCGCTTCCTTTATACAGTTTCTCACATTGCTTTACACGTTTTTACCTGGCGCTGACGTTGCTTTACACGCCAGCGCCAGACAATGGACGCTCATTGAAACGAGAGGAAACCGAGCATGAAACAAGCCACTGTCATGATGTCGCTGCTGCTGGCCACCGCCATGGGCGCGCCGCTGGCCGCCCACGCCCAGCACGGTCCGGGACCGATGCCGGGCCCGCGCATGGAAGGCCCGGGCGAGGGCTTGCCGCCGGTGCTGCGTGGCGTGGACCTGAGCGAAGCGCAGCAGGACAAGGTCTTTGCCGCCACCTGCGCCCAGGCGCCGCTGCTGCGCGAACAGCAGAAGATCGCCTTCAGGGCGCATGAGCAACTGCGTGAGCTGGCCTCGTCGAATCACTATGACGATGCGAAGGCGGTCACTCTGGCCAACAGCGCGGCGCAGGCCATGGCGACAATCAGCCTGCAGCATGCGCGCCTGGAACAGCAATTGCTGGCCGTGCTGACGCCGGAGCAGCGCCAGCAGATAGCTGCGCGCCGCAGCGAACAGGCAACCAGGCCATGAAACGCAAGCCAGCCAGCACGGCCGACACCAGCATGGGCCAGCACGCCATGCGCCTGGTGTACCTGTGCGCCAGCCTCAGTCCCGCGCTGGCCGGCTTGCCCCACCTGATGGAGTATGTATGGAATTACATGATGTCGGCCTCGCGTGCGACCTCGAAGTGATGGAGCGGCAGGCGCTGGAACGGCGCCGGCTGATGCGCTGGGTGCTGGCGGGTGCCGCCGGCTTGCCGTTGATCAGTTGCGGCGGCTCCGGTAGCGGCAGCACTGCCACCGAGACGGCCACCGGCACCGCCACCACGCCGACGACAATTACCACCGCCTGCGCGGTGATCCCGGACGAGACGGGCGGACCGTATCCGGCCGATGGCAGCAATACCAATGGTGGCAGCATCATCAATGTGCTGAACCAGTCGGGCGTGGTGCGCAGCGATATCCGCGCCAGTTTCAATGGCGCCACCGGCGTGGCGGCAGGGGTTCCCCTGACCATCAGGCTGCAGCTGGTGAACGCCAACGCCAGCTGCGCCAGCCTGGCCGGCTACGCGATCTATCTGTGGCATTGCGACCGCGACGGCCTGTATTCGCTGTACTCAAACGGCGTGACGGCGCAGAACTATCTGCGCGGAGTGCAGGAAACGGACAGCAGCGGCACACTGTCGTTTACCACCATCTTCCCCGGCTGCTATGCGGGGCGCATGCCGCACGTGCATTTCGAGGTCTACCCGAGCCTGGCCAAGGCGGCCGCCGCCAGCAAGCGCATCAAGACCTCGCAATTCACGTTTCCGCTGGCGACCCTGAACGAGGTGTACACGGCCAGCGGCTACACGGCCAGCGTGCGCAACCTGGCGCAGATCAGCTATGCCACCGACAATGTCTTCAGCGACGGCACCAGCCTGCAGATGGCCGGCGTGACGGGCAACGCCACCGATGGCTATGTCGTCACGCTGACCATTGGCGTCAATGGCTAGACTCAAGGGCTAGACGCTCATGAAACCCAGGTCGCGCTGGGTAAAGTTGGCCAGGTTGGGGAACACCTCGCCCAGCCGGCTGTCCGGCACGCCGAACCATTTGGCCAGGGTGGCGCCGTACTGGTCGACGGAAATGGTCGGCAGCAGCGAGCCGGAACCGACATCGAGCGCGTGGCCCAGGCCCGAGGCCGGGAAGGCGCCGTAGATATCGTGCCCGCGCACGGCGCCGCCGACCACGAAGTGGTGGGCGCCCCAGCCGTGGTCGGTGCCGTCGCCATTGCTGGTAAAGGTGCGGCCAAAGTCCGAGGCCGTGAAGGTGGTGACCTGGCGGCGCAGGTCGGTGCCCTGCAGCGTGGCCAGGGTGGCGTCGAAATAGGCCAGCGCGTGCGCCAGGCGGGCCATCAGGTCGGCCTGCTGGATCTTTTGCCGGTCGTGCGTGTCGAAGCCGCCCAGGGTCACGTAAAACACCTGCCGTTTGGCGCCCAGCGCGCTGCGCCCGCCGATAATGCGCGCCACCGTCTGCAGTTGCACCGCCAGCGGATTGGTGGCCGCCACGCCGGTGGCCGGACTGATGTAGCTGGTCGGGTTGGGCACGCCGGCGGGGCCGGCCGCCAGCATGGCGCCGCTCAAAATGGCCTGGCTGGAAATGGCGCGCTGCACCGCCGCTTTCTGTTCCTGTTCGATCAGGTCATTGCCGGCGTCGGCCAGGATGGCTTGCAGCGCCTGCGTGCCGGCGGCGCTGCCGTACAGATTGGCGCTGAGGCCTCGGATCGCCACGGCGCCGGCCTGGCCGACCTGGAACTGGCGCACCTGCTGGCCGCTGAGGAAGACCGTGTTGCCGGCCGCCGAAATGGTGGTAAACATGGCATTGGCATTGGCATTGCCGGCCATCGCCAGGTCGCCCAGGCGGCCGCCCCAGCCCACGCTGGCGCCTTCGGGCTGGCCCGATTGCCAGGTCGACTGCTGGTCGTTGTGCGAAAACAGCTTGGGCGGCAGCGCCACGCTTTTCGCCTTGTACTGGGCCAGGGTGGTCGGCGCGATCAGGGTGCCGACATTGGCCACCACGGCCGCGCGGCCGCCATCGAACAATTCCTTCAGCGGGCCCAGGCCAGGGTGCAGGGCGAAGCTGCGGCCGGCCTGCGCGGTGGCGGGAACGATGGGCAGCACGCCGCCCGTTTCGCTCACGCCGGGCAGGTGGATCGAGTCGCTGCCGCCGGTGTTGCGCACGCGCAGGTATTCGTTCCAGGACGCGTTGTCGGTGGCCAGCACGGTGTTGAAGGCGTCGTTGCCGCCATTGAGGAACAGGCAGACCATGGCCTTGTAGTCGCCGGACGATTGGGCGGCGGCGTTGCCCATGGCCGCCAGGTTCAGCGCGAATGGCGCGGCGCCGGCGCTGGCCAGGGTCAGCATGGAGCCAAGGAAGCGGCGGCGGGGAAGGTGGGGAAAATGGCTGCTCATGGCATGGTCCTTTACTTTTGCACCAGGTAGTCGGTCGAGGCCATGGCCAGGAAAATCGCCAGCTTGACCCGGTTCGCCTGCAGATTGGCGATCTGCGGTCCATTGGTGGTGCTGGCGGCGGGCAGGACGATGCTGTTGACGGCATTGACGATCTGCCCGCGCAGCCTGGACGTCATGGCGCCATTCAGCAGCAGCAGGTCGACCCGGTCGACCAGCGCGTTGGCGTCGGCGCTCGCTGCCAGTTCCTGCGTGTAGTCGGGTTTGACCAGGCGCGCGTCGCCGACGCCAGAATTGACCGCTTCCTGCATGAAGTTCAGGTAGCCGGTGACGGACGGCTCGGAGGTGAGCTGCATTTCAGGCGCCACCAGCCCTGCGCTGGCGATGGCCGAGTTCGGCGGAACGTAAGACGGGCGGTAGTAATTGAAGACCGATGGCGCATTGAGCGGATTGCCTGCCAGGCCGCTCAGCGGGTCGTCCAGGTAGTAGATATTGTAGATGCCGTTGGCGGGCTTGGCGTCGAAGGCGCGCATCCAGTTGGCCAGGCGCAGCAGGGGTTCGCGCAATTTGCCGGTGCGCTGGGTGCTGCCGGGCAGCGCGACCGCTTCGGGGTCGAGCAGCACGGCGCGCACGATGGCCTGCATGTCGCCGCGCACGCCCTTGCCGTTGTTGGCAAACACGGCCGACACGCGGCCCACGTAGGCGGCGCCGGGATTGCTGGTGACCAGGCGCTGGATCAGCTGGCGGCTGAAGAACGGCGCCGCGTTCGGATGGTTGAACAGGGTGTCGAGCGCGACCCTGATGTCGTCGTCGCCGCTGGTGGCGCCGGAGATGGTCTGTCCCAGAAAGCGCTTTTCGCTGGTCGAATGGAAGGCCGGATACATCTGCATCGGCTTGGAGTCGCGCTCGGGATCGGCGATGCTGCCATTGAAACGGCCGGTCGACTGGTCCGGCCCGGCCCAGCTCAGGCCCGTGAATACTTTGGCCAGGCCCGCCACATCCTCGCGCGAGTAGGTATCGATCGGCTTGCCGCCGGACAGTTTCACGCTGCCGTCCGCATTGAGCTGGACCAGGCCGATGGTAAATAACTGCATCACTTCGCGGGCGAAGTTTTCATCGGGCGTGCGGGTACCGGATTCCTTCTGGTTGCGCATGTGGGACAGGTAGATGCCCATCATCGGGTGCCTGGCCACGCCGTCGAGCAGGTTGCGGAAGTTGCCGAAAGCATGCTGGCCCAGCATGTCGTAGTAGCTGGAGGTGCCGCGCACCAGCGGCCGCACCGTCTCGTTCTGCATCGAGATGACGAAAATCTGCGACAGGGCGAACGCCACGCGCTGGCGCAACTGATCTTCGCCGCGGATGGCCTGCTGCCAGAAGGTTTCATAGAATGCCGTGAAGCCGACGCGGGGACCATTGGCGGCGACCTGCGCCGCGATCAACTTGTCCATATAGCTCAGGTGCGTGGTTTGCGGCCTGGCGAATTGGTCGGCGAACCAGGCGTCGCTGTCGCTGGCGGCCAGCGCGTCGATGGCCGCCATGTTCGGGCCGAACGTGGCGCGGCCGAGAAAGCGTGACGCTTCCTTGCGTGTAAACACGCGCCCGGCCACCGGCATGGGCGCTGGCGCCGCCGGCGTGACCACGACTGGCGGTGTGGCCGTGCCCTGGTCCGCCGGTGTCGTCGGGGTGGCGGGTATCGATGGCGTGGACGTCGCTGGCGGCGGATTGGTAACTACCGGTTGCTGCACCGCAGGGGGCTGGCTGTCGCCACCGCCACCACCGCAGGCAGCCAGCAGGCTCAGCAAGGTCGACGCCAGCAGGCGGCGCAAAGTCGTGTGGGTCATTTCATTTCCGTTGTGCAAGTGATTCATGACCAAAACATTGTAAAACCTGGTGTCTATACCTTGGCTCATCAATTTAATGTTTTCGTCTTGACCATTTTTCGGGATGCACGAGGATGGCGAGTGTTTTGGCGAAGAAGAGCGCTCGTTGCATGCACTTTTCATTTTGCAAATAAGAAATATTTTTATTTCTTGGCGGCAAGTGTCGCATATTCGAGACGTATAAATTTCTCTCGATAAAGGTTGTCGGAAAAGCTCATGACGAAGCGAAACCAGCTGCGCGGGAAACCATGGTCGTTACGCCATACGCGTAGCCTGTTTTGGCAATATTGTCACTTTTACTTGCATTTTTGCCGGCACGCCACCCCTGCGGCACGCGGTAGGGATGGCCCTGGCGCTGGCGGTGATCATCGGCTATGAACGCGCCCCATGCGCGGCTGGCAGCACGCAGGCGTTGGCGGGCGCCGGCGCGAGCGAGCAGGGCCGCTCCACCAGCAAATACAGCAGCACTGCCGGCGGCAAGGTGGCCGCCAGCATGGGCGCCAGCATCACCATGAAAAATCCCGCTCCATGGGGATGGGGCGCCACCAGCAGCGCCAGCGCCATGAAGGCGGCCTTGAGCGCCAGGCCGTGGATCAGGTAGTAGGAGTAGCTGATATTGCCCAGCCAGCGCAGCGGCGTCCAGCACAAGGCTTGCGCCAGCAGGCTGTCCGGCTGCCGCAAGCAGCTGAAACACAGCAGGAAAAATGCGCCGCACAGCGCGGCCAGTTTCAGCCATAGCGCCAGCGGTAACAGCAGCATGGTCCATGCCGCCAGCACGGCGCCGCTGGCAAGCAGGGTGCCCGGTACATGACGCACGGGCCCTGCCATGGCCTCGTGGACAAAAATACCGGCGATAAACAACAGCATGCGCGCCGGACCGCCGAAGGTGGCGAAGCCGAACGCCGCCGCTGCCCCCAGGCAGGCGAAAAACAGGCAGCGCCAGCGGCGGCTGCGCAAGCGCAGGCGCAGCGCGCCGACCAGCAAGGCGATCAAGAGGTAGGACAGCATTTCGTAGCTGAGCGACCAGGCCACGCTGATGAACGGCGGCGTGGCGCCAAAACCGGTGAGCAGGAAAAAGTTTCCGGCTATATAGCGCAGTGCCTCCGGCCAAGGCGCCGGTATGCGGTTTTGCGACGGCAGCGCCCACGACAGCAACAGATATATCAGAAACACGCAGGCATAGACCGGATAGATGCGCCGTACGCGGCGGCGCAGGAAGTGGCGCAGGGGTTGCGGACGCCCCAGCAGCGAGCCATAGATCAGATAGCCGCTCAGCACGAAAAACAGGTCGACGCCGGCATTGCCCACCGTATGCAGGCCGCTCGCGATGGTCGCCAGCGTTGTGCCGTCGCTGCGCCAGGGTGCGCTCAGGCTGACATAGTGCACCAGGAACACCAGCAGCACGGCCAGCCCGCGCAGGCCTTCCATTGGCCGCAGCGCCGCGCCGCTACCGGTTTCGGCACGCGAGAGTTCAAAATACGGCGACAGGGCTGAGCGGATGGACATCCGCCGACTATAGCGCTGTGCCAGCGGGCGGCTTTATGGCGGCGCAAGCGGCTGCTGGTCTGCCGCAAGCGTCCAGGCTGGCGTAAACGAAAAACGCCGCCAGACATCAATCCAGGCGGCGTTCAATGGGGCGCAATAAAACTTAATCGTCCTGGCGCACGCAGTCGACAAAGTAACCGCGCTTGCCATCGACTTCACGTTTCACCAGGCCGTGCACGTCGGTCTCGAAGCCGGGGAAGCGCTCGTTGAAGTCGCGTGCGAAGCGCAGGTAGTCGACGATGGTCTTGTTGAAGCGCTCGCCCGGGATCAAGAGCGGAATGCCCGGTGGATACGGCGTCAGCAGGATCGACGTGATGCGTCCTTCCAGTTCGTCGATGGCGACGCGCTCGATTTCGCGGTGCGCCATCTTGGCGAACGCGTCCGATGGCTTCATGGCCGGGATCATGTCCGACAGATACATTTCCGTCGTCAGGCGGGCCACGTCATAGGCCTTGTAGAAGTCATGGATCTGCTGGCACAGGTCGCGCAGGCCCATTTTTTCATAGCGCGGGTTGGCCGCCGCAAATTCCGGCAGGATGCGCCACATCGGCTGGTTCTTGTCGTAGTCGTCCTTGAACTGCTGCAAGGCGGTCAGCAGGGTGTTCCAGCGGCCTTTGGTAATGCCGATGGTAAACATGATAAAGAACGAATACAGGCCGCATTTTTCAATGATGACGCCGTGTTCGGCCAGGTATTTGGTGACGATCGAGGCCGGGATGCCGGTCTCGCCGAACTGGCCGTCCAGCGACAGGCCCGGGTTGACGATGGTCGCCTTGATCGGGTCGAGCATGTTGAAGCCGGGAGCCAGATCGCCGAAGCCGTGCCAGTCGTCCTCGGCGCGTATCATCCAGTCTTCCTGCTGGCCCATGCCTTCGTCGTTGAAACTGTCCGGTCCCCACACCTGGAACCACCAGTCCTGGCCCCACTCCTGGTCGATTTTTTTCATGGCGCGGCGGAAATCGAGCGCTTCCATGATCGATTCTTCCACCAGCGCGGTGCCGCCTGGCGCTTCCATCATGGCCGCGGCCACGTCGCACGAGGCGATGATGGAATACTGCGGCGAGGTCGAGGTGTGCATCAGGTAGGCCTCGTTGAAGGCGTCCTGGTCCAGCTTGACCTGTTCCGATTCGCGCACCAGAATTTGCGAGGCCTGCGACAGGCCGGCCAGCAATTTGTGCGTCGACTGGGTCGAGAAGATCATCGATTCCTTGGCGCGCGGACGGTCCTTGCCGATGGCGTGCATGTTCTTGTAGAAATCGTGGAAGGTGGCGTGCGGCAGCCATGCTTCGTCGAAGTGCAGGGTGTCGATCTTGCCATCCAACATTTCGCGCAAGGTTTCCACGTTGTAGATCACGCCGTCGTAGGTTGACTGCGTGATGGTGAGAATGCGTGGCTTCTTGTTCTTCGCTTCGCGCGCGAACGGATTCGCCTCGATCTTGCGGGCAATGCTTTCCGGCGTGAATTCAGCCAGCGGGATCGGGCCGATAATGCCGAGGTGATTACGCGTCGGCATCAGGAACACGGGAATCGCGCCGCACATGATGATCGAGTGCAAGATCGATTTGTGGCAATTGCGGTCGACCACCACGATGTCGCCAGGCGCCACCGTCGAGTGCCACACCATCTTGTTCGAGGTCGAGGTGCCGTTGGTGACGAAATAGCAATGGTCGGCATTGAAGATGCGCGCCGCATTGCGTTCCGATGCGGCGACCGGGCCGGTATGGTCGAGCAGCTGGCCCAGCTCTTCGACGGCGTTGCAGACGTCGGCGCGCAGCATGTTTTCGCCAAAAAACTGGTGGAACATCTGGCCGATCGGCGACTTCAGGAAGGCCACGCCGCCCGAGTGACCGGGGCAGTGCCACGAGTAGGAGCCGTCATTGGCGTAGTGCACCAGCGCGCGGAAGAACGGCGGCGACAGGCCGTCGAGATAGCTTTTCGCTTCGCGGATGATATGGCGCGCGACGAACTCGGGCGTATCTTCGAACATATGGATAAAGCCGTGCAGTTCGCGCAGGATATCGTTCGGGATATGGCGCGAGGTGCGCGTTTCGCCGTACAGGTAAATCGGAATATCGGCGTTCTTGTGGCGGATTTCTTCGACAAAGGCGCGCAGGGATTTCAACGCCTCGTCGGTTTCCTCGACCGAGCCGGCGCCGAATTCTTCATCGTCGATCGACAGCACAAAGGCCGACGCACGCGATTGTTGCTGGGCAAATTGCGACAGATCGCCGTAGCTGGTCACGCCCAGCACTTCCATGCCTTCTTTTTCCATTGCGGCGGCAAGGGCGCGAATGCCCAGGCCGGACGTATTTTCAGAACGGAAATCCTCGTCAATAATGACGATGGGGAAACGAAATTTCATGCATGTCTCCAAAAAAGCAAGCCGCCCCTGACTTGTGTGGAGGGGCGGACTAGGGCGCGACCGCCGGCGGAACAGTTTGCCAGGCAATCGCAGAAAAAAAATAAGAACGGGATTCTCGCAGAAATGCGGCGTCTGCGGGAAAAAAATATCGTAACGAAATTACGCACAGTGCGCGCCAGCATGCCTGAATGGTGTGACCAGCGTATGACGGCGAAAAAAGCCCGTTTTCAACGCTGGCGCTGCAAAGTGACTAACGCATACGGCAAGCCGGAAGCGTTGGAAACATGCGCCTCGCGCGCCGTTTCCTGCCATTCGGCCTGGTCCAGCTTGGGGAAAAAAGCGTCGCAATCGTAAGTGCCGCCAATTTCCGTGATAATCAGTGTTTCGGTCAGCGCCAGCGACTGCCGGTAAATCTCTGCGCCGCCAATGACAAACCCTTGGGCGCCGTCCAGCAGCGCGATTGCTTCCTGCACCGAGCCGACCGCTTCCACGCCGTCATGACTCCACTGGCTATTTCGCGTGATCACGATATTGCGGCGGTTCGGCAGCGGCCGGCCGATCGAGTCAAACGTCTTGCGGCCCATGATGATGGGGTGGCCGGTGGTGACACGCTTGAAATGCGCCAGGTCTTCCGGCAGCTTCCACGGCAGGGTGTTGTTGATGCCGATGCCGCCTTGTTGGTCGGTGGCGACAATAATGGTCAGTGTGCTCATTGAATCAATCACTTTGCTGTTCTCGATACCTGCCATTATCGTTGATATCGGCCTCACGCTCCAGATGGCGCCGGATTGAGGAAAGCGAGCATGGCGCACGCCAGTTCGGCAGGTGCTTCGAGCGGGATCATATGGCCGCTGGGCGCCTGCAGCAGATGCAGGGTGGCGCGCGGCAGTTGCTGCGCCATCGCCACCAGGTCGGCACTGGCTACCAGCTGGTCGCCCTCGGCGCCGACAATCAGCACCGGAAAGGGCAGGCCAGGCAGGCAGTCCATCAGGTCGGGGCGGTCGAAGGTCTGGGCGAACTGGGCCAGCAGCACGTCCTTGCCCAGGTCCAGCGCCATCTGTCTGATCAGGCCGGTGATGGCGGCATCTTCCAGGTGGGCCGGGTGCAGCAGCTCGCGCAGGCGCTGGCGCGTGATGCCGGCATAGGTATTGCGCTCAAGCAGGGCAATCACGCGCTTGCGCGTGGCGATCTCTTCTTCCGCCAGGCCGCGCGCCGAGTTCGCAATCAGCGTCAGCGAGGCGATCCGTTCAGGATGCCGGACCGCATGCTCCAGCGCCAGGTAGGCGCCCAGCGAAAAGCCGACCAGGTGCGCTTGCGGCGCGCTGAGCGCGGCGATCATGTCCCGCATCTGCTGGCGCGTGCCCGCTTGCTGCAGGGGAATATGGTGGACACTGGCGTGGCCGGCCAGTTCGCGCTCCAGTCTGGCCCACAGGCGCGCATCGCACAAGGTGCCGGGAATCAGGTCGAGGCGGGGGATGGTATTCGGTGCGGTCATGGCTGGAACGGCGGTGCAGGGAGAAGTATTATCGGCCATTTGCAAGAGCGCTGCCGAAGAGGACGCCATCATCTTTTTCTTTATGGCATTATTTTCAATAGTGCGCGTCTGGCACATAGGGACTTTGTGGTAGGCTGGCGACGCTTACCGAATTGGCATCACACTCTTTATCCACTGACTTAATCATAGAGGACATATCATGGCGATCAGTTTGCAAAAAGGCGGCAATGTCAACCTGAGCAAGGAAGCTCCGGGACTGAAAAAAATCGTGGTCGGCCTGGGCTGGGACCCGCGCGCCACCGATGGCGCCGCGTTCGACCTGGACGGCAGCGCCTTCCTGCTGAAAACGGACGGCAAGGCCCGTTCCGATGCCGACTTCATTTTCTATAACAACCTGAAATCGAGCGACGGCTCCGTCGTGCACGCTGGCGACAACACCACCGGCGGCGGCGACGGCGACGATGAAAAGGTCGCCATCGACCTGGCCAACGTGCCGGCCGAGATCGACAAGATCGCCGTCGCCGTGACCATTCACGATGCGGACAACCGCAAGCAGAACTTCGGCATGGTCAGCAAGGCTTATATCCGCTGCCTGAACGGCGACAACGGCCAGGAAATCGCCCGCTACGATCTGTCGGAAGACGGCTCGACCGAAGCGGCGATGATCTTCGGTGAAATCTACCGCGCCGGCAGCGAGTGGAAATTCAAGGCCATCGGCCAGGGTTTCAAAGGCGGCCTGGGGCCTCTGGCCGTATCGTTCGGTATCAACGCATAATCAGTAAGTTCGCCGGGATGGCCTGCGCCGTCCCGGTTCCCGCCCGTTCTTCACTCTCTATTCTGCTTATGGACACTCTGATCAAAGGGCAGCGCCTGGCGCTGGCCGGCCTAGTCACGGGCAACGTTTTGCAACTCGGTATTGCGGGCGAGGGCGTGGCGCTCGACTATGCCTGCTTCGGCCTCGATGCGGCGGGCAAACTATCCGACGACCGCTACATGACCTTCTTCAACCAGCCGCGCACGCCGTGCGGCGCGGTGGAAGTGCGGGCGCCGGCGTGCGACCCTGCCGGTTTCCATTTCGAGCTGGACCGCTTGCCGGCCGCCATCGAGCGGCTGGTGATCACGGCCGCCATCGACGGCGCCGCCACCTTGTCGCAGCTGGGCAGTGGCTATGTGCGCCTGCTCGATGGCGGCCGCGAGCTGGCGCGCTTTGCCTATGGCGGCAAGGATTTCGCCGATGAAAAAGCGGTGATGCTGGGCGAGTTCTACCGCAAGGACGGGCAGTGGCGCTTTATGGCCGTGGGCCAGGGTTTCAATGGCGGGCTCGACGCGCTGGTCAGCCACTTTGGCGGCGAGGTGGCGCAGGCCGTGGCCGAACCGGTGGCGCCAAAAATATCGCTGTCGAAGATTTCGCTGACCAAGCCTGGCCAGACGCATAAATTGTCGCTGGCCAAGGGCGCCGGTGCGCCGAAAAAGCTGATCGTCAAGGCCGCCTGGGTCGACAACGGCGATGGCAGCGACGATAACGACGACCTCGACTTGCGGGTCGGCATCTTGTTGCCGGACGGCCGCATGCGCTGCATCCAGGCGCCGGAAAAGTCGGGCAGTTTCGACGCCATGCCCTATGTGCGCCACCTGGGCGACGTGACCAACGCCACCGGACGCGAGCCGGCCACGGAAACTGTCGAAGTCAATCCCGCACTGGCGCAGTTCTATGGCGGCACGGTGGGCCTGGTGTTCAGCGTCTATTCCGCCGTGGCCAATGGCGCCGTGTCGGTTGCCTCGATGCGCCCGAAAATGGTGATGGAGTATGGCGAGCAGGTGGTCGAGTGCGCGTTTGACTTCCGCGATTCGAGTGCCGCCGGCGATGACGATGTCTATACCTATGTGATTGGTCTGGCGCGCGTGTCCGCCGACAGCATCGTGCTCGAACCGTCGGGCAAAACCTCCGAAGATGGCAGCGAGGCGACGCCGTGGCTGCGCTGGCAGGGCGAGTCCTTGCAGCTGGCGTTTGACGGCCCGGCCGTTTTCAAAGGCGAGGACAAGGAAGACGAGGACGACTACAACGCGGGCAATCCGCGCCGCTATATCGCTTGAGTGAAATAGGGAGAACAGCATGGAAACATTGTCCAAGGGCCAGCGCCTGCCGCTGGTGCAACACGCTGCCGATGGCGCGCTGGAAATTGGCGCCTATGTTCACGGCCTGGCGCTCGACTTTGCCTGCTTCGGCATCGATGCCGCCGGCAAGCTGTCCGACGAGCGCTACATGACGTTTTTCAATCAGCCGCGCACGCCCTGCGGCGGCGTGGAAGCCAAACCGGGCACGCAAGGCGACAACGCCGCGTTTGCTTTCCAGCTGGCGCGCTTGCCGGCCAGCATCGATCGCGTGGTGCTGACGGCCAGCATCGACGGCGGCGCGGTGATGTCGCAGATGCAGTCGGGCCATGTGCGGCTGCAGGCGGGTGGCCGCGAATTTGCCCGCTTCGCCTTTGCCGGCAAGGACTTCGCGCAGGAAAAAGCCGTCATGCTGGGCGAGCTGTACCGCAAGGATGGCCAATGGCGCTTCATGGCCGTCGGGCAGGGTTTCAATGGCGGCCTCGATGCGCTGGTGCGCCATTTCGGTGGCGAGGTCGACCAGGCGGCGCCGGCCGCCGCCGTACCTGCCGCTGTGTCCGCCGTGGTGCAAGCCAAGATCAACCTGGAAAAGCGGGTCGAGCGCGAAGCGCCGCAACTGGTGAGCCTGGTCAAGCAGGCCGGTGTGTCGCTGCAAAAAGTGGGTTTGTCGGAACACCGCGCCAGGGTCTGTTTGTGCCTCGATATTTCCGGTTCCATGGGCCGCTTGTACCGCGACGGCCTGGTGCAGCAGTTCGCCGAGCGCATCCTGGCGCTGGGCTGCAAGTTCGATGACGACGGCGAGATCGACGTTTTCCTGTTCGGCAAGAACGTCCACCAGCCCGATCCGATGGACCTGCGCAACTGCACCACCTATGTCAGCCGCGCCATCGACCATCATCCGCTCGAAGGCGACACGCGCTACGGCCGTGCCATGGAAGCGATCCGCGCATTCTACTTCCCTGACGCGCGTGGCGGCGAGCGTACGCGCCCCTTGCGCGCCGAGCTGCCCGTCTACGTCATGTTCGTCACCGACGGCGGCACCAGCGACCAGGCGACAACGGAAAAGCAGTTGCGCTGGTCCAGCAACGAGCCGATCTTCTGGCAATTCATGGGCATCGGCAAGGGCCGCAAATCGAAAAGCAAATTCCTCGCCGCCTTTGCGGACTCGGATTTCCCCTTTCTGGAAAAACTCGACGAACTGCAGGGGCGCCTGGTCGACAACGCCAACTACTTTTCCGTCAGCTCGCCCGATGAGCACAGCGACGGCGAGTTGTATGATCTCCTGATGACCGAATATCCGGGCTGGCTGAAGCTGGCGCGGCAGCATGGCTTGCTGGCCTGAGCCGCACCTGGCAAGACAGGCGCAGGCACGGCCTGCGCCGCGCACGGCCGCCTGGCAGACCGCTGGGCCAGCCTTGCCGGCCAGATTGATACATGCCGATACACTTTGATACGCCGTGAGGCCTTCTGGCCACAAGTTGCACGAGATTTGTAAATTAAAGTAAATGGCAATTCTTTCAAGCTGCGTCTGACCCTCGATCCCCCTTAAAATCGATGCCAATGATGCAGCTCGCCAAGCAAGCGCTGCGCAGTATTCCATTCCTGGCGTTCTTACTCACTACTTCAGTTCATGCAAAAAATCGTACTTTGCTGCCTCGCCGGCGGCAGCCTTTTGTCCGCCAATACCGCCGTCCAGGCGCAGACCCAGGCCGTGGTGACGGCCGCCACGCCTGCCAAGGCCGTGCCGGTTGCCAAAGTACCGGCGGCCGACACCACGCCCTCCGTCAGCGTCACCGCCGAACGCCCCACCGGGCGCATCGACCGCCAGGTCTATGACGTCAAGTCCGACGTCAGCAGCACCAACGGCACGGCGGCCGACGCGCTCAACAATGTGCCGTCGGTGGCGGTCGACCCGGACGGCACGGTGTCGCTGCGCGGCAGCAGCAATGTGCAGATCCTGATCGATGGCAAGCCGTCGGCCATGCTGCAGGGCGATTCGCGCGGCGCGACCCTGAACGCGATGGCGGCCGACGATATCGAGTCGGTGGAAGTGATCAACAACCCCGGCGCGCAGTTCGGCAACGAGGCTGGTGGCGGTCCCATCCTGAACCTGGTGATGCGGCGCAACCGCAAGCCCGGTGGCTTTGCCACCGTCAACGCCAACGCCGGCATTGCCGGGCGCTACAACACCTCGACCTCGGGCACCTATAACGAAGGCCCATGGGGCTTTCAGGGCGGCATCAATTTCCGCCATGACGGGCGCAATTCGACAGGCGAGACCAGCCGCGAGCGGCTCGACCGCCAGACCGGCGCGTTCGCGCCCAGCAGCCAGAGTTCCGTCAGCAATGGCCTGAACGATTCCCTGGGCGTGAACGGCGCCGTCAACTACAACCTGGGCGCCAGCGACACCCTGGCCGCCAGCGTGTCGTACAACGGGCGCAGCAACGACGCGCGCTCGGCCGACCGCTATATCAACGGCGACAGCCTGGGCAACACCATCGGCGACTATGTGCGCAGCACCCTGCGCAACGGCGACAGCCGCAACTACAGCTGGGGCGCACGCTATGACCACAAGGGCGAGTTGCCGGGCGAAACCCTGAAGATCGACCTGCGCGTCTCGTCGTCCGATAATGAAAATACCAGCGACTACGCCAACGTCTATGCGCTCGCCACCGGCAATGCGCAAGACAGCCGCGCGCGCCAGCACAGCGACACGGGCAACCGCATCATCGACTTCAGCGGCGACTACGAGCGGCCGCTGGCCGGCGGCACGGCCAAGCTCGGCTACAAGGTGGCCGACAACAAGAGCAGTTTCGATACGCTCTATACCGACATCCATCCTTCGAGCCTCGGTGAAACGGTGAACGCCATGCGCAGCAACCGTTTCGAGCTCGACGAGCGCACCATCGCGCTGTATGGTTCCTACCAGATGCGCCTGTCCGAACGCTGGGGCGCGCTGGCCGGCCTGCGCGCCGAATACACGGACCTGGACGTGCGCCAGATCACGGGCGGCATCGAGGCCGGCAACAGCTATGTCAACTATATTCCCAGCCTGTTTGCCACCTACAAGGTCAATGACGAGAGCAATCTGCGCTTCAGCTACGCGCACCGCATCCGCCGGCCCAATGCGGGCGACCTGAACCCCTATGTGGTGTACCGCGACGAATTCAATGTCTCGTCCGGCAATCCGCAGCTGCGCCCGACCCAGACCGATTCCTTCGAGGTCGGCTATGAAACCAAATTGTTCGGCCTGGAAAGCAGCTTGCGCGGCTATCACCGCCGCGACAAGGACGCCATCGTCGACTACCGATACTTCATCAGCGACAATGTGCTCCTGACCACGCGCGAAAACGGCGCCGGCAGCCATGCCAGCGGGCTGGAGTTCAGCCTGTCTGGCAAGCTGACGCCGTCGCTGACATTGAACACCAGTGGCAACCTGGCGCGCAACCAGCAAACCTCGCAGGATGACCTGGGCAACCGCAGCACGCGTACCGTCAATTCCCTGAGCGGCCGCGCGCGCCTGAACTACCAGCTCAATCCCGCCAACCAGCTGCAGCTGGCCTTGCAGATGCAGGGCAAGACCTTGTCTGGCCAGGGCTACCGCTCACCGAACAACACGCTCAACATGAGCTGGCGCCATATGCTCACGCCGCAGCTGAACCTGGTCATGAATGTGACGGATGTGTTCAGCACCAACAAGATGGAAACCGTCATCAACAGCGCCTCGCTGCGCGAAACGAGCACGCGCCGTTTCGATGGCCGCATGATTTATGTGGGCCTGTCGTACCGTCTGGGCGGCGCCAGTTCGGCGGCGAAAGAGGGCGAGCGCGAACCGCGCTTCGGGCCGCCGGGCGGCCGCGGACCGGGCGGACCAGGTGGCCCTGGCTCCGGTGGCCCGGGCGGTGAAGCGGGTTGAACCATCAGGCCTGCGCGACTTCCTTGAGGAAGTCGGCAAAGCTGTCCGCATGGCGCGCGAACTCCCACGCCCCGCGGCCATGTTCGGCCGTATAGACGGGCGCGTCGCCGCCAGCGATGGCCGACAGGTCCAGGCAATACGGGTCGGCGCCCGCATCGGCGATCACCACGTAATGCGCGGGCCAGTTGGCGATGGCTTCCTGGTCGACCGGATTGTACGAGTAGCCGTGCTGGGCCTTGAGCAATTCTGACGCGCCGTACAGATGCAGGCCCTGGAAATAGCGCTGGCTGTCGATATACACGCGCAGCGGCGAAAAACGTGCGAGAAAATCGCGGTAGTGCGAGGGCAGGGTCCAGCGCGCGTCGATGGCGGCCAGGTCGGCCGGGCTGGCAATCACCAGCCAGTTCGACGGGCGGGCCGGGTCGTGCTTCTTCTTGCGTTTGGCCGCGAGTTTTTTTGCCAGCCTGGCGGCCGCTTTTTCCAGCACCGTTTCCGGCGCTTCCAGCGACGCATGCGTGGCCGGTGGCGCATGGCCCGCGCCATCCGGGTAGCCGGCGCGTTGCCAGGCCAGCACATCGCCGAGCGGCAGGCTGTCCGCTTTCCAGTGGCCGGGATCGGGCGACAGGCCGGCGTCAAACGGCTGGCGGCTCAGCATGGCCAGGCTTTTCACGGCCTTGGCCCTCACGTCCAGCCGCAAGTCGCTTGACATGGCCAGCGCGACAACGCTGTCGTACGCGTCCTTGCCCCGGCTTTTCAGCAAGCCGTCGATGCCCCAGTAAGCCAGGTCCGGCATGGTCACGGCCCAGTTGAAAAAGTCGGGCAGCTCCTGCGGTTCCATCAATTTCACGATCTCGTTGACCAGCGAGCTGCGCCAGTGCAGCAACTGGCCGTCGCGCGCATAGGCCATCAGGATGTCGAGCACGGCCACGCGGTCGGTCTCGCCGAATTTCTTGATCAGCCGGTCCTTGAGCACGGCAAATTTCACGCCGCTGGTTTCATCAAACAGTTTGCGGTGCAGCGCCGCCAGTGGTGTGACCGCCATCAGGCCGCCATCGGCTGCTTGAGCAGTTGCTGCAGGGGCGCGCCTTGGGTGAGTTTAAAAGGTGTCATCATGTTCCTGATTATGCGTTTGTCCAGCTCGCAGCGAGCCTGTGCTCGGCCGTACGGGCGTCTGATGATTTTACAAGAAACATGCTTGTTCATGAAATATTTCATGAATTGCAACATCGCGGCGGTGAGCATGCCGTCACGGCCCGAACCTCCTGTTTTGCCTTGAGTGTCATATCATGGCGGCTTCACGATATCAGGCGGGCTAAAAACGATGAGAGCATATTTCAACACCAGCGTGTTTTTGAGTTGTCTGCTGTCCATCGTGTATCTTCTTTTGATGCGCGCCCCTTTTCCCATGGCCAGTGACGGCAACGGGCCCGACGGCAGAGCCGTGCTCGCTTATCTTGTCTCTATTCTTGCCTGGATCGTGCATGGCCATACGCTTGTGTTTGGGCTTTTTCTATATGGCAAGAATAAAAAGGCGACCCAAATAGCCTTCGGCATTCTGGTCGCCAGTGCGCTGTTACTTTCGTTTCATGCAGTTAAAGCAATGATGAGATGACAGCGCCATCAGACCGCCATCGCCGCCTTGATCGGCGCGTGGTGTTCATAGCCCTCCAGCGAGAAATCGGACGGCTCGATTTTTTCCAGCCATTCCGGCTCGTACTTGCCGGTTTTGGCGAAGTCCGGCACGCGCTCGGCAATCACGAAGTGGGGCGCGGCGAACGGGGTGCGCTTGAGTTGCTCCTGCACCATGTCAAGGTGGTTTTCATAGATATGGGCGTCGCCGATAAAATACGTGAACCAGCGCGGCGCGTAGCCGGTCAGGCGCGCCACCAGGTGCAGCAGGGCCGCGCCTTCGGCGATATTGAAGGGCGTGCCCAGCCCGATGTCGTTGCTGCGCACATACAGGCACAGCGAGATTTCACGCGTAGTGGCGTTCGGGATGAACTGATACAGCAAATGGCAGGCGGGCAGGGCGACGGCGTCGAGCACGGCCGGGTTCCAGCCGTGGAACAGGATGCGGCGGCTGCCCGGGTTGTTGATGATGGTGTCCAGGCATACGCGCAACTGGTCGACGGCCTTGTACAGCAGCACTTTTTGCACGCCTTCTTCAACCATGGGTGCCACCAGCGTAAAACCGTTGGCCTGGGCGTCGGCAATCTGGGCCGGTGCGCTGGCATCGAGCAATTTGTAGGCCGGCCACTGGCGCCACTGCACGCCGTACACGGGGCCCAGGTCGTCCTCGCCTTCGCGGTAGGGATTCGCCAGCCACTGCGCGTTTTCGTTGGCGTTCTGGTCCCATACCTTGCAGCCCAGCGCGCGGAACTCGCTGGCATTGCGCGAAGCGCGCAGGAAGGCGCACAATTCGCCAATCACGGATTTGAAGGCCAGCTTCTTGGTGGTGACGGCAGGAAAACCGGCGGCCAGGTCGAAACGCATCATGGCGCCAGGCACGCTCAGGGTACGGATGCCGGTGCGGTTGTCTTGCCAACTGCCAGTGTCGAGGACGGTCTTGATCAACTCTTGATATTGCTGCATGTTACGCTCCAACGGTAAGGACGGTAATTGTAACGCAGCAGGCTGTTTCGCCTTGCATCATGCTCGCACCTTGCAGATATTGCTATCTTAAATTAGCTACAAGCATGACTCTGTGGTAACTTATGTGTACATAAAGAAATAATCAAGAAACGGCAGATCCCCGCATCATGTTCCTGCGACAATTTTTCAAGCGCCATCACACCGCCATGACGCAGATGGGCAAGGCCGACTTCCTGAAACCCAACCTGCGCCTGATCCTGGCCTGGCCATTGCTGGGCCTGGCCCTGTGCGCCGTGCTGTGGGCGGCCACCATGCTGCAGCTGGAAGCGGAAAAGCAGGTGGCGCAGCAGCAGGCGCTGGACAACGTGTCCTCGCTGTCGAAAGCCTACAGCCAGTATCTGCTGCGCACCGTCGAGCAGATGGACCAGCTGACCTTGCAGCTCAAGTATGAATGGGAAAACGCCGGCGGCAAGCTCAGTCTGGAGCAGCTGAAAACGCGCGGCATGTATGCCTTGCCGCAGTTTGCCATCGTCGCCATCTTTGACCGCAAGGGCCATGCCGTGACCACCACGGCGCCGGTGCAGCGCCTGCGCGCCAGCGAGCGCAGCGACTTTTTGCTGCGTCACTGGCGCAGCAATTCCAGCGCCTTGCGCATTGCGCTGGGCAAGGAGGGCGAGGAAGCCGATACCGGCCAATCCGGCAGCCTGGTGCATTTCACGCGCCGCCTCGAGGACGCCGATGGCAACTTCGACGGCGTGCTGCTGATCTCCATCCATTCCGCGTATTTTTCCGAATTCTACGACAGCGTCAATTTCGGCAAGCTGGGCATGTCGGCCATGGTCGGCGAGGAGGGCGAACTGCTCAGCGTGCGCCTGGGCGCCACCGTGCTGGCGCCGCGGGGCACGCCGTTTCTCGACACCAGTTTTTTGGATGGCGACAGCGGCGCCATGCAGTCGGCCGGGCGCACCGCGTTTGCCGACGCGCAAAGCCGCTATGTGGGCTGGCAGGCTTTGAAGGCCTATCCGTTTACGGCCGTGGTGGCGCTGGCCGACACGCAAGTGCTGCAACCCTACCAGGAAACGCGCACGATTTACCTGGGCATCGCCTCGGCCGTCAGCCTGCTGCTGCTGGCCTTTACCTGCATCGCCACCGGCTTGTCGCTGCGCCTGGCCTGGCGCCACCATCAGTCCGAGGGCGTGCGCAACGCGTATCGGATGGCGACCGAAGGCACCAGCGACGGTTTTTACATTATCGCCGCGCTGCGCGGTGACGACGGCGCCATCATCGATTTCGAGCTGGTTGACTGCAACGAGCCGGGCGCCGATTTTTTCGGCGTGCGCCGCGAGCAGTTGCTGGGCATGCGCCTGCAGTCGCGCGCCGACGAGCCGTATTTCCGCGACCTGATGCATAACTACCGGGCCGCCATGGTGTCGGGCTTTTCGGAAGAAGAGATCGAACTGGCCGAAGGCAATCCGTTCAAGCTGCGCTGGATACGCCGGCGCCTGGTGCGCAGCGGCGACCGCCTGGCCGTCACCCTGCAGGATATCAGCGCAGCCAAGCTGCACGAACAGGACCTGCGGCGCCTGGCCAACGAAGACGGCCTGACGGGCCTGCCGAACCGCTACTGGCTGCAGCAGTTCCTGCCCGAAGCGCTGGCCAGGGCGGCGCGCGACGGCCATATGCTGGCGCTGTTGTTCATCGACTTCGACGGCTTCAAGGACATCAACGACACCCAGGGCCATGCCGAAGGCGACAAGGTGCTGCGCGCGGCCTCGCTGCGCCTCAATGCCGTGCTGCGCCCGGGCGACCATGTGGTGCGCCTGGGCGGCGACGAATTCGTGGTGCTGCTCGATCCGGTCGACGATGACAGCCGCGCCGAACAGGTGGCGCAGCGCATCGCCATGGCGTTTGACGAACCGTTCTACCTGGGCGCAGAACGCCACAAGATGGGCGCCTCGATCGGCATCAGCATGTATCCGCGCGACGGCGCCGAGACCGACGTGCTGATGAAGAATGCCGACATCGCCATGTACGCCGTCAAGACGGCCGGCAAGGGCCATCATCGTTTCTTCCAGCCGGCCCTGTTCGAAACCATCCGCCACCGGCGCGAGCTGGAACAAAGCCTGGTCACCGCGCTGGAGCAGGATCAATTCCTGGTGGTCTACCAGCCGCGCGTCGACACCATGAGCGGCCTGCTGTGCAGCATGGAAGCGCTGGTGCGCTGGCAGCATCCGCAGCACGGCATGGTGCCGCCGCTGGAATTCATCCCGGTGGCCGAGAGCAGCGGCCTGATCTCGCAGCTGGGCGAGGTGGTGATCGAAAAAGTCTGCCAGCAGATGGCGCGCTGGAAAACCTATGGACTGGAGCTGGTGCCGGTGTCGATCAACGTCTCGGCGCGCCAGTTCGGCCGCGGCGATGTGCACCGCGTGCTGGCCTCGGCGCTGGCCCGCCATGGCATCGACGCGCGCCTGATCGAGGTCGAGATCACCGAGTCGGCCATGATGGATGAACAGAACCGCGCCGTGGAGCAGCTGGCGGCAATCCGCGCGCTGGGCGTGCGCCTGCTGGTCGACGACTTCGGCACCGGCTACTCGTCGCTGTCGCAGTTGCAGAAGTTCGCCATGGACGGCCTGAAGATCGACCGCGCCTTCACCATGGAGCTGGGCCGCTCGGAGCAGGGCGAAGTGTTCGTGCGGGCGATCGTGTCGATGGCCCATGCGCTGGGCATGAGCGTGGTGGCCGAAGGGGTGGAAACGCGCGAGCAGCTCGACATGCTGCATGCGTTGCACTGCAACGAAGTGCAGGGCTATTTCATCTCGCGCCCGGTGCTCGCCGAGCAGATGCTCGAACTGATGCTCAAGCGCTTCCTGATCGATCATCCGGCGCAGCCACGGTCGCATCCGCACACCCCCTGCAGCCTCGCTTCGTAAAAAAGAGCGATCGTTCGCTTTTTTTTCCAAACTCGGCTATGCTTGCCGCATGTCGACCGTGACGCGCGTCACGCTTGACATGCCCGAGACAAAACAAGCCTGCCAAACAATAAAGAGAGACTCACTTGAAACCATCGTATCTGCCCCTGCTCATCGCCGCCGCACTGGCCGGCCTGTCCACCACCGCCCAGGCATCGGGCTACCGCTTCGGCTCGCAAAGCGTGTCCGGCCAGGGTAGCGCCGACGCCAATGGCGCCGAAGCGTCCGACGCCTCGACCATTTTCTACAACCCGGCCGGCATGTCGCGCCTGGAAGGCACGCAGCTGCTCGGTGGCGGCACCCTGGTGCTGCCGCATTCGACGTTTCAGGACACCGGTTCGCGCACCTTCACCAACCGCGTGTCCGGCGGCACCACCAAGGATTACGCGCCGGACGCCGTGTTTGCGCCAGCCCTGTACGCCAGCAAGAAGATCAATGAGCAGTGGACCATCGGCGCCGGCCTGTTCGTGCCGTATGGCGCCAAGCTCGATTACGGCAACGACTGGAGCGGCCGCTACGCGATCACCAATATCAAGCTCGAAGCCATTGCGCTGAACCCGTCGGTCTCGTTCAAGGCCAATGAACATCATTCCTTCGGTTTTGGCGTGACCGCCGAACACATGAAGGCCGAACTGGGCCAGGCCGTCGATGTGCCGGGTTCCGTGGCCTTTCTGGCGCAGCACGCGCCGGCCGCCTCGACCGCCTTCATCAACAATATCGCCCGCACCCAGGGCCTGGCTGCGGCGCAAGCTGCCGGCGCGGCCCTGCGCGGCGCCAGGGATGGCCATGCCGAGATGGATGGCGACGACTGGGGCTTCGGCTTCAACCTTGGCTACCTGTACCAGCCGACCGAAAGCACGCGCGTCGGCATCGCCTACCGCTCGTCGATCTCGCACAAACTCAAGGGCGACACCGTGTGGGACTTCTCGCAGGTGTCGAACAACGCGGCCGTGAACGGCTTTATCGCCGCCGCGTCGCGCAAGGTCAACTCGGGCGCGCTGGTGGAACTGCGCACGCCGGAAACCTTGTCCATCAACGGTTTTCACCAGATGGACGACAAATGGGCGCTGATGGGTGACGTGACCTGGACCCGTACTTCGCGCCTGCAGAACCTGGACATCCAGTTCCCGCCGACGGCCGAAGGCGACGAGCGCATCCGCCAGCAGTGGAAGGACACCTACCGCGTCTCGCTGGGCACCAACTACAAATACAGCGAGAACCTGCTGCTGCGTGCCGGTATCGCCCACGACCAGGCGCCCGTGCGCAGCGCCGAACTGCGCCACCCGGCACTGCCGGACAGCGACCGCATGCAATACTCGATCGGCGCCAACTGGAAGCTGAACGCCAATTCCTCGCTGGACCTGGCCTACAGCTTCATCGACTTCAAGGACGCCGCCGTCAATTACACGAATCTCTGCTCGCCGGTGACGGTCGGTTGCACGGGTAATGGTGAAACCACCAGAGGCCTGTTCAAAACCCGCATGCAGTTGCTGGGTGTCGCTTATAACTACAAGTTTTAAGTGACTGCGGGCTGATGGTGCTCATTCAGCCCGCCGACGCATTTAAAGGCGCGAGGTGTAAAAACGTAAAAATGGCGGGCCGGAGACGCGAGCCTGAGAAAATGCCGATGGCGGCGTTGCAGCTTCCTTGTCGTACATTCGTACTGCCTGCGTCGCTGCGCCTTGCCCTCGACATTTTTCAGGCCCGCTTGGCCCGATAGGCCTGTGCGAGCGGCTCGGATTTTAATTCGCTTTGCAGGTGTGCTGGTGGCGTAGGGGGCTAACTTGACGGTACCAGCCTGCGCGGGTTTTTTTCGTTCTAGAATCCCTGAACCAGCAAATCCAGAGCTTGTCGCACAGTTTCGTCTGGCATCTCCAGCAACTGATCCCCCACATACCATTCCACCACGCTATGCTCCGGCAGCGCCGCATGGCTGGCGCGGCCGAACAGCCAGATGCCGTGTTCCTCGGCCACCTGGTTGCGGATCGCGATCGCCCGTTCGCGCGACACAGGCAGATGCAGGTGCAGCATATTGGCTTGCGGGCGGGCCGGATTGACGGCGATCGCCGGATAATCCTTCAGTACCTGATACAGCCACTGCGTGCGCGCAAAGTAGCGCGGCATGGCGGCGATGCGTGCGTCGAACTGCATCGCGGCGGCCACCACATACGGCGTGCGGTGCACGATATTGCCGCCCTGGCGGTGGAACCAGGCGCGCGCCCTGGCGACAAACGCCGGGCTACCGGCCAGCACGGCGCCGCCCAGTCCCGCAATGCCCTTGTACAGCGACACATAGACCGAATCGAAGCCGTCGCAAATCGACGCCAAAGGCTGGCCGAAACCGGCTTGCGCCTCCCACAGGCGCGCGCCATCCATGTGCAGATGGATATTGTGCTCGCGGCAGTGGCGCTTGATGTCGTTCAGCTCATTCCACGACGGGCACTGGCCGCCGATCTCGCGCATCGGCAACTCCACCTGCGCCGCAGCCAGGGCATCGGGCACGGCGCGCAAGTCGTCCACCATCCAGGGCCGGTGCGCATCGCCTATGAACAGGGCCTTGAAATGGTCGAGCAGTTCATGGTTGCCGCGTTCGTGGCGCAGGATATGCGAGGTCGGGTGCAGGGCCACCAGGCGCGAGCCGCGGTCCTGGCAGGCCAGGCGCAGCGCGGTGACCTGGGTCATGGTGCCGGTGATGCAGAAGACAGCCGCTTCAAAACCCAGCAGCTTGGCGATCTTGTTTTCGAACGCTTCGATCAGCGCACCCTCGCCATAGGTATCGTGCGCCACCTCGTTGGCCTCGCACCAGGCGGCCATGGCGGCAAAGGTGGCGGCGGGCGTGGGCTGGCGCTGGCCCGGCAAGATCGTATGGCAGCGCTGGCGCAGTTCAAGATCGGTCATGCGAAACTCCGTGGCTTACAAGGTGGCGGTGGCCAGTTTCGCGCCAAAGCCGATAAACATGGCGCCCACGCCGCCGCCCATGCCGGCCGACAGGCGGCGACGGCGGCGGAAGGTCTGGGCCAGCCGCGCGCCGAGGAAGATGATGGCGGTCAGGTAGGTAAAACTGAGCACCTGGCAGATCAGGCCCAGGCCGACAAATGACAGCGCCGGCGCGGCAAACTTCGGATCGACGAACTGGATAAAGAAGGAGATGAAGAACAGGATCGCCTTCGGGTTCATCAGGCTGATGATCAGCGCCTTGCGAAACGGATTGCTTTCCTTCTGCGTCACCGGCGCTGCGGCAGCCGTTTCCGTGGATTCTTTTGCGCGCAGCTTGCGCCAGCAGCCCAGCAGCATTTGCAGGCCGATCCAGCCCAGGTAGGCCGCGCCGATGTACTTGACCACATAAAACAGGGCAGGGCTGGCTTTGAGCAGGGACGCCACGCCGCAGGCCGACAGCACCATCAAAATCAGGTCGCCGAGGAAGATGCCGCCAGCGCCCTGGTAGGCCGGCCGCACGCCGCGCTGGGCGGCCACCGACAGCACATACATCGAATTGGGGCCGGGCAGGATCACGATAAAGACCGTGCCGAGCAAAAAAGTCCAGAAGTCGGTAATGCCCAGGCTGGCGTGGAAAAAAGCGTTCATGGCGGCACTCAGTTGATCTGCACGTTGTGGAACTGCAGCGCGGCCAGGTTGGCGTAGATGCCTCCCAGGGCGACCAGCGACGCATGCGTGCCGGTCTCGACGATCTTGCCGTCCTCCATGACGATAATGCGGTCGGCGCGCTGCACGGTGGCCAGGCGGTGCGCGATGATGACGGTGGTGCGGCCGACCATGGCCGCTTCCAGCGCCTTTTGCACCAGGCGCTCCGATTCGGCGTCCAGCGCGCTGGTGGCTTCGTCGAGCAGCAGCAGCGGCGGGTTTTTCAGCAGGGCGCGCGCGATGGCGATGCGCTGGCGCTGGCCGCCGGACAGGCGCACGCCGCGCTCGCCGAGGAACGATTTGTAGCCGTTCGGCAGGCGCTCGATGAATTCGTGGGCCGCCGCCATCTTTGCCGCCGCGATCACTTCCTCGTCGCTGGCGTTGGCGCGGCCATAGCGGATGTTTTCCATCGCGTCTGCCGAGAAGATCACCGTGTCTTGCGGCACGATGCCGATGGCGTCGCGCAGGGTATGCAGGTCGAGCTGTTTGATGTCGACGCCATCGAGACGGATGCCGCCGCTTTGCGGATCATAAAAACGCAAAAACAGCTGGAACAAGGTGGTCTTGCCGGCGCCCGACGGGCCCACCACGGCGACGGTTTCGCCGGCGCGGATATCGAGGCTGACGTGGTCGAGGGCGGCCGTGTCGGGGCGCGACGGATACGAGAACATCACGTCATCGAGGCTCAGTGCCGCGCCATTGGCGGCGCGCGCCGGCAGCGCCAACGGTGTTACAGGCGACTCGATCTCCGATTTGACGGCCATCAGTTCGAGCAGGCGTTCGGTGGCGCCGGCCGCGCGCTGGGCTTCACCCATCACTTCGGACAGGGCGCCGATGGCGCCGGCCACGATGGACGCGTACAGGATGAACTGGCCCAGGTCGCCGCCCGTCATCGAGCCGTCGAGCACGGCGCGCGCCCCCAGCCACAGCACGAAGACGATGGCGCCGAACACCAGCAAGATGGCGATCATGGTCAGCATGGCACGCGCGCGGATGCGGCGCATGGCTGTCAAGAACGCGCCTTCGACCGAGTCGCCAAAGCGTTTCGACTCGATGTGTTCGTGTGTAAACGCCTGCACGGTCGGCATGGCGTTGAGGATTTCGCCGGCCATGGCCGAGGCGTCGGCGATGCGGTCCTGCGAATCGCGCGACAGTTTGCGCACCTTGCGGCCGAACACGATGATGGGCACGATCACCAGGATCAGCAGGCCGATAATGATGCCGGCCAGCTTGGCGCTGGTGACGAACAGCATCACCAGGCCGCCGAGGAACAGCAGCACGTTGCGCAGCGCCATCGAGATGCTGGTGCCGACCACGGCCTGTATCAGGGTGGTGTCGGTGGTGATGCGCGACAGCACCTCGCCGGTCTGCGTGGTTTCAAAAAACTCGGGGCTTTGCGTGACCACATGGCGGTACACGGCGCTGCGGATATCGGCCGTGACGCGCTCGCCCAGCCACGACACGGTATAAAAACGCGCGGCCGTGGCCAGCGCCAGGACCGACGCCACGCCGAACAGCGCCAGGAAAACCAGGTCGACATGCTTGATGCTGCTCGAACCGGCCGCGCCGCCGAAACCGAGGTCGATCATCTGCTTGAAGGCGGCGGGAATCGCCAGGGTGGAGGCGGCGGCCACCACCAGCGCGATGCCAGCGAGCATGAACTGCTTGCGGTACGGCGCCAGGAAGGGCATCAGGCCCTTGAAGGCGGCCAGGCTGCCTTTTTGCAGTTCGCGGCCGCTGCCGGTTGCGGCGGGTGCTGTGCTGATGGTGGTCTTGCTTGCTTCGGTGCTGGTTGTCATTGGTTTTCGCTTTGATTTACTTATTCCTGATCCGGGGCAAGACCTGTCAGGTCTTGCCTCGGCATTTCCTGGCTTCCTACAGTTTCATCGGCGCCACATACCCCGTCATTTCCAGATAGGCGTGGCCGGCCGGCCGGCCGTCGCGCTTCACTGTCACCGCGCCTTCCCAGTAGACGGCGCCGGTGGAGCGGCGCGAATCGAGTTCCTGGTCCGGCTGCAGCGGCGTGATCTGCCAGCGCGTCGACCCGGTGCGTATCTCGGTGGCGACCGGGTATTCGGCCCTGGTGCGCGGCGACCGCCACAGCTGCGTGGGCGTGAAATCGACTTCGCCGGGCGCGAACTGCGTCACCTTGCCCTGCGCATCGCGCCAGCTGGCATGGGCCCATAGTTTAGCACCTGTCTTGCTGCGGATCTGGAAGGCCATCAGGGCGCCGCCGTCGTCAAGGTTGGCACCGATCCAGTTCCAGCCGCTGGCGTTTTCGTCCAGCACCTGGCTCGACCACTCATGGTCGAGCCAGGTGGTGCCGGTCACCGCCTCGCTCTTGCCGCCCGCGCGGGCGATGGTGCCGCTGGTCGCAAGCTGTGGCACGCTGTAGTAATAGCTGGCCTGGCTAGCCTGCGGACCCTTGCGCGAAAAGCCGTTTTCACCCTGCAGCAGCTCGGGCTGGGTCGGCGCCAGCCGCAGTTGCAGGTTGAAGTCGCGCGCCGCCAGGCTGACCCGGTAGCTGCCGTCCTGGTCGCGCCGCATGCGCCAGTCGTCGAGTTTCACGTCCGTGTCGCCGACCTTGGCGTAAGCCAGGCCAAAGCCCTCGCGCGCGCTTTTTTCATCGTGCAGCAGCTTGCCCACTTTCGGGTCCGACAGCGCCGCATGGCCGATGATCAGCTGCTTCGGTGCGAACGCACTGGGGTTGTCGGCGTCAAAGCCGGTGGCGCTGCGAAAAAACGTCACCTGGTAGCCCAGCTGTTCGCCGCTGGCCGTTTTTACCCAGCCGGTGGCGTACCACCATTCCGTCTTGTAGGCGGGGTGGGCACCGAAATCATGCGGCAGTTTCAAGGACTGGCCGGCGGCCAGCGGCGTGACGGGGGCAAAGGCCGGCGGCGCGGCAAACACTGGCAGGGCCAGGGCGATCAACAATACAAACAGACGGCGCATTACCAGTCCTCCCTGACGGCGCGGATGGGACCACCGGACAGCGCCTGGCGGCCGGAGACCAGCGCCGTGGCGGCGGCGGCCGCCAGCAGCGCGCCGGCCACGGTGGCGATCAAGGGCCAGGGCAGGTGCAGCTGCATGGTCCAGTGGAACGATTGCGGGTTGACGACAAACACCAGCACAAAGCTGATCAACAGGCCCAGCACAAAACCGGTGGCGATGCCCAGCGCCGTCAGCGCGCCGCCCTCGAAGGCCAAAATACCAAGGATCTGCCCGCGCGTCACGCCCACATGGCGCAGCATGCCGAACTCGCGCGCCCGCGCCAGGGTCTGCGCGGAAAACGTGGCGGCCACGCCGAACAGGCCGATCACGATGGCGATCGCCTCTAACAGATAGGTGACGGCAAAGCTGCGGTCAAAGATTTGCAGGCTCAGCGCCCTGATCGCGGAGGTCTCCGACACTTCGAGGCTGTCGCCAAAGGGCAGGGTTTTCAAGGCTTGCTTCAACTGCTCGGCGGAGACTCCCTTGGCCAGCCAGATGGCCGCGTCGCTGACATCCATGTCGCGCGTCATGGCGCGGTAGGCGTCCAGCGGCATCTGGATAGCCCCGCTGGAACGCGCATAGTCGCGCCAGATGCCGGCCACGAAGAAGGAATGCAGGCCGCCGGCCAGCGGCAGGTCGATCCGCTGGCCGGGCTTGCGGTTGTACAGGTCGGCGGCCGCCTCGGACAGCCATACGGGGCTGGCGCCGGCGGGCACCGGCAGGCTGTCGCCCACCAGTACCAGGCTCTTGCCCGGGTCCTGCAGGTTGACCGGCCGCGCGATCAGCACCACATTGGGGCGGTCGGGGGCCAGCGACATGCTGCGCAGGCGCTGGAAATCGACCTTGGCCACGCCGGGCAGGGCGGCGATCAGGGTCTGCTCGCGCGGATTCATGCCTGCGGTGCTGCCGGCGGCGGCCGTGCGTGCATAGACATCGGCCGGCAGCACCTGCAGCAGCCAGTCGTCGACCGAGACGCGAAAACTCGACACCATGATGGCCATCGCCACCATCAGGCTAAAGCTCGACAGCACGCCGCCCAGCGCGATGCCGGCCTGGCCCGAGGCATTGGCCAGGCGCGCCAGCGTCAGGCTGATCACCGGCAAGCGGCCGCTCATGGCCGTGCGCAGCCAGGCGCGGTGCAGGAAGCGAAATACCAGCGCCGCCAGTTGCGGCATCAGCGCAATGGCGCCGATCAGCAGCAGGGCGATCGACAGGTAACCGAACAGCGGCAGCTCGAACACCGGCGGCAGCTGGCTCAACACACCGGCCAGCAGCAGGCAGGCCAGCGCCGGCCAGCTTTTCGCCAGGCGGGTGGTCACCGCTTCTTCGCTGCCCGACTTCAAGGCGATGGCCGGCGCCGCGCGCGCCGCTTCCAGCGCAGGCGCTGCGCAGCCCAGCAGGGCCACGCCCAGGCCCAGCGCAAAATACACCAACGCGGCGACAGGCGTGAACTGCACTTCGGGCTGCACGCCCGCAAAGTAACCGGCGCCCAGGTCGCCGCCAAAAAAGCGCAGCGCCACGGCCGCCAGCGCGTAGCCGCAGGCAATGCCCAGCGCCGAGCCGACCACACCGAGGCTGGCGCCTTCGAGCAGCACCTGGCGCAGCAGGCTGGCGCGCTCCATGCCCAGCACGCGCAGCAGCGCGAACTGGCTGCGCCGGCGTATCACCGACAAGGCCTGGGTGGAAAACACCAGGAACGCGCCGGTGAACAGGGCGACCAGCGCCAGCACGGTCAGGTTGACGCGGTAGGCGCGGCTGAGGTTGTTGTTGCGGCTGTTCTGGTTTTCATCGTTGGGCTGGCTGACGCTGAAACGGCCCGGATACCGTGCTTCCAGGTCGCGCGCCAGCGCCGCCTGGAAGGCGTCGCGGTTGACGCCATTGCGCAGTTTCAGCTCGATGCGCGACAGCTGGCCCAGCTTGCCGAAGCGCCACTGGGCCGCGCCGATATCCATCACGGCCAGGCGCTGGCCGGCGCGCGCGCGTTGCAATGACCCGGCCATGCGCAGCGTCACGCTGCCGGTGCCGGCGCGCAGCGCCAGTTGGCCGCCTTCCTTGAGATTGAGCCAGCGCTGCGCCGCCGGCGATAAAAAGATCGCGTCATCGGCCAGGGTGTCGAAGGGCTGGCCATTATCGGCTGAGCCGATCAGGTCGGGCGAGATAAAGCCGACGCGAAATACGTCGAACGCCAGCACATGCAGCGGCTCGCCACTCTTGTCCGGGCCATCGACGACGCCGACCTGCAGGTCGAGCACCGGCGAGGCGACCGCCACGCCGTCGCGCTGCGCCAGCTGCGGATAGATGTTTTCATCGAACAGCGCTTCGCGCCCGGCCACCTGCACGTCGGCCTGGCCGGACAGGCTTTTCACGGCGCTGGAAAACTCGTTGAATGCGGCCGCATTGATCAGGTGGATCGCAAAGCCCAGCGCCACGCCGATGGTAATGGCCAGGATGGCGACCAGCGCGCGCACCGGGTGGGCGCGCCATTCACCGAGCAGCAGCCAGCGCGACAGCATGCGGCGCGAGGAAGGAGCGCAAGGAGCCAAGGGCTTCCCGCTCAATTGAGGCATTCGATGGCGAGTTTTTCACCGGCGCGGCGCACCTTGGTCTGCGCCGCATCGCGATTTTTATCGCCGGCGCCGACGGCGTCCTGCGCCGCCCACTTCTGTTCCAGGCGCAGCTGGGCGCAGCGTTTTTCACGCACTTCGGCCTGCTGGGCGCCACGCGCGCGAGCCTGGTCTTCGCGTGCCTCGCGCTGCTTGCGCGTGGACTCGAGCTGGCTGGCGACCCGCTGCTGGCGCGTGGCCGCGCCCTTGTCGACGACGGGCGGCGGTGGCGGCACCTCGATGATCTGCAACTGGCCGGCCGCGCACGGCGTTTCGCTGTAGCTGGTCTGGCCGTTCTGCACGCATTTGTAGACGGTCTGCGCGCTGGCGGCACTGGTGGCTGCCAGCAAGACGATGGCGGCGAACATTTTCACAATATCTTCCCCGGATTCATGATGTTCTGCGGGTCCAGCGCCTGTTTGACCGCGCGCATCAGCTGCAGTTCCAGCGGCGATTTGTAGCGGGCGAGGTCCGCCTTTTTCAGCGCGCCGATGCCGTGCTCGGCCGAGATCGAGCCGCCAGACGCGTGCACCTGGTCGTGCACGATGCGGTTGATGGCGTCCTGGTTGGCGAGAAAAATCGTGTCCGTCATGCCCAGGGGCGGCGCCACGTTGTAATGCAGGTTGCCGTCGCCCAGGTGGCCGAAGCAGACCAGCTGGCAGCCGGGAAAAGCCGCTTCCAGCGCTACATCGGTCAGGGCGATAAAATCGGCGATGACGGAGATCGGCAGCGAGATATCGTGCTTGATGTTCTTGCCGGCCTGCGCCTGGGCCAGCGGAATATGCTCGCGCAACTGCCACAGCCCTTCGCTTTGCGCCACCGAACTGGCGACCACCGCGTCTTGTATCAGTGCTTGTTCCAGCGCCGCACCGATGCTCGCTTCGAGCAGTTCGATCGCATGCGCTTCGGACTGGCTGCTGGACAGTTCCAGCAGCACATACTGGCCATGCGCCTGCGCAAACGGGCGCGGCAGTTGTGGAAACTGCTCGGCCACCAACCGCAGGCAATAGGTCGACATCAGCTCGAAGGCAGTGAGGCTGGCGCCGCAGTGGTCCTGCATCAGGCCGAGCAGCCGCAGCGCGTGGGCGGGAGACGCCATCGCGGCCAGCGCCGTGATGCTGGCCTTGGGCTGTGGATACAGTTTCATTACCGCGCCCGTAATCACGCCCAGTGTGCCTTCGGCGCCGATATACAGGTCGCGCAAGTCGTAGCCGGTATTGTCCTTGCGCAGGCCGCGCAGGCCGCTCCACACCTCGCCTTGCGGCGTGACCACTTCCAGGCCCAGGCACAGTTCGCGCGTATTGCCATAGCGCAGCACGGCCGTGCCGCCCGCATTGGTGGCCAGGTTGCCGCCGATGGTGCAACTGCCTTCGGCCGCCAGCGACAGGGGGAACAAACAGCCAGCCGCGGCCGCCGCTTCCTGGATGGTTTGCAGGATGCAGCCGGCGTCCACCGTGATGGTGCGGTTGACGGCGTCGACCTGGCGTATGCTGTTCAGGCGCGCCAGCGACAGCACCACGGCCGTGCCGGAAGCGTCGGGTATGCTGCCCAGCACCAGGCCCGTATTGCCGCCTTGCGGCACCACGGGAATCGCCCACTGGCTGCAGGCGCGCAGCACGCCGGCCACCTGTTCCACGCTGGCGGGACGCAGCACGGCCAGCGCGCTGCCGGTAAAACGGTCGCGCCAGTCGGTGAGGAAGGGCGCCATGTCGGGCGCCGCTGTCAGTACGTAGGTCTCGCCCAGCAGTTCGCGGCAGGCGTTCAGAAACGTGGTTTGATCGCTCATTTTCGGGTACTGACCTTATTCACTTTTTCCAGCAATTCCCTGGCCATGCGCTTGGCGGCTTTCTTGTACGGGCGCAGGTACAGCACGGCGCAGAAAAAATACACGACGACGATGAGCGCTTCGCCCCAGGCCATGAAGGCGGAGTTCGGATTGGTGTCGCTGTAGCCGCGCACCACGCCCTCGGTGAAATACAGCAGGATCACCATCGACGACCATTGCAGGGTGTAGACATCGCGCTTGATCACGCCATACAGTGGAATCAGCAGCGGCACGGCTTTCAGCACCAGCCAGGAGCCGCCCGGTTTCAGTGGCGCGACCACGGTTTCCCACAATGCGCACCAGACGATGAGCGTGGCCAGGCTGGCGATCGCGCCCCAGTGGAAATACTTGTGCAGCGCGCCCGTCATCATGCCCCCGCAAGTTTGACGGCGTTTTCGGCCAGGCGGCGGCCCAGGGCCAGCGCCAGGCGTTTTTCATCCTCGCTGATGGCCTTGTCGCCGTCGATGCCGGACCAGTGCGTGGCGCCATAGGGCGAACCGCCGGTGGAGGTGGTCATCAGTTGCGGGTGAGTGTAGGGCAGGCCCATCACCAGCATGCCGTGGTGGAACAGCGGAATCATCATCGACAGCAACGTCGCTTCCTGGCCGCCGTGCAGGCTGCCGGTGGAGGTGAACACGCAGGCCGGCTTGCCGGCCAGGCTGCCGGCCAGCCAGTCGCTGGCAGTGCCGTCCCAGAAATACTTCATGGCGGCGGCCATATTGCCAAAGCGCGTGGGCGAACCGAGCGCCAGGCCCGCGCATTCCTGCAGGTCTTCCTGCTCCACGTACGGCGCGCCATGCGCGGGCACCTCGGGCGCGGTCGCTTCGGCCACGGTGGAGACGGCCGGCACGGTGCGCAGCCGGGCGTCGCAGCCCGGTACGCTTTCCACGCCTTGCGCGATCAGTTCGGCCAATTGGCGCGTGGCGCCGTGGCGGGAGTAGAACAGGACGAGAATAATCAGATTGGTAGGCTTCATCATTGGTATTATAGGGCGCTTTGCAGCCCGATACGAAGCCATCATGGCGCCGTTCTGATTTCGATTACATGTTTTTAAAAACCATACAGTCCTTCTTCCTCTACCTGTCGCAGACCTTGCGCTTCGGCATTGCCGTCATGCGCGGCGTGAAGTGGCCCGAAGTGCGCGACCTGCTGCAGTTCGCCGGGCGCCGCGTGCGCGAGGAAAGCCTGCCGCAGGTGGCGGGCAGCCTGACCTTCGCCACCGTGTTTGCGCTGGTGCCGCTGTTGACCCTGGCGCTGGCGATCTTTACCACTTTCCCGCTATTTAATACCTTCCGCCATGCGCTGGAGGATTATTTCGTGCAAAGCGTGATGCCCAAGGGTATCTCTAACACCATCCTCGGCTACCTGACCACGTTTGCCTCGAAGGCGACGCGCTTGTCGGCGATCGGCGCCGGCGCACTGATCTTTACGTCGGTGGCGATGATGAATCTGATCGAGCGCGTCTTCAACCGCATCTGGCGCGTGCGCCAGGAACGGCGCTGGACCAGGCGCTTGCTGGTGTACTGGGCCATCGTCACCCTGGGCCCGCTGCTGGTCGGCGTGTCCCTGACTGTCACCACGCGCGTCTTCATGGCCACCAGCGGCCTGGTCGGTGATGTGCCTTTCATCGGCGCCGTGTTCTACACGCTGGTGTCGATAGGCCTGACCATGCTGGCCTTTACCTTGCTGTACATGACGGTGCCGAACCGCGACGTCGACTGGCGCGACGCGGCCTGGGGCGGCTTGCTGGCCGCACTGGCGTTCGAGGTGGCCAAGCGCGGTTTCGGCGAATTCATCCAGGACTTCCCCACCTATTCGCGCATCTACGGCGCACTGGCCGCGCTGCCGCTGTTCCTGGTGTGGATCTACCTGAGCTGGATGATCACCCTGGTGGGCGCCTTGCTGGTGGCCGCCCTGCCGGTCGTCAAATACGAGCGCTGGTGGTACGAGGCGGCGCCCGGCAGCGAATTCGTCGACGCCGTGGCGATCCTGAAAGTGCTGCACCAGGCCTGCCACTGCGCCGATTCGGCGCTGGTCGGCGCGGCCGAAATCCGCAGCCGCACGCGCCTCGGTTTCGATGAAATGGAAAAACTGCTCGACAAGATGGTCGAGCAGGGCTGGGTGGGCCGGGTCAACGTGGACGCGGCCGTGCGGGTGCAATGGGGCAAGCGAGTCGCCGACAGTTCCGACCACTGGGTCCTGCTGGGCAATGTCAACCGCATCACCCTGGCCGACGTCTACCGCCTGTTCGTGTTCGGTGGCATGCGGGTGAACTCCGGCTACCCGGCCGGCTCCACCAACGAGCGCGACATGCAGGCGGCCGACGAAGCGGCGCGCCTGGCCGCCCAGGTCGAAGGCGCGGTGGAAGAGGGCCTGGGCATGAGCCTGGCCAAGCACTTCGGCGAAGTGCGCTGCAAGTGAATCAGTAGACCCGCGGATTGATTGCCGACTGCCGCGCGATGGCATCGAACGCTGCCATGTCCTGCTCGCGCAGCACGGCCAGCCAATACGTGTCTTCGCCGTCGTGCATATTGACCAGTTTTAATCCATGCGGCGCCAGATGGTGCGCGATGGCGTGGAAACCGTCGGTGATGGTCTCGCCATCGTCAAAGCCGCTCCAGCTGAAGTCCTGCAGCGCCGGCACGGCGATATGCTGGCCGATGATGGTGATTTGCTCGACCGACTTCCAGTCCAGCGTGGTGCCATGGCCGAGCACGTCGGAAGCGTTGGACCACAGCAGGAACAGGCAGGCCGCTTCGGGCGTGTCGCCGTCGCATTCTTCGTCGGGGTGGTCTTCCGCCAGCTCTTCCAGGGTGAGGTCGACGCAGCGCCGCGCCAGTGCTTCGTCACCCTGCAGCAGCAGGGCGGCGATGGCGCGCAACTGGTCGCGGTCGGCCTGCTCGATGACCTGGGCTGGTGTGTAGCTGTTGCGCTCCACGGGCGCTTGCCGGCCCAGATTCATGGCCTGGTTCAGCTGGGCCGAGATATCGGCCTTGAAGCCGTCCACCGTATCGACCTGCGCCAGCAGTATGCCCGCAAAATCCATGCGCCACACCATGCCGTCCTTGATCACGAACAGGAAGTCGCTCTGCGCGGTGATGCCGGGCAGATAGTGGGCGGGCGCATATTGGGGCGTGAACGCCTGCTTGCCGTCCAGGCTCAGCATGCACACCAGACCCTGCGCATCGGTGGCGTAGATCAGGTTCTTGCGCAGCTTCGGTGGCGAGGACGTGGTGGCGCTGTCGATCAGGCTGTACTGGCAGGGCGCCAGCAGCTCGCCTCTGATGTTGACCAGGCCGAACAGGAAGCGGCCGGCGATGCGCTGGCTGACGATGGCGATTTTTTTCCGGGTGCCGAAGTCCTGCACCGAGCTGTAGACGGGCGGCACCGCGATGGCGCCATGCTGATCCATCACGCCTTGCACATTGCGTTCGTCCTCGTCCTGGGTGGGCCGCTCGAATTCGAGCAAGCCATCGTTGCGCTCGCAGGTGTTCTCGACGCCTTCCATCACGACCGCGCCATCGGGCAGGTGCAGCAGGCTGCTGGCGCCGTGCTCGCGCAGGCGCAGCGCCAGGTGCGGGCTGATCACGTACAGCTTGCCGGGGGCGGGCGGCAGCACGACCGTGCCGTTCAGGTCCAGCAGGCCCTGGCAGCCGGCCTGCGACGCCGGTTCGTAGGTGAACCAGCCGTTTTCGGCATCGTGCGTGCACAGTTCGACCGCCTGCAGCGACAGCGGCACGATCCAGCGGCCATACGGCGTCACCAGCCCATGCACGCCCGGATCGCCGACGGCGCTCACGTCGTAGCACTGCGCATCGTCGACCCATGCGTGTACCTGCAACTGCTGCAGGAAGGGCAGTTCTTCCACGTCGCGTTCTTCGATATTGCCCAGGTGGGCGCAGGCCGACGAGCACCAGTAGCCGATCGCGTCCATATCGGCCGCCAGCAGCGGCTGCAAGGCCGGCTGTTCGCCACGCAGCAGCGCCGTGTGCAGCGCCGCCGATTCATCGGCGATCGCCCGCAGCTGCGCCGCAAACGCCGGTGTGCCGATATCTTCGTCGATCAGCTGCACGCAATCGAGCAGCAGCCACTCGTCGCCCTCTGCCAGCAAGCTGGCGATGGCGCTGCGCGCGACAATCGCTTGCGCGTCGCGCGGCGGCGCCATCAGCGACGACAAGGCCTGCCAGCTGGCGCGCGCCTGCGCGATCGGCGCGGCCAGCGCGCAAACGTGTTCCACGCCATCGTCGTACAGCGGCCAGGCGACCGCTTGCGCCGCGCCGCCCAGCAGCAGCTTGAACAGCATCGGCGTGGTTTGCCGCCATTCGGCCAGGCCCTTGACGTCCTCGATGTCGAAATCGGGATGGTCGGGAAGCGTGGGGGTACTGAACAGGACTGCGGTAGAAATCATCGTGAGGTCGTCAGGAAAACAGGTTTGGTGGCGGCAAAGGCGTACAGGGCGTCAAGCACGGCGTCGGGCTGTTCGGCCATCAGTTCGTGCCCGGCGTCGACCTGCACCACCTTGCCGTGGGCGATGGTGGAGGTCAGCAATTTTGTCGATTTCGGCGGCGTCATCATGTCGCGCGCACCGAAAATGAACAGGACCGGGCAGGTAACCGAGGCGGCGGCAAGCTCGCCGTTGGCATAGGCATTGCAGGCGTAAAAATCGGTATGGAACACGTGGCCGGGATTGATGGCCGAGATGCGCTGCTTGAGCCGGCGCGCGCCGCCCATGGCGTAGAAGCCGGGGCCGGGAAACGAGGGCTTTTGCGCGATCGAGGAATGCGACCAGAGATTGACCATGTCGATCGCCGCCTGTTCGTCGTTTTTCGACGTGGCCAGCAGCGCCGGCGAGACGGTCATCGGATAGGTCGAACCGAGCATGGCCAGCTGGCTGACGCGCCCGGGCGCCAGATGCGCCGCTTCCAGCGCGATCAAGGAACCCATGCTGTGGCCGACCAGCATCGCCTGCGCCACGCCAGCGGCGTCCAGCACGGCCAATATCCAGCGCGCCAGTTCCTCCACGCTGGTCCTGGCGTCGCCTGCGCTCCTGCCATGGCCGGGCAGGTCGACGGCCAGCACGTTCCAGCCATGGTGGGCAAAGTAGCGCGTCTGCAGCGCCCACACGCAATGGTCGTTCTGCGCGCCGTGGATAAACACGGCGGTGGGCTGGGCGGGGTTGAAAACCTTGCCACCCGTGTAGCAATACGCGGCGTGGTTGTCGACGGTATGGATCATCTCAGGCGCCTTTCTGCGACAGTTTCAGGCCACGCGCGAGGTCGCCGATCAGGTCGTCCGCGTCTTCCAGGCCCACCGACAAACGCATGGTGCCTTGCGTGATGCCGGCTTGCTCCAGCTGCTCGTTGGGCACGCGGAAGTGGGTGGTGGAGGCGGGGTGGATCACCAGCGACTTGGCGTCGCCGACATTGGCCAGGTGCGAAAAAATGGCCAGGCTGTCGACAAAGCGCTGGCCGGCCGCGCGCTCGCCGCGCAGGTTGAAGGTGAAGACGGCGCCCGCGCCCTTGGGCAGCAGGGTCTTGGCCAGTTCGTAATCGGGGTGGGACGGCAGTTCGGGGTAGGACACCGATTCCACGGCCGGATGGGCCAGCAGGAAGTCGATGACCTTGCGCGTATTGGCCACGTGGCGATCCATGCGCAGGCCCAGCGTTTCGATACCCTGCAGTACGGCAAACGCGTTGTGCGGACTCATCACGGCGCCAAAATCGCGCAGCCCTTCGCGCCGCGCGCGCAGGGCGAACGGCGCCACGGTCGATTCTTCGGCAAACACCATGCCGTGAAAGCCGTCATACGGCTCGCACAGTTCGGCAAAGCGGCCGGTCTTGTCATAGCTGGCCTGCCAGTCAAAGGTGCCGCCGTCGACCAGCAGGCCGCCAATCGCCGTGCCGTGGCCGCATAAAAACTTGGTGGCCGAGTGGAACACCAGGTCGGCGCCATGGTCAAAAGGTTTCAGCAGATACGGCGTGGTAAAGGTCGAGTCCAGCATCAGCGGCAGGTGGTGTTCATGCGCCAGGGCGGCCACCCGGGGAATGTCCAGCACATCGAGGCCGGGGTTGCCCAGCGTTTCGGCGAACAGCACCTTCGTTTCGGGCCGGATCGCGGCGCGCCAGGCGTCGATATCGCGCGGGTCGACAAAGGTGGTGTCGATGCCGAAGCGTTTCAGGGTGTAGGCCAGCAGATTGTGCGAGCCGCCGTACAGGGCGCGCGAGGCCACCACGTGCGAGCCGCTGCCGGCGATCGTGCACAAGCCCAGGTGCATGGCGGCCTGGCCGCTGGCCGTGGCGATGCCGGCCACGCCGCCTTCGAGGGCGGCGATGCGCTCTTCGAGCACGGCGTTGGTGGGGTTCGAAATGCGCGAGTACACATGGCCGGCGCGCTCCATGTTGAACAGCGAGGCGGCATGGTCCGAACTCTTGAAGGCGAACGAGGACGTGAAATGAATCGGCGTGGCGCGCGCGCCCGTGGCCGGATCGGGCGCGGCGCCCGCGTGCAGGGAAAGAGTGTCGAAACCCAGGTACTTCGGACCGCTCATGATGTCTCCGCCATTATTTTAGTGCCCAGATCGTAACCCGATTGGCCGCGGAATAAAAGTCCAGCCGTGCAGGGCGCATGGATGGTAGGATGTCGGCGTCAGCGATCTTTGGCGTCTGCTTCACTGAAATCCTGGGCTAATGACTGCGCCTGCAATGGCACGCGCAGGTGTACTTCCACCAGGAAAGATTTGCCCGATGCTGACTTCGCCCACCGCATGCGACCTGTCGTTCGACGAGTTGCGCCGCCACGGCTGGTCGCAGCACGACGGTTTCCTGTCGCCTGAACTGGCGCGCCAGCTGGCCGCGCAGTGCGTGCGGGCGCGCACGGATGGCCGCATGAAGGTGGCCGGCACCGGCAGCGGGCGCACACCAGGCGTGCACGGCGCCATCCGCGGCGACAGCATCGCCTGGCTGGAACAGGGCCAGTCCGATGCCTGCGACCAGTACCTGGAACGGATGGCGCACTTGCGCCAGCAGCTGAACCGCGAGCTGTTCCTGGGCCTGGACGACTACGAAAGCCATTTCGCCCTGTATGCGCCTGGCGCGTTTTACCGCACCCACCTCGACCGTTTTCGCGATGACGATCAGCGCACGGTGTCGGTGGTGATCTATCTTAATGAAGGCTGGCTGCCCGCCCACGGCGGCGCGCTGCGCCTGCATCCCGAGGGCGAGGCCAGCCTCGATATCCTGCCCGAAGCGGGCCGCATGGTGATGTTTTTGTCGGCCGAGATGCTGCACGAAGTGCTGCCGACCGCGCGCGAGCGCCTGTCGCTGGCCGGCTGGTTGCGCCGGCGCGCCTAGGGTGCAGTGCGATTGCGCTGTCCTGTGGGATTTGATTGATCGCAAGGCTGGATTTTTTGGCAGGCATAGGCTACAGTCCCAGTCAGGGCTCAGAACAACTACAATACCACTCTCACGCGGACAGGACGGCCAATATGAAAGTATCTGAAATTCTCCAAGTCAAGGGCAATATCCTCTATACGGTGACGCCCGACCAGCCTTTGCTGGATGCGGCCAACACCATGGCGGAAAAAGACATCGGCTCGCTGGTGGTCATGGAATTTGGCGACCTGGTCGGCATGCTGACCTTCCGCGAGGTGCTCAATGCGCTGCACGAAAACGCCGGCCAGATCGGCGGCGGCACCGTGCGCAAGCACATGGATGACCACCCTATCACCGTCACGCCCGATACGGAAGTCAACGAAGTGCGCCGCATCATGCTGGAAAAGCATGCGCGCTACCTGCCGGTGATGAACGCCAAGACCCTGCTGGGCGTGATTTCCTTCTACGACGTGGCGCGCGCCGTGCTCGAAGCGCAAAGCTTTGAAAACCAGATGCTCAAGGCCTATATCCGCGACTGGCCGGCCGAAACGCCGGACTGATGTTGGTCTGAATGAAACAAGACGCCGGCAGATGCCGGCGTTTTTATTTTCAGGCCGCGCCCTGCATCGCTTCATCGCTGAGCCAGCTGGACAGCGCATCGGCCGTCATCGGCCGCGCGAACAGAAAGCCCTGGGCGATCGGGCAGCCCAGCGATTGCAAAATCTGCGCCTGGCGCTCGTCCTCGACGCCTTCGGCGATCACGGCCAGACCCAGGTTGCGGCCCAGCTGGATCACCATTTCGGCGATGCTGCTGCCGCGCGCCGAGCCGGTGATTTCAGTGACGAACGCGCGGTCGATCTTCAGCCGGTCCACCTGCAGCCGCTGCAAATACGATAGCGAGGAAAAGCCCGTGCCGAAGTCGTCGATGGCGATGCTCACGCCGGTCTGCTTGATCTGCCACAGCATCTTGATCAACAGGTCCGGCTCTTCCATCGCCATCGATTCGGTGATCTCCAGTTCGATGAATTCGGGCGGCGCCTGCGTGTCTTCCAGCGCCCGGCGCAACATTTCCAGGAACAGCGGATGGCGGAACTGCACTTGCGACACGTTGACCGACATCACGAAATTGCGGTTGCCCTGTTCGCGCAGCCGCACCAGTTCGCGGCAGGCGGTGCGCAGCACCCATTCGCCGAGTTCGATGATAATGCCCGAGTATTCGGCGATCGGAATAAAGCGGTCGGGCGAGATGAACTTGCCGTCCGGCGTCTGCCAGCGCAGCAGCGCTTCGGCGCCGACCGGGCGGCGCGTCGACAGGTCGATCTGCGGCTGGTAGACGACAAACAGCTCGCCTTGCGCAAAGCCGGTGCGCAGCGCGTGCATCATGCGCACGCGCTCGCGGATCTCGATGCCCATGCTGCGCGAAAAATAGAAGTGGCCGGCACGCTGCTGGGTCTTGGCGCGTTTCAGGGCGATATCGGCGTCTTTGAGCGCATCGGCGCCGGTGCCCGCATGTTCGCCCAGGCGCACCAGGCCCAGGGTGGCCGACAATTGCACGTCCTGGCCGTCGATGCTGAACGGCGTCTGGAACAGCGCCAGGATCTGCACCGGATTGACTTCGCTGGCATCGCCCAGCACGCAGAAAATATCGCCGCCCAGGCGCGCCACCGTCAGCTGCGAACCGAGCTGGTTTTGCAGGCGTTCGGCCACGGCGACCAGCAGCAGGTCGCCGAACTTGTGGCCGAGCGCATCGTTGGTTTCGGCAAAGTGGTCGAGGTCGACCAGGCACAGCGTGGCGTCGTCGCGGGCCGGGCCGGCCAGCGCCGCGTCAAGGATCTCCACCAGTCGTGTGCGGTTCGGCAACTTTGACAGTTGGTCGTAAAACGCCGCATTATGCAGGTGGCTGACCAGCTCCACATTGTCCAGTCCGACGGCGACATTGCTGCAAAACACTTCGAGCAGGCTTTCCTCGATCGCCGTCAGGGGGCGCGGCAGCAGCAGGTAGGCGGCCGAGTCGCGGCTCGACTTGCCGGCGAAATACAGGGTGGCGTAATCGTGGGCATACACATTGCGCCGCTGCGCCAGCGCATGTTCGATCGCGCCGGCAATGCGCGGATTGTCGATGCTGCACAAGGTGCCGTGCGCCACGCCCGAAAAGCAGCCGGCATGGGCGCAGACCAGCAGGCTGCGCTTGCCCTGCTCGCTCACTGCCTGGGTGCACAGCACGCCGTCGGCGCGCAGTTGCAGCAGGTCGGCCACCAGCGCCAGCACGCCGGCCGAGAAATTATGCACGCCATGCAGGGCCATCAGCTGGGTGCTGGCGTGGACGATGCGGTCCAGGCCCAGCCGGCTGTTGCTGATGGAACGGATCTGCTCGTACGAGCGGATGGCGGCCGTCACGGTGGTAAACAGCTTGATGCGGGTCAGCTCGGATTTGGTCTTGTAGTCGTTGATGTCGAAATCGCGGATGGCGTCGATTTCCGGCGCATAGCCGGGCTGGCCGGTGCGCAGGATGATGCGCACATCGCTCAGCTTCAGCGTTTCGCGGATATGGCGCACCAGATGCAGGCCGGCGTCGTCCTGCTCCATCACCACGTCGAGCAGGATGACGGCGATATCGCTTTCATGCTTGAGCAGCTCGCGCGCCTGGCCGGCCGAATAGGCGTGCACGAACTCGAGCGGACGGTTCTGCATCTCCAGGTTGCCGAGCGCAAAGGTGGTGGTGGAATGGACGTCTTCATCGTCGTCGATGATCATCACCCGCCACACGCTGCGCGCGCCGCTACTGGCCGGCGCGGCAGGCTGCTCGTCAAGGAATACCAGGTCGTCGTGATCGTCCTTGTCGGCATCAAGGGGGGTGATCGGTTCGGGCATGTAGTTTACTTCTCCAGAGCGCAATGAGGTAGGCGTATCGGCAAGCACGGGGCAATATCAATCACAACATCCAGCCAGCTATCTTGATCCAAGTATATAGCGATTTAACAAGCCAAATATTTTTTTTAGGTTTATTCAATGCGGCAATATTTGCAGCTTTGCATGATTGTAACTGTTACTCCACATTTTCTACTGAAACTCTGCTGCCGCGCGCCGCCGGCGGGCCAGGGCAGGGCGTGGGCTGGTAGAATGGCGTTTTCCAGTCTTTCATATTCCCTACTATGTCCGGCAACTCTTTTGGCAAGCTGTTTACTGTTACCACTTTCGGCGAATCGCACGGTCCGGCCATCGGCTGCGTGATCGACGGCTGCCCTCCCGGTCTGGTGTTGTCGGAAGCCGATATCCAGCCAGAGCTCGATCGCCGCAAGCCGGGCACCTCGCGCCACGTGACGCAGCGCCAGGAGTCCGACACGGTTGAAATCCTGTCCGGCGTCTACCAGGGCGTCACCACTGGCACGCCAATCGCCTTGCTGATCCGCAATGAAGACCAGCGCAGCAAGGACTACGGCAATATCGCCGAAAGTTTCCGCCCGGGCCACGCCGACTATACCTACTGGCATAAATACGGCGTGCGCGATCCGCGCGGCGGCGGCCGCTCGTCGGCGCGCCTGACGGCGCCGGTGGTCGGCGCGGCAGCGATCGCCAAAAAATGGCTGTTGCAGCAGTACGGCACCACCTTCAAGGGCTGCATGAGCCAGCTTGGCGATATCGCCGTGCCGTTCCAGTCCTGGGATCACGTGCACGCCAATCCTTTCTTTGCCGCCAGCGATGACGCCGCCCTGATTGCCAGCATGGAAGAGGCGATGGACCAGCTGCGCCGCGACGGCGACTCGATCGGCGCCCGCATCGACGTGATTGCACAGAACGTGCCGGTGGGACTGGGCCAGCCGATCTACGACAAGCTCGACGCCGACATCGCCTACGCGATGATGGGCATCAATGCCGTCAAGGGTGTGGAAATTGGCGCCGGTTTTGATTCGGTGGCGCAAAAAGGGTCCGAGCATGGCGACGAACTGACGCCGGAGGGTTTTGTCGGCAACAACGCCGGCGGCGTGCTGGGCGGTATCTCGACGGGCCAGGAGATCAGCGTCTCGATCGCCATCAAGCCGACCTCGTCGATCCGCACGCCGCGCCGTTCGATCGACAAAGAGGGCCATCCCGTGATGGTGGAAACCTTCGGCCGCCACGACCCCTGCGTGGGCATCCGCGCCACGCCGATCGCCGAAGCCATGCTGGCGCTGGTGCTGATCGACCATGCGCTGATGCACCGGGCGCAGTGCGGGGATGTGGCGGTGTCGACGCCGAAGTTGAAATAAGAATCGCGTAGGTCGGATTAGCGCTTCGCGCGTAATCCGACATCATCGTTGGCCGCGTTAACAATGTTGTGGGATTACGGCGCTTCGCGCCTGAGCCGACCTGCGCTGTAAACGTCAAGCCACCTTGTTCGCCACCAATTCCAGCTGGTGCCGCATCTCCACCGACTGCACCAGTAACGCCCGGATATCGTTGATCAGATTGAATTCCGTCTGGTTCAATTGGATCGGCGGGAAGCTGTCATCCCAGTCGCCATATAGGAATCCGGTCGGATGGCCGTTGGCCGACAGCGGCAGCACCACGAAGCAGCGCGCGTCCGACAGGGTGCTCTTCCACCATTGCGGCAGCTTGGCGGCGAATTTCGGGTCGCGTGCATTGTCGATGAAGATCACGCGGTCGCTATTGAGAGCCGCATGGAACACGTTAGGCTCATAGGCGTCGCCAAACACCATCAGATCCTGCAGCTCGGCCGCGCCTTCGCCCATGCAGATGCGCGCCGAATACAGGTGCTCCTTGTGGTTGCGCACAAAGGCCACCGAGCGTGAAAAATCGAAGCCCTGATGCAAGGTTTCCAGCGCCATCGAGACCATCTGGCCCGGATTGGCCGTGCCGAGCGCGCCGCGCAGGTCCGACAGGCCACCGATCAGGATGCGGTTGCCTTCGGCGCGCAGGCGGGTCGAGGCCAGCTGGCGCGCGCGCCGCTCGGCCGGTTTCGACAGCGGCGCGATGGTCAGATCGGCCACCGCCATGACCTTGGCTTTTTCCACCGCTTCCACCACCACTTCAGGCTGCATGCCCAGCATGCCGGCGTAGTTGTCGATCAGCGCATGGACTTCAGCGGCGCCATTGGCGTCGTCATGCCACAGCACGTCGGCGCAGCGCGCCGCCATGGTCGACAGGCCCGCCATCCAGTCGGCGCCGCTGACTTCTTCGCCAGGCTGCATCGGCGCCAGGGGGCGCATGCCGTCGATCAGGTGCTGCGGCAAGCCCCAGTGGGCGGCCGTGGCGTAACCAACTTCGGGCAGGCTCAGGCCCAGAATTTCCGGCGCCGCCGCCGCTTCATTGCCGGGGCCGCCGTGCGCCTGCAGCCGCGCCCAGTAATCGGTCATGTAAAAGGTCACCATCATGCGGCCCAGGGTATGGAGCATCGAGCACACCACGGCCTGTTCTGCCTTCAGGTTGCCGGCGCTGCTGGCCACCTGTTGCGCCACCATGCCGGCCAGCACGGCTTTTTCCATCTCCACATGGGCGCTGACCGAGTCCGGTGTGGCCTGAGACAATTCCTCGATCAGTTTCAGGCCCAGCGCCAGGTGGCCGATGGCGTCCAGGCCCAGCACCAGCACCGCTTTCGACACCGTGTTGACCCTCTGGCCAAAGGCCGAATACATGCCACTGTTGGCCAGGCGCAGCACCTTGTGCGTCAGGACCGGGTCCGACAGCACGGTTTGCGTCATGTCGAATTCATGGTCGTCCTCGCCACGCATGGCGCCCAGGATGGCGCTGATGGCCTTGGCAAAGCCGGGCATGTCGCCCTGCTGGCGCGTGCGTGACCACAGCAGGTCCAGGGTGTTCCTGCCGAGCTGGGTCGGCGGCGTGTAGTGGCCTGGGTTCATTGCACGCCTCCGCGCGGTTCATGGGCAGGCGGCGCCGTCACCAGCGCCGCATAGGTTTTTTCGCTCAGTGCCGCCAGCGCCGCATGGGCGGGCATCGGCTTGCCGGTGAGGTAGCCCTGCACATAATGGCAGCCGCGTGATTCGATGAAATGCATTTGTTCTTCGGTTTCCACGCCTTCTGCCACCACCGACAGATTCAGGTGCTTGGCCAGGTCGAGAATGGTGTTGCAGATGGCGGCGTCCTTGCTCGATTCGGGCAAGTCCTTGATGAAAGTACGGTCGATCTTCAGCACCGAGATGGGGAAACGCTTCAGGTAGGCCAGCGATGAATAGCCAGTGCCGAAGTCGTCGATGGCGATGCGCGCGCGGCGTTCCGTCATTTTCACCAGGATGGCCTCGGCGTGCACCGGGTCGATCATCAGGGTGCCTTCGGTAATTTCCAGCACCAGGCTGTCGCCGGACAGGCCGGAAAACGCCAGCGCGTCGTCGAGCACGTCGAGGAATTTGTCGTTGCGGAACTGGCGCGGGCTGATATTGACCGACATATAGAGCGCGCGCTGCGCCACTTCCTGGAATTGCCGCAGTTGTACGCAAGCCGCTTTCAGCGCCCAGGCGCCCAGCAGGTTGATCAGCCCATTGGCCTCGGCGATCGGGATAAAGCGCACCGGCGGCACCAGTCCCAGGGTCGGGTGCTTCCAGCGCATCAATGTTTCAAAACCCTGGATCTGGCGCGTGCGGGCGTCGACGATGGGCTGGTAATACAGCAAGAATTCGCCTTCGCGCACGGCCTGGAACATTGCCGCTTCGAGCGAGATATCGTGTTCGGACGGGCCGTTCAGGCGCGGGCTGTAGATCAGGCAGCGCGCCTTGCCGGTGTCCTTGGCGCGCGACATGGCCGCGTCGGCCAGCGCCACCAGGCGCACTTCATCTTCCGCATGCAGCGGGTAGATCGACACGCCGATCGAGGCGCCCACGTAGATCTTGTGGCCATCGACTTCGAACGGTGCCTGCAAGGTGGCCAGCAAGCGCCCCGTGACCAGCTTGATCTGCGCATCGGTGGCGCTGCCGGGCAGCACGGCAACGAATTCGTCGCCGCCGGCGCGCGCCAGGGTATCGCTGTCGCGCAAGGTCTTGCGCAGGCGGCCGGCGGCCAGGCGCAGCACGGCGTCGCCCACCGGATGGCCCAGGCCGTCGTTGACTTTCTTGAAGCCATCGAGACCGATGGTGGCCACCGAAAAGCCCTGGCCCGAGCGCGCCGCCTGGGCGATCACCATGCGGATACGGTCCGACAGCAGCAGCCGGTTCGGCAGTCCCGTCAGGGCGTCGTGGGTGGCCATATGGCGCAGGCGCTCTTCCGTATTGTGCTGGGCCGAGGTATCGCGTCCGACCACCAGCAATTCGGCCAGCCCGCCCTGGTTCATATAGCACGACAGGCGCAGTTCGAACCAGATTTCCTGTTCCGGCGTCTGCAGCCGCACGTCGAGGCGGCCCGGCTCTTCGAGCGCGTCCTGCAGCGCCGCCTGCAGCGCGGCGCGCGAGCCTTCGGCCGCCAGCGGCAGCAGCAACTGGCCGGCCAGGCCGGCCGGTGCGGCGAACAGCATGGCGGCGCGCTTGCTGGCAAACAGGATCAGGCCGTCCGCATCGAGCCGGAACACGATATCGCCTGCCTCTTCCATGAGGTTGTCCAGCGCGTGGCGTGTCTCGCGGTGGGCGGCGGAGGGGGTACTGGAAAACATCGTGCTGGCTTAACCTTTATCAGTGCTGCCGCCCAACTATGCGCATGGCGGCGAGCAAAATCATTGCGCATGGCGCGCCGCATCATCGCTAGCGCGCCGGGTAAGTGGAATCATCTTGAAAGGACAGCAACAAAATCGCCGCTGCCTGCACGATGGCCCCGATCTATAGGGAATGTATCATTGAAAACCTGGCAAAAACATGAAATTAAGCAACATTCCTCCAAGTAATATGAAGAGTGTTGTTCAGCGTGAATGTCATTGACACCCCGGTGCCACGCTTGCCGGCGCCATGCCTTTGCGCTAGTCTCGCCGGAGGAACTACGGTATTTCGCGCCGCCTGCCAGACCAGTGCGCCATGATAGCAAACCGCGATGGGGAACCGCCATGAATGCTTGTCAACTGCCAGCAAATACGCATGAAGTTTTCAACCAGGCCACGCCATTCGAGAACATCAATCTGTACACCTGCGATCCAGCCTTGCAAGAAGCGGTGCGGCGCGAGGGCGGCGGCGCCGCATCGGCTTGCCTCGCTGCGCTCGGCGAACGGCTGGGCAGCGCCGAGCTGATGGCGCTGGCGCAGCTGGCCAATGTGCACGGGCCGCAACTGCAGCAGTTCGACCGCAGCGGACGGCGCATCGACGAAGTGACATTTCACCCGGCCTGGCATGGCCTGATGGAGGTGCTGGTCAAGGCCGGCCTGCATGCGGCGCCGTGGGTGGCGCCAGCCGCCGGGGCCGGGACCGGGACCGGAACCGGGACCCATGTGGCGCGCGCCGCCGCCTATATATTAGTGGGGCAGCTGGAAAATGGCGTGCAATGCCCGCTGACGATGACGTTTGCATCGGTGCCGGTGCTGCGCCAGGCGACAGGCTTGCCGCAGATTATGCAGCGCTGGCTGCCGAAAATTCTTTCCTCCGAATACGATCCGCGCTCCCTGCCGGTCGAGCACAAGCGTGGCGCGCTGATCGGCATGGGCATGACGGAAAAGCAGGGCGGCACCGACGTGCGCAGCAATACGACCTGCGCCGAGGCGCTGCCGCTGGACCAAGCGCAGGCGCTGTTTGGCGCCGAGGCGAACAAGGTGCACCGCATCGTCGGCCATAAATGGTTTTTCTCGGTGCCGCAAAGCGACGCCCACCTGATCCTGGCGCAGGACGCTGGCGGCGCCGGCCTGTCGTGCTTCTTCCTGCCGCGCTACTTGCCCGATGGCAGCCGCAACGCCATCCGTGTGCAGCGCCTGAAGGACAAGCTGGGCAACCGCTCGAACGCGTCGGCCGAAGTGGAGTTTGCCGGCGCGTATGGCTGGCTGCTCGGTGCGGCGGGCAGGGGCATTGCGACCATTATCGACATGGCCAGCCATACACGGCTCGATTGCGTGCTGGGCAGTGCCGGCATCATGCGCGCCGCCTTGAGCCAGGCGTTGCATCACGCGCGCCAGCGCATGGCCTTCGGCAAGGTGCTGGCCGAACAGCCCTTGATGCAAAATGTGCTGGCGGACCTGGCGCTGGAATCCGAAGCGGCGACGGTGTTCGCCATGCGCCTGGCGCGCTGCTTCGATGAAAAAGACGACCAAGGGCAGGCAGCGCTGGCGCGCGTGCTGACCCCTGCCGGCAAATACTGGATCTGCAAGCGCGGCCCCGGCTTTGGCGCCGAGGCCATGGAGGTACTCGGCGGCATTGGCTATGTGGAGGAGGCGCCGCTGGCGCGCCTGTACCGCGAACTGCCCGTCAACTCGATCTGGGAAGGTTCCGGCAATGTCATGTGCCTGGACGTGCTGCGCGCGCTGGCGAGGTCGCCGGCCGCGCGCGTGGCACTGGCGGCGGAACTGGCGCTCGGGGGTGACGCCGACGCCACCTTCGTGGCCTGCCGCGCGCGCTTGCTGCAGACGCTCGAGCAGGGCGATGCTGACGAATTCGACGCGCGTAAATTGGCCGAGCGCATCGTGCTGGCGGTGCAGGCGGCCTTGCTGCTGCGCCATGCGCCGGCCTGCGTTTCCAGCGCCTTTGTCGCTACGCGGCTGGCGCAGGCGCCCGGTGGCGCCTATGGCCGATTGCCTGCCGGCACTGACTGCGCGGCCATTCTGGCGCGCGCCTTGCATGAATAGGGCACGGCAGGCGCTGCAATTATTTCTGAAATTCCAGCCACAGCAATGCTTGAGGCTGGGATAATGCGGTCATCCATCATTCATCGACAGCTATGCGCGGGCAGGGCCAGTGGCCGCCGCGCTTGACGAAAGAGCACAAGCACATGAAACAAGACCCGCGGTTTCCCAATCTGTTCATCACCGATCACCCGCTGATCCAGCACAAGCTGAGCCATATGCGCGAGCACGACACCTCGACGCGCACCTTCCGCGAACTGCTCAAGGAAATCACCCTGCTGATGGGTTATGAAATCACGCGCGACCTGCCGCTGACCACGCGTGAAATCACGACCCCGCTGATGACTGTCGACGCCCCCGTTATCGCCGGAAAAAAACTGGCCATCGTGCCGATTCTGCGCGCCGGCATCGGCATGAGCGACGGCCTGCTGAACCTGGTGCCCTCGGCGCGTGTCGGCCATATCGGCGTCTATCGCGACCCGGCCACCCATATGCCGGTGGAATACCTGGTGCGCTTGCCGGACCCGAGCGAGCGTACCTTTATCCTGTGCGACCCGATGGTCGCCACCGGCAATTCGGCCGTGTACGCCGTCGACGTGCTGAAAAAACGTGGCGTTTCCGACGAGCAGATCATCTTCCTGGCGCTGGTGGCGGCGCCGGAAGGCGTGACCGTGTTCCAGAACGCCCATCCGAACGTCAAAATGTTTGCCGCAGCGCTCGATTCGCACCTCGACGATCATGCCTATATCGTGCCTGGCCTGGGCGACGCGGGCGACCGTATCTTCGGCACCAAATAACTCACTGACGGGTAATCACCACATGGCCACCTTGATCGATCCCGACTTTCGCGCCCGCTTGCGCGCCCTCAATGACAAATACGCGGCCGGCGTGCCGGCGCTGATGCAGGCGATCGCCGATGCCCAGGTGCGCTGCGATACCGAAGGGCCGCGCCTGGAGCAGTTGACCGCCTTGCACCATGCGCTGCATGCGGTGGCCGGTTCCGCCGCCACCTTCGGCTTTGCCACCCTGGGCCAGGAATGCCGCCGGCTGGAACAACTGGCGCGCCAGTTGCTGAACGAGCCGGCCCATGTGCTCGCCGAGTGGCCCGTGCTGAGCGGGCAAGTGGGTGCCTTGCTGCGCTGGGCCGCGACGGACCCGGCCGCCACCCATTTTTCGGCCTGACGACAATGTTAGATGGGCGTGGTTCAAATGATATATTTGATACAACGCAAAACGTATGCGGCTTGGATTAGGATATAGTGTGTTCATGCCGCTGCTTCAGCGGCGCCGCAAGACCGGGATTTTTGGCTGTTTTGACTATGAAAGTAGGCCACGCAAGTTTATTTTGCGAAAAAATGGTTTTTCCCAGTTTTGTTGGTATAATTGGGCATCGTTGGATTCGAGGTAGTAGTGCAGTTTGTCTGTCATTTCTTTCTTGCTTCAAACGATATAACGGGCGCAAGCCCAACTTAACTGAAATAGGAAATTGTAATGGCAACTGGCATCGTAAAATGGTTCAATGATTCGAAGGGTTTCGGCTTTATTACCCCTGACGAAGGCGGCGAAGATCTGTTCGCTCACTTCTCGGCTATCCAGTCGAACGGCTTCAAGTCCCTGCAAGAGAACCAACGCGTTTCTTTTGAAGTGACTGCTGGCCCTAAAGGCAAGCAAGCTTCGAACATTCAGCCAATCTAATACGCTGGATCAAACGAAATAAAGAAATCCTCGGTCTCCGGGGATTTTTTTTCGCCTGAATTTTCGCATATCCCGGCAAATGCTGGCGCATATCGGAACATATCGGGTAGGTCGGCGTAGGTCGGCTTGGCCTTGCGCATAAGCCGCCAACATAGTTATCCGTGATCGCATAACAAAGTTGTCCGCTATCGCATGCATGCCGAAGCACTCTCAAATCGCCCGCTCCCGCCAATAGTCGGGCTGCGAATAGCTGTGCCGCAAAAAATCGACAAACGCCCGTATGCGCAAGGGCAGGTGACGCCGCTGCGCAAACACGGCATAAATATCATTGCCTGGTGCGGCAAACTGGTCGAGCATGGTCACCAGTTGTCCCGATGCTATCTCCGCCCCCACTTCCCACATCGATCGCCAGGCCAGTCCCTTGCCGGCCAGTGCCCAGTCGTGCAGCACTTCGCCGTCGTTGCAGACCATATTGCCCGATACTTTCAAGGTCACGTTCTTGCCGTTTTCGCGGAAAGTCCAGCCGCGCTGGCTGCCTTCACCACTGATCGCCAGGCAATTGTGCTTGATCAGGTCGCCCGGCACCCGTGGCGTGCCGGCCCGTTTCAGGTAAGAAGGGGCGCCCACCACCACGCGGTGATTGTCGGCCAGCTTGGTGCTGACCAGGGAAGAGTCGGACAGGCTGGCAATCCGGATCGCCACATCGATGCCTTCGCCGATCAGGTCCACCAGGCGGTCATTGAGATTGAGCGCCACCGTCACGTCGCGGTGCTCGGCAACAAAAGAGGGGATCAGCGGCGCCACGTGCTGGCGGCCAAAGCCGGCCGGCGCGGAAATGAGCAGATGGCCGCTGGCTTTGACGCTGCGCTCGGCCACCGCCAGTTCCGCTTCCTCCAGGTCCGCCAGGATGCGCTGGCAGTCTTCCAGGAAAGCCGCGCCTTCGTTGGTCAGGGCCAGCTTGCGCGTGGTGCGCTGCAGCAGCTTGACACCCAGGCGCTGCTCGAGCGCATCGAGACGGCGGCCTATCATGGCCGGCGCGATGCCCTCGGCGCGCGCGGCGGCCGACAGGCTGCCCCTGGCGACCACTTCCACGAAGGTCGAAATTTGCCGGAACTGTCCCATGATGCCCTTACACTTGTGATAAAAACGCATGAATGAAATGATTTTTAGTCTCGTTTCCATGCCTGATAGTGAATATACTATAGAACAACAGCGCGCTAGACTACCGTGCCGCAGCATCGCCACCGCTTATACTTTGCCTGCAAGATTACTTTTATCAATAACGGAGAACATCATGACGCAATCCCCCATCGCTTTACCGGAAGGCATGCAGATCACGGGCAAAATCCAGCCTGGCTATGAGCAGATCCTGACTCCCGAGGCGCTGGCGCTGGTCGCCAGACTGACGCGTGCCTTCGAGCCACGTCGCCAGGAACTCCTGGCCGTGCGGGTCGAGCGCGCCAAGCGCCTCGATGCGGGGGAGCGTCCTGATTTTCTGCCGGAAACCGCACATATCCGCGACGGCGACTGGAAAATCGCGCCGATACCCAAAGCGCTGGAATGCCGCCGCGTGGAAATTACCGGTCCGGTCGAGCGCAAGATGGTGATCAATGCCTTCAATTCCGGCGCCGACAGCTATATGACCGACTTCGAAGATTCGAACACGCCCAACTGGGACAACCAGTTGACGGGCCAGATCAATATGTTCGACGCCGTGCGCAAGACCATTTCGCTGGAGCAGAACGGCAAGTCGTACAAGCTCAACGACACGATCGCCACCCTGGTCGTGCGCCCGCGCGGCTGGCACCTCGATGAAAAGCATGTGCTGGTCGACGGCAAGCGCATTTCGGGCGGCATTTTCGATTTTGCCCTGTTCATGTTCCATAACGCCAAGGAACAACTGGCGCGCGGCGCCGGCCCCTATTTCTATCTGCCGAAGATGGAATCGCACCTGGAAGCGCGGCTGTGGAACGATATTTTCGTCATGACGCAAACCGAGCTGGGCCTGCCACAAGGCACCATCAAGGCGACCGTGCTGATCGAAACCATCCTGGCCGCCTTCGAGATGGATGAAATCCTGTACGAACTGAAAGAGCACAGCTCGGGCCTCAACGCCGGTCGCTGGGATTACATCTTCTCGTGCATCAAGAAATTCAAGCTCGACAAGGATTTCTGCCTGGCCGACCGCGCCAAGGTCACGATGACGGCGCCCTTCATGCGCGCTTATGCCTTGCTGCTGCTGAAAACCTGCCACAAACGCGGCGCACCGGCGATCGGCGGCATGGCGGCTTTGATCCCGATCAAGAACGACCCGGAAAAGAACGACGTCGCCATGGGCGGCGTGCGTAACGACAAGGCGCGCGACGCCACCGACGGCTACGACGGCGGCTGGGTCGCCCACCCCGGCCTGGTCGAGCTGGCCATGGGCGAGTTCACCAAGGTCCTCGGCGACAAGCCGAACCAGATCGACAAGCAGCGTCCCGACATCGACGTCAAGGCGGCCGACCTGCTGAACTTCCAGCCGGAAGCGCCGATCACGGAAGCGGGCTTGCGCTACAACATCAATGTCGGCATCCACTACCTGGGCAGCTGGCTGGCCGGCAATGGCTGCGTGCCGATCCATAACCTGATGGAAGACGCGGCCACGGCCGAGATCAGCCGCTCGCAAGTCTGGCAATGGATTCGTTCGAGCAAGGGCGTGCTGGAAGACGGCCGCAAGGTCACGGCCGAGATGGTGCGCGCCATGATTCCGGAAGAGCTGGCAAAGGTGCAGCGCGATGCTCCGGGCGGCGACGGCCCGACCTATGTGCGCGCCGGCCAGATTTTCGAGGAGATGTCGACTTCGGCATCGTTTGCCGAATTTTTGACCTTGCCGCTGTACGAAGAAATCTGATTGTTTTCTTGAGTTAAATGAAAAATCCCGGCATGCCGGGATTTTTTTCGTGCACAGCTGCGGTGAAAAATTAAAAATTGTTCTTCCACATGCGCAGCGCCGCAAACGCTTCCACCGGCGAGGCATCATTGCCCAGCTTGCCAGCCACTTTCAGGCTGGTCAGGATGGCCGGTTCGCGATAGCGCAAAAACGGATTGGTGGCTTTTTCCAGTCCCACGGTCGATGGCACGGTCGGCAAGCCCTGCTGGCGTTGTTCCGTATCGATGGCGATGCGTTCCTGCAGCGCCAGGTTGCCAGGCTCGACCGCGCTGGCAAAGCGCAAGTTGGACAGGGTATACTCGTGGGCACAATAGACCAGCGTGTCGTCGGGCAGGGCGGCCAGCTTGCCCAGCGAGTCGGCCATCTGGCCCGGCGTACCTTCGAACAGGCGGCCACAGCCGCCGGCAAACAGGGTGTCGCCGGAAAACAGCCACGGTGCACCGTTGGTGCCGCCGCGCTGGCGTACATAGGCAATATGGCCCCTGGTGTGGCCGGGCACGTCGATCACGGTGAGCTGCAGGCCCAATTCGGCGACAATGGCGACATCATTTTCGGCCAGCGGTTCCGTAATGGCCGTGATGGCGTCGTTGCGCGGACCGAAGACGGGAACGGCGAAATGCTGTAACAATTCAGGCACGCCACCGGTGTGGTCGGCATGGTGATGCGTCAGTAGAATGGCGCACAAGCTCAGCCCATGGGCCGCCAGTGCCTCGAGGATGGGCTTGGCGCCGCCGGGGTCGACTACGGCGGCTTGCTTGCCGTCATGGATCAGCCACAGGTAATTGTCGTTAAAAGCGGGCACGGCAAGTACCGATAAAGCGTGTTCAGGGGAGTTGATCATGTGTAAGAGAGAAAACTGAATGGACAGTGCGGCATCCGAAAAATCCATTATAGCGCTTGACGGCTGGTTGCAGACGCCGGCCGGCTTGTACGTGCGTCAATGGGAACAGCAATGCCTGGACAGCCTGACGGTCGATATCTTCGGCTTTAACGCCGTGCAGCTGGGCTTGCCCCAATTTGACGCGCTGGCCGCCAGCCGCATGCCCAACAAATGGCAGATCGACGCACGCCTTCCGGGCAGCCAGCCGCAGGGCAGCGCGCTCAAGCTGGTTTCCGCGTTTGACGAGCTGCCCTTCGATACCCACAGCCTGGACCTGGTGGTGATGCCCCATGTGCTTGAATTTGCGGCCGAGCCGCACCAGGTACTGCGCGAAGTCGAGCGCGTACTGATCCCCGAAGGCCAGCTCATCATCTGCGGCTTCAACCCGGCCAGCCTGTGGGGTGCGCGCCAGGGCCTGGCCCGCCTGACGGGTCGCCATTACCTGCCCAGGGCAGGCGAGCTGATCTCCATGCCGCGCATGAAGGACTGGCTGAAATTGCTGAACATGGGCGTGAGCCGCAGCCATTTTGGTTGTTACGCGCCCGCCTGCAAGACCGATAAGTGGCTGCGCCGCCACGCTTATATGGATCGTGCCGGTGCGCGCTGGTGGCCATATCTGGGCGCAGTGTATATAGTGCAGGCCATCAAGCGTGTCAAAGGGATGCGATTGATCGGTCCGGCATGGACCAAGAAACCGGCGACGGCGCCCGCAGGCGCACCGGTTACCAACAAAAGGCGGGAACAGGAACATGGATAAGGTAGAAATTTACGCCGATGGCGCGTGCAAGGGCAACCCCGGCACGGGCGGCTGGGGCGCCCTGATGGTGGCCGATGGCGCCAAAAAGGAAATTTACGGCGGCGAGCTGAACACGACCAACAACCGCATGGAATTGCAGGCCGTGATCGAAGCCCTGACGGCGCTCAAGCGCCCCTGCCAGGTGGTGTTGTACACCGACAGCCAGTATGTGCAAAAGGGCATCAGCGAGTGGATTCACGGCTGGAAAGCGCGCGGCTGGAAGACGGCCGCCAAGGCGCCGGTCAAGAACGTGGACCTGTGGCAGGCGCTCGACCTGGCCCAGTCCGTGCACCATGTGGAATGGCGCTGGGTGCGCGGCCACAACGGCCATCCGGGCAATGAACGGGCCGACCAGCTGGCCAATCTGGGCGTGGAAACCGTGCGCGCATAAGTTGACGCACGCGTTGTCGCCAGCCGGTAGCAGGCCATAAATGAAGGGCGCAGGTTTGCTATACTGCGTCCTTCGCTTTTTTGCTTTTATATGAGTGCCCCATGCGTCAAATTGTTCTCGATACTGAAACCACCGGCCTGAACCCGCGCACGGGCGACCGCATCCTGGAAATCGGTGCGGTCGAGCTGAACAACCGCATGCTGACCGGTAACAATTTTCACCACTACATCAATCCCGAACGCGATTCGGAAGAGGGCGCCTTGGCGGTCCACGGCTTGACCACCGAGTTCCTCAGCGACAAACCCAAATTCGCCGAGATCGCCGACGAGTTCCGCGCTTTCATCGCCGGCGCCGAACTGATCATCCATAACGCCCCGTTCGACATCGGCTTCCTGAACGCCGAATTCAAGCGCCTGAACCTACCGCCCGTGCACGAGCAAGTGCACGGCGTGATCGACACCTTGGTGCAAGCGAAGGAAATGCATCCCGGCAAGCGCAACTCCCTCGACGCCCTGTGCGACCGCTACGGCGTCTCGAACGCCCACCGCAAACTGCACGGCGCGCTGCTCGACTCGGAATTGCTGGCCGACGTTTATCTCGCCATGACCCGCGGCCAGAACAGCCTCAGCATGGACGAAGAAGTAGTGGCCCCTGTCGACGGCGCCATCCTGGAAATCGTGCCGCTGGCCGAAGTTATCTTCCAGGCCGCCAGCGACGACGAGCTCGCCGCCCACGAAGCCACCATCGCCGGCCTCGACAAGGCTGTCAAGGGCCAGTGCATCTGGACTGCCGTCAGCACCGCACCTGCGGCCTGAAGGCAAAGAATGGCCGGCTTACATTTTTCTTGCCCCGGCCCTTGCAGATGGCGCAATACATATGCGATAATTCGCCTCGCTTCGGGAGGTTAGCTCAGGGGTAGAGCACTGCATTCACACTGCAGGGGTCGCAAGTTCGAAACTTGCACTTCCCACCAGAATTCGTAATGAAATCAAGTAGTTACATAAAAGCCTTCTAGTAAAATAGAAGGCTTTTTTTATGGGTGTAAATTTTGGGTGTAATTTACTTCGCCACCACCAGTGCTGATAACTTATCGAGCGCCAGGCGCTGAGCATCTACCTGCAGGTGTGCGTAGCGCTGGGTCGTTTGCACATTGGCATGGCCGAGAATTTTGCTGATGGTGTATAGGTCCACGCCCAAGCCCAGCATGATGCTCGCGCAAGAATGGCGCAGGTCGTGGAAGTTCACGTGGGGCATACCTGCCTTCACGCGCGCGCGGCGCCACGCTGACTGCACTCCGTACAAGGTCATCTCCAAGGGAAAGTACTTCAGCCATGGCCGTAGCGCCGGAATGATCGGCACAACGCGCATCCGAAGTGTTTTAGTATTACTTGCAGGGAAAGTAATCGAATCCTTTCCAATATGCTCACGCTGAATTTGGAACAGCTCACCGCGGCGGGCGCCGGTCAGTAGCGCGGCCCATATAGCAGCCTGCGCAATTGGCGTGCAGAAAGAAGCGATCTTTCTTACCTGCTCAACCGTGAGAAACACCTCGCGCTTGTTGTTGACGACCACGTTATCTATTCGCAAACCATAATTTTCAGGGATCAGACGCTGGCGCCATGCCAATTGCAGGCCTTTTTTTGCACAGGCCAATGACCTGTTCACGGTTGCCGGCGCATAGACGGGTTCCAATTTCCCTGTCTTCTTATTAGGCGTGAGTTTGCACATGTCGCGAATGACATGATCGGCAAACTCCTGGGCCTGGCTCGCCTTGTACCGTTCCGCCCAGGCGCCCAGCCGTTTCGCATGATGCTTCGATGTGTCGCCACTGCGTAGACTTGCGGCATGCTCGACGTAGAGCGCGAGTATGAAGGCCATCGGCGGGTCGCCGGGAATGTGCACATGTTGGCTCTTCGGCGCGCGCGCAATCGCAGCACGCAACTCGGCCTCGGCTAACTTGGCATCACTCGTAGTTGCGCCTTCCGGCAGCTTTCTGTGAATTCTTTTGCCATCGACCATGATGCCGACGTGCTTCCTGCCTTTTTTGTCGTCCCAGATGGACATTGGTTGTTTTCCTTTAACCAGTTCTTGCATTCTTCAAGGTCGTAGCGCTTGGATCGCGCGCCGACCGGTGTATATGGCAGCCCGCCCTGCTCAAGGCGACGGATCGTTGATTCACTTACGCCGAGCGCTGCGCAGATCTGCTGCCTGTTCAATTCCCCGGATGTGCTGGTGGGCCTCTTGCCTGCGGCCTTATCCAGTGCTGCCACCATTTCGGCGATGTGGCGCATTTCGACATCGCTCATGTTCATGGCGCGCTCCCCGCCGCCGCCGACACAGCTACCGGCAGCGGCGAATGCTTCGGCTTTGCCGCCTGCTTGGCGCGGATCGCCTCGACCTTCGTCCAGATCCTGGCCAGCTCCGTCTCGCCGGCGGCGTGCATGTCCAGACCCTGGGCCAGGCACAGAGCGGCCAGCGTGACCATCACGCCGCCGACTTCCTGCGCTCGCTCGCCGACTGGGCGGCCGTACACATAGTCGACCAGTTGATGCGCCTCGCTGGCCGTGCAGCCGCATGCCTGCACCAGTTCCAGCGATTCTTCCAGGAAGCGGTGATTGCGCTCAGCGCCATCGGCTGAAATTTCGGCACCGAAGCATGCCATCATCCACGGCTGCACGCGGGCCTGGAACAACTCGACTGGTGCGGCGCGCGCGTCAGCTACTGCCAAATATGCATCCAGCAGTCGACCGGAGAGCTGGGCCAGCGCATTGCCTTGCTTCGCAGGATCGAGTTGCAGGATGACGCGGTCGCTGTCGATCGTATGTCCGCAGTCCACTGCCGCCACCATCAGTGCATTTCTGATTTGCTTGTGTTGCTCGTTATTCATCATTGTGGTTGTTCCAATATGGTTAATTCGGCGGGCGCGACCGGTTCGGCCAGGCCCTCAATGTAGACGGTCATGTCGGCATCGCCCTTGTGCCAGCAGAAGCCGGCAATGAAGCAGTTCTGGCCCTGATAGCCGACCGGCCTGGCCAGCTGCTTTGCGCGGTGCAGGCGCAGGTCGTGCTGGTCGGCCAGCTCGCGTGGCGATTCGGCCGGCGCCGGCGCGCGGGTGCTCATGTTGTTTCAGGCTCGCGGCGGGCAAACCAGGCCACCGGGCCGTCGTCGGTGTCATGGATGCCGAGCAGGAACCAGTCCGGGCCCGGCGAGGTCGGCGTCCAGTCGGCGGTCGCGGCGATGTCGCCATCCATGATGCGGTCGTTGAGCTCGTCCGATGCGTCAGCTTCCATGTCGACGCGCTTGGCCGTGATCTGCTGCTGCTTGAGCCATGCGCGGTACTTGTCGCCGTCGCCTTCGTCAAAGCCTGGTAGGTCGGGGTGGCTCCAAAAGCCATATTCATCGCGCGCCACCGGTGCTGCTTCAATCATCTTTTTCATATTTGCCTTTCAGGTTGTCGCGGCCAGCACGCCCGCCAGGGTCGCCGCCACGTAAATCAGGATCAAGGTCGCCGCCACACGGGCGGCGGCCGGCCGTTTCGTTTTGTTGCTCATCGCGTCGCGTGGACGCTGCCAGTGCGAACCCATCGAGCGATGCCCAGCTCGCATGCACTGGTCAGCGCCATGCCGTTCGCCATCCCGCTATGAGTAGCCGGGCCATTGCAACCGCAGTAGCAGGTGCGCCGGCGGCCTGGCCGCGCGGGCTTCTTCTCGCTGTAGCGGATGTGGTCGTCGGCAGAGCCGATCTTGCCCCAGCCGGCAGTGCCGCCACGCATGGCGGCTGACAGCGCGCTTTTGCTCAGGTCGTTCAGGTCGGTCATGGCGCCACCTGCACAGCACGGCCACCGCGCCACCGCCAGCCGGGCGCAATCTGGCTGTGCCGCCACATGCCCATGCGATCGCTGGTGGTCATGCGCGGCCATGGCTTGCCGCCGGACTCCCATTCCGAGCCTTCCCAGTAATCAGCCGGCAGCCGGGCGTGATCGTAGTGCTGCACCCAGCCGACCCTGGAATCCCGGCCATCCCAGTCCCCATCCCAATCGCACCAGGTGTGCTCCGGAATGCCGCTGATGCGTTGCCACAAGCCGTATTCGGCGGGGCGGTGGCGGCGCAGCCACGTGCCTCGTTTCCACGAAAACGGCTCATCGGCGATGCCTGGTTCGATCGACGGCGCGTATTTCGTCGTGTCGCCATGGCTGCGCAGCAACTGGACGGCGCGTTTTGCCTGCTTCTTATAGATGCGCGGGTTCATGGTGCCACCCGTTTGAAGGTAATCGCCCAGCACCACGGGTTTGCAGCCCAGCTGCCGGCGCCGTTGATTGCCTCCCAAAGGTGGCGGTAAAGCTTGAGATGCGTATCGCATTCCGAACAGTCCACATCGAAGTTGACGCCGCCGCCTGCGCCCAGCGTGCTGCGCAAGCCGGTGCCGGCGCACGTCGGGCAGAGTTGCCAGCCATCCTTGGTCCGCACTTCCGGGCGCTGGCTGTCGTCGGCATCCAGCTGCATGACGCCCTCGGCCTTGGCGTCAGCCTCGCTGCAGTCGTTCAGCCGCTCGACGCGCACCGAAACGATCTCCATCAGGATCCGACTGGCCCAGCGCGGCATGTGGATCGAGGTGCGAGTTTTCCCGGTGCATTCGCTTTCCGGCGCGGCGCCGTCCGCTTCGTACCAGACCTGGTGCGGCTGCATGTCTCGCGGGGCCATATAGTCGGCGCGGCCTCCGTCGCCGGTCGAGCGCCACGTCTCGCGCACCCAAATGCGATCGCCTTGCTGGCCGTGCGGGCAGCTGAGGGTCTTGCCAGTGCGTGTGTGCCAGATAACCGCTTGCAGCGGGACTTTATTGCTGCCCGCCGTCCGCCCGCCGTTCTCGCCGCCGATAGTCGATGCCTGCCACTCGCCCAGCGCCGCCGGTGCCGGCGGCAGCTTGATAATCCGCCTGGTTTGCGTCTTGGCGTCAGCCAGGGTGGCGCGCACCATGGCGCCGTTCATAAGGATAGGGTGCTCTTTCATGCTTTTTCTCCAGCGGCCGGCGTGGCCGCAAACATATCGACGGTTTTGGTATCGCGCACCACCAGCGGCGGCAGCACGTCCAGGAATTCGCCGATGGTCAGGGTGTTGTCGCGCGGGCCGTACGGCATGCATTCGACGTCCCAGTGTCCCGGCAGATCATCTTCGGTCCGAATTTCTTGATCGGCCACCGCATCGATGGGCTGGTCTTTGATCTCGCCGAAGCTCAGCCCGAAACGGATCTCGGCTTCGCGCTCGCTGGTGGCCATAATGACTGCCGTGAGGGTGGCGCTGACGGTGTAAAGGCGGTTTATCATGTGGGGCCACTTTTCAGGAAGTCGCGTATCTGGATGGCCAGCGGATTGACGACTGTTTGCTCGCCGGCGGCCTTCAGGGCTTCCACATGGTCGTCGTGCGGCTTGACCGCCTCGGTGAGCAGTGCCCTCGCTGCGGCAAGTTTATTTTCCAACCCCTTGACGTAGGCGCTCATGCTGCGCGCGTTCCAGCCGCCAGCAAGATGCTCATCGGACAGGCCGTCGAGCGCATTCCAGCAGGCAACCAAGCGTTGCGCGTTGGCTTGATGGTCGAACCCTTCCATCGGCATTGCAGCAAAAACCTGTTGCTGAGCAGAGCCGTTCACATAGCTAATTAATGGGCCGCCGTGTGCGCAGGCAAATTTGCCGAGCGTCAGGATTCCTGCTGTCCGCGAGAGCGCGCTCATGCTGCCGCTCCCGCTACGGCCGCCACCGTATAGATGCCCTGCGTACCCTTGATCACGCCGGCGGCTGCCATCGCCTCGATCAGGCGCTGCGCTCGGTTGTAGCCAGTTTTCAAGGTGCGCTGCACCAGCGAGACTGAAGCGCGCTGCTGCGCGCGCACCACCTTGACGGCCTGCTCGTACAGCGGATCGCTCGCGCTGCCGTCGCCGGCCGGCACGGCTCCCGCCGCTTCGCCGTTCAGCTGCAGCACCGGGCGCTGCTGGCGCACAGGCTCATCGCCTGCCGCCGGCGCGCTCGGCTCCATGATCTCGACCGCCGCCACCAAGAAGAGCGGGGCCGACGATGATCCGCTGGGCAGTGCCTTGGCCAGGGCGAGGGCGGCCGCGATTGCGCCTTCGCCGGTCTGGCTCATTTGCTCGCGAACCTGCGCGATCACCGGCTGGATCGTTTCTTGGTACAGTTCGTTGAGCACATCACGATGGCGGGCGCGCACCTGGTACAGTTCGGCCGTCAGGCCGACGGCGCGCTCGGTCTTCGTCTGGCAGCCAGCAGCCGGGTGTGGCACCGGCGCCGGCGCATCCAGGCGCGCCTCACCGCCCAGGGCCTCGACCAGGTCGGCCAGCATCTTCGCCAGTTCGCCCGTCATCAGCGCCATGTCGCTGTCGAAGCGCTCGTCGTCGTTCCGCGTGGCGCTTTCCTTGATAATTTCCAGCGGCTTGATCGACTTGATGGCCAGGCTCTCGTCCAGCACGAAGCTGATCTTGTCGTTCCATGTCATGGCCAGGCGAGTGCACTGCTTGCCTGCAGCGATGTGGCGGCGGATATCGTCCGCTTCCAGCGTGTGGCGCTTGTACGCCACTTGGGCCTTGCTCTCGCCGGTGGCGCGCATGATCGCGTCCTGGTCGACCGTGAATCCGGCAGGGGATTCGTCAGCTTGCAGCCATTCCGTCATGGCGCCGACCGGCGAGCGCTGAACGCGCAGGCCTTCCAGCGGCAGTTTGTCGACGGATTTCAGCAGCAGCTTGACCACCTCGTCGGCCTTGGCCGGGCTGGCCGCATCGACCACCAGCCAGCCATTTACCGAGTCGATCCAGACGGCCGTGGTGCTGAGGATGGCGAAGGCGCGCGGCAGCAGCTCGTCGGTGACGCGCTCCTTCAATTCCTTCATGGCCTTCTTGCCGGGCGCGAAGCCTTGCGCTTCTTCCATTTCCAGCGCGCGGGCGGCGGCCACCTGGTTGATCACGGTCGACGGCAGTAGCTTCTTCTCGGTCTTTAGCTGGAGCAGGAACTGGCCGGCGACGGCGTGCACCAGCTGCTGGCCAGCGCCGCGTGGTGGGGCCCAGCCTTGGCTGACCATATCCATGCTGGTGGCGTCGGTGAACTTCTGTGGCGCCAGCGCTTCGGCGAGGGCGTCAGCCGTCATCGGCCAGTTTTGCGGCAGGCGATATGCCTGGATATTTTTGAAAAACATGGCGGTTCCTATTCTGAAAATACGACGTCGCGCGCGGCGCCGAAGGCATACAAAAATTCGATGAACTGCGCGGCTTCCTTCACATAGAAGTCGCTGGTCTGGACGCCCAGCTGCACAATGCGGCGGCCGTCGAAGCTCGGCGTCACGCGTCCGTCGTGGTGCAGTGGCGTGCCAGCCAGGCGCATTTCATCGGCAAACTCGTCCACCAGCAGCCGCTTCATGTCATCCGCATCCCATTTGCGCCCGATGTGCTCCACCTGCTTGGCGATCTCGCCGATCATGGCGTGGTACTTTTCTTCCTGGGCGCGCTTCTTCTTGGGCTCGGAGAACACCACCATCCAGCCGACTGGCGCAGTACCGGCGAATGCCGCTGCGCCCCGGCGCGCTTCGTCATGGGAGAGGAAAAACGTTTTCTTGGTCATGGCGGCGTCTCCAGCCGGATCGTCACCGCCTGGAAGAACAGCGCCGCCGCCGCGCGCGTCTCATCCAGCGTCAACCCCTTGACGGTGATGAATTCGCCGTTGGCCCGCTGGATGACGAAGCCAAGCGCGCCATCCTCGCCATCAAGCTGGCCGACCTCCACTACAGTGCCGGCGGCGATCATGCCGGCACCGCCTCGGACGCCAGCCGCTTGGCCGCGTCGTATTGCTCGATGCCCCAGGCCAGCGCGTAGCAGCACCAGACGAAACGGTGCGAGTAATCCTCGCTGTCTACCTCGTAAAAGTCGGGGAAAACGCGCTTCCCGTTCCAGTCGAAGTCCATCGCCGTGCGGTAGGCTGCGTCGGCGCCATCATCCGCGTGGTCTAGCACTTCGGATTGAAGCTCATCGCGCAGGCCGTGCCCGAGCTTTCCAGTCAGCCCCCGTTGCTCAATCCAGTCCATGACATTCGCCCTGAATTTTTCGGCCGAATATTTCCGGTAGCCGTCGCGATCTGTCGCCTGAAGCTTTTCGCCCCAGTACGAGAGGTTGACCGCCAATTTGGCGCCGTTGCGTTTTTTGTAGTCCCGATCAGTACGGAAGAACTCGAACATGTCGGTCAATCGCTGAAACACGTAGGTTCCCATGTCGCCGGTGTAGCAAAGGTAGCCCGGCCAGGTGATCAGGTCGAAGTGCATGCAGCTCGTGCCTGGCTTGGCGAACCGGATATGTCGGCTCACGCCGTCTTCGCGGATCACGGTCATCGTGTGTTCGGCGACGTCGCGAAGGAATTGCTCTTCGGGGGAGGTGGTGCTCATGCTTTTGCCGCCTTCAAAGCCGTCACGCGCTCCAGGTCATAGCAGCCGCTGATGCCATCGAGCCAGATCACCGCGCTGTGGCCGCTGAGCACCTGCGCCTCGCTGGTGGTAACCGTCTCGCGGATCTCGCCGCTGTCCAGCTCGACGCTGATGGCGGCGCCGACCTGGTGCGCAGCGTTGAACTTGTCGCATACGGCCTGGAGCCTGGTGGTCGCCTGTGCCTGGCGTTCGGCGCGCGTGGTCACGCTGCACCGCCCAGGTCGGCCACGTCGATCACGATGCCGCGGCAGTACGGCTCGCCGTCTTCCACGATTTCGAAGGTCGTGTGCGGCATGTCGGTGCGGTAAGTCCAGGTGTAGCCGTCCTCATCGCTCCAAAGCGCATCCACGGCGCGCACCTGCGGCGCCCGGGCGAAATAGTCCTTGAGCACTTCGTCGTCATGCTCGATATCCTCGCGGAACGGCAGCAGGCCTTTGGCATCGATCAGCGCTACAGTCGGCGCGCCGCGCTCGTCCTCCACGAAGCCACGGAATTCCATCAGGTCATCGCTGGCGCCGAAGATTACGATCAGGCCGGCGGCCTTGGCCTGCATTTCCTCTTCCTTCAGCATTTCCTTGCCGTATTCACGACCCGTCAGCAGGCCGGCCAACAATTCTTTGCTCAACTTGACCGGCGCAGCTTCGGCCAGGCTGGCCGGTTTGACGGCCGGCTGCGGCGCGGTGTGGTTGAACGCGGCCTGGTCGACCTTCGAATATGGGAACTGGTCAGCGCATTTCTTGATGCGCTGGATGAAAAACGAGCCATGCGACTCGGCGCCCAGGAATTCGGCGAACAGGTCGGCGCTGAAATTCTGGTAGTGGTAAATGTCGCTTTGGCCGGTCGACTTCTTCGGGTGGAACTGGATGGCCAGCAGGCCGAGCTCAGGCGCATGGCCGATGGCTGCAAACTGGCTTGACTCGACCTGGTGCATGACGATTTGAGGGGTGGCGCTCATGGAGATTCCCTTGTGGGTGGCGATGGTTTAAATGGCGTGCTTGATTTGTACGGCGCTGATGTGGCGGCAGATGGCCGCGCACATGCTCTTGAAATCACCTTCGTGGTACAGCTTCGCGGCCTTGTCCGTGGCCGCCGGCGAGAAGCCGATGGATTCCATGAATGTGGCGGTGACCGTGAAGCCGAGGCGGTCGCTGATCTGGCCAAGGCGCAGGGTAGGCGGCGTGTGCGCGCGCTGGAAGTTCGCCGCACCCTCCTGCTCATACAGGGCTTGCGCAGCCGGCGACAGCTCGGCGCCTTCTGGCGAGGCCTTGGCGGCGGCCAGTTCGTCAGCAGCGTCGGAGAGGCGGTTCTGCTCGATCAGGGCGGCGGCGCGGACGTCAGCTTCGACCTGTGCATCTGCGTCGGCGGTCGCGTTCGCGGCGGCCACGCTGGCGGTGCGTTCGTTGTCGGCGTCGACAGCAGCCTGGCGGTCACGCTCGGCGCGCGCAGCGGCTGCCTGCTCGTCGGCGAGGCGCTCGGCTTCGGCGGCGGCGCGATGACGGTCCGCTTCTTCGGAGTCGGCCTTGACTTTTGCGGCGGCGGCTTGCATGTCGAGCAGCTCCTGACGCTGGCGCGCAATCTCAGCCTGCTCTTTCCGATTCTTCTCGGCCTGGGCGTCGGCTTCCTGTTTCAGCTTGGCGGCGTCGGCTTCGCGCTGGCGCAGCGCCGCAGCCTCCTGTTCGGCGGCCAGCGCGGCCAGCCGGTCAACTTCAGCCTTATGTTCAGCGGCCACGCGCGCCGCGTCGGCTTGAGCTTGGCGCTGGCGTTCGGCGGCCGCTTCGCGCAGCTGGGCCAGCTCGGCGCGCTCGGCGGCGATGCGAGCGGCTTCTTCCTCGCTGGCGATGGCGGCGGCCTGGACGCCGGCCAGCTTGACCAGCACCTCGGCGCGAGCGGTGACTGCCGCGTCTTGCAGCTTGCCAAACGACTCGTCCGGGACATCAGCTTCCAGCGCCGCGATCATTTCCGCAATTACAGCGGCCGACTTCCCGACGGTTGCCAGCGGCAGTTCGCGGATAGTGACGATGCGCGAGCGCACCTTTTCCTCGCGCTCGGCCTCGGCCTTTTTCAGATCGTCCTTGCGCTTCTCTTCGGCCTTGATGGCCGCGTCGAACTTGGCTTCGTAAGGAATGACTGCGTTTTTCAAATCGGCGTACTTCGAGTCCAGCAACTTGCCGATGGTCAGGATGGGAGCTTTGCGCTCGACACGCGCTTTCTCGCCGGCCACTCGCACATCGTCGCGGAACGCGGCACGGTACTTGATACAGATTTCCATGCCCGCTGGCGTGCTGGCGTCCGGTGTGATCGTGTCGGCCTCGGCCCTTAAGATGGCGAACATGTCGTTATATGGCTTGAAAACCTCGGCGACGTACGCGACCGGGTCCAGGGTGATCAGTTGGCTGCCGGCAGCCGCCGCGATTGCTTGGGCGGTGGTGGCGCCAACTGCTGCGATTTCGTTAGGTTGATTGTTCATGCTGCTTCCTTCATCCGTAATAGTTTTTCGTTATGGGAAACCAATTTTTCAAACTCGGTCAGCTCCTCAACCATCTGATCGATGTATTCGTCGTCGCGCTGGAAGGTGCGCATCCACAAGTGTTTGTCGATGATCTCCAGGGCAGGGCAGTACAGGCAGAAGTCCCACCAATTGCGCGCCGTGATCCACATGCAGCCCTGCACCTGGTCCATGAACTCGCTGGCGTCGTTCTCGATGTAGATGCGCTGCAGGCGCTCCGGCGAGATCAGGCATTTGTATTCACTGCCGCCGTCGCTGCCGATCAGCCCGTCAGCACTGGCGCCGAACAGTCGGTCGCCGGTCAGTACGAAGCCTGCGCGCTCCACCATGTGACCGCTGGCGATCTCGTGCTCGCGGCGTGCCGCCGGTTCCAACTCGTGGCCGCGCCGCATGGCGTACGTCTCGAAGCTCTCGTCCAATGGCTTGCCGCTGATTCGCTCAATGGCCAGACGGAAGGCATAGGCCTTGGCCGCTTCCGAGAAGTCGCCGACCGGCAGCCCTTCGATGGCGCGCTGAACGGATTCAGCCTTCGGCGTAGCGCGGTAGCCCGCGATTTCGCGGGCATAGCCTTCGCTGTATCCCTGCCGGATGGCGTCGACGTAGACCTGTTGCTTCTCGTCCAGGCCGCCGGTGCGCGAGCGTGCGACCACGAACATGCTGGCGGTGATCACGCCGGCGCGCGCCTGATGCCATGAATCGCTGCCTTGTTCGCAGTTGAGGACGATCATTGCGCTGCCTTGACTGCCTCGGCGCGGGCCTTCAGCTTCGGATATTCGGCGGCGAGGCCGTCTTGCGTTGCTGGCGACAGCCGGCCCCAGCTTTCGTTGAAGATATCCAGACCCTCGTCGGCCAGTGCGCTGAAATCGGCAAGGATCGCCTGCATGTGCTCGGACAGTGGCTTGGCGGCGCCGGCGGCCGGCTCCGCGTCGACGGTGCGCGCCCGGTCGGCGGCCGTGGCGTCAGCCTTCCAGCCGTCGTGATAGGCGGCCAGCGCCTTACGGTTCGGCGCGCCGGCTTTGCTCCAGAACTCCTGATAGGCGGCGACGCCCCGGGCGGCGGCTGCTTTGGCTTCTTGAATCAGGCCCGGCGAGGCTTCGGGCGCCGCCGGCGCACTGGCGACCTGCTCGCCAGTTGGTGTGATGTCGCGCATTTCGCGATTCACTTCTTCCAGCTCGTCGGGGGTATAGACGCCGAGAATCACGTCCGGCGCATACAGGCGGGTCCAGCGCTTGACTGCGAGGTAGGCCAGTTGTTGTTTAGGATCAGTGGCCCACAGCGGCGAATTGCGTACGCTGGCCTGCACCAGCAGCAGTTCAAGCACGCGCGGCTCGGTTTCACCCTTCAGCGTGCATGACACGCGTACGCCCAAGCCGTCCTCGTCCTGCATGCCGTAGTCCGGCACTCGGAACTGGTATTCCTTCTTGTCGCCTTTGGCGGGCATGGTGATGACCTTCGTCTTGCCAATGATCTTTTCCCAGGGCCCATACCATTCGTAGTTGAAGCGGTCCAGCGTAACGCCACTCGACTGGATCACGGCATTGACCAGCTGCGCCTCGTAACCGAGCGTACCGTTGACCAGGTGCGTTTTCTGCGCCACCGCGAATGGGTTCATGCGCCACTGGATGGCCTGCATCACCACAGCCGCACAGTCGGCAGCATTGCCGCGCAGGTGTTCCGGGACGGTGGCGCGGCCCTTGGCCATGATGTCGGCCAGGCGCATCATGCTATCCATGCTTGCGCTGTCGAGGATCAGCGAGGCGCTGCTGGTGGCCACGACGGGCATGTCGCCCTGTTCGTATTGCGTGGCCTGCATGGCGGTGCGGCTTTCTTGCGTAACTGCGTTCATGACGTTTTCCTTGTAAGTTTTGTAATTTCCGCCTTCAACAGCGCCAGGCGGACGGCGTGACCAATGGCGTGGCCGGCGCGCCAGTTGCGAAAGACCTGGCCTACTGCACGCATTGCGACTCCCGGTGGGCGTGGCCCAGGCGCCGCACGCGCGCTGCTGATGCGTCAAGGTCGATCAGCGCTTCGATCTGCTCGGTCAGCAGTTCCTTGCGGATTTTTTCGAGGCCGGCCAGCTCGCGGCGCACGCCGACTAGGTACATTTCGTTCATGCGGTGCTGGTGCTGCGCCTGGTAGAAGCGGTGGGCGGCGAGCAGGCGGCGGAGCAGGGCGCTCACGGCGACACCAGCACGGTGATGCTCATCGGCTCGTCTTCCGGCAGCGCGGCGAGGGCGGCGTCAGGGCTGCCGGTGCCGGCGTAGGTGCGCTGGCTGCCGTTGGCGGTGCAGGTGGTGATGACGTAGCTCACGATGCGCTCCGTTCGCGGCAGGTCAGCACCAAGCGAACACCGTTGCGCTTGGCCGTGGCCTGCACGCCGTAACAGGCGCCGCACGGAATTTGCTCGGTCGCGTCCAGGCAGCCGCTGTTCAGCGCTGATTCGATGCCAGCATCCTGATGGGCAAAGGCAAGGGCGGCAGACACGGCGAGGCGGGACTGGCGGCCGGCGGTAGTGTGGTTGGTGGTGCTCAAATTTCTCTCCTTAATCCGTTCCGTCAAACTGACACCCAAAAACTTCCCTGCTCTCGCGCACCCACACGGCGGCAACCGCTTTTTCCTTTTCGCGCTTCTCCAGCCACTCCAAGTACTGATGGCTTTGGTTTTTCATAAGCTTGAAAAACGGGCGCTTCCGCTGCACGATCCACTCCGACACAATCACTTGATGCGCGACTATTCGGCGGATTTGTGAACGCGGCAGCCATACCTCCGTGACCCCGTTGAATACTTTCACCGCTCTACTGCGGTGCTCAACAGGTTCGGCCGTGAGCGAGTAGTCGCCCCCGACAAGTGGCAACGCGTAAATTGGATAGACCTCGCGCGGCAGCTTCTCGGGCTCAGCATCAGCGCAGTCGCGCAGCATGCGATTCACTTCGTCGGCGAAAAGATCGCCGGGCGTTCCGCGAGTTTTTGTCAACATCGACATCTCATCCCCTCTTCGAATCGTTGTTGTCTGGCGCCCCTGCCGAGAATCGAACTCGGCCAGTTCCGGCCCTTGCTGTCCGGCCCTGAACCACTCCGGGGCTTTCGTTCGGCTTTATCCATGTCCGACATGGGCCTGTGCGCACTCAGGCTGGCGTGTGGCGGCCGGCGCTGATCTCCGGCTTGTTTTTGAGCTGGCACCCAGCCAACTCTCTTGTGCGCGGGTTCGAACCGCGTTTCTTCCTGTCTGCCAGGCGTGCTGCCGGATACACTTTCACAAGTTGCGCATCAGCCTGCGCTTTCACCACACAGAGTCGGGCTTGGCTTTCCCAAGCGGCATCAGGCGTAGTTCCTGAAATTTGCGTTGGCCAGGCCGCGCTGCACGCAAATAATCGAATCCTTTTCAGGTCGGCGGCGTCACCGACTCTGTGTGGTTCCTGCGCTCGCCTGGCGCAGGTCAGGGGCCATGCTGGGCTCCAGGGGAATTTATGCGGCCTTCCGGGCCTGTCCCGCCATGACTGCGGCGGCGGGCAGCCGCTAAACCTTCGCCAACTCCGCAATCCAGTTCAATTCCTTGCCGTAAAACGTCCCGCTGCACGCGGCCATGCGGGCGTCCGCTCGGACCAGCTCATGCGCGCGGTTTGCGCTGCTGGCCCAGGCGCTGCCGCGAAACGTGCCGTCTTCGAAGTCGATGCGCACGTCGTATTTGCGGACGGTTGCGCGCGCCGGCGGCGCCGTGAACAAGCCGGGCAGGGCGTCCCGTGCGCTCATACCGCTTCCATCCGCCAAGGGCCGGTGTAGTTCCGGTAGGCTTCGGCGCGCATCGCGTCGGCAGCGCCGCACTCCAAGTAGCGCAACTGACCACGCGGGAGGGTAGCGCCGAACGAGTTGCAGATTTCCAGGCGGCGCGGGCAGCCGATGCTGGCGACCAGGCCGGCGCAATGGCCATCGTTGGTGGTCTTGGTGGCGACGATGCTTGAGGTGGTTTTCATGGCGATCAGCCGCGCGCTGGGATGACGATTGCCGGGATCACTTCGCCGTGGGCGATAAGGACCGCTGCGAGTGCTGCGAGTTCGGCGGGGCTCATGCTGCGCTCCGGGCTGCATCACGTTTTGCGACGAAAGCACCGAACGCGCGGCCATCGGCCACAGCCTGGTCGTACACAGCGCGGCTGATGCGGTTTTCCACGAAGATGCGCGTGCATGTCCTGATGTCGCCTTTGGCGGCATTGGCCTTGATCAGTGCGATTGCTTGGGTGCGGGACATGTCGTACTCCTGTGGTTGCTTTCGATGGAGTGAACTATAGCAATTTGCTTTTAGCATAGCAAGAGCAATTTGCTTTTATTTTCTTCTTTTCATGTAAAATGTTTTCGTCGCCAGAGGTTTGGGCGACCGGATGCCCGGACAAAATCACGTCGGGCAGCGCACGTCCAGATAGATGGAGCCAGCGAACGCTACGCAGTACCTAGGGTATTAACGCGAAACGGGCGTAGTGGAAGTGCCGCAAGAAGGACGACAGGCGGCGACGATGGGTGATAGTGGGGAGAGTCGAGTCGGGGGCCGCAAGCGGTCAAAGTCTCCCCTATGCGCAGTGTCCGAAGTCGAAGAGGGGCATTCAGCGTTCTCACGGAGCCAGGCTTTACCGCCTGGCTACTGGGAGAGTGCTGCTCAGGAACCAAGCCTCCAAGGGCATAGGCTTCAAAACGGAAGCTTTAGAACTTGGAAAAGCGAAATCAAAAGTTTACTTCAAGAGTAAAAAGAATGCCTTTTGAGTGGCTGCAGAAGGAATAATAAGTGTGAAAATAAATTCGACCCAACCGGGTGAGGAAAATATGGAATTATGCGCAGAAGATTTTAGCGTTACAGGGCGCGAGAAAATAACGGCCCACTTGCAAAGGATGACGGATACCGGGCCGCGTGCCGGGTATGCAAAAATATCGATTTACTATCGGATACCCAACTTTGGCACTGGTCCGATGGAGAGTGCCAGCTCAGCAGTGGGCGCAGCAGGCAGCAAATCTGCCGCCTCACCCGTCGCACCATCAGGGCGCGCGGCTAGGGGGCACCGGACCTGCCATTGCAGCAACCCCGATTGTTATGCAAACGGCTGTCGAATTGTGAGGCTCGTAACTCTATGATACCGGTATATTTACATGTGTAACGGTATCAGTGGTTTCTATTTTTATGTCTCTAATTGCACTAATTATTCCCAAATCTAGGGCAGTATGCGGCGAAATAAACTTCTCCGTACTATTATCGAAATATTTCTCCGATAATTCGCTAGTCCATTTAGTTAATGCTTCAAATGGGTATGCAATCAATTCAGTATTTTCTGATTTTTCTCCCTTTCTTGGTCCGGTACTATACGTCGCTGCATGCAATGAAAATGTCGAGACATTTGCTGCGATCCTGGTGGTACCTGCCATAAACATGGTTGCGGCAATAGAGCCGCATACCCCACTTACATAAGTAGTGATTGCAATCGGCTGCATCAGCAGAAAATTATATATGCCCAGCCCTGACGCTACATCGCCACCGTGGCTGGAAATGCAAATTGTTAGATTTTTAACCCCATTATTTACGGCAGCAGTTACGAGATGTCTCAGATTTGCAGTGCCAGCGTGAGATACGTCACCGTGATAAAAAATGAATTCAGTCATGCCTGCCTTCGTTGATAATTTATTTTTTAGAATTTGGGACTGCATTGGGGTGCTTATTATCCAGCAACACACCCACCGCCGGCGAGGTGGTGCGATTGTCTGTTGTTGAAGTTCTTATGCTACTAATTCTGAATTGACGATACGATGCCGTTTTCAAAATAAATGTAGTTGCCGCCGCCGTAAACCCATTGTTCATGAGTGCCGTATGATCCAGTGCTGCGATTGATACTCTCCGGCCCACCCCAGTTGGATGCGCGAACCTGCTTTGCGGTCATTCCAATGCTAACTCCGCCGCGTGCTTTCCAAGCGGCAGCAGCATTTGCCGCCTTGGTTTTAGCCTTTTTTTCCGCAATGCGTAATTCTTCTGGCGATACCGGGAGGATGTATTCAACAAAATTGTGCTTGGCCCTCCCAATCTCATATAGATCATCAAAAAGAGCATATTTTTTCGGGTTGCTATCGAATAATATACCCTCTGCTAAATATGCAATTTTTCCATCGGGGAAATTTATCTTAACGTAATTTCGATATCTGTTAGTTGTGAAACCAATAACTGAAAAGCTGGTCGCCTCAGTCACCACGAACTTTTCACTGCCAATAGAGCCATCTTCCTCAGCGCTAATAAATTCCTTTCGTCTAATTGCAGAAGCATTCGGCTCGATCCAAAACGTCACGCCTGCCATTTTTTCACGCGCCGCCAACAGAGTTGATTGTTTAATATCCTCTGCCGAGGCGGCATTCTGTGTCAATGATGCGTATTGCGCATGGGCGGGGAGGCCTGCAAGGGCGACTAGCGCCAAGACTAAGCTTTTCATGATCATTCTAGTAGTGAATTAGAGGCGGTCTTTGAAGTTGCGCGCTTCAAACCGAACGATACGCCCGACAATAATGCATGCGCCGCCTTTGCATAGTCGGCGTGGATGGGTGGCATTTTCAGACGTCATGTACCATTCATTTCCCTCGTAACGCAGGCGCTTTACCACTGGCTCGCCATTAAAGTTAATGGCGTATACGCCCCCGCTCACTTTCTTTGTATCGGCGATATTGACGACGGCGATGTCGCCTTGGTAGAGCAGCGGCTGCATACTGTCGCCGCGAACCTTTATGGCCATTAGGCAGTGCGGTACATAGTCCCCATCGTTGATCCAGAGAGTAGGGACATCCAGTGTTCCGCCATCATCAAAGTCTTGCTGTACTTCAAATCCCATAATGCCAGCCTGCAGATGCATAGTCACCAGCTTGATGGGCGTCATGTCAGCTGTCGGCTCCCCAACCCGGACGCGGCTTACTCCAGCCATAAAGGGCATGGCAGCCAGGCCATCTACAGGGTCGCCATGATCTTCGGGCAAATCAGTCTCCGGCGCCAGGCCATGATCCGCATCCATCCAGCCCTCGGGCTTTCCACAGCCAGCCTCAAGTTTTCGGGCCAGCTTGTCGCCCACGCCACGAGCGGTTCCGGTGGATGACTTTGCGCTGTTCAGTATTTGACTGAGGTACATAGGCGCCGTGGATGCGCGTTGCGCCACTGCGTCCGCCGTCTTGAATTCCTTGACGAGCGCGCGGAGATTTTCGATGCGGATTTCTTTAGATGTAGCCATAGAGTCATTTAATAGCAAAACGCTTTGCATAGGAATATGCAAATTGCTATTGCAAGAGTAAAAGCAAATTGCTATAGTGAGGTTATGAAACTCATCGAATACGTCAAAAGTCACGGTTCGCAACGTGGCCTCGCCGACAAGATCGGCATTACCCCGGTGCTCATCAGCCAATGGGCGAACGAATTACGGCCCGTGCCACCAGAGCGTTGCGTCGAAATCGAGCGAGCTACGGATGCCCAGGTTACGCGCAAGGACTTGCGCCCCAAGGACTGGCACAAGATCTGGCCGGAGCTGGCCAATGCGCCGGCGCCGCGCCGCGCCACTGATCCTGTTCCAGCGCCAGGCCACGCCGGCCGCCAGCCGCCCACGACGAACGGCATCCTCGACACCGTGCCAGACCGTGCTGCTGTTGGCATCGACGCGAGAGCAATTCCATGATCCGCCTGATCCCCATTTCTCCGCCGCGCCCGGCGGATGACTTCGTGCGCATCCCGCTGCTCGAACTGCACCAACTGCCGCCAGGTGTGCCGTTCGATGAATGCCTGAAAGCGCTCGAAGAAGACCGGCCGCCGTAACGCGCGCCGAGCGTCGCCCTGCAATTTCGCTGTACCCAAACCCTGTAACACCGACCACCAGGAGAAACCATGAAGTTGAAACAAAAACGCACCGCGCTCGTCAAGAGTTACATCACGGAAGAGAACAAGGATGCCCTGCAAGCCGCCTGCGCGGCCAAGGGCAAGTCGATCAGCGACGTGCTGAACGAATGCACCATCGTGATCATCCGTGACCACCACGACACCCGGCCGAAACGAAATGATACGCCGCCGTTCTCGGGCGGGAATAGACCCAAATCGCGGGAAAAGCTGGGCCCACTCCAGGCGCAGCGTCCCAGCTTCGGCGTCGTCCCGCGCGTCGTTCGGATGCGGGTTTAACGGCATGGAGGCGGCTATTGAATAAACAACCCGAGGTCACGGCCGAGGAAAAAGAGCTCGTTTTCCAGCGCTCCATGATTTACCGCCAGGCAGAGAAAGACCTACAGGGCGCGAAGGACGGGGAGGGCGAGAGCGCGGCGAAGGCCGCACACAAGGAAGCGCGCCAGAAATGGCGCGATGCCACAGACAGGGTGGCGCGGAAATTTGAAGTGCCGCGCCGCGAGCCGCCGTAACTGGGCCTGCACCCGACAACTACAGCATCACACGGCCGCTTGGCGGCCGATTTATCCACCATCAATCAGGAGCATGACATGTCGCAAACCCCCCATCCATTCCCAGAGCCAGGCGCTGGGCAACGCCGCCGGCAACTGCCAGCTGCTCGACGCCGTGATGGCGAAGTTGGGCCTCAAGAATGATGCGGCGCTGTCGCGCGCGCTCGAAGTGGCGCCGCCAGTCATCAGCAAGATCCGCCATGGCCGCCTGCCGGTAGGCGCCACGCTGCTGATCCGCATGCACGAAGTGACCGATATCGCAATCCGCGAATTGAAGGCGATCGCCACGCCGGCCGCGCCAGAGGTGGCGGTTTGACCTGGAAGACCATGCAGCCGGATGGTGGCGCGCTGGCGCAGGCCGGGCAGGGCGCGCAGCAGCACGACCTGGTCGAGCCGAATCCGGATTACGTCCGGCCACACGATCCGGACCCTGGCCATGTTCGCGCGCGGGCGCACTACAGCGCAATGCTGGCCGAGTTGCTGGCCGACCAATAAAAAAGCCCGCTGGCAGGCGGGCTTCCTTGAAACATCAAAATTCGCGAAAGAATTTATGACACCGATTGTACAACACAAAGGCATCACCATCGCCGATACCATCATCGCGGTGGACAGCGTGGGGCGTTTTTGCCTCAACGATCTGCACAAAGCCGCCGGCGCCGAGAGTCGGCATCAGCCCGCGTTCTTCTTCCGCCGTTCGGAAACCCAAGACCTGGAGGCGGAATTAAACTCTGCGCCGGAGCAGAGTTTCACGACCGTGACCACGCCGGGCCGCAACGGCGGCACCTACGTATGCAAGGAGCTGGTCTACGCTTATGCCATGTGGATCAGCGCAAAGTTCCACCTGCAGGTGATCCGGACCTTCGATGCTTTGGTCGCTACCCCGGCGCCGGCCGCCGCACCGAAGCCCAGCGCAATCTCGCCCGCCAAGGAATTCCGCGCCATCTTCGGCATCGCGCGCCTGATCGGCCTGGACAAGAATGCCGCGGCGATCAGCGCGAACCAAGGCACGGCGGCGCTGACCGGCGTCAACATGCTGCAGCTGATGGAGCGCACGCACCTGGCCACGCCCGAACAAGATATTTGCTTCACGCCCACGGAAATGGGCCGCCGCTTTGTCAAAAGCGCCAAGGACTTCAACCAGCTGCTGGCCCAGGCAGGCCTGCAAGAGCAGATTGCCGGCCACTGGGTACCGACGGCGAAAGGGCGCGCTCATGCTGTGGTGTTCGACACGGGCAAGGCGCACGGCAGCGGCGCACCGATCCAGCAGGTGAAATGGCGCGACTCGGTGCTGGGCGAGGTGGCCTTGTGAATAGCCGACCAACTTATTCGGCGCGCCAGCGCGCACTGATTGCCCTCACGGCGGTGCATCCATGACCGCCCCAGCTATGCGCACTCGCTGCACCAGCATGACCGAGCAGCGCACTGCCAACCTCAAAAGCCTGGTCGCAGAACTGGCCGCCCGCGAAATGCAGGCCGACGATATCTGCGCCTATCTCAAAATGTCGCCATCCGGCGCACGCAAATACATCGCTGACCTGCGCGCTGCTGGCGTGGCGGTGCTGGCGCGCTACGCTGACGGCACAGCGACCTACTTGGGCAAGGCCTGCTACCGCCTGGTGAGCGACCCGCTGCTCGTGAGCGAGTTCCTGGGTCAGATCGAGCAAGACAAGCACCAGCCGCGCATCCCGGCTCCACCAGTGCGCGCGCTGCCTGTGCTGCCTGGCCGCAGTTTCCATATCATGGCAGACGATACCCATTTCGCAGTCCGCATCAACCGCTACCCGGCGATGCGCGATCCGCTGGTGGCCGCGCTGTTCGGGCCGGCTGGCGAGGTGCACCCATGAAGCGCGACCTCTTCACCTTGTCGCTCGATCTTGGTAGCGAATTGATAATAGATAATTTTGCCGGTGGTGGCGGAACCAGCACCGGTCTGGAGCAGGCGTTCGGCCGCCCGGTCGATATCGCCATCAACCACGATCCCGAGGCGCTGGCTATGCACGCGGCAAACCACCCGCACACTACGCACCTGTGCGAGAGCGTGTGGGACGTCGACCCGATCAAGGTCACAAACAACCGGCCGGTGGGCCTGGTCTGGCTGTCGCCCGACTGCAAGCATTTCAGCAAGGCCAAGGGCGGCAAGCCGGTCGAGAAGAAGATTCGCGGTCTGGCCTGGGTGACGTTGCGCTGGGCGGCGAAGTGCAAGCCGCGCGTGATCATGCTGGAGAACGTCGAGGAATTCAAAACGTGGGGTCCGCTGCTGATCGCCGCCGACGGCAGCGCGAAGCCTGACCCGGAGAAGAAGGGCAAGACCTTCGACAGCTTCATTCGCCAGCTGCGCGCGCACGGCTACACCGTCGACTACCGCGAAATGCGCGGCTGCGACCATGACACGCCAACCATCCGCAAGCGTTTCTTCCTGGTGGCGCGCCGCGACGGCATTACCATCAAGTGGCCGGAGCCAACTCATGGCGCGCCGGACAGCATCGGGGTGCGCGCCGGCAAGCTGAGGCCGTACAGAACGGCGGCCGAGTGCATCGATTTCAGCCTGCCATGCCCGTCGATCTTCGAGCGCGACCGGCCGCTGGCGCCGGCCACACTGCGCCGCATCGCCAAGGGGATTATGCGGTATGTGGTCGACGCGGCGGATCCGTTCATCGTTGGCCAGGGCGGCCCGGTGTACGGCGGCAAGCCTGTGTCGGCAAACCAGCCCTTCGGCACGCTGACCACTGAAAACCATCGTGCTGTCGTGCTGCCGACCATCGTCCCGGTCACGCACCAAGGTGGCGATCGCACGGAATCGATCGACGAGCCATTCCGCACCATCACCGGCGCGCACCGCGGTGAGAAGGCGCTGGGCGTGGCCACGCTGGTGCAGGTTGGATATGGCGAGCGCGAGGGCCAGGCTCCGCGCGCGCTTAACATCGAGAAGCCGCTGGGCACCGTTGTCGGCGAAAGCAAACACGCGCTGGTATCTGCTGCACTGATCCATGCCGGCGTAAAACGCTGGTTCGACAAGGAAAAGCTGCCGGTCGAAGTAGATATTGCGCCTTTCGTCATGACCAATACCACTGGCCACCCCGGCGCCGGCGTCGACATGCCGGTACCGACGATCACCGCTGCCGGCAACCAAGCACTGGTTTCCGCCGTGCTGATCGACGCCGCGCACGGCGAAGTATCGCCAAGCGGCGTGAAGCGCTGGGGCACCGGTGCGCACCACGTCGAGGCTCCGCTGGGCACTGTGACGGCCAGCGGCAACAAAGCGGTGGCCACCGCATTCCTGGCCAAGCATTACACGGGCGTGGTCGGCTCCGACCTGGCCGACCCTATCGGCACGGTCACTGCATGCGACCACCACAGTCTGGTGACGGCTTTCTTGACCGAGCACGCCAATGCGAGCACACAGCGTGTGATGCCGGTCGACGCGCCGCTGCGCACGATCTGCGCCCAGGTCAAGGGCGGGCATTTCTCGATGGTGTCGGCGCACATCACGAAGTTCCGCACCGGCGCCACCGGCAGCGCCCTCGATGAGCCAATACACACGGTCACGGCCGGTGGACCGCACGCCCGGCCCGGTACCGGCAATGCCATGGGCATCGTCACAGCACACATCCAGCGCGACATGGGCGCCAGCGTCGGCCACGCCTCTGATGCGCCGCTTGGCACGGTCACAGCCGGCGGTGGCGGCAAGTCGGCGCTGATCACCAGCAACATGATCAAACTGCGCGGCACCAGCACGGCAGCCGGTACCGACGAGCCGCTGGGCACGGTCAGCGCCGGTGGCCAGCACCACGCCGAGGTGCGCTCATTCCTGCTGGCCTACTACGGCGCCAGCGAGACGCACAGCCTTACCGATCCGCTCAATACGGTCACGAGCCGCGACCGCTTCGGCCTGGTCACGATCCAGGGTCAGGATTATCAGATTGTGGATATCGGCCTGCGCATGCTGCAGCCGCGTGAGTTGTTCCGCGCCCAGGGCTTCCCCGACGATTACATCATTGGCGACGATCCGACACAAGGCCTGAAACTGACGAAGTCGGCCCAAGTACGCATGTGCGGCAATTCAGTCTGCCCGCCCATGGCCAAGGCACTGATCCTCGCCAACTTCGCGCATGAGCGCGAGATTGCGAGGGTTGCGTGAATTACTTAAGGCCCAGCCATGAAAGACCTATAAGAATAACGCCGGCTAAGACGGCAGTTACCGTCCCAATCCCAATTTCTTTATACCAAGGCTTCCCAGTTCCAGCTGTAAAAGCATGCAAAGAAATGTTCTCGCGAACATCAAGATCCTGTACGTCTTCAGCATCAAGAATTTTCTTTCCGTTGGTTATATTCCCAGTCACCGTGGCCTTGCCTATACCTCTGATCCTTATTGCGGACGGCTCTTCCTGTTCCTGCATGGAAATCTCCTTATCAAAGGCACATCATATCATGATCGCCAATCCCGCTCAGACCACACGCCACCACTTGGCGAACCAGGCCGCGCCCGACTTTTCCCTGATCCGCAAGATCTGCGCCTGCGGCAATGCCAGCACCGCCAAACAACTATCCCAGCACGGCAAATGCGCCGCCTGCGCGCTGGCCGCCATCCGCGACGCAATCATGCCTGGCGACTTCGCCAAGCTCCAGCACATGCTGGGCGCCGTGAAGCAATACCCGAAATCGAAGTGGGGCTGGCGTAACTACTATGCCGCCGGCGGCGGACAGACGCACGAGGCCATGCAGCGCCTGGTGGTCGCCGGCCTGGCCACGGCCGGCCGTGCTGCCAACGAAATGACGTACTTCCACGCCACCCGCTTGGGTTGCAAGGCGGCTGGCCTCGATGGCGCTGGCATCAAGCGCGCGATGGAGGATGAATCGTGACCATTAAAATTTCGACCGCAACTGTATTCCACGGCGGCCGGCGCCGCTGGCTATCTCTGGCTGCCGCGTGCAATGCCGAGGCTGCCGCCATCTTGAGCAGGTTTTGCGACTGCTCGCCCGGCAACGGGCGTGACGTCGCCCCGGAAACTTGCACCATGCATCAGGATGCCGATCGATATCACCGGGTTCGCGCCAAGCTGGCGGCCCGGGCGCGCCGGCGCGCTGTGGCGTCGCCTGCCGACTTGCCTGCACCCGAACAGCGCGCGCTGGCCGCCTGTCGGGAGTTGGTAGCCGCAGCCGGCGAGGTCAAGCGCATCAGCAAGGTCATCGGCGACAGCCTGAGCGCATGCCCGATGATGAAAGACCCTGTTGAATTCAACGACAGAGGGCCAGCTACACATCTGTCGCAGGCCTACGCCTCCGAAAACGTCGAGAACGACAGCGGCCATGGCATGCACAAGGAATGGATGGAGCCGAGCGACGCGCTGGAAATCATTAGCGCATGCCCGCATTGCCTCGCCGCCCACAACGCAATTCAAGAGCGCAAGGTCGCGCGCCGCCGGCTGGGCGCGGCGCGCCGTGTTGTGACGATGATCGGAAAGTCAACATGAGCCAAGCAGATATTTTCTTAGCCGGCACCCAGCGCCTGCAAATGACCGACTATCACAACGCATCAGTTTTCAGTGATTGCACCGTGTTCAAGCAAAAACTTTACAAGTTCGCGTGCCGCGTCACTCAATCCTTCATGGGCGAATGCGAGCCTATTGGTGACTGCTTTGTCAGCGTCGGAAGTATGCAGGATAACACCCCGCGTTACAGCTTCGTCGAGCACTCTAATCATCGGGATACTGCCAAGCAAATTGCTAGAAGCTACCATGAGATTTGTTGCTATATCACGTTCGGCAACCACAAGCGGCGCTACGTCTGCGCTAGTCCAACTACCGATAGACTCAAGCGCTTTAGCGCATTGGTTATAGTCCGGCAGATTAAAATCCCCAGGCTCAACATCCAAAGTATTCATAATACTTTTCAACGTTGCCTGTATGAATCTGAGACGGAAGGACCATTCGATTGCCATAACGATTGCAAGAGAGAGTTGCTCCTTGCGGCGACGTCTAGACTCAACCGTTGCAAGCCAAATGGTTCCTATAAGGGTGCACACGGTCCCAATCGCACCAACCCAGTACGCCCACTCGGCCACGCCCATTTTGCACCAGGGAATGCCGTTATATCCGGCCATGCCAATGGCGGCGGCGATAACCATGACTGCCCACTTATCGTACCAAGCCATTCCGCCTCCAATTTAAGTTGGCGGAATGGTAACACGTTGAGTATTGGCGGTGGGAAATGAAACGCTCATCCATTAAACCGGGCGCCGGCCTGAAACGAACGGCCTTCGCGCGCGGCGAGCGCATCGAGGAGCGCGAAGTGTCAAAACTCAAGCGCGCCTCACCCATGTCCAGCACCGGCATACTCTCCGTGCAGGTACACCAGCGCACGGCGCCGAAGCGCAAGGCCGGCTTGAAGTCGAAGGAGCGCACCGTCACGGCCGCCGAAAAGCTGCTGTGGTCCCGCCTGGCCGCGCTGGGCTGCGTCGCCTGCAAGAAAGACGGCAATTTCAATACGCACGTCAGCATCCATCACGTCGACGGCCGCACGAAGCCTGGCTGCCACCAGCTCGTGCTGCCGCTTTGCGCCGGTCACCACCAGGACGGCACCGGCGAAGATAAAACCCTGATTGCGGTTCATCCATGGAAGGCCCGCTTCGAAACGCGCTACGGCACGCAGGCCGAGCTGATGGATGAGTGCGCGCAACTCTTATTTGAACAGCGGGACGCTGCAGCAGCGCCTGTCACCACACCACCTACATTGGAACACCCATGAGCGCATTTAGCCCGCAAGAGCAAAAACACCTGAAAGAAGCCGCGTACAGCGAATTCCTGCGCGCCAAGATCAAGCTGGCGCAGCGCAAGGGTTTCGACGTGCCGCTGGCTGATATCCACCCCGGCCTCAAGCCGCACACCCGCGACATCGTGCGCTGGGCCTTGGCCGGCGGCCAGCGCGCCATCTTCGCCTCGTTCGGCCTGCACAAGACCAGCACCAACCTGGAAGTGATGCGCCAGATCGGCATCCACCGGCCAGGCCTGCGCCTGATCGTGCTGCCGCTGGGCGTGCGCCAGGAGTTCATCCGCGAGGCCGCCAAGCGATTCACCGGCGAGTACGAGGTGCAAGTGCGCTTCATCCGCACGGATGCCGAGATCGACGGCCAGGACGTCGTCTACCTGACGAACTACGAATCGGTGCGCGAAGGCAAGATCGACGTGCGCAAGTTCCGCGCCGTCGGCCTGGACGAGGCCAGCGTGCTGCGCAGCTACGGCAGCAAGACCTATCAGGAGTTCCTGCCGCTATTCGAGCAGGTCGAGTTCAAGTTCGTCTACACGGCCACGCCTTCGCCGAACCGTTTCAAGGAACTGATCCACTATGCCGGCTTCCTGGGTGTGATGGACACCGGCCAGGCCCTGACGCGCTTCTTCCAGCGTGACAGCGAGAAGGCCGGCAACCTGACGCTGTACCCGCACAAGGAACAGGAATTCTGGCTCTGGGTGGCCAGCTGGGCCGTTTTCATCCAGCGCCCCAGCGACCTAGGCCATTCGGACGAAGGCTACGACCTGCCAGCGCTCGATGTGCGCTTTCACGAGGTGCCGAGCAATTACAGCACGGCCGGCGCCGAGAAGAACGGCCAGGGCCTGCTGATCCCGAACGTGGCCATGGGCCTGTCGGCCGCCGCCGGCGAGAAGCGCGACAGCATGACCGCGCGCGTCGCCAAGGTGGCCGAGATCATGGCTGCGGATCCTGATGATCACTTCCTGATCTGGCACGACCTGGAGGATGAGCGCCACGCCATCCAGGCGGCCGTGCCCGGCGTGGTCAGCGTGTGGGGTACGCAGGACCTGGACCAGCGCGAGCAGCGCATCGCCGACTTCAGTGACGGCAAGATCAAGGATCTGTCGACCAAGCCGATCATCGCCGGTAGCGGCTGCAACTTCCAGGTGCACTGCCACCGTGAGATTTTCGCGGGCATCGGGTTCAAGTTCAACGATTTTATCCAGGCCGTCCACCGCGTCCAGCGCTTCCAGCAGCGGCACCCCGTGCGCATCGACATCATCCACACGGAGGTAGAGCGCAAGGTACTGGCTGACCTGATGGAGAAGTGGCGCCGCCACGACGAAATGCAGGAAACGATGGGCAAGATCATCCGCAACTATGGCCTGGACCAGCTGTCCATGCAGGATTCGCTGGCGCGCACCATCGGCGTCGAGCGCGCCGTGGTGGCCGGTGAGCGGTTCTCGGTGGCTAATAACGATTGCGTGCTCGAAGCGATGCAGCAGCCTACCAACTCGGTCGGCATGATCATCACCAGCGTTCCATTCGCCAACCATTACGAATACACGCCGAGCTACAACGACTTCGGCCACACGCAGGACAACGATCACTTCTGGGCGCAGATGGACTTTCTTACGCCCGAGCTGCTGCGCATCCTGCAGCCGGGCCGCATCTACGCCTGCCACGTCAAAGACCGAATCAACTTTGGCAACGTCACCGGCGCCGGCATCCCAACGGTCAGCCCGTTCCATGCCGAGGCGATCTTCCACGGCATCAAGCACGGCTTCGACTACATGGGCATGATCACCGTGGTGACCGACGTGGTGCGCGAGAACAACCAGACCTACCGCCTGGGCTATTCCGAGGTGTGCAAGGACGGCACAAAGATGGGCGTCGGCTCGCCGGAATACATCCTACTGTTCCACAAGCCGCAGACGGACCGCTCGCGCGGCTATGCCGATGTGCCAGTCACCAAGGCCAAGCCGATGTGTCTGGACGATGCTGGCACCCGGATCCCGTTTGATCGCAAGGCCGCGCCGATTCCCGGTACCGGCTACAGCGTGGCGCGCTGGCAGGTCGACGCGCATGCGTTCTGGCGCTCCAGTGGCGATCGCCTGCTGGGCGCGGCCGAGCTGGCCAGTTTCGGCCCGGGCAAACTGGCGAAGCTGTTCACCAGCATGTCGCTCGACAACGTCTACAACTACGAATACCACGTCGAGGTGGGCGAGGCGCTGCTGGCCGGGAAGGCCTTGCCGGCGGATTACCTCAGCCTGGCACCGGGCAGCGCCGACCCGGCCGTGTGGCACGACATCGTGCGCATGCGCACCCTGAACGGCGAGCAGTCGGCGCGCGCGGTCGAAAAGCACGTTTGCCCATTCCAGATCGATATCGTGGACCGCCTCATCGGCCGCTATAGCAACCCGGGCGAGGTGATCTACGACCCGTTCTGTGGCCTGGGTACCGTGCCCGTGCGCGCGATGAAGCTGGGCCGCCGCGGCGCCGGCAGTGAACTGAACCCGGCATATTTCACCGACCAGGTGCATTACTGCCAGGCGATGGAGCGCGAGGTGAGTATGCCTACGCTGTTTGACTTTGAGGCGCTGGATGCGGAGCGTGAATCGTGAGAGCCGCCATGAATCGTGATGACTATCTGATGCGCGCGTATGAGTTCGCGCCGCGCGGCCAGGCGCTCCCGCAAACGAAACTGACGGATGACCAAGTGCGCGAGATTCGCTCGGCGCAGGAAAAGCGCCAGGACCTGCGCGCCCACATCCGCGACAACTTGAGCAATGAGGCGCTGGCCGCGCGCATGGGCGTGCACGTACGCACCGTAGAAAAGGTGCTTGCAGGCGAGACGTGGGCGCATCTGATCGCTACACAGCCGCGCCTGGAAGGTGAGCCGTTGGCGGCCGCACTGTTCGGCGCAGCGCGCGCGCAGGAGGGCGGTCATGCGTGACTATGCAAAGGTCAGCCCTAAATTCTGGATCGGCAAGACCGGCAAGGCTCTGCGCAAGCAGGGCATGGAATCGCTGGTCGTCGGTATGTACCTGATGTCAGCACCTACGTCCAACATGCTCGGCCTGTATTACCTGTCGATCGTCACCATCGCTCATGAGACTGGCCTGGGCATGGAAGGGGCTTCGAAGGGGCTTCGAGGAGCCATTGAAGCCGGGTTTTGCGCCTACGACCACGAAGCTGAGGTGGTTTGGGTTTACGAAATGGCCGCGTACCAGATCGCCGACCAACTGAAGCCGGACGACAAGCGCTGCATCGGCATTCAAAACGATTACAACGATCTGCCGGAGAGTGAGCATCTGCGACGCTTCTACGAGAAATATGCCGCCTTCTTCCACATGAAAAACATGCGGGATTTCGGTAGCCCCTCCGAAGCCCCTTGCAAGCCCCTTCGAAGCCAAGAACAGGAACAGGAACAAGAACAGGAACAAGAGCAGAAGAAAAACCCCCTTGTCGAGCAAGCCCAGCTCGACCCCGTGAAAACGATTTTCGCGTTTTGGCAAAAAGTCATGGATTCGCCAAAGTCGGCCTTGGACAGCAAACGAAAGCGCCTGATCGCCAAGGCGCTCAAAAATTATTCTCCGGCCGACATCTGCAGGGCCATTCGTGGCTGCTCGAAGACGCCGCACAACATGGGCCAGAACGACCGCAACACGAAGTTCAATGGCTTGGACCTGATCCTGCGCGATGCTGATCACATCGATCGCTTCATCCGCAACGATGCCGGCCAGGCCCGTGCAAGCGCCGGCAGCGAGACGATCGAGCAGACGAATGAGCGGGTCATGCGTGAGCTGCTGGGCACGGCCACGCCGGCCGGCGACATCATCGACATGGTGCCCGCATGAACGCCGCCGACACGCCGCGCTTCATGCAGCTGCTGGCCGAGACGCTAGCCGCCTACGGCAAGTCGCTTCCCGAGCCCGCCATGGTGCGCGCTTGGCAGGCTAACCTTGAGCCTTACCCGCTGCGCACGGTGCAGGCTGCCATGCAGGCCTACCAAGACGAAAACGGTGAGTTTGCTCCGGTACCGGCCGGCATCGCCAAGCGCTGCAAGCTCATGGACGGCCGGCCAGGGGCGGAGGAGGCCTGGGCCATCGCGCTGACCAGCCAGGACGAAATGGCCAGCGTGGTCTGGACGACCGAGATCGCCGAGGCGTTTCGGATCTGCCGGCCGGTGCTCGACTCCAGCGGCGCCATCAGCGCGCGCAAGCCGTTTCTGGAAGCGTACGAGCGCATCGTTGCGGCGGCGCGCCTGGCCCGCCGGCCGGCCGAGTGGGTGGCATCGGTGGGCTGGGACAAGACCCGGCACGTCGAGGTGCTGGATAGCGCGGTGAGGGCGGGACTGCTGCCGGCGCCGGCCGTGGCAGGCCTGCTGGCGGGAAAGAAAGACTCAACGCCGGACGACGCGGCACGCGCGCAGCTGGCGAGGATCAAGCAGATGCAGGTGGAGGCGGCCGCCGCCAAGGAAACGGCCCGCCTGGCGGCCGTCGAGCAACAGCGTCTGGCTGACATCGAATTCAAGCGTGCGACGAACGATCGCGTGCGCCAAATCGATCCGCGCGCCGAAATGCAGGCTGCTGATCCACGGCAAATACTGCGCCGCGCTCACGTGCCGGGCCGCCACGCGACGAACGATAGCGGCCCGCTACCCGAGGTCATCCGCAATCAAAAAAACGGCTCAAAAGGCTTCAAATGAAAAATCACGAAAATAAAATCGCAGCAAACAAACGCCTGGCCGAGCTGCTTGGCTGGACCAACATTGCCGAAGTAGGCGGCGCCCTGGTCGGCACGCCGCCGGCGGGCGCGGCAGAGAGCCGTGGCCAGGCGCTGGTACCGGACTGGATGAGCGACTGGGCGGCGGCCGGCCTGCTGGTCGTCGAGCACCGCGTCGATCTGGAGTGGTCGCATGACGGACAAGATGTGGTGGCGATCATCAATCGAAGCGACATGTACGGGAAGTTCCCCGTGCTGCTGGGCGACTTCAGTACCCCCGATGAGGCTGCACGTGCGGCCGTTGTGCGCGCGGTCACCGAACTGGTTGGCTGCTCATGATGGCCCGTGGCTTGCAGGCGCTGGGCCGCCTCAAGGTCGGCGCCATGAACCAGACCGAGGCTGCCTACGCGAGGACGCTAGAGCTGCGCAAGGCCGCCGGCGAGGTGGCCTGGTACAAGTTCGAGGGTCTGAAATTCCGCCTGGCCGACAACACGTTTTACACGCCAGATTTTGCCGTGCTGCTGGCCGGCGGCGCGCTGGAGGCGCACGAAGTCAAAGGCCACTGGCAGGACGACGCGCGCGCGAAGATCAAGATCGCGGCCGATATGTACCCGCTGCGTTTCGTCGCCGTGCAGGCGCTGCCGAAGAAGGCGGGTGGCGGCTGGAAGATGGAGGAATTCTGATGGGTGCAAACAAGAAGCCGCGCAAGCGGTACGTGCAGAAGCCAGCCGTGCTGCCGGCTGGCCTGCGCAAGGACATAGCCTTCGAAATGCCGGGCTTTCAGGCGAGTGAAGCGATGGGTAAGGGCCACTTCCAGGAGCAGCACGTCTACGACCTGCTGAGCAACGCCGACTTGACGCGGCGAACGGCGCCGGACGGCCACGAGATCCTGCCGGTGGCACAGGCCATGGTCGAGGCGATCGCTGAAATCCAGGCGCGAGCCAAGCGCACCGGCACCTTTGGCGTCAATGGCGACGAGATGCGACTGCTTCGCGATGGCATTGGCAAAACGATGGTTTTCCTGCGTAGCGTGTCGAATTTCGACATTTCCCGAGCTTCACTGGCGGCGATCCGCGAGTTCAACAAAACAGGGGTATTGAGGGTATGAAAAATCATCACAGGAAACACTATTTCGAACTGGAACTGGGTGAAATGGGTGTTAACATTGGACAACAACTGAAAGGCACCCATGGGATTTCCTGACCGCTACATCGCTTCAATCGGATCGACCAACCTGCTGGACGATGCGCTGCACCACCAGACCGAGCCGCTGGCCGCCGCAGCACTTGCCGGTAATATCGGCGCGCTGCTTTGCCGCGTGAAGTACGCGGATGGCACGCTTATGCGGCAGTTCGAAGGCAACGCAGGCAACCTGGCGCAACTGCTGCGCATCTGGACGGCTGAGGTGATCCGGCGTGGTCAAGCGCGCCGCTGGGTGCCAGCAAACACGGCCTGGGATGCTGCCGCTGCGCAAGCGCTGTATCGCCGTGTTGCCGAGAAGTCACTGGCGCACTGGCTCGACAGCACCTGCAAAGGCTGCAGCGGCACCGGCGTCAAGGCGCTGCTGGGTAACGGCATCTGTACCAGCTGCAAGGGTTCGGGTACCGCCGCGATTCACGGCACGGCCGGCCTGGAGTTGGAGCGCGTCAAGGACATGGTGTCCGAATTGAGCGCCATTGCCGACAGCCACTCGGGCCGCGCCTCCGGCCTGTTGCGCGGTGGTGACCGGTAGCGAGAAATGTAGCGCGCCTGTGTTTACAAACACTATTTCGTTGTATAATGCAGGCTCTTATTCAAGAAAAATCTTCCGGAAATCGTAATGTGCGCCTGGCGCCACCGATAGCTGGAACTAGCGACAGCACCCGGACCCAGCGCCGTATCTGCTCGTCTTGAATTTGCCGCTCACCACGCGCTATAGTCGTTGGAGCAAGTCAAGCCCGACGCTCACGCGATTCGGGCTTTTTTATTTTCTGGCCACGTAGCGAGGCAATGATGGCCGTAGCAAAGTCGTTCATTTGCCGCCGCACGCCACAGGAATTGACTGCCATCGTCGCCGACATGGTGGAGGTCGAGCCGCCCACGCTGCAGGACATCATCGACCAACTTGACGCCAACATGGCGCGGCAATTCCAACGCATGCTTGATTCGCAGCGCGACTAATTGTGACAACGCCAACATCGAGCTCTAGATCCGTGTCGATAAGGATTACGTTTTCTCGCTGCTATACACTAGGGTAAGGTTTCGCGCCGATTGGTCTGGTTCACTGTTATTCGTGTTGGCACCAACGATGTTGATGAGAGCATTTGCCGTTTCCTTCCACTCGGAACTGATTTCCGGCTGCTCGGAAAAGTTTCTCAGGACGCGCAGCAACTCTTCTGGCAACTCAGGGAAAGTCGATGATAACTGGTTAAAAAGAGCTAGTGAAAACAGGTCAGGTAGTGCGCTGCGTGCATCCAGTCTTCCTTCAAGTGCGGCTATAGACTGCGCCTGCTCCTTAATCGTCTCACCTAAAGACGTGACAACGTCCGAGATCAAGGCTACATTTTCGAGTAGCAGATTATTCATTTCTTCTTGTGTCATCGTCGTATTTGGTTGTTTAAGTAATAATTTAATTATAACGCAATAAGTCCAACATCTCTCTTCAATTCTCCTTGCCCGGCACGCCGGGTTTCGCCGCCGACCGCATCACTGCGCTGGCGGCTTTTCTATTTGAGGTGCTGCATGTTCGATATCGACTTCCGCTCCATGATCATCACCCTTCTGTGCCTGGGCTCGCTGATCGGCGGCGCCATCGTCGCGGTCGTCCTGCTGACCTGGCCCTGGCTGTGGGCCATGATCAAGCCGGCGCTGCACGCCTGGACCAGCTGACACTTGCGACTGCCAGCGCGCTCCAGTGGCAGGGCTTTGAAAAACGGGCACAGTCACCGACGCATCATGGCCAAGAGGCTCCACCGCAATTCATCGCGGCCCTGCTTGGCACGGGCGGTGACACCAGGTTCAGTAATCTATCGCGGCCTTCGGCGCACTAAGGGGTTGTGGCTCAGCACCCGCAAGGACGTTTTTATGCTCACTCCATGATTACGCAAATAGTCCTCAGCTGCGGTCAAGCCAACTTCCATAATCATCCGCACGGCGGTTTCAATTATCTGCTCGGTTACGGTGTCTGGCCGAGAGAGTAGGGGTAGCGCTGGTGCGCCGTTGGAGCGAGTGTCGAGGTCCATATAGTTCTTTGCGGGAAATTAATATAGTGCCTCACGGAAATATTTAGGCGTTGATTTTTATCAAACTTTGTTCACTCTATTGCCATGGATAAAATTCAACACCCTTCGAACAACGGCGTGCTCGGCGCGCCTGTAGGATGGGATCAAGGCGAGCTGCCATGCAACGCGCTGCCGGTCACGCACACGCATGTCGGCGACCTGCCGGCCGTGCTGTCCTATTGGCGGCCTGATGTTGACGAACTGGCTGTGCTGAATGCCGGCGGTGCCGTCCGGCTGTGGGTGGCGGGTGCAACGATGCCGCCCGTGATGCTCGACGTCGACGGCGCGCGGTAGACACCACATTTAGTGCACCACCAGCCGAAAGTGTCAAAAATCACGGGAAAACACCCGAAAATCTGGCCTCAAACACTACATCTAGTGATTCTCGATGAAAAAGACGCGCAGCGCACCACCAGCAGGCTCCGGCCGCCCGGTACCGCCACCCGAATTCACCGACCCGCTGAACAACCGCTACCTGCCCGCGCCCGAAGTGCTCAAGTGGGCGCGCGCAACCATCCTCACCGAAGGCGGCGCGCTCTACAACGAAAACCACGCCCACTTGGAATATGCCGACGTGCAGTTCTTGTGGGCGCCCCAGGGTTTCGTGAAGACAGGCCGCACCGTGCTGGGCCAGTGCGAAGAAGTGACATTCCGCTGCGGGCCATGGCAGAAAGGCCGCCAGCAACAGCAGATGGCCGACTGGTTCGGCGTGGTGCCGGACTTCCTCATCACCCTGGACGCATCGTATTGCCTGACCTGCAGCGACGCCGAATTCTGCGCGCTGCTCGAGCACGAGCTTTATCACATCGCCCAGGAGATGGATGACTTCGGCGCGCCGGCCTTCAACAAGTACGGATTGCCGAAGCTGTGCATGCGCGGCCACGACGTCGAGGAGTTCATCGGCGTGGTCCGGCGCTACGGCGCCAGCGACGACGTGCAGCGCATGATCGACGCAGCAAAGACACCACCCGAAGTGGCAAGAATCAACATCGCGAGGGCTTGCGGAACCTGTTTGCTGAAGGCTGCGTAGGCTTTACGTTGCTTTACAGGAAACTAAAACATGGCCGCACTCAAGGACGAGGTGAAGCTGTACGTCGTCACAGCGCTGGCCTGTTTCGACTCGCCGACGCAAGTATCTGTTGCAGTAAAGGAAGAATTTGGCCTCGATGTGAGTCGCCAGCAAGTTTCCTGCTACGACCCGAACACGTATGTCGGCCGCAACCTCAGCCAGAAATGGCGAACGATCTTCGAAGAAACGCGCGCCAAGTTCCGCGCCACTGCCGAGGAAATCCCGATCGCCAGCAAGGCATTTCGCCTGCGCGGCCTGGCCCGACTGGCACAGAAGGCCGAGAACATGCGCAACTTGCCGCTGGTGGCCAGTCTCTACGAGCAGGCCGCCAAGGAAGTGGGCGATATCTACGTGAACAAGGGCAAGGCCGAGCCGAGCGATCAGCTGCCGACGCCCGTGCAAATCATCATCGGCGTCAAGGATGGGGCGCGAAAGAACGATGATCCAGCTTGACCTGAATATCCCGCAGGCTGCCTTCCTGAACCTGCCCCATAAGTACAAGGCCTATGTCGCGGGTTTCGGCTCCGGCAAAACCTTCGTGGGCTGCGTCGGTATCTGCATGCATTTCTGGCAGTGGCCAGGCATCAGCCAAGGTTACTTCGCGCCGACCTATCCGCAGATCCGCGACATCTTCTATCCCACGATGGAGGAGGTGGCCTATGCGATGGGCTTGCGCATCAAGGTGAAGCAGGGAGATCACGAGGTCGAGGTGTACGAGGGGCGGCTATATCGCGGCACGGTCATCTGCCGCTCTATGGAGAAGCCTGAAACCATCGTCGGCTTCAAGATCGGCCACGCGCTGATCGATGAGCTGGACGTGATGCCGATGCTCAAGGCACAAACGGCCTGGCGCAAGATCATCGCGCGGATGCGCTACAACGTGCCGGGCCTGCTCAACGGCATCGACGTGACGACCACGCCGGAAGGCTTTAAGTTCGTCTACCAGCAGTTCGTGAAGGCGGTGCGCGACAAGCCCGAGCTGGCGACGCTGTATGGCCTGATTCAGGCGAGCACGTTCGACAACGAGCTCAATCTGCCCGCCGACTACATTCCGTCGCTGCTGGCCAGCTACCCGCCAGCGCTGATCGATGCCTACTTGCGCGGCAAGTTCACGAACTTGACCAGCGGCTCGGTTTATCCGGACTTTGACCGCTTCAAAAACCGCACGACGCAGATCATTCTGCCTGGTGAGCCGCTGCAGGTGGGCCTCGACTTCAACGTGCTGAACATGACGGCGTGCATCAACGTGGTTCGCGAGGGCCAGCCGATGACACTGGCCGAGCGTGTGAAAGTGCGCGATACGCCGGCCATGGCTAGGATCCTGACGGAGGACTTCAAGGACAAGGGCCACCAAGTGAAGATTTTCCCGGATGCTTCCGGCCAGAACACCAGCAGCAAGAACGCCAGCGAGTCCGATCTGTCCATTTTGCGCCAGGCGGGCTTCCTGCTCGAAGTGAACCACTCAAACCCTGCGGTCAAGGACCGGGTCAACGCCTACAACGGCATGATCCTGAACGCCCAGGGTGAGCGCCGCTGGAAGATCAATACCGACCAGTGCCCGACCACCACCGAGGCGCTGGAGCAGCAGGTATGGGGCGCCGACGGCCAGCCGGACAAGAAGTCTGGCCATGACCACCCGAACGATGCGAACGGCTACTTCCTCGTGAAGCGCTACCCGATCGTGAAGAGCACGACGACCACCGCGCCGCTGCGCATGTAACAACAAGGATTTCCATGACCGACGCCGTACGCAAACAATCAGCCGAAGCCGCGAAGCTGAACGAGGATTGCGCCCTGGTTGCCGCGCTGCTGGGCGGCACCAAGGCCATGCGGGCCGCCGGCAAGACGTATTTGCCGCAGTGGCCGGGCGAGGATGACGAGACCTACAAGCTGCGCCTGGCCGTGGCCACGTTGTTCCCAGCCTACGGCCGCACCATCGATGTGCTGTCGGCCAAGCCATTCAGCAAGCCCGTCACGCTGGGCGAGGATGTGCCGGAGCGCCTGAAGCCTTGGCTGCAAAACGTCGACCTGGCCGGCCGCGACCTGCACAGCTTCCTGTCGGAGATCACCCAGGAGGCGATGGGCTATGGGTTCTCGGGCATCCTGATTGACTTCCCGAAGGCGGGCAACCTGGTGACCAAGGCCGACGAAGAGGCCGCTGGCGTGCGCCCGTACTTTGTTCAGGTGCATGTGCAGAACATCCTGGGCTGGCTACCGAAGACCGCCACCAGCTTGGAAGGTCTGACGCAGCTGCGCCTGCTGGAGTGCGTATCCGAGCCGAACGGCGACTTCGACACCAAGGAAGTCGAGCAGGTGCGTGTGCTGGGCCGTGGCACATGGCAGATCTGGCGCCAGGTCGAAACCGGCAGCAAAAAGGAGTGGACGCTGCATGAAGAGGGCATCACCAGCCTGAAAATCATCCCCTTTGTGCCGGTCTACGGCAAGCGCCTCGGCTACATGCAGGCCACGCCGCCGCTGCTGGAGCTGGCATACACCAACATCGAGCACTGGCAGAGCAAGAGCGACCAGCAGAATATCCTGCACGTTGCGCGCGTGCCGATCCTGTTTGCCAGGATGCTGGGCGAGGGTGGAATCACGGTCGGCGCCGGCAGTGCGGTCAAGTCGGATTCGCCCGAAGGCGACTTGAAGTTTGTGGAGCACACTGGCGCTGCAATCGATGCCGGGCGCATGTCCATCCTCGATCTGGAAGACCGGATGCGTCAAGCCGGCGCCGAGCTGCTGGTGATTAAGCCAGGGAATGTGACCGAGAGCCAGACGCTGGCCGACAACGAACAGGGCGCATGCGCGCTGCAGAAGATCGCGGGCAACGTGGAAGACGCAGGCGACCAAGCGCTGCAGCTGATGGCTGAATGGGTCAATGAGCCGGAAGGCGGCCACATCACCATTTTCAAGGACTTCGGCGCCGCCACCTTGGCCGAAGCCAGTGCGGAACTGCTGTTCAAGAGCGTGGCCAACGGCCGTATCTCGGGCGAAACCTACTTCAACGAGCTGCAGCGCCGCGGTATCCTGTCGCCTGACCTGAAATGGGAAGACGAGCAGGAGCGCATCCAGTCGGCACCGCCTGACCTGGTGGGGGTATAAATGGGCGCGCTCGAAGAGTGGATCGCTGAAATGTTCCTCGTGCACTCCCTGAATCTGCTGCGCTTCTCCTCCGGCACGCAAGAGAAAATCTTGCTGCTGATGGCTGCCATGTCGAAGGAGCTCACGGCCAAGCTGAACGAGGGCGAGATATCGACGTATGGCAAGCAGCGCCTGGGCGCACTGCTGCGCGAATCGAATGCCGTGATCTCATCGCACTACACCGGCATGCAGGCCGAAATGACCCGCAACTTGACCGGCATGGTGCGCATCGAGGCCGATTACACGGCCAAGGTGCTGACGCAGGCGCTCAAGATCGAGCTGGGCGCGAAGCTGCCACCGGCAAACTACCTCGAAAAGCTGGTCGGCGACACGCTCATCAAGGGCGCGCCGTCGGCGGACTGGTGGAAGCGCCAGGCGCTGGATACGCAATTCCGCTTCGCCAGCCAGGTGCGGCTCGGTGCTGCACAGGGCGAAACGACGTCGCAGATCGTGTCGCGCGTGCTGGGCAAGAGCGCCAAGGCGGCTGATGCGCTGGCCGACAAGCCTGCGCTGCCCGCCACGCCGCCGATCCCGGACCCGAAGGCCGCGCCGCCGTTGAGCAAGCCGGGCAGTGCGGCGCCAGATGCTGGAACTGGACCGAAAGGCAAAGCGCCTGGGGCACCTGGTGCGCCAGGCTCGCCAAATGCTCTGCCTGCCGGACCGACAGCGAAGCCTGGTGCGCCGGCAGCCGACCCGGCCGCCAAGCCAGCGGCCAAACCGCCAGGCGCCGCACCGGATCCTGTGGCGCCGGGCGAGCAGGGCATTCTCAGGGCGTCGGCAGCCAATGCGCGCGCGCTGGTGCACAGCTCGGTGCAAGCTGTGGCCAATGCTGCGCGCCTAGCCTCGTTCCAGCAGAACGCGGACCTGATCGAGTGCTTGGTATGGCTGTCGACACTGGATTCGCATACCTGTTTGCTGTGCGCCATGCGGGACCTGCAGGAATACACGCTGGACGGGCAGGAGCCGATCAACCATACGCACGAGTGGGCGGGCGGGCCCGGCGCCATTCATTTCAGCTGCCGCTGCGTGCTCAGTACTCGCGCCAAGTCATTCAAAGACCTGGGCATCGAGCTGGACGAGCCGGGCGAAAGTACGCGCCCAAGCGACAGCGGCCCGGTCAGTAGCAAGATGAACTTCAAGGACTTCCTGGCCAGCAAGGACGCGGCGTGGCGTGCTGAATACCTGGGCCCGGGCCGTGCTGAGATGTATGAGGCCGGCAAGATTACGCTGAATGACCTGATGAACCTGAAGGGGCGAAAGCTGACGCTGGAGGAACTGCAGGCAAGGTACGCCCGATAAGTTAAAATGTGCTTTTAATTATCAAATTGGCTGTGAGGACTGGCTAAATTGATCCATTTCAAAAGAGTCGAAATTGATTGATCACATAATTGAGCAGGATATCGCTGCCGTTGAACGATATAACTTGAAAGCGAAGCCGCATCATGCTTTGCAAACAAGCATGGGACCAAGTCCATTCGAAGGCAATATCCACAGCAGTCCAGTAGTTTTGCTTTTAGCAAATCCAGGTTTTGATGAAAATTCATCTGTGGATGATCATCATTTTAAGGTCGACGGATGGCCACTTGCCGGAATGCATCCAAGCGCCCCCTCCGGCATGCGTGATTGGTGGCGGCCGCGATTGCGAAAGCTCTGCGAGATACATGGAGAGCAAACTATTGCATCAAACGTTGCCGCGCTTCAAATTAATCCGTGGGCGAGCACGAATTACGATGCGGGGTTGAACTTGCCAAGCCGAAAAGGTCAAATTGCTTTAGCTGAAGCGGCTGTAAATCGTGGGGCCGTGTTGATTATCATACGTGCTGAGAAGCTTTGGCGATCCAGCGAAGTGATCGATAAGTATAGTAAGACCTTTCGCACTAACTCTTATCAAAGCTCCTATATAACGGAGGGCAATCTGCCAGCCGAGGCGTGGCGTGAATTAAACGAGCAGATCTCGCGCGCCTCTAGCGGGCAGGTTAGCACTCAGACGCGAGTTTTAAATCGTGCAGCAGTAGAGCAACTGGTGTTGCCAGAAGTTTCCGCTGATGTCGAATTTTTATCGTTAAGCACGCGTTTGAATGGCAATATACCCGCGCTCTCTAAAGTAGAGCTTGGAAATGGCCGCCTTCATTTTGACGTCACAGGCGATATTGACCAAGTGACCTGGGCTCGCAAACAGGTTGAGGCAGGAGAGTGTATCGTGCGAATTCGCGGCACGTTGTTCCGCGCGAAAAGCACCTTGGGATTCCTGTTTCCTGAATGGCTCAGTATTAGCGCAACCCTTGAGCCGCTGACCATAAAGTAATTTCAAGCAAGATAACATTAACGATCTTGAGGCCGCCCGGGCAACCTGGCGGCTTTTTTTATGCCGCAAGCGGACGCGACGCGGTGCACCGGCCGGAAGGCCATCGATAGGGCGGATGCCCGGAAAGAACGACCATGCCATTTAAATTCAACGCAGACGGAACCATCGCAATCGACGGCGAGAAGAAGCTACCGATCTTCATTCACCCGAACGGTACCGAAGCACCATTCGACGCGGATACCACGCTCGGTACCATTACCCGCCTGAATGGCGAGGCCAAGACGCACCGCGAGGCGAAGGAGGCTGCCGAGCAGCGCCTGAAATCGTTCGACGGCATCGAAGATGGCGTGGCCGCCCTGGCGGCGCTGAACACAGTGAAGAGCCTCAGTTCCGGCGAACTGAAGACAGCTGCCCAAGTCAAGGAAATCCAAGACGCGGCAGCCAAGACTGCGCAAGAGCAGGTCGCTGCGCAGGCCAAAGCGAGTGCCACGCAGCTGCAGGAACTGACCGCGCAGCTGGAAAAGCGCACCAGCGAACTGAATACCCACATGATCGGCGGCGGCTTCTCCGGTTCGAAGCTGTTCACCGACGACAAGCACCCGCTGCGCCTGGCCATCCCTCCAGAGATGGCCAAGGCTTATTTCGGCAACAACTTCAAAGTCGAGGACGGCAAAACCGTCCCATACGACGCCGCCGGCAACAAGATTTTCTCGCCGACCCGTCCTGGCGAAATCGCCGACTTCGATGAAGGCCTGGCGCAGCTGGTGCAAGCCTGCCCGTTCAAGGATCAGATCCTGAAAGGTTCCGGTGCATCTGGCGGCGGTGCTACTGGCGGCAGCGGCGGCGGTGCCGGCAATGCCAAGCAAGTTACCCGCGCCCAGTACGAAGCAGCCGATCCATCGGCGCGCGCTGGCTTGCTGAGCGGCGGTGCGGTGCTGGTCGACTGATTCGAATTCACCTTTTTGATGATTGGCCCGCCGCGCGCGGGCTTTTTTCATCTGCATCACCGCAACACATTTGCCGGCGCCTGGATGGGCAAGTCGGTGCTTTGGGCTGGATGGCCTGCTGCATGAAATCCCAAACCACTTACCTTTAAGGCAATCACATGAAAAAAATGTTCGCTTTTGCCGTGGCGCTGGCCGCCATGGCATTGTCCAGGGCCACTTCGGCCGCAACAACCAGCGCCCAAGCGGTACAGGGCTTCGCTGCGCCGGCTATCAGCAAGGCAGTCTTCTGCGCACGCGTGGTGCGCGAGCTGGCGTACGGCTACATCTGGAATTACGCAGCCAAGACTGGCTTGGTGCTCGGCGCCAACAACCTGACAGGCCTGATCAATACGCTGTACAACGCGATGGACGTCGTGTCCCGCGAGCAGATCGGCATGATCTCCGCTGTATCGAGCGACATGACCTTCGCGCGCGCTGCTGTCGGCCAGACCGTCACTTCGCCGGTTGCGCCGCCTGCTACGGCAACGGATATCGTGCCGGCCGTTACGCCACCCGATGACGGCGACCAAAATATCGGCAATAAGGGCGTCACGCTGACGAAGGCGCGCCGTGTGCCGATCCGCTGGAACGGTGAAGAAAAGCTGGCTCTCGACAACAGCGGCAACAGCTACAACATCATCCTGCGCGACCAGTTCGCGCAAGCGATGCGCACGCTGGCCAATGAGGTCGAAAGCGATCTGACGGCGCTGCATGTCAAAGCGTCGCGCGCGTACGGCACTCCGGGCACCGCCCCGTTTGGCATCGCCAACGAGCTGAATGACACTGCCGGCGCACTGCGCATCCTGGAAGACAATGGCGCCCAAGGCCTCGACTTCCAGCTCGTCCTGGGTAGCGCCGCCATGCAAAACATGCGCAGCAAGCAGTCGGGCCTGTTCAAGGTCAATGAAGCGGGCCGCGAAGATATGCTGCGCAACGGCATCACAGATCGCCTGCAGAATTTGGCGCTGCGCCAGTCGTCCCAAATCAAGCGCCCAGCTAAGGGCACTGCCGTCGCTGTCACCACCAATGCTGCAGGCTATGCCGTTGGCGCCACCATTATCACGTTGGCGGCCGCTGGTACCGGCGCAGTTGTCGCTGGCGATGTGGTCAGCATTGCTGGCGATCCGGAAAACAAGTACGTGGTGGCCTCCGGTGATGCGGACGCCTCGAACGGCGGCACCATCACCCTGGCTGCGCCTGGCCTGATGCAGGCAATCCCTGCTGCCGCAACTGCGATCACCGTTGCCAACGTCGGCTTCCGTAACTTGTTCTTCGCCCGTTCGGCGATCGTGCTGGCGACCCGCGTGCCCGCCCTGCCAGCGCAGGGCGACTCGGCGGTTGACCGCACCATCATCACCGATCCGATCTCGGGATTGTCGTTCGAGGTCAGCATGTATATGCAATACCGCCAGGTGCAGTACGAAATCGCACTGGTGTGGGGCTGCGGCACAGCCAAGGATGAGCACTTCGGCATCCTGCTGGGCTAACCATCAACCCGGCCCGGCCAGCACTGCGGTGCTGCCGGGCCTCACCTGGAATTCACCATGGATACCATCAAAATCGTATCGACTGACCTGCGCACGCAGGGCCCTTTCGTCGTTATCAACACATCCGACTTCAATCCCGACGTGCACGAGCTGTACGGGGGCCAGGAACTGGGCGCGCCATCCGAACGCGTGCCGACCATGGCCGAACTGCTGGCCGCGCGCGATCAGCTGCTGGAGCGCGAGCGCGAACTGGCCGCCGAGAAGGAACGCGTTGCCGAGCAGGCGCGGGCCAATGAAGTGGAAGCGCAGCGCCTGTACGGCGAGCGGGCCGCTGCTGCCGATGCAGCGACCAAGGCTGCCGTCGAAAAAGTCGCCGCTGATAAAGCTGCAGCAAAGGCTGCCGAGAAGGCCGCCGGCGACAAGAAGTAAGTCAGCAGTACAACAAGCCCGCCCCGCGCGGGCTTTCCACATCAGGACCATCATGCTCATCACTGAAACTGGCGCTGGCCTTGCCGATGCCGAATCCTATGCCAGCGTCGCCGCGGCTGATGCGCGCTGCGCCAGCCTGGGCCTGGCCGCCTGGGCTGGGCTGGCCGAAGCAGACAAGGAGATCGCTTTGCGCCGGGCCACGCTGTTCATGGCCACCTACCGCACGCGCTGGGCCGGCCGCCGCGTTTATCAGCGCCAGGCGCTGGACTGGCCGCGCTACAACGTTGCAGTGGACGGCTTCACCGTGCCAAGTACCAGCGTGCCGCTGGACGTGGTCAATGCCTGTATCGACCTGGCCGTGCGCGCCGGCAGCGGCGAGGATCTGCTGCCCGACCTCGACACCGGTTCGAACGCCATCAAGAAAGACAAAACCGGGCCGCTTGAAACGGAGTACTTCCAGAACACCACGGACGCGCGCGAACGCTTTGTGGCCGTGGATGCGCTCCTGGCGCCGTACTTCGGCTCGGCCGGCGGCGGCAATTCCATGAAGGTGACACGAGCATGAGCAGCTACCCAGCAGTGAAGATCGACGGCTGTTTCGTCGCCGATAACACCTACAGTGCCGATGGCAAGGTATGGACCGTTACCAACTTGATCGCGCGCGCCAAGGATCTCACGCCGTTCGACCTGCCGCTGGCGGCGATCTATTCCGGTACCGAGGTCTGGACGCCGGTCGGCTCGGCCTACGGCATCGCACACCATGTGCGCCGCGCGTTGGACGTCGACACCGAATACCCGATCATTCTGTGCCAGCAGGGCTTCATCATGGACGGCTGGCACCGGGTGTTGCGCGCGCTGATCGATGGCAAGACCACGATCAAGGCGGTGCGCTTCGCTGAGACGCCGCCATACGACTATCTGAAGGTGGGGTAGGGCATGGCCGACTACACCAAGACCGCCTCGCGCGCCGACCAGTCGCTGCGCCGCAAGGGCGGCATCGTGATGCTGCGCCAGGTCGTGACCGGCGTGTACGATCCAGGCTTGGGCGCGGCGCCCAGCATCGCCACCGACTACGAAGGCACTGGCGTCAAGATCGCCTACGAGGCCGAGAACATCGACGGCACGCTGATCCAGGCGGGCGACCAGAAGCTGCTGCTGTCACCGCTGCAGCGCAGCGGCCTGCCAATGCCGACGCCGACAACGGCCGACCTGGTGCTGTTCGGCGGCGCCAGCTACACGGTGAAGGCGGTCGGAACTACGGCGCCGGTCGACGTGGCCGTGCTGCACACGCTGCAACTCAGGGGGATTTGATGGCCAGTATGTCCTTTTCCATGCAGATCGCCGAATTCATCGCCAAGACCAAGGCCAACCAGGACTTGGTGGTGCGCGCGATCACCCTGAAGATCGACAACAAGCTGGTGCAGCGGTCGCCGGTGGGCGACGCAAAATACTGGAAGAGCAAGCCGCCGCCTGGCTACACGGGCGGCCGCTTCCGCGCCAACTGGCAGCTTTCCATCGGGTCGCCGACCGCCGGCGTGCGCGACCTGATCGACAAGGACGGATCGGCCACGATTGCCGCACACGGTAGCGTCATCAGCACCGCCAAGGCGGGCGACGTGATTTACCTCGTGAACAATCTTCCTTATGCAAAAAGAATCGAGGAGGGCTGGTCCCGCCAGGCGCCCGTCGGCGTCGTTGCGCTGACGGTCGTGGAATTTCGCACCATTGTGGACAACGCTGTGAATGGCGTGCGCGATGGCACCACCGCCAGCGAATTCGCACAGGGCTATTCGACATACAAATTATGAGCCAACCAACAATACGCGCCGCGCTTGAGGCGGCCCTGGCCAGCCTCGCGCCAGCGATCGAAACAGCCTGGCAGAACGTGCCGTACACGCCAGTCACTGGCCGGCCATATCAGGCCGCCTACTTGCTGCCAGCGGAACCGGACAACCGTTCCATGGGTGACGGGTCGCGCCAGGAGCGCGGCGTATTCCAGGTCAGCCTGATGTATCCGCCAGGGCAGGGCAGTGCTGCCGCCGGCGCGCGTGCTGAAATGATCGCTGCGCTGTTCCGGCGCGGCGCCAGCTTCAGCAAGAACGATGTGACCGTGCAGATCGAGCGCACGCCTGAAATCGCCGATGGCCGCGAGGACGGCGACCGCTGGATGGTGCCGGTAAAAATTAGATATTTTTGCAACTTGTAAATCCCACACAGATCGCCTCGGCGGTCTTTTTTTTCGACCAAAGAAAGGCATCATCATGGCAACAGCAAATGGTATCGACAGCCTGCTCGTCATTGGCAAGCAGCCTAGCGAAGGCACGAAGGCGCTGGCCGCCAACGGCCGCTTGTATCCGCGCGTGACCGCGACCTTCGACACTGACGCCGACAAGTACTCGAGCAACGAGATCGACCCGAGCCAGCAACAGGGCGACACGCGCCTGGGCAACTTCCGCACCTCTGGCGCCATCAAGGGCGAGGCCAGCTGCGGCACCTACGCCGTGCTGCTGGCCGCGCTGCTGCGCCGGGACTTCACGGCCGGCGGCGTCACTGCAGCGCAAAACACTATCGCATCGGGTGCGACGGGCCTGACGCGCAGCGCCGGCTCGTTCCTGGCCGATGGCCACCGCGCTGGCACCGTTGTGCGCATCGGCGGCTTCCTGACCACGGGCGCCGCCAACAACGGCAAGAACTTCTTCGTCACGTCGGCCACCGCGCTCAAGCTGACGGGTCAGTTCATGGACGGCAGCGCCATGACGGTGAAGGTCGAAGGCGACCCAGTGACCGTGACCGCGACCGGCAAGCGCAGCTTCACGCCGCTGACCGGCCACACCACCGACTGGTTCACTGCGGAAGTGCAGGATCCTGGCATTGCCGTCAACCGCTGCTTCATCGACCAGCTGGTGAGCAAGGTTGATATCGCAGTGCAGCCGAACGGCATCACGAGCATGGACTTTACCCTGATGGGCAAGTCGGAAGATGCAACTACTCCGGCCGCTTACTTCAACGCACCGGCTTCCACGCCTGGTACCGGCAAGTTCTCCGGCGCCACCGCCATGCTGTCGGTCGCCGGCATTCCGTCGCAAATCTGCACGGGCATGTCGCTGTCCCTGGACGGCCAAGTCAAGATCGATCCGGTGATCGGCTCCAAATTCGCCACGGCCGCCTCGCGCGGCAAGGTGGTGGGCAGTGGCCAGTTCACGGTGCTGATGCAGGATTCGGCATACATCGACTACTTCAAGCAGGAAGTCGAGCTGCCGCTGGCCTACGCCATGGCGGCCAGCACGGCGCCGCTGGCCGAGGTGATGACCATCGCCATGGGCCGCATCAAGATCACCAGCGCCAAGGTCGATGATGGCGAGAAAAACAAGATCGTGACCTGCGCCTTCGACATCCTGCGCTACCAAGGCACCGACACCCAGCACGAGGCCACCACCGTGGCATTCCAGGATACCAGCCTGGCGTAACCATCCCGCCCGGCCCCGCGCCGGGCTTTTCATGAAAGGCTCTGCCATGCAAGAACTGAAATTCAATGGTCGCAACTTCTCGCTGATAGAGCGCGATGGGCGCGTTTGGCTGACGGCGACCGATATTGCAACAGCGCTCGGCTACAGCCGGAGCGACCAAGTGTCGCGTATCTACCTTCGGCACGAACGGGAGTTTTCGAAGGAAATGACGGCGGTCGTCGAGAACACCACTTTGGGACATATCAATTTGTCCACCGAAGCGCGAATATTTAGCCTACGCGGTGCTCACCTCATCGGCATGTTCGCCCGGACCGCAAATGGCCAAGCATTCCGCGCCTGGGTGCTCGACCAGCTGGATGAGGCGGACCGCCAAGCTGCGCCCGCCCGCTCGCTGATGGCGGCTTGGTTCAAGGCCAAGGCGGCCGTCGACGCGCAAGACAAGTTCGCCAGCATGTGCGGCAAGGGCCTGAGCGAACACAAGCAGGTCAAGCCCCCGTTGAAAAAGGCGCTCGACCAGATAGCAACCCAGATTCAACCATCTCTTCTTTCCTGACCCGGCTCCGCGCCGGCTTTCCTTTTGGCGCAAGCGCCACCCTAGCACCGACTGGTCGCTGTCGCCTTCGTGGGCGCGGCGGCCGGCACGGGCACTATCAAAACCCACGAAAGGCACTGCCCATGAATACCAACGCATCCCCGAACATCGCTCAAACCCTGGCCGTCGCCGGCTTCGACATCGCCAACCTGTCCGCGCCGGCTGCGCGCGTGACTTTCGACGTGCCCGTCCTCTTCAATCAGGACGGTGATCCTATCGCCGGCATCCGTATCGTTGGCAAGAATTCGCCGGAATACCGCGCCGAGCATCACGCCACTCGCGCCAATGGCTATCAGCGCTCGGCAAAGAAATCGACGGCGATCGATGCCACGACCGACGAAGGCGCCGATCAGCTTGTAAGCACCATTGACAGCAATCAAAAACGCATCGCATTGGCGGTGGCGGTTGACTGGTACGGCTTTACGAGCGGTGGCGCTGAGGCGCCACTGGATCGCGCTGTGCTCGCTGCTGCTTACGAGAAGTATCCCACCTGGGTTGATCGCGTCACGGCCGCCCTGGAAAACGACGCCAATTTTTTGAAGGTCTGATCCAGAGCCTGCTGCTGTACGCCGATCACCTGTTTGATCGTGCGGCAGCTGCAGGCGATGGCAATGCCAAGGGCGACCACCTCGACACCGCCCGGCAAAACCCTCTGTACCGCGCGCCCGAGGCGCCGGCCGTGCCGCAATTGCCGCATGAACTGGCCTACCTGTGGACCTGGTTCACGCAACTGAACCAGAAACGCCAGTGCGGCATGGCCGTCAACGCGCTGACCAGCGCCGAGATCCTGGGCTGGCAGGCGCGCCACCAAGTGCGCTTCGATCCGTTTGAAGAAGGCGTGATCGATCGCCTCGACGCGCTGTTCATTCATCACCAGAACAAGAAGGACAAATAAATGCCCGATATCGCCCAACTTGGACTTTCCATCGATACACGCCAGGTGGTCGATGGCAACAAGGCCCTCGATTCCCTTGGCGAAGCAGCAGTACGTGTCGAGCAGAAGACCGCCGGTGCCACGGCGGCCGTCGACAGGCTGGGCGAGGCTAATGCGGCCGCAAAGGCAAAGGTGGTGGAAAGCGCCGCGGCGGTCGATGCTGTTGGCGAGGCTGGCGTGCGTGCTGCTCAAAAAGTAGCCGGCACCACCACGTCGGTAGATTCATTGAGCGCAGCAGCAGTGCGTGTGCGCTCGACGTCGGTGGAGGGTGCGAGCGCGTTGGACGGCTTTACCACTGCATCGGCTGGCGTGTGGCGCCGCGGCGGCGATGCTGCCAAGAGTGTAGATAGTCTTGGCGATGCCACGGCTCGCACTGGTCAGCGCGCAGCCGTCACCAATGGCCAGATGGACGACACGGCCAAGATCATGCGCGCGCAGGCTGAGCAGGCGCGCGCAACCGCTCAGGCCAATACTGCCCTAGGTGCATCAACCACACAGCTCACACTGGGCCAGCAGCAGCTGATTGAGCGCATGCGCGAGCAGGCCGCCACGATTGGCATGAGCCGGACGCAGCTGCTGGCCTACCAGGCGGCGCAGATGGGCGTTACCCAAGAGACGCAGCGAGCAATTGCGACCATTAAAGCGCACGAAGACGCAATCAAGGCGGCGGCGAAGGCGAAAGAGGATGCATCTCACTCATCCGGGATTCTTGCTGGTTCGCTAAAAATTCTTGCGGCGGCCTATGCGGCCCTGAAAGTGGGGGAGTACATCAAGGATGCCGCACTCATGGCAGCGCGATACGAGACTCTTGGCGTCGTTGTCGAGGTTGTCGGGCGCAATGCCGGCTATACCAAGACGCAGATGGATACTGCGACTGATGCTATCGCTAGGCAAGGTATCACCATGATCGAATCACGGGAGTCGGCCACCAAGTTGGTGCAGGCTCACGTTGACCTTAAAAACGCGACCGCCCTGGCGCGAATTGCGCAAGACGCTGCTGTAATCGGCCATTTGAACTCCTCGGATGCGTTCGACCGCTTGGTGAACGGTATTTCTCGCGGCAACGTGCTTATCCTTCGCAATATCGGTATCAACGTCAACTTGCAGTCAGCCTATCGCCAGATGGCCGACTCACTTGGAAAGAGCACAAAGGAGCTTACCGAAAATGAGCGTGTGCAGGCCAGGCTTAATGCCGTGATCGAGCGGGGCGCTGATATTGCTGGGACGTACGAGGCTGCAATGGGGACCGCAGGCAAGCAGTTAACCTCGATGCAGCGGTACACGCAAGATTTGAAAACGAGCATTGGCGAAACCTTCAATGAGGTGCTGACTGTCTCCGTAATGGCTCTAACAAAGCACTTGAAAGATGCGAATGGCGAGGTGAGTGAATTGTCACGCAATGGCCAATTGGCCTCATGGGGGCATTCTTTAGCGCAAGTATTTGTGTCCCTTTCAGACACAATCAACGACGCATATATAAAGATGAAGCTTTTGCATGCTGGCGCCGGATACGTTAGCAATCTAACATCGATTACCGCTCAGTATGGGCGCGATGTTGCCGCAGCAGGCTTTAGCGCGGACGGACAAATTGCCGCATACGCAAAACAGCGTGCGGCAGTCGAGGCGAACAAGGCTGCACTTTCAAAGGACAGGGACGACATTCTTGCCGGAGAGGATAAATTTCAAAAGGCGTTTGACGAGAGGACGGCCGCCGTTGTGGCCAAACGCAAAAAGGATTCCGATGAAAAATTAAAGGTTGATACTGATTACATGCAGAAATCGGCTGCGTTGCTAAAAAAATATGCCAGTGCTCCTGTTGAGGTGCAACAGCAGAAGCAAACGCAATTGGCGTACGAAATTTATGTTGGAAAGCCAAACTATCGAGATACCGAAGGGCGGGAGCCAAAGCCAAAGGCTGACCAGGTCGAGAACACGCAGCTCGCCGATCAAATCAAGCAGTATTCGAAGGAAGCGGCAACTACCAAGGCCCACTACGATGCCTTGGGCAAGCTCGATGACATGTACCTCAAGGGCGGCGAACTGTCCGTGCAGCAGGCCTACCAGAACAAGCGCGACTATGCCCTGAAAACCTACGAGGCCGAGATCGATGCTTTCGACCAGCAGATCGGCGCACTGCAAGGGCACAACAGCGCCACCAAGGCCGAGGCGGCCAAGCACCAGAAAGAACTGAACGAGATCCTGGGCAAGCGCGATGCTGCCGAGAAGGCCTTCTTCGACGCAAGTTTCACCCGCGACGAGGAGGAGCGCTTGCGCCAGGCGGCAACCGCGACAGCCGCCGCCGATGCAGGAAACAAAGAAATCGCTTCGATCAATGCGCAGGTCGCTGCCGTCGAAGAGCAGATCCGCACCTACGGCATGCTGCCGGCGGCCAAGACGGCGCTGGCCATCGCCGATCTGGAAGAGCAGAGCGCCGCGCTGGCCGGCTTCGCGAACAGCGAGAAAACCATCGAACTTAACAATCTGAAAATCGATGGACTGAAACGCCTTCGTGCCGCGCAAGGCATCGCGCAGGCGCAGGAAGCTGTGACGGACGTCGCCAAAGCCAAGGAGTTGCTGGACATTCTGACGGCCATCGACACGGCGGCGCAGGCTGCCGCCACTGGCATGGCCGAGTCGTTCGGCGCCGTGGGCAAAGCCATCGGAGGCCTGACCACAGCGCTGACTGGCTACGAGCGCACGCAGGCGGGTGTCGCCGCGCAGCTCGCGGCTTCGATGAAGGACGCCGGCGGCGACCCGACCAAGGTCGCAAAAGCCCAAGCGGCGGCCGCGCAGCAGGGCGCTCAGGCCCAGGTCAAATCGTATGGCGACATGGCCAGCGCTGCCAAAGGATTCTTCAAAGAGAACTCGGCCGGTTACAAGGCGATGGAGGGCGTCGAGAAAGCGTACCGCGCGTATGAGATGGCCATGGCCGTCCAGAGCATGCTTGCTAAAAGCGGCTTGCTGACCGCATTCACCGGGTTGTTCGTCACGTCGAAAGCTGCCGAGATGACCGCAACCGTGGCGACCGTACCGGTTACCGTGGCCGCGGAGGGCGTGAAGCAGGGTGCCCTGGCGACGACTGCCATGGCCGGCGCTATCGCCGTGCCGTTTCCTGGCAATCTGGCTGCGGTCGGTATCGTGGCCGCCATGCTTGCTGCCATCGGCCTGGCCAGTGGCGGGGGCGGCGGATCATCGATCAGTTTGTCCCAGCAGCGTCAAGCGGCCACCGGCACCGGCTCGGTGCTGGGCGACTCGTCGGCGAAATCGGAGTCGATCGCGCACTCGCTGGCCATCATGGAGAAAAACAGCGGGCTGGGCCTGGCCTATTCCTCATCGATGGTGATATCGCTGAAGCAGATCGTATCCGGCATTGGCGACCTCGGCAGCCTGCTGGTACGTTCCGATTCGCTGACCACGTCGCTGGCAACTCGCAGCGATTCCGGTGGCGGTTGGCTTGGTAATGTCTCCAGCAGCATATTTGGCGGCAAAACGACGGTGCAAGATGCTGGCATCGTCACCGGCAAGACCAGCCTGGGCGCGCTGGATACCTCGGGCCTGAACGTCAGCTCATATGTCGACACCAAAAAATCGGGCGGCTGGTTTTCCAGCGATAAATACAAAACAGCGCTGACCGGCCTGGGCAGCGAGACCAGCGACCAGTTCACCAAGATCATCCTGAGCCTACGCACCACCATCGTTGGCGCGGCAGACATGCTGGGCCTGGGTGGCGATGCCTTCACTTCCCAGCTCAACACCTTCGTGGTCGACTTGGGAAAAATCAGCCTGAAAGACCTTAAGGGCGACGAATTGCAGGCGGCGCTGGAAACCGCGTTCTCGAAAGCCGGCGACGACATGGCGCGCTACGGCGTGGCCGGCCTGGAGCAATACCAGGTCGTGGGCGAAGGTTATCTGGAGACGCTGGCGCGCGTGGCCAATGATTACATGCAGGTGGCCGACGTGCTGGCTGTGCTCGGCAAGTCCTTCAATGTCTCAGGCCTGGGCGCGGTGGCGCTGAGCGAAAGTCTGATCACAGCCACTGGCGGCCTCGACAAGCTGACCAGCGGTACCAGCTTTTTCGTGCAGAACTTCCTGACCGAGGCCGAACAGATGGCGCCGATTACGAAATCGGTGCGGGATGCAATGACGGCACTCGGCTACTCGGGCGTGACGACCAGCGAGCAATTCAAGGCATTGGTGCTGGCGCAGGATCTGAGCACCACGGCAGGCCAAAACCTGTATGCGCAGCTGATTGCGCTGGCTGATCCATTCAAACAAACGGCCGACTACGCCGCCGAATTGGCCGGCAATCTTGTCGACGCCAAAACCGCCAGTGAAATCGCCAGCGAGCGCAAGGATCTGCAGCAGCAGCTGAACGACTTGACGAAAACCGAAACTGAACTGCTGGCCATCCAGCGCGCCGGTATCGCTGACGTCAACAAGGCGCTGTTCGACCAAGTGCAGGCCGCGAAAGCGGTGGTGACCGCCAAGGACGCATTGTCCAAGGCGTATGACACTGAAAAATCGGCAATGACGTCTTCTTTGACTGCCCTGAAATCGTGGGCAGCAACTGTCGGCGGCCTCAACGCCAGCCTGGCGCTGGGCAACCAGTCCACCCTGACGCCGGAGCAGAAATACGCCGAGGCCCGGGCTCAGTTCGAGAAAACCCTCTCGGCAGCGAACGCCGGCGACAGCACGGCGCAGTCTGGCCTGTCTGCCGCTGAGCAGGCGTTCCTGACGGCCTCGCAGGTGGTCAATGCATCCGATGCCCGCTACGTGGCGGACTACGCGCGCGTTATGGCGGCCAACGATGAGGCGATGCGCTGGGCCAGCACGCAGGTCGACGTGCAGCAGGCCAGCCTGGACGCGCTGACGAAACAGGTGTCTGGCCTGATCACCATCAATGACAGCGTGCTGACGGTGGCGCAGGCGATCACCAACCTGCAGGTGGCCATGGGTGTGTCGAATGGCCTGGGCGTGAAGTTCGACGGCTCGCATGCGGGCGGCCTGGCCAATGTGCCGTTTGATGGCTACTCGGCAGAGCTGCACCGCGGTGAGGTGGTGGTCGACGCGCAGGCAGCGGCCGCCATGCGCCGCTACTTCGGCGGCGCGCCGAGCCAGGGCGGTGGCAATACCGATGCGCTGGTGGCTGAGGTCAAGATGCTGCGCGAGGAAATCAAAGGTCTGCGCGGCGACCAGGGAAAACAGACCGACGGCCTGATCCGGGCCACGGTCGAATCGAACATCAAGGCTGCGAAAACGGTGGTGGCCGGCGTTGAGAAAACGGCCAAAACATCGCCCTGGAGACAAACAGTGGAGTATGAAAAATGACGGATGCACAGTTCTTGGCATGGCTGCAGGAGAGCGCCACCGTGCGCATGGTGCTGATCGAGGCCCAGGTCAACGTGGCGGGCGTCGAGGTGACGCGGTATATCGCCTCGCGCCTGTACACTACCGGCCCTGCCGACACACCGGCCAACGTCGAGTACCAGCCTCTGGCCACCGGCGGTCTCGCATTCACCGAGCAGGTCAGCCTGACCGGTGAGGCCGGCCTGTCGGGCGGCGATATCGAGCTGGACAACGCCGACGGCGCGCTCGATGGCTGGCTTACCGACGTATGGTCGAATCGCGCCGTCCGCGTCTGGTCCGGTGACCCGGCCTGGCCGCGCGCCGACTTCCGCCTCGTGTTCGATGGCATCATCGCCGACGTGGCCGTATCGGGCCGCGAATCGATCAGCCTGACGCTGCGCGACAAATTGCAGCGCCTGAACACGCCGATCACCGAGGCCAAGCTGGGCGGCGCCACGCAGAACAAGGATTCCATCCTGCCGGTGCCGTTCGGCGAATGCCACAACGTCACGCCGCTGGCCACCAATCCGGCCGCGCTGGAATATGGATTTCTCGGCGCGGTCGAGTCGATCGCCGAGGTGCGCGCCAACGGCAAGCCGGTGTCGGCTGCGATCAACAATGCGACCGGCCGCTTCACGCTGATCACGAATCCGCTGGCACAGGTGATCACCACCAGCGTGCAGGGCGACAACGTGGCCGGCTACGCGCCACGCATCGCGCCGCTGGTGCAGCGCATCGCCACCGGCTACGGCAAGGTCAGCGACCGATTCACTGCGGTCGATTTGGACCTGGCCAACTTGTCCGCCTTCGACGCTGCCCACCCGCAGCTGGTGGGCCTGTACGTGGCGGACCGGACCAACCAGGCGCAGGCGATCCAGCAGCTGGCCGCCAGCGTGGGCGCGCAGGCGATTATGTCGCGCACTGGCCAGCTGCGCCTGGTGCAGGTCGGGTTGCCGGGCCTGGGCGTGCCGGTGGCGATCGGCCCTGACCACATGCGCGAGCGCAGCCTGCACCCGGTGCAACGCCTGCCGGTGGCGGCCGCAGTGAAAATCGGCTTTGACCGCAACTACACGGTGCAGGCCAGCCTGACCACCAGCATTCCGCCTGAACACGCCGACCTGTACGCCACCGAGTGGCTGACCGAGACCGTGACCGACGAGGCCGTGCGTGCGCGGTACCGCATCAGCGACGACCCGGTGCAGATCGAAACCTTCCTGAAAACCCGCGCCGACGCGCATGCCGAGGCCACGCGCCGCCTGGCCCTGAACAGCGTGCCGCGCACGGTCTACGAATTTGATGGAGAACCCGAGATGATGATGCTGGAACTGGGTCAGGCCGTGACCCTGACCGATGCGCGCTACGGCCTGCAGGAGGGTGCGCCGGGCGTGGTGGTGCTGCTGTCGCGCTACTGGCTGACCGGCCGCGTGACCGTCGGGGTGATGGTTTGAGCGCGCTGCTGGGTGAGCGCGACCGCCTGATCATGAACACGGTGCCGCGCTACGCGACGCCGATGGACCGCGCGCTGATGCTCACGGCCAGCGCCACGATGTTCGAGGTGTCGGCGGCTGGCGTGCCGACGCCGGAAACAATCACGTTCTCGGCGCTGATGCTGGGCGCCGTGGGCGACATCACATTTTCCAGCGAGCCGGCGGTGTCAATGGCCGTGGCCAACGGCAATGCGGTGCTGAACTACGCGGATATGTCGGCCAGCATCGTGACGGTGACGGCCAGCACGGTGATCGAGGGCGTGACCTACCACGCCCGCCAGACGGTGGCTAAAACCCAGGCGCTGGACCTGACGCCGCCGCCGGCGCCGACGGGCCTGGCCGCAACCGGCCACCCGGCGACGATCACCCTGGCGTGGAATGCGGCGCCGGCCAATTACAGCAACCTGTCGCACACCGAGGTGTGGCGCGCGCCGACGAACAATTTCGCGCAGGCGGCGCTGGTGGGCCGTGCTGACGGTCGGGAATATACGGACCCGGTCGGGCCTGGCGCGTTCCGGTATTACTGGATTCGCTATGTGTCGCGCGCGGCCATCCCCGGCCCATACAACGCCAGCAGCGGTACGGTGGGCGCGTCGGATGTTGAGGTTGAGCATCTGCTGCAGGTGCTGACGCAGCAGATCACAGAGAGTCAGCTGTATGCTGACCTTGGCGCGAAAATCGATCTGATCGAGCCGACCCGGGATGCGGTCGCGGATCTGGAGCAGGTTTTCGGCGATACCGTCGCCGCAGCAGCATCGGCAGCCCAGGCGGCGCAGGCCGCGGCCACTGCGCTGCTCGATGCGGCAAAAGCCGAAGCCGCCGCCGGCGGTGCCAGTCAATACGCCAGCCAGGCGAACCAGTCAGCCACCAATGCCAGCACGTCCGCCGGCACGGCGTCGACGTCAGCCGGCCAGTCCTCGCAGGCGGCCACTGCTGCAGGCGACAGCGCTGCAGCGGCGGAAAGTGCAGCCAGCACGGCGGCGAACGCGGCGGGCGAGGCTGGTGCCAGTGCCAGCGCCGCGTTAATCAGCAAAAATGCCGCTGCCGGATCGGTCAGCGCAGCCGGCGTGCAGGCCGCTGCATCCACGCAATCAGCGATCGAAGCGAAAGCCGCGCGCGACGCAGCAAGCGAGTCGGCCAGCGCTTCGCTGCAGTCAGCCGGTTCAGCCAGCGCCTCATCGACGGAGGCCGGCACTGCTGCCAGCCAGGCGGCCAACAGCGCGCTATTGGCTGCAGAATCGCGCAATGCGGCTGGCGGGTCCGCTGCCGCTGCTGCTGGATCTGCCGGTACTGCCGGCGCGAAATCGACCGAGGCGGGCCAGTCAGCCGAAGCTGCACGCGTCGATCGCGTCGCGGCCCAGGCAGCATTTAGCCAGGCGGCAGGCGCTGCCCAGGCAGCCAGCGGCTCAGCAGAAACTGCCGACGCGCGCGCGACAGCAGCTGGCCAGAGCGCTCTGGCTGCCAGCAATGCCGCGACAACTGCCGGTACCGCCGCTGGCCAGGCTGGATCGTATTTGCAGCAGGTCGCGCAGTCGGCGACTAACGCCGATGGTAGTGCGCAGGCGGCGGCATCGTACCTGCAGCAGGCACAGGCAGTGCTGGCTGACCCGATCACCGGACTGGTCGCGTCCTATGCCGCGGTGTCGCAGCAGGCGATCGCGACGGCCACCTCACTCGGCCAGGTGCAGGCGAAATATGCTGTGCGCGTCGATGCGGGTGGTGTTGCGGGCGGATTCGAGTTGATCGGTGGCGGCGGCGCAATCGATTTCGGCGTGCGCGCCACGACGTTTTATGTCGCGTCGCCCGCCGGCAGCGGTATCGCGTCGGCCGTGCCGTTCATCGTGCGCACGACAGAAACTATTATTGGAGGGGTGACTATCCCGATCGGCATGTATGTCGCCGATGCATTTATCCAGAACGCCTCGATCACCAATGCCAAAATTGGCGGCGATATCTGGGCGAGCAATTTCGTTGCTGGCCAGTCCGGCTGGCGCCTGTATCGCAGCGGTGATATGGAGATCAACAATTTGCGCGCGCGTGGTGCGATCGCGGGCGGTGCATTTACCGGCGCGGACTGGCCGGCGGCGGGAGGTGGGTTTTACCTGGGGCCGGACGTTTTTCGGATTGGAAGCCAGCCGTCTGGAAAATATTTCGAGGTGAATTCCTCGGGAGATGTCCATTCGCCGCAATTCAATATTGATGGCGGCCTGGCTCGATTCAGCGGCGAGTTGGCGGGCGTGATCGGTACATTCTCGCTGGTTCGCAGCCCCACGCGTGCGGGGCCGGCCGGCAATGCCG
>NZ_LOCQ01000059.1 GCF_001677885.1 Janthinobacterium psychrotolerans | reverse complement strand
CGCGCGACCGCACCGGCCAAACCATCGATTTCGTCGCCGGCATGGGCCAGCTGACCAAGGCCACACTGCACGCCTGCCTGCCGCCGGTGATCGACCGTGACATTTTATTGGTCAGCGATGGCCATCCGGCCTATCCCGCTTTTGCCAGGGAGATCGGCATCGAGCATGCGTCCGTTAACTTGCGCGCTGGCATTCGCGTACGCGGCACGGTGCATGTGCAGAATGTCAACGCCTATCACAGCCGGCTGCGTGGCTGGCTGCGTGCGTTTCATGGCGTGGCCACGCGCTACCTGCCCAACTACCTGGGTTGGCGCTGGATCCTGGACGCCAAAAGAATATTGTCCCCCGAAAGCTTGCTCAGGGCCACTTTGGGGACGTTCCCACATTTGATGGTGACATAGCCAAATAAAACCCGGCACATGGCCGGGTTCGGTAACTTCAAAAATTTCCTTGCCGCAATCAGCGCCGATTGGTCTTCATGGCCGCCTGTACTTCGCGCGCGCCATCGCGATCGCGCTCGGTCGCGCGCTTGTCGTGCTGCTTCTTGCCCTTGGCCAGGCCGATTTCGCACTTCACGCGGCCACCCTTGTAGTGCAGGTTGAGCGGCACCAGGGTGAAGCCGGAACGTTCGACCTTGCCGATCAGTTTGTCCATTTCGGCGCGGTGCAGCAGCAGCTTGCGCGTGCGCACCGCTTCCGGGTGGATATGGGTGGAGGCGGTCGGCAGTGCGCTGATGTGCGCGCCGAACAGGAACAGCTCATCGCCGCGGACGACGACATAGGCTTCCTTGATTTGTACGCGGGCGTCGCGGATGGCCTTGACTTCCCAGCCTTCGAGCACGATGCCGGCTTCGTAGCGATCCTCGATGAAGTAGTCGTGGAATGCTTTTCTGTTGTCTGCTATGGTCATGAGAATGGTAAATGTGCGCGGGTCGGTTAAACTACTGTCTCGCGCAAGCGCGATAAAATCCAAATGTATCCAACATCATAGCAAATGGTTCTTCAATGGCAGTAGTACATAAATCAGTTTTTCTCGGCTACAGCGCCGAACAAATGTTCGCGCTGGTGGCGGCGGTAGAGGATTATCCCAAATTCCTGCCCTGGTGCGGCGCGGTCGAGATACGCGAGCGCGGCGAGAACTCCGTCGTCGCCAGCGTGGGCATACAGTACCACGGCGTGCGTCAAAGCTTCACCACGTCCAACGAGAACGTGCCGTTCAGCTCCATCAAGATGAAGCTGGTCGACGGCCCCTTCAAGACCCTCGATGGCGTGTGGACCTTCAAGGCCCTGCGTGAAGACGCCTGCAAGATCGAGCTCGACCTGCGCTACGAGTTTTCCAGCCGCGTGATCGAGCAGATCATCGGCCCCGTGTTCGGCATGATTGCCAACAGCATGGTCGATTCCTTCTGCAAGCGCGCCGAGACTGTCTATGGCGGCGCCTGAGTCCATCGCGGTGCAGGTCTGTTACGCGCTGCCCGATGCGGCCTTCCTGCGCGCCTTGAGCCTGCCTGAGGGCAGCACCGTACGGCAGGCGATCGAGCACAGCGGCTTGTTGCAGCGGTATCCCGAGATCGACCTGGGCGTCAATATGGTCGGCATCTACGGCAAGAAGAAAACCCTCGATACGGTCTTGCGGCCCCAGGACCGGGTGGAAGTCTACCGGCCCCTGCAGGCAGACCCGAAAGAGGCGCGCCGGCGCCGTGCCGGCGGCAAGGCCGGCAAAGCTTAATTGTCGAGTGCGCCCGCGCGCAGCTGCAAGCCCAGCGCGCGCGTTACCTTCAGAATCGTCGCAAAGCCCGGATTGCCTTCGCCGGACAGTGCCTTGTACAGGCTCTCGCGGCCCAGGGCCGTATCCCTGGCCAGCTGCGTCATGCCGCGTGCTTTCCCAATATTGCCCAACGCTTCAAGTACCATGGGAGCGTCCCGGAAGGTGAGTGCAATCAGTGTAAAAGAGCGTTCAAGGGCAAAAAGCGTGGGCGGAACCTGGGCGAAATCTGGCTGAAAACGCAGTTTTTTCTGTCTTTCTCGCTCACATTGTAAACATGGTGCCTCCCGATGACGGTAGACCTTTTCAAAGGTTCAAGACAAGCGCTGGCGGATTCTGTATAATCTGCTTTTGCGCCAATAGGAAATGCTATGCGTCTACTTCAAAAAGCACTCACATTCGATGACGTGCTGCTCGTCCCAGCCTACTCCAACGTTCTGCCCGCCGATACGTCCCTCAAAACTCGTCTTACTCGCAATATCACCCTGAATATTCCCTTGCTGTCCGCAGCCATGGACACGGTGACGGAAGCCCGTCTGGCGATCGCGATGGCCCAGGAAGGCGGCATCGGCATCATCCACAAGAACTTGAACCCGAAAGACCAGGCCCGTGAAGTAGCCCGCGTCAAGCGTTTCGAAGCCGGCGTGCTGCGCGATCCGATCACGATCCCGCCTGAAATGAAGATCCGCGACGTGATCGCCCTGACCGAGCAATATGGCATCAGCGGTTTCCCGGTGGTCGAAGGCAAGGTCGTGGTCGGCATCATCACCAACCGCGATTTGCGCTTTGAACAGGAACTGGACGCCGAAGCCCGCGCCAAGATGACCCCGCGCGAAAAGCTCGTGTACGTTACCGAAGACGCCGACCGCGACGAAGCCAAGCGCCTGATGAACAAGCACCGCCTCGAGCGCGTGCTGGTCGTCAACGACGCGTTCGAGCTGCGCGGCCTGATCACCGTCAAGGATATCCAGAAGTCGACTTCGCACCCGTTCGCGTCGAAAGACAGCCAGGGCAAGCTGCTGGTCGGCGCCGCCGTCGGCGTGGGCGCCAAGGATGAAGAACGGATCGACCTGCTGGTCGCCGCCGGTGTCGACGTGCTGGTGGTCGATACGGCCCACGGCCACTCGCAAGGCATCCTCGACCGCGTAAAGTGGATCAAGACCAAGTATCCGCAAGTCGAAGTTATCGGCGGCAATATCGCCACCGCGGCTGCCGCCAAGGCGCTGGTCGAATACGGTGCTGACGCCGTCAAGGTCGGCATCGGTCCTGGCTCGATCTGCACCACGCGTATCGTCGCCGGTGTCGGCGTGCCGCAAATCACCGCCATTTCGAACGTGGCCGAAGCACTGGCCGGCACGGGCGTGCCCTGTATCGCCGACGGCGGCATCCGCTTCTCGGGCGATATTTCGAAAGCACTGGCCGCTGGCGCCTCGACCGTCATGATGGGTTCGATGTTTGCCGGTACTGAAGAAGCACCGGGTGAAGTGATCCTGTACCAGGGCCGTTCGTACAAATCGTACCGCGGCATGGGTTCGCTGGGCGCCATGTCCGACGGTTCGGCCGACCGCTACTTCCAGGACGCCACCATGAAGGCCGACAAGTTCGTGCCTGAAGGTATCGAAGGCCGCGTTGCCTACAAGGGCAGCGTGCTGGCGATCATCTTCCAGCTGGTGGGCGGCGTGCGTCAATCGATGGGTTACTGCGGTTGCGCCACCATCGACGAACTGCGCGAGAAAGCGGAATTCGTGGAGATCACCTCGGCCGGCATGCGCGAATCGCATGTCCATGATGTGCAGATCACCAAGGAAGCGCCGAATTACCGTTCCGAGTAACTAGCGACAATCAGACCGGCGCCCAGTGCGCCGGTCTTGCAATTGAACCCAGATAAAGTCATCCACCATGCACTCAAAAATCCTCATTCTCGATTTCGGCTCCCAAGTCACCCAGCTGATCGCCCGCCGCGTGCGCGATTCCGGCGTGTTCTCCGAAGTGTTTCCGTACGACGTCAGCGAAGAATTCGTGCGCAACTATGGCGCGGCCGGCGTGATCCTGTCGGGCAGCCATAACTCCACCTTGGAAGGCGACTCGCCACGCGCGCCGCAAGCCGTGTTCGAGCTGGGCGTGCCGGTACTCGGCATCTGCTACGGCATGCAGACCATGGCGGCCCAGCTGGGCGGCAAGGTTGAAAACGGCCTGGTGCGCGAATTCGGCTATGCCGAGGTGCGCGCCCGCAGCCATACCAAATTGTTGAACGGCATTGCCGACTTCGTCACCGACGAAGGCCACGGCATGCTGAAAGTGTGGATGAGCCACGGCGACAAAGTGCTGGAAATGCCGCAAGGCTTCAAGCTGATGGGCAATACCCCGAGCTGCCCGATCGCCGCGATGGCCGATGAAGAGCGCCAGTTCTACGGCGTGCAGTTCCACCCGGAAGTGACGCACACGGTGCAGGGCAAGGCCATGATCGGCCGCTTCGTGCATGAAATCTGCGGCTGCAAGTCGGACTGGAACATGCCCGACTACATCAGCGAAGCGGTTGAAAAAATCCGCGCGCAAGTCGGTACCGATGATGTCATCCTGGGCCTGTCCGGCGGTGTCGATTCGTCCGTGGCCGCCGCCCTGATCCACCGCGCCATCGGCGACCAGCTGACATGTGTCTTTGTCGACCACGGCCTGCTGCGCCTGGACGAGGGCAAGATGGTGATGGACATGTTCGCCAAGAACCTGGGCGTCAAAGTCATCCGCGTCGATGCCGAAGAGCAGTTCATGGGCCACCTGGCCGGCGTCACCGATCCCGAGCAGAAGCGCAAGATCATCGGCCGCGAATTCGTCGAAGTATTCCAGGTCGAATCGGGCAAGCTGGTCAACGCCAAATGGCTGGCGCAAGGCACCATCTACCCGGACGTGATCGAGTCGGCCGGCAAGGGCAAGAAAGGCCAGACCATCAAGAGCCACCACAACGTGGGCGGCCTGCCGGACACGATGAAGCTGAAGCTGCTGGAGCCGCTGCGCGAACTGTTCAAGGACGAAGTACGCAAGCTGGGCGTGGCTTTGGGCCTGCCGCACGACATGGTGTACCGCCACCCGTTCCCGGGCCCTGGCCTGGGCGTGCGCATCCTCGGCGAAGTCAAGAAAGACTATGCCGACCTGCTGCGCCGCGCCGACGCCATCTTCATCGAAGAGCTGCGCAACACGCCGTACGAGCCGGTGGTGGTGCCAGGCTTCGACCAGGACAGCGTGCCGACCAACTGGTACGAAGCGACCAGCCAGGCCTTCGCCGTGTTTCTGCCCGTCAAATCGGTCGGCGTGATGGGCGACGGCCGCACCTACGAATGGGTGGTGGCGCTGCGCGCCGTGCAAACCCAGGACTTCATGACCGCGCACTGGGCGCACCTGCCGCACGCGCTGCTGGGCAAGGTGTCGAACCGCATCATCAATGAAGTGCGTGGCATCAACCGCGTGGTCTACGATATTTCAGGCAAGCCGCCGGCGACGATCGAGTGGGAATGATCTCCCATCCGGCAGCCGCTGGCACAGCCGGGTAGGACGATCAACACAAACCCCTGATTTTTCAGGGGTTTTTTCATTTTGGGACGCATTGTCAGGCAACCTCAGGTAACGCCGAGCAGGTTCTTTTGATGGTACTCAAGATGGTATGGCGTGCCCGGGATGATGCTGTGGAGATATGTATACCGTCAGGCGCGTTCAGGGCCTTGATGGTATACCTGATGGTATACGGCGCGATAAGTCCTTGTTTTTATTGGCTTTTCCAAGTTTCGGAAACGCCGGAATGGTTGATGGTACTTTTGCCGGCTTTCGTGCCATTCATGCGCTGGAAGCGGCGTCTAAAATCGCATGCAAGCTACTGATTTTATTGATTATTTCTTTGGTGTGATGGTATACGTTTGGAGGTAAATATGCTGACAGATGCAAAGCTCAAAAAATATCAAGGGCACCGGGCAGCCCTCGCAGGCGGCAATGGGCGTGAGGCAACCGAAGGCAGGCTGGTCGTCCAGCAGCACGGTGCAGGCGCCGCATTGTCCAAGGCCGCAGCCAACTTGGCGCATTGAGCGCGAGCTGGTTACGCAGCGCGTACAGCAAGGGGGGGCGAGGGATCAATGTCCAGGGATCTTGGTAATGCGATGGCCAGCGTCCGGCCATGCGGGACGCTTGCCGATGTCGGCGCGGATATAGGCGGCGATGCTGGCTAGCTGCCCGTCGGTCAGCGTTTCGGCGAATGGCGGCATGTAGGTCGATTGCCCCATATGCGTCCAGGGCAGGCCGTTGAGCACGGTTTGAATCAGGTTGTCGGGGCGTTCTCCGACCACCGCGCTGCTCAGTACCAGCGACGGCCGGCCGCCGGTCGCCATCTTCGGCCGACCAGCCATGGCGCGGGTACAGCAGGTTCCAGCCGGCCAGTAGCGGACGGAAGCCGAGCGTGAAGGTCAGCTGGTTGGGCGGCGCCGCGGCGATGACCGGCGTGCGCGTCCTCGATATCCTGGTTGGACATGCGCGTGTAGTGGATGTACGGAAAAGCCGGATACAGCAGGTGGCCGTCGCGCGATACCCCGCGCCGCAGCGCCCGCGTGAACGCCGCCAGCGGCCAGCTGCCGATGCCGCTGGCGGCATCGGGCGTGATATTGGTCGTGTAGATGGTGCCGAGCGGCGTGCCGAGTGGCAGGCCGCCAGCGAAGGACGCCCCGCCCTTGGCGGTGTGGCATACCATGCAGTCGCCCTGGGCCACCACGCGGGCGCCGCGCGCCACCGCCTGCGAGGCGAACTGGCTGGCGGCGGGCGTGGCGATGGGGGTGATGGCCGGCTCCAGCATGCACGCCGCTGCCGCAGTGGCCGCCGCAGCCAGCAGCGCACCGCCCCAGAGCAACGTTCTCTTGTGTTTCATGTGCGCTCTTTGGAAAGATGAAATGTGGCGGGCGTAGTGCCTGAGGCCAATGGATAACGAATAACGTTGCAGTCGATATGTCACGCCCCTCTTAAGGCAGGGGGCGCACATTTGTTTCTTTGTATAAGACGAGGTATCATTTGGCGATACCTGCAGCTAACAAAGGATGGACCATGAGTTATACCGTTGACGCCGTGAGCAAGGCGATCGAGTTGTTGTTCCTGGTAGCCGAGGAGGGCGGGCATGGTGTGACCGAGCTGGCCAAGCGGTCCGGCAACACCAAGGCGCGTGCTTTCCGCCTGCTCACCACGCTGGAGGAGAGCGGCCTGGTGCGGCGACAGATGCCGATGGCAAGTTATAGCCTGGGCTATCGCGCCTTGATACTGGGCGGCGCCGCGCAAGCGCAGCTGAGCCTGATCCAGGTGGCAAACAATATGTTGGAAGGCATAGGCCGCGAGTGCAATGAAAGCGTGCTGGTGCGCATACGGGACGACGAGGAAACTGTCTGCGTCGCCTGGTGGGACGCGCCGCACGCCTTGCGCGTGCACAGCCAGCTCGGTGACCGTCGGCCGCTGTTTGCCGGCGCCTCCGGCAAGTTGCTGTTGGCGCATGCGCCCCAGGCACTGCAGGACAAGGTGCTGGAAGGCGCGCTGCCGCAGTTCACCCCCAACACCATTGTCGGGCGTTCGGCGCTGGCCAGCGAACTGCGCAAAATCCTTGAGGCCGGCTACAGTACCTCGTTTGCCGAGAAGAGCGCCGAGATGGTGGCGGTGGCCGCGCCGGTGCGCGACGTCAGCGGCGCGGTGGTGGCGTCGCTGTCGATGACGGCGCCGGCCAGCCGGGTGCCGCCGCAGAATCTGGATCAATACATTGCCATTCTGCAAGCGGCGGCCGGCCGTTTTTCCAGCGCCCTCGGTTACGTTCCTTCTTGAACTAACAGACCCGGCGGCGCCCACCGCCCGCCACCTGCCGCCATCGCAGTCTCCCACCCGCACCTGTCCGACCCGCCGCCCGCCGGTGGCGGCGACGCGTGGAAAAAATACCACACCGCATTATCCTTTGTTTGCCGCACGATTTCCATCGTGGTGCGCGGGCAGATGTGCGCGCGTTCCATGCACCATCCTCGTGCTGCCCCGCGCCAAAACAGGGCAAAAATGCCCTCGATTGGAACGTTCTAATTTCCGATTGCGTATCGTACAGCGATACTATATATTTTTCTATGAAACAGCGTTGACTGAGCGTGGCGTCCTGTTTACCATATCATCTGTCGTTACAGCATATCGACAGATGAAACAACGTGGCGTGGTAACCGAGCGTTTCAAAGACCGCCGCAAGGCGTTACATGGGATAAAAAATGAAAAAAACAGTATTCGCGCTGGTGTGTCTGGGACTGGGAGCAGTGGCAGGCATGGGGAGCGCGCAGGCCCAAAGCAATGTGCAGGTGTACGGGATCGCGACGGCGGGCCTGGGCTACGTTGACAAGGTGGTGACCGCGCCGGGCCAGACCGGCAGCCGGCTCGGCCTCGACTCCGGCCAGTACACGCAGTCGCGCCTGGGGTTCCGCGGCACCGAGGATCTCGGCGGCGGCCTCAAGGCGTCGTTTGTGATCGAGGGCGGGCTGACGCTGGACAACGGCGCCTCCGGCCAGGGTGGCGCCACGTTCGGCCGCCGCACCACCATCGGCCTGGAAGGCGCCTACGGCGACCTGCAACTGGGCCGCCGCAAGGATTACAGCGACTTCATCGCCCGGCAGTACTCGAGCGCCAGCCGCATGTTGCAATTTACCGGCAAGGCCCATGGCAACAATCTCGACCGTTCCACCGGCGAGCGCGCCAACAACATGGTGTACTACACCTCGCCCAAGCTGGCCGGACTCGAACTCAACCTGGTCTACGCATTCGGCGAGGTGGCCGGCTCCACCTCGACCGGGCAGTCGCTCGGCCTGGGCGCCAACTACGACACCGGCGGCCCGTTCGCGCTCGGCTTCGCGTACTGGCAGTCGAAAAAAGGCGCCACCGTCGGCGCCACCAACAGCAGCAGCGACCAGGGTAGCGCCAGCAATGCCGGCTGCAACACGGCAACACTGGGCGCGGCCGGCGACACCTGCGTCCAATCGCTGATGGTCGGCGGCCGCTACCGGGTTGGCGCCGGCGTGACGCTGCACGGCACCTGGTCGCTGGCCAGGCAACCGTTGATCAACGCCGGCGCCGGCGTCGCGCCGGCCTTCGCCACCAGCTTCAGCCAGAACGCCGGCAGCGGCGCCTTCACCGCCGGCGGCATCAACAATTCCCGCGTCAGCATCATCGACGCCGGGCTCGACTACAGCATCGGGTCCTGGTTGTTGAAAGCCGGCTTGATCCACTCGCGCTTCGAGTTCGTCCGCGCCCGCGACAAGGGCACGCTGACCGCGCCGCTGCTGGGCGCCGACTACATCCTCTCCAAGCGCACCCTGGTCTACGGCACGCTGGGCACGATGCGTGCCTCGCATATGTACAGCCCGGGCCTGACCGCGAATGGCGCGCCCGGCCTGGACAACCATCAAAACGCGCTGGGACTGGGCGTGCTGCACCGTTTCTAGGCTGCTTATATTCGCGGCGGTACTGCCGGTCCAGGCGGCGCCGCCGTTGGACCCTGCCGTGTCCTGGCAGGGGTTTTGCAGGGCATGTATTGTTTTTTTGACGAAGCACATTGGGGGTGGGGTGATGGGTAAATTAGCGCGCAAGTTGGCCGGCATGGCATGTCTGGCCGGCTGTCTGTTGGGCGGGGTGGTAACAATGGCGCGGGCGGCCGATCTGAACATCGGCTTCAAGGCCGAGGTGACGTCGGCCGATCCGCATGTGCTCAACGGCGCCAACCGCAACGTCTGGGGCCATGTGTACGACACGCTGGTCGAACAGGACCGCCAACTGCGGCCAACGCCCGGCCTGGCGCAAAGCTGGCGCCTGGTCAACCCGACCACCTGGGAATTCACGCTGCGTCCGAACGTGAAGTTTCATAACGGCGCGGCGTTGACGGCGGATGACGTCAAGTATTCCATCGTGCGCGCCATGCAGTTGCCGGGGCCGCGTACCTTCCGCTCCTATCTGCGCGACGTCGACAGCGTCAGCGTCAGCGTCAGCGCGCCGCTGACGCTGCAGGTCAAGACCAAGCGGGTCAGCCCGACCCTGCCGGAAAACCTGGGACTGGTGGCCATCTTGCCCAGGTCGCTGGGCGAGCACGTCGGCGAAGACAGTTTTGCCAGCGGCAAGGCGGCCATCGGCAGTGGTCCCTACAAGTTTTCCAGCTGGCTGCATGGCCAGAAGCTGGTGTTGACCAAGAACCCGGATTACTGGGGCGCCAAACAGCCTTGGGAGCATGTCACCCTGCAGTTCATCCCGCGCGAACCGGCGCGTGCCGCGGCCTTGCTGTCCGGTTCGGTTGACGTGATCAACGATGTCACCGCCAACATGGAGGCCGCGCTCAAGCGCTACGAGCTGGTGTCGGTCACCTCGTACATGCTGAACTATCTGGCGCTGGACCAGTTCCGCGACCGCTCGCCGTTCGTCAGGGCGGCCGACGGCACGCCGCTGGCCAAAAATCCGCTGAAGGACGCCAGGGTGCGGCAGGCGATGATGACTGCGATCAATCGCGACGGCATCATCCGCTTCCTGATGAAGGGCGACGCCACGGCCGCCGAGCAACTGGTGCCCAAGGGCTTCTTTGGCTACGAGAACGGCTTCAAGTTGCCCGCCTACGACCTGGCCAAGGCCAAGGCGCTGCTGGCCGAGGCCGGCTATCCGGCCGGCTTCCAGTTGACCGTCCATTGCACCAACAACCGCTACGTCAACGACGCCAGGCTGTGCGAGGCGGTGGCGCAGGTGTTTAGCCAGATCGGCATCAAGACCGAGGTGGCCACCATGCCGTACTCGGTGTTCCAGACGCGCGCTTTTGGCGGCGCCTCGGGCGAGTCCGAATTCAGCGTCTTCCTGGTCGGTAACGGCGCCGTCACCGGCGACACGCTCACCGCCCTGGTGTCGACCATCCATTCGGCCGACAAGGCCGCCGGTACCGGTGCCAGCAACTACGGCCGCTACCACAACAAGGAAGTCGACAGCCTGATCGACAAGGCCGCCGCCAACACCGACGAGCCGGCCCGCTTGCGCCAGCAGCAACAGGCCGCGCGCCTGGCGCTGGGCGACGGCGCCATCATTCCGCTGCTGCATCTGAACGCCTCCTGGGCGATGAAAAAGCAGTTGACCATGACGCCGCGCGCCGACGGCTTCACGATGGCGATGGATATCCATCCCAAATAACAGGCACAGCAGGCACCGGCGCGTCGGCATGGGGCTGGCGCGGCCGCGGTGCAATGGTCTAACCGAGGGTGGAGCAAAGCAATGGTTGAAATGCTGGTCAAGCGCGCGCTGCAAAGCGTGCTGGTGGTGATGGTCATGTCGGTGGTGGCCTTTGTTGGAATCAATCTGGTGGGCAATCCCGTGTACCTGTTGGTGGCGCCCGACGCCTCGTTCGAGGAAATCGCCCGCGCCACCCACGCGCTGGGCCTGGATCTGCCGCTGTATCAGCAGTACCTGCACTTCTTCAACAACGCCCTGCATGGCGATCTCGGCAACTCGTTCGTGTTCAACCGTCCGGCCATCGGCCTGATCTTCGAGCGCATGCCGGCCACCATGGAGCTGGCGGTGACGGCGCTGCTGCTGTCGGCGCTGATCGGCATCCCGCTGGGGCTGTGGTCGGGGCTGCGTCCCGGCAGCCGCCTGCACAAGTTCGCCATGGGCTTCTCGATCCTCGGCGTGACCATGCCGGTGTTCTGGCTGGGCCTGATCCTGATCCTGGTGTTCTCAGTCAACCTGGGCTGGCTGCCCTCGGGCGGGCGCGGGCCGACCAGTTCGTTGTTCGGCATCGAGGTCAGCTTCCTGAGCTGGGAAGGCCTGAAATACATTCTGTTGCCGGCCTCGACGCTGGCGCTGCACAACATCGCGCTGGTGATGCGCATGACCGAGGCCGGCACCCGCGAGGTGGCGGTGCAGGAGTACGTCAAGTTCGCCCGCGCCAAGGGCGTCGGCCCGCTGCGCCTGATGCTGCGCCATATCGCCCCGAACGTGATGATCCCGATCGTCACCCTGATGGGACTCGAGTTCGGCCACCTGATCGCCTTCTCGTTGATCACCGAAACCATTTTTGCCTGGCCCGGCATGGGCAAGCTGATCATCGACTCGGTGCTGCAGCTGGATCGGCCGGTGGTGGTGGCCTACCTGATGGTGGTGTTGTTGCTGTTTGTGTTGATCAATTTCGTGGTTGACGTGCTGTACCTGGTGCTCGACCCGCGCCTGCGCACCCGCCAGGCCTGACCGGCCGCGCAGGCACCACCCACTGGCTTCCCGCGCGCGGGAGCCGCTCCCGAATCGCGGCCTGGTCCGCTTTGATGAAAATGACGATGAACGATATTGAATCCCGCCTGCCGGCGCCGCCGGAAACCCCGCTGGCGCTGCCTGAAACGCCGTGGCGTCTGCTGTTGCGGCGCTACCTGAAAAGCCGCACCGGCGCCATCGCCGCGTTGCTGCTGCTGGTGCTGATCGTGGCGGCGGTCGGAGCGCCGCTGTTCGCGCCGCAGGACCCGTACGACCTGACCAAGGTGTCGATCATGGAGGCCGAGCACGCGCCGGGCACGCGCAGCAGCGACCAGGGCATGACCTACCTGCTGGGCACGGACGGCGCCGGCCGCGACATGTTCAGCGCCATTCTGTATGGCCTGCGCATCAGCCTGGGCATCGGCGTCGCCAGCGCGCTGGTGGCGCTGGCCATCGGCACCGCCGTCGGCCTGCTGGCGGCCTACGCCGGCGGCAAGACCGACGCCATCCTGATGCGCCTGGTCGACGTCCAGCTCAGCGTGCCGACCATCCTGGTGGCGCTGGTGCTGCTGGCGGTGCTGGGGCAGGGTGTCGACAAGACCCTGATGGCGCTGGTGCTGGTGCAATGGGCGATCTTTGCCCGCAACGTGCGCGGCGCGGCGCTGGTCGAGCGCGGCAAGGACTATGTCGAGGCGGCGCTCGGCCAGGGCTTGCCGGCGCACCGCATCATGTTGCGCCACGTGCTGCCCAACTGCATGGCGCCGGTGATCGTCACCACCACCAACCAGATGGCCAGCGCCATCACGCTGGAGGCGACCATGAGTTTCCTCGGCATCGGCCTGCCGCAGACCAAGCCCTCGCTTGGCCTGCTCATTTCCAACGGCTTTGACTACATGCTCTCGAACCAATACTGGATCAGCGTGTTTCCCGGCTTGGCGCTGGTGCTGCTGGTGGTTTCGATCAGCCTGATCGGCGACCGCCTGCGCATCGCGCTCAACCCCAAGCTTGACGCATAGAAGGACATCACATGGCACTACTGGAAGTCAAACAACTCGTGACCGAGTTCCACACCGACGACGGCGTGGCCCGCGCGCTCGACCATGTCTCGTTCAGCCTGGAGCGCGGCAAGGTGCTCGGCATTGTCGGCGAATCGGGATCGGGCAAGTCGGTCACCGCGTTCTCGCTGATGAACCTGGTCGAAAAGCCGGGCCGCGTCAGCGGCGGCGAAATCCTGTTCAAGGGCGAGGATTTGCGCCTGGCCTCGGCCAAGCGCTGGGGCCAGCTGCGCGGCGACCGCATCGCCATGGTGTTTCAGGACCCGATGATGTCGCTCAACCCGGTGATGCGGATCGGCGCCCAGCTGGCCGAAACCGTCGCCATCCACAGCAAGGCGACGCGCGCCGAGATCGAGCAACGGGTGTTCGAGGCCTTGCAGCGGGTCGGCATTCCGGCGCCGCGCGAGCGCATGCGCGCCTATCCGCACGAGCTGTCAGGCGGCATGCGCCAGCGCGTGGCGATTGCCAACGCCATCATCAACCGGCCCGACCTGATCATCGCCGACGAGCCCACCACGGCGCTCGACGTCACCATCCAGGCGCAGATTTTGTATGAGATGAAACAACTGGCGCGCGCCAGCGGCACCGCGCTGATCTGGATCACGCACGACATCAGCGTGGTCAAGGACCTGGCCGACGAGGTGTGCGTGATGTATGCCGGGCGCATCATCGAACGCGGCCCGGTGGCCCAGATCATCCACGCGCCGCGCCATCCCTACACCCGCGGCCTGCTCGACGCGCTGCCGCGCGCCGGCAGTCCCGGCAAGCGCCTGTACGCAATTCCCGGCGCCACGCCGCCGCTGCTGGCGCTGCCGCCGGGCTGCGCGTTCGCGCCGCGCTGCGGCCACGCCACCCGCGCCTGCACCGCCATTCCACCGGTCTTCGAGCAAGGCGGGCGCGAGCACCGCTGCTTCTTTCCTTTAGGTTGAACACCATGACGACAATGCTGGAAACCCGGGAGCTCAGCAAGAGCTTCACTCTCAAGCGCGGCAGCCTGGCGCGCGCCACCGACGCCCTGGGCTGGTCCAGGCCCGGCGCCGGCCAGGTCTACGCCGTCAACGACGTCTCGCTGGCGGTGGCCGCCGGCGAGGTGCTGGGCCTGGTCGGCGAATCGGGCTGCGGCAAATCGACCGTCGGCCGCATGATCGCCGGCCTGCTGCCGCCCACCCGCGGCACCTTGCATTTCGAGGGCGCCGACATCAGCGCGCCCAGTGTCGATCACCATCTGAACATCCAGATGGTGTTTCAAAATCCCTATGCCGCGCTCAATCCGCGCCAGCGCGTCGACCAGGTGATCGGCGAGGCGGCTGTCTACCATGGCCTGGTGGCGCGTGCCGACGCGCCGGCGTTCGTGGCGGCGCTGCTGCGGCAGGTCGGGCTCGACCCCAGTTATGCCAGCCGCTATCCGCACCAGTTCTCCGGCGGCCAGCGGCAACGCATCGCCATCGCCCGGGCGCTGGCGCTCGACCCCAAGTTCATCGTCTGCGACGAGGCGGTGTCGGCGCTGGACGTGTCGGTGCAGGCCCAGATCCTCAACCTGTTCATGGACTTGCGCGCATCGAAAGGCCTGACCTATCTGTTCATCAGCCACAACCTGGCGGTGGTCGAGCATATTGCCGACCGCGTCGCCATCATGTACCTGGGCCGCATCGTCGAGCTGGCCGATACGCGTTCCGTGTTTGCCAGGGCCAACCATCCCTACACCCAGGCGCTGATCGCCGACGCCCCGCGGCTCGACGCCAACGTGGTCGAGCACCGGCCGATCCAGGGCGAGCTGCCCAGTCCGCTCAATCCACCGTCCGGCTGCACCTTCCATCCGCGTTGCCCGCGCGCCATGGCACGCTGCGCCGCCGAGCCGCCGGCGCTGCGCGAGATCGCCTCCGGACACTGGTCGGCCTGCCACCTCAACGGCGACGTCACTCCCATTCACAGCCTCAGCACGCACCATGATCACCTCAACTAATCACATGTATTCCATCAGCCGGCCCGGTGCCGGCGCGCATTCCCTGCCGATCGTGCTGGACTCGCCGCACAGCGGCACCGAGTATCCCGTCAACAGCGCCATCATCGCCCCGGCCGCGGCCCTGGACACTACCCGGGACGCCTATGTCGATCAACTGTGGGGCGCGGCCGCCGCCAGCGGTGCGCCCTTGCTGGCGGCGCGCTTCCCGCGCGCGTATATCGACCCTAACCGGGCCCCCGACGATATCGATCAAGCCATGCTCGAGACGCCGTGGCCGGGCCCGCTGGCGCCGTCGGCGGCCTGCCTGCGCGGCATGGGCTTGATCCGGCGCAACGCGCTGCCCGGCGTGCCCATGTACGAGGGCAAGCTCAGCGTGAACGAAGTGCAGCAGCGCTTGCGGCGTTACTACCAACCCTACCATGACGCCCTGGCGGCGCTGCTCGACGACAGTCACCAGCGCTTTGGCCAGGTGCTGCACATCAATTGCCATTCGATGAAATCGGTGGGCAATGCGATGAACGTGGACAACGGCACGGTGCGCCCCGACCTGGTCGTCAGCGACTGCCTGGGACAGTCGGCCGACCCGCGCCTGAGCGCCTGGATTGCCGCCTTGTTCGGCAAGCTGGGCTACAAGGTCGCGATCAACACCCCGTACCAGGGCGGCCACATCGTCAAGCAGTACGGCGCCCCGGCCCAGGCCCGCCACAGCGTGCAGATCGAGATCAAGCGCAGCCTCTACATGGACGAGGCCAGCCTCGAACAGCATGACGGCTTTGTGCGCCTGCGGCGCGACCTGGAAACGTTCGTGCAGGCCCTGGCCAACCATATTCACGTGCCACGCGCCGCTGTGGCGCGCCACATCCAACCTTGAGGAAACCAGCGGTATGCAAACATTGATCACACGTTTACACGCGATCTGCGACGAACAACCGTATCTCACATCCTGGTATGTGAAAAACCTGGTGACCGGCGAGCAGGCCGACCGCAGCGGCCACCTGGCGCTGCCCTCGGGCAGCACGCGCAAGGTGGCGATCCTGATGGCGGTGTTGCGCGCCGTGCACCAGGGCCGGCTCGACCTGAACCAGTCCATCGTGTACGAGGAGCGCTTGCGCGAGGGCGTGATGTCGGGCACCTTCAAATACCTCACGCCGGGCTTTAGCGTCAGCCTGCGCGACGCGCTGGTGCAGATGATCATCGTCAGCGACAACGTGTGCACCCGCATGGTCATGGAGCGCATCGGCCTGGACGAGATCAACGATTTTTGCCGCAGCGTCGGCATGGATGATACCGTGCACCGGACCTCGGTGCCGCGGCCGGACATGCCGATCGATCACCCGCTCGACGAGGTCACCGTGGTCAGCGCCTGCGACCAGGGCCTGCTGTACGACCTGATACTGCGCGGCGGCGCCGATCCGCAAGCGGCCGCGCGCCTCGGTTGCAGCAGCGAGCAATGCGCGTTTGCGCTCGAGGTGCTGAGCTGGCAGAAACTGCGCACCAAGATCGCCTCGCTGCTGCCGGCCGACGCCAAGGTGGCGCACAAGGGCGGCACCGGCAAGCGCGGCCGCATGGATGGCGGCGTCGTGTTCCGGCGCGGCCGTCCCTTGTTCATCATCACCGCCTATACCGACCAGGTGCCGCTGGAAATGCCCGACGGCATGCCCGGCTATGTGTCGGCGTTCAACACGCTGGGGCGGCTGGCGCGCGCCTGCTGGGACGGCATCGCCGATCCGCTCTGAGCGCCACCACGATCACCACCCTATGAAAGCAGACAGCATGACGCAACAACACAACGATTTTTCACACCCGGCCGGCACCCTGGCGCCGTCCTGGAAGTCGGCCAACGTGCCGGACGGCTTCACCCTGGTGGCGGTCGGTGACCTGATCATCACCGACGCCATCCATGCGCGGCTGCGGCGCACCGCGCCCGAGCTGCTGGCGCTGCTGCGGGATGCCGATGTCACGTTCGGCAACTTCGAAGGCACGGCCATCGACCTGCAAAAATTCGGCGGCCATCCATCGGCGCTGGCCGGCGGCTCGTGGCTGATCAGTACGCCGGCGGTGGCGCCCGATCTCAAGCTGATGGGCTTTAACCTGATCAGCCGCGCCAACAATCACACCACCGACTGGGGCGTGGAAGGGATGCGCTACACCGATGCCCTGTTCGACCAGGCCGGCATGGTGCACGCAGGTACCGGCGAAACGCTGGCGCGGGCGCGCGCGCCGGCCTTCCTGTCGACGGGAGCGGGGCGGGTGGCGCTGGTGGCGTTGGCCTCGCGCTTCGAGGCCAATGCGCGCGCCATCGATCCGCTCGGGCAGATTCCCGGCCGCCCCGGCTTGAACGCCTTGCGCACCACGCGCTTTGTCCAGGTGTCGCCGCAACGGCTGGCGGTGCTGGCGGCCATCCGCGACGCCCTGCCCAAGGGCATGATGCGCAAGTCGGTGCTGGCGGCCGACGAGAAAAATGGCACGGTAACGCTGTTCGACATCAAATACCGGGCGCTTGACGGCATTGGCGACGAGGTGCGCTTCAGCTTTACCATGGACGAGCGCGACCGCAAAGCCATCCTGCACAATGTGCGCCAGGCCAAGCAGAGCGCCGATTTCTCGGTGGTCTCGATCCACACCCACGAGCCGGGAAACTATAGCGAGCTGCCGCCGGACTTCATGCCGCTGATCGCCCGCGAGGCGATCGAGCAGGGGGCCGACGCGGTGATCGGACACGGTCCCCACCAGCTGCGCGGCATCGAGATCTACCAGGACAAGCCGATCTACTATTCGCTGGGCAATTTCTTTTTCATGGAAAACCAGCAACAGCCGATCACGCGCGACGAGTACGAAAAAGACAAGGTCGAACCGGCGTCGATGACGGCCGCGGAGTTCATGGAACATCGCCGCGTGCACGGCGTGTTCAAGGAGCAGATCTGGTACGAGAGCGTGGTGGCGGTGAATCGTTATGACGCCGCCGGCGCGTTGGCCGAGATCGTTCTGCATCCGATCGAGATGCATTGGGAAAACGAGCGCGACGCCGACCGCGGCATTCCACGGCTGGCCGGCGGCGACGACGCTGTGCGCATCCTGACGCGCCTGCAACGCCTGTCGCGTCACTACGGCACGGCGATCCACATCGATGGCGGGGTAGGGGTGATTTCCATAAAGTGATTCTTGAGCAGTGCGCTCCCGGCCCGGCCGGGCGTGCCGATGACCTTGAACAGGGCCGGAAAAGTCTGTTCATGTCATCCGCTCGTCATACTTCATCGCTATGATTAGAACGTTCTAATTCTGATCTGAAAGAAATTAGAACGTTCTAATCCCTTTTTTAGCGCCTGACCAGATACTTCACGCCGGAGCCTTCCATGCCAGTTCGATCCCGCCATTCCCTGATGTTCCGATTCTCCCTGATGGCCCTGGCCATCCATGCCACGCTGCCGGCCCCTGCGCGCGCCGCCGCGGCCGACCAGGCGCCGGCCGACGACGCGCCAGCGGCCCCGCAAACCATAGAAATCAAGGGCGTGCGCTCGTCGAACGCGAAAACCATCGCCGCCAAGCGCGACGCGGTGGCCGTGGTGGACAGCGTTGCCGCCGACGAGATCGGCAAGCTGCCCGATTTTAACGTTGGCGACGTGCTCAAACGGGTGACCGGCGTGGCCACCCTGAGCTACCAGGGCGAACCGCGGTTTGTGATTGTGCGCGGCCTGAACGCCAACTACAACACCACCTTGATCGATGGTTTTACGATGGCTAGCGCCGACGTCGGCGGCCGCCAGGTGTATATGGAAGTACTGCCGTCGAACTTTGTGCGGCGGGTCGATGTGACCAAGAGTGCGCTGCCGGAAACGGATGGCGGGGCCATTGGCGGCGTGGTCAATATGGTCGGCGGCGGGGCCTTCAACTACCGCGCCAACCTGCTCGATTTTTCCGCCAAGGCCGGCCAGAACCTCGGCCAGTCGTCCAGCGGCGGCGCGCGCCCGACCGGCGAGGCGCAAGGGCGCTGGGCCACGCGTTTCGGTCCCAACGACAGCTTCGGCCTGATGACCACGGCCAGCTACTGGACGCGCGCAATCAACGTGCCGCAGATCGAAACCGGCAGCACCCTGAACAGCTATACCGATGGCGGCGCTCGCAGCGCCGTGTTCGGCGGTGGCAATGGCTACGCGGTGCCCACCGAGCGCCGCTGGTATAACTACGACAACAAACGCAGCCGCACCGGCCTGACCACGCGGCTCGACTGGCATCCGGATAATGGCATGAGCGCGTATGTCAGCGCCTACGATTTCCGCCAGAAGGAGGACTCCGACCGTTACGGCTTGCTGGCCTCCGTCGATACCTCGGCCAGGGTTTCCAACCAGAGCGCGACGGCCGGCACCCTCAGTTCGGCGTCGCAGACGGCCGATGTCGGCAGGTTGCGCTGGGACCGCGCCCTGTACGGTGTCAACGGCGAATTTAACCTGGAACTGCAACCGCTGCTGACGGCGGACCTGCGCGCCAGCCTGTCGAAGTCGACCGTCGACAATCCGCAGACCTGGGAGCGCTTTGTCCAGCCTGGTCTGGCCTTCAACTACGACTGGCGCGGCAACTACCCGGTGTTTGCGGCGGTGTCGCCCAATGCCGCCGATCCGAGCCGTTACGCGCTGCAGTACCATCGCGCCGAGGACACCGGCTACCAGGCCAGCGTCAAGGATGTGCAGACCAATCTGCGCTACAACATGGGCGAGGGCGCCCAGGGCTGGGGCGGCGCGGTGGGCGCGCGGGCCTTGCTGACCGATTCGGCAACGGACTTTTCGCGCACCGACTATAGCGGCATGCCGTACACGCTGGCCAACGTGGTGGGCGGCACCGGCTTGTGCGCGCTGGCCTGCAACAGCCGCATCCCGCTGATCGACTTCACGCTGGCCGATGCCGCGTTTGCCAAGTATGGCGCGGGCGCCAGGACCACGGTCGACCTGGCTTCTCAATACGGCAACACCTACGCCATCCGCGAGCATGTCAACGCGGCGTACGCGCAGGCCCAGTTCCGCAGCGAGCGCTGGCTGCTGGTGGGCGGACTGCGGCTCGAGCGCACCAGCTTCGACAGCGACGGTTACCTGGCCACCAATGGCGTCTACGCGCCGGTATCGACCACCAGTTCGTACAGCAATCTGCTGCCGTCGCTGTCGGGCGTGCTTGACACCAGCGCCGACAGCAAGCTGCGTGTCGGCCTGTCGCAAACGCTGGGCCGGCCGCGCTTCGACCAGATTGCCACCCACGGCGGCGCGCTCAACACCACCAGCGCGGTGCCGACACTGTCGACCGGCAACCCGGATTTGAAACCACGGCTGTCGACCAATCTGGACCTGGGCCACGAATGGTATCTGGACGATGGCCGCGGCATCGTCTCGCTGGCCTTGTTCCACAAGCGTATCAGGGATGAGATTTTCAATTACGGGCAGCTGCAATCGCTGAACGTCAACGGCGCCCCGACCCAGGTGCTGGTGACCCAGGCACGCAACACCGCCGAGCAGACCCGCCTGACCGGCATCGAGTTCGGCATCACCAAGGACTTTACCTTCCTGCCCGCGCCGTTCAACGGCCTGGGCGCCAGCGTCAACGGCAGCTTCAGCCGCGCCCATTATCCGGTCACCCTGTCCGACGGCAGCCGCGTGGTGCTGGACGCCTTGCAGCAGCAACCGAAGCAGATCTGGAACGCCGCGCTGTACTATGAAAAAGACGCGCTGCACGCCAAGCTGGCATGGAGCCACCTGGGGCGCCTGTGGGACAGCCGCTTTGCCAATTTCACCCCGGCCGGTTTTGTCTTCAACCGCTATCAGCAGCCGACCGACAATATCGATCTCCAGTTGGCCTACGATATCAACAAGCGCATGACGATTTCGCTCGACGTGCTGAACGCCACGTCGCAGGGCCAGCAGTACAACTTTGGACCGGGCCAGCAGTATGTGCAGTCGGCCTGGAAGCTGTACCCGTCGGTGCTGGTTGGTCTCAACGTGAAATTATAATCAGAGGAGAACTTGCCGATGTCCACTTCGCGCCGTACCTTTATCCTCAGCGCCCCGCTGGCCGCGGTCGCCGCCGGTGCCGCCGCTGCCACCGGTGCCATCAGCGCCGCGCCGCTGCCCGCTTCGACCGACAGCGCCGGGCCCAGGCCGCCGCCGTCGGTGGGGCGCAAATTCAATGCCGACGGCAGCCCGTTCCGCTTCCCCGGCAATACCATCATCAGCCACATCCCGCTCGCCACGGCGCTATCGGACGCGCTCACCAGCGTGCGCGACACGCTGGCGGCCGGCAGCTTCGCGCCGTGCCTGGCCTTGCTGCCGCCATCGAGCTATCACATGACCGTGTTCGAGGGGGTGACCGAGAGCAGCCGCCGCGCCGGCATCTGGCCGGCCGACCTGGCGCTTGATGCGCCGCTGGCCGCCAGCGACCGTCACCTGGAACGCAAGCTGGAGGGCTTTGCGCTCGATACCGCGCTGCCGCTGCGCATGCGGCTCGATGAATTTAGCGTGCGCCGCGATCCCGGCGCCACGCTGCGCCTGCTGCCGGCGGATGCCGCCGAGAACCGCAAGCTGCGCCGCCTGCGTGACCGCCTGGCCGAGCGCCTGCAATTGCGCGCGCCGGACCATGACAGCTACGGCTTCCATATTTCGCTGGCCTACCTGGTCGACTGGATGACGCCGCAGCAGGAAAGCGACTATATCGCGGTACAATCGGCCTGCTTCAGCATGCTGCAAAAGCGGATGCCGGTGATCGAGATCGGCGCCCCCGCGTTTTGCGTTTTTTACGATATGTTCGCTTTTGACACCCAGGTCCGGGTGGGTCAGGGGCGGCAGCGTATCTCGAGGTAGCCAATTTGACTGTTGAAACAAAGATGAAGCGGGTCACCATCAAGGACGTGGCGAGGATGGCTGGCGTCAGCTACCAGACGGTATCGCTGGTGCTCAACCATCCTGAAATGGTGGCCGATAAAACGCTCAAGCGGGTGCAGGAAGTCATTGCCACGCTCAATTTCGTGCCGAGCATGGCGGCCCGCTCGATGCGGGCGATCCGCACCAATACCCTGGCCTGTGTTTTTTTCGGCGAGCGTGCCGCCTATGACAACCGCTCGTTTCAAATCCAGGACACCTATTGGAACAATGTGGTCCAGGTGCTGAGCCGCGTGGCCGATGGCCACGGCTACGCGCTGATGCAGCGCAGCCAGATCGGCGATGACGCCACCGCCTATGCCTGCGTGCGCGATCTGTTTCTGGCTGGCCGCGTCGACGGCGTGGTGGCCGTGGTCGAGCGCACCGGCCATCCGGTGCTCGAGCAGTTGCAGCAGGCCGGCTTGCCGTTCGTGGTGTTCGGTACGCGCGATCCGGCATTTTCTTATGTCGCACAAAATAACCAATCGGTGACCGCCGACGTGGTCGATCACCTGCATGCCGAAGGCTGCCGCCGCATCGCCTTTATTGGCGGCGAGCGCGATGGCCACGTCAACGAGGACGTCGAGGAACGCCATCGCGGTTATCTGGCGGCGATGGGGTGCCACGGCCTGGCTGAGTACGCGCCGTGGGCACTCAACGGCGACTGGTCGCTGGCCAGCGGCCATCGCATTGCGCGCCAGTTGTGCGCGGGCGCCGACCGGCCGGACGCGCTCATCTTCGCCAGCGACCGGATGGCGCTGGGCGCGCTGAAGGGCTTGCATGAGCTGGGCGTCAGTGTGCCGCATGAGGTCAGCGTGGTCGGCTTCGATAATATGCATTACGACGACTACTGCATTCCGCCGCTGTCGAGCGTCCATTCGCCGGTGCTGGAAATGGCGCAGGCCAGCGTGCAGATGCTGCTCGACCGCATACTGGGAGCCGACGGCCAGCCGCTGCAGCGCGTATTTCCAGCCGGCCTGGTGGTACGCGACAGTTCGTCGCGCGCCAGCCTGCAGCCGGCAGGCTAAGCATGGCGCGGCAGCCGGCGACCGCAAGTGTGCCCATGCCGATGGTGCTACTGGTGTTGCTGGTGCTGCTGCTGTCGATGCACGCTTTAAGTAGCGCCCTGATCCTGCCAACCCTGCCGCTGTTGACCAGCTGGGATAGCGCGGCGCGTCAATGGGCGTTTTCCTCGCTGATACTCGGCTTTGGCGCGTCCCAGATTGGCTGGGGGTATCTGGCCGACCGCTGCGGCAGGCGTCCAGCCCTGCTGGCGGGCTTGCTGCTGTTTGTGCTGGCGTCGCTGGGCTGTTTTTTTGCCACCGGGCTGGCCAGCCTGGTGCTCTGCCGCGCGCTCCAGGGCGTGGGTGTGGCCGCCGCCGGTGTGTGCGCGCGCGCCATTTTGCGCGACCTGTATTCGGCCGAGGAACTGATCGTGATGTTATCGCGCTGTTTTTCGTGGGTCAGCGCGATTTCACTGGCAGGGCCGTTTCTCGGCGGCATGCTGGTACGCAGCCATGGCCTGGCCGGCGCGCCGACGGCGTATGGCGCGCTCGGCCTGCTGGCGCTTGCCGTGGCGTTTTTTGGACTGCGCGAAACGCTGGCCGCGAAGGCGACTCCGGACAGCGCACAAGCAACAGCGGTCGGCTGGCGCGACATCTGGCGTCAGCCGGTATTTCGACTCTACACCGCACTGACCGCGTGTTCGTATTTGGGGCACTATCTGTTCCTGAGCGGTTCGGCGCACCTGCTGATTGAACAGCGCGGCTTGAGCGTCATTCAATACGGTGCGGTGCTGTCGTGCTGTTCGCTGTGCTATCTGGCCGGCACGGTGGCCAGCCGCCACTGGCTGCGCGCGTATGGGTTGCGCCGTTGCGTCGGTGGGGCCAGCCTGGTCGGGCTGGCGGGGGGCGCCGCGCTGGGGCTGGCGGCAATGTGCGGCGTCAGTTCCGCTGTCGCCTTTGTCGCGCCGTATATGTTGTTTGTCTTCGCCCACGCGATCCACCAGTCCTGCGGCCAAGCGGCCGCGATGGCGCCGTTCAAGGATGCCGCCGGCCGCGCCAATGCCTGGCTAGGCACGACCTTGCCGCTGGTGGCTGTGAGCACAGGCGCATTGTTGGCGCCGGCGCAGAACTTGTCCGCTTCTGTGCTGCCGCTGGCGATATGCATCGCTGCTGTCTTGACCGCCATCGTCGCCTGGACTGGCGTTCGCTGGCATGGGGATATTGCCCGCTACGCTGAGCCGTAAGCAAGTCAATAGTGGGGGCAGGGGAAACGAAAAAAATAACACGCGGAGTGACGGTTTAAAAACTTCATAGCAACTTTTGTGTCAAAGCGTAACAGGGTGGCCTGTAAACGGTACTGGAAGTTGCTGGGAAGCGTAAGATAATGAAGATGGCGCGAAGGTGGCTAAGGCCTGTTTTTTGATGATGGTATTTTCGATGGTATCGAACATCTGTAGTACAGAAAACTGGAGAAAAATCAGTCACTTGCCGTTCTCATTGATAATCGAGTGTGAATGATTTCCCATCCGGCAGCCGCTGGCACAGCCGGGTAGGACGATCAACACAAACCCCATGATTTTTCAGGGGTTTTTTCATTTTTGGGCGCATTGTCAGGCAACCTCAGGTAACGCCGAGCAGGTTGTTTTGATGGTACTCAAGATGGTATGGCGTGCCCGGGATGATGCTGTGGAGATATGTATACCGTCAGGCGCGGTTGGGCCTTCCGTCAATGAACTGGTGACGGCCTACAAGGCGCAGCCTGGCGCGGTAGCGGCCTGGCTGGGCGAGAAGTTTGGCCAGCAAGAGCCGTCCGCCGTTGAAGAGGGCAGTGCAGGTATTGCACCGCAGGAAGCCGTGACTCTGATTACGCCCCCGAGGCACTGGCCACCGCCGCTGGCGCTGTGGCGGTGTCGTGGTGCTGCACCAGCAGCGCTAGTGTGTCCTGTTGCTCGGGCGCCGTCCCGGTGTGCAAGGGCGGGCTTGGATACGCCATGAGGATGGCGTCGAAGTGGAAATTGCGCTTGCCGAGGTTTAACCGCTGAGGTTGCCAGGAGTTGGCGAGTGATGGCTGGCGCTGTCTTGGAGCGACGAACAAGCTGGCCGCTTGTTCCAAGAGCAACAACATCGTACACTGAGCCAGCGCGACCGACCGCTTTCGGCCAAAACAGTCATTCGCCCTTGTTAGAGCAGGTTTGATATCTACATGAATCCTATGGAAATCCAAGCAGCCCCACCGGCCATCCCGGGAACACGCTGGATCAAGCTATCGCTTTCTAAACGCGTGGCGTTCCTGGTTGTTTGTTTATGCATTGCGCTTGTGGCGCTTGACGCATGGCAACTATGGCGCACACGTGCTTTCCAGCTTCGCGAAACGGAAATTGCTTCCGTCAATCTGGCGAAATCGCTTTCGCAACATGCTTACGATACTTTCAAAGAGGCGGATACCGTACTTGTCGGTCTGGCAGAGCGGATGGAAAATGGCGATTCCAATGAATTGAAATTTGATCGTCTGCACGCCCTCCTGGCAGCACGCGTGGCTGAGCTTCCACAATTGCACGGCCTATTCATTTACGGGCCAGGCGGCGCCTGGGTTGTCAACTCGCAGCCAGGTCAGCCAGCGCGTCTGAATAATTCGGATCGCGAGTATTTTATTTATCACAAGACTCATTCGACACGATCCCCCCACATTGGCTTGCCAATACGCAGCAAATCCACCGGCGAGTGGATCGTGACGATTTCACGGCGCTTGAACGCACGCGACGGCACGTTTGCCGGGGTGATCCTGGCGACGATTCGGATGGATTACTTCCGGGAGTTTTTTGAAAGCTTCGACATCGGAAAGCATGGCGCGCTTTTGGTGGCAACGGACAAAGGCACCATTATTCTGCGCCGACCTTTTGATATCGCTTATTTTGGTAGGGACATCTCGGCAGGACCGTTATTTAGCAAGTACCTGCATCAGGCACCCGTCGCGACCAATATTTTTACATCCAGCCTGGATGGGGTTACTCGTATCAACAGCCATCGCCGCTCTGCAGCCTATCCCCTCGTGATACTGGCGGCGCTGTCGCGCGACGATGCACTGGCTAATTGGCGGATGGACGTCCTCACCCATGGGGCAGTGATGACGCTGCTGGTGGCTGGCCTTGGGTTTCTGGGATTTCGTTTAACTCGGCAGATCGAACGTCGCACCACAGCCGAGGCGGCGTTGCTGGAAAGCCGCGCCGAACTCCTGGCGGCGAATGAAGCGCTCGAACAGATCGCCATGCAGGACGGTCTGACAGGCTTGGCCAATCGGCGTTGCTTCGATTTGGCGCTGGCAAAAGAATTTAGCCATGCCAGGCGGACCGGCACCCCAATTTCGTTGATCATGATCGACGTGGACAACTTTAAACAATATAACGACATCTACGGACATGCCGCAGGCGACGCTTGTCTACGCCAGGTAGGGGCGGTTGTAGGCGGGGCAGTCAACCGTCCCTGCGATTTGAGCGCGCGATACGGTGGGGAGGAGCTTGTCGTCCTCTTGCCTGGTACCGATGCCGCCGGAGCATGGTGTGTCGCGGAGAGTATTCGCCGCCAGGTCGCCGCGCTGATTGTTCCGCACAGCGGGGCAGCGGCTGGCTTTGTCACAGTCAGCGCGGGTGTGCATACGTTTGAAAAATTTGATGCCGCGAGTACCCAAGTTCAACTGATAGTAGCGGCCGATCAGGGCCTGTATCAGGCGAAGGCTCTTGGGAGAAACCGCGTTTGCGTTAAAGAAGTGAACTCTCGAGTAGATGCATTAGAGCGCGCTTGATCTCACTCTTAAGCCATTTTCCCGCAGCGGCGGGTTTTGATTGCTCGTCAGTGTCCGGCCATCCTTCCGTGCTGTTCGGGCCGGACAGCAGTTGCTGCCAGTTGTCGCGCATTTGCAGCGACGTGACATCAACCGCTTACCATGCGTGGAAGGGCGGCAAGCAGCGCTGCTGATGACACGCGCGGGTGCAGCCGAACCCCTGATGCACCAAAACAACATTCAATTGCGGTTTTCGCGCAGCTGTTTTTAGCACCGCAATAGGGCGATCTCGAAGAGATTTGCCCCTTTTTGCGCTGAAATTTGTCATTTCCCGCTCGCCCGGCGCACCAGCACTTCGTCATTGCACGACCCGCATTAGTTTCTTCACCGATATAAATTGTCAAACTTTACCGTTTGCCGGATGATGAACCGTCCATGGAGGTATCAATAAAAATGTTCAATATAAAGGGGAGAAACCATGCGCCAAGTTAATATTTTCGTTTTGCTATTGGTTGCCAGCGGGAATGTACTCAGCCAGAACAGCACCACCATTTACGGTATTGCCGACCTGGGCGCGCGCTACAGCAATGGCATGAATGCCAGTAACGCCCCGCTAGCGTCGGGCAACACCAGCGCCGTGACGAGCGGCGTCAACAACACCAGCCGCTGGGGGCTGCGCGGCCAGGAAGATCTGGGCAGCGGCTTGCACGTCACTTTTCAGTTGGAAAGCGGCGTCAATCTCGATACGGGCAGCGCGGCCAAGGCCGACAAGCTGTTTGACCGGCTCGCGTGGGTGGGATTGAAAAACGCCTATGGCACCGTGCAGATAGGCCGCCAGACCAACGCCCTGGTCGACGCCATCACGCCGACCGACCCGCTGGCCATCCGTTTCGCCTCGTTCAACCCGAATGTCAATGTTGCCGCGCTCAGTAACACGGCCTTCGGCACGCACGCCTTCGGCCAGCAATACGGCACCAGCGGCTACGCGGACAATTTCTACCGCATCGACAACATGATCAAGGTCAGCGGCACGAACGGACCGCTGCGGGCGGTCGGCGCCTATTCCGTCGGCGAAGTGGCAGGCAGTTCGAGCGCCCTGTCCACGCGCGGCGGCGCGTTGATCTACCAGCAAGGCGGCCTGGTGCTGTCGGGCGGCGTCACGCGCTTCTACAACCGTGACCAAATGGCGCTTGACGCGGCCACTATCGGCGCTGCCTTCAAGTTCGGCGGCTGGCAGTTCAAAACCAATTTTGCCGCCAACAAGGCTGACACCGCTGTCAACAAAAGCGTACACCAGCGTATCGCGTCGGTCGGCATCAGCCGCGAACTGGCCGCCGATCTGCTGCTCACCACCGCTTACTACCGCGTGCGTCGCGAAACGACGGGCAGGCTCGACGACGGCTTCGATCGCGCCTTCGTCTTCCTTGAAAAGTCGATGTCCAGGCGCACCACGCTGTATCTCGAATCCGACTTCACGCGCTGGCGCGGCGATGCGGCCGGCAAAACGGGGGCGCTGAACAACGATGCGCGCGCCGAAGCCCTGACGCTCGGCCTGCTGCACAAATTCTGATGGCGGTGGACGCCGGTGGCCATCGCCCGGCAAGAAACATCGTAGTTTAAACGGCTTGAAAGGTAAATATATGAACTGGCAATGGTTTACAAATATGAAGATCGCATACAAGCTGTTGCTTTCTTTTTTGATCATTTTGATTCTGACCCTGGCGACGGGCATCTTCGGCATTTTGCAAACCGAGCGCCTCAATGCCGCCTCTACCGGGGTGCTTAACAACACCTTGCCCAGCGTGCGCTACGCCTTGCTGATGAAAGCGACCCTGAACCGCATGCGGGTATCGGAATTGCAGCACATTCTTTCCAGCGAGGTCAGCGATTTCGACTACTACGAAAAGAGCATCGAGTCCCGCACCAAAGAATTTACGGGGTATGTTGAAAAATTTACCTTATTGGTCGATAGCGCCGAAGAAAAACAACTATTCGAATCGTTGAATCAATCTTTTGTGGCTTATCGGGCGGCCGGCAAGAACGTACTGGCCTTGTCGCGCGCAGGCAATCAGGACGAGGCGCGAAAAGCCATTCGTGGCGATTCGGTGAAATTGTTCCGCAAGGTCAATGACATCGTCGACAAACTGGTCGACTTGAGCCAGGAGGAAAGCGGCCGCGCCCTGGTCACCAACGACTATCTGATGTCCTCGTCACGGGCGTGGATTATCGGGATTCTGGCGGCGGCAATGCTGATCAGCGTGACGCTGGCCTTGTTCATCGCAGGCATGATCAGCCGGCCGCTGCGTGCCGTGGTCAGCGTCGCTGAAAGGGTCGCCAGCGGCGATCTGACCGCGTCGATGACGGTCGCTTCGACCGACGAGATCGGCCAGTTGCAGCGCGCCATGCAAACCATGACGGCCAGTTTGCAGACGCTGGTCGGGCAAGTACGCGGCGGCACGGTGGCGATTAATATCGCGTCGCAAGAAATTGCCAGCGGCAATCTCGATTTATCGTCGCGCACGGAGCAGCAAGCGGCGTCGCTTGAAGAAACGGCGGCCGCGATGGAAGAGCTCACCTCCACCGTCAAGCAGACCGCCGTCAACGCCCTGGAAGCGAACAGCCTGGTCGCCACCGCCGCGGCGGTCGCCGGCCAGGGTGGCGAGGTGGTCAGCGAAGTCATTTCCACCATGAATTCGATCAACGCATCGTCGCGCAAGATTGTCGATATCATCAGCGTCATCGACGGTATCGCCTTCCAGACCAATATCCTGGCGCTGAACGCGGCGGTCGAGGCCGCCCGTGCAGGCGAACAAGGCCGCGGCTTTGCCGTGGTGGCCAGCGAAGTGCGCAACCTGGCGCAACGCAGTGCCGCCGCCGCGAAGGAAATCAAGGCCTTGATCAATGACTCGGTGGAAAAAGTCGGCGCTGGCAGCAAGTTGGTCGACCAGGCCGGCAGCACGATGGTCGAGGTGGTCGCCAGTGTGCGCAAGGTGAGCGATATCGTCAGCGAAATCAGCTCCGCCACGCAAGAGCAAAGCGGTGGCATCGAGGAAGTCAATATCGCCATCATCAAAATGGACGAAGTTACCCAGCAAAATGCCGCCCTGGTCGAGCAGGCCGCCGCCGCTGCCCAATCCATGCAGGATCAGGCGGCCCAACTGGCGCAGGCCATCAAGGTATTCCGGCTCGATGATGGCTCGGCCTCGAGGAGCGCCAGCCTGTTGATTGAGTGAAACCGTCGCGCAAGCGCCGCGCGCTTGCGCCTCACACCTGGCCGGGCAGAGGCAGCGGCGTCACCGTCACCTGCACATCGAGGTCCTGCCTGCCGCCGCCGAGCACGATGCCGCGCATCGGCGTGACGTCGCTGAAGTCGCGGCCCCAGCCCAGGGTAATGTGTTCGTGCTGCACCAGGCAGCGGTTGGTCGGGTCGAAATCGATCCAGCCCAGCGCGGGGCAATACACCGAGACCCAGGCGTGCGAGGCGTCGGCGCCGACCAGGCGCGGCTTGCCTTCGGGCGGGTGGGTCAGGATGTAGCCGCTGATGTAGCGCGCCGGCAGGCCGATGCTGCGCAGGCAGCCTATCATCAGCTGGGCGAAATCCTGGCAGACGCCGCGCCGGCCGCGCAGCACCTGTTCCAGCGGGGTTGAAATCTCGGTGGCCTTGCTGTCGAATTCGAAGTCGTCGAAGATGCGCTGCGTCAGGTCCAGCGCCGCGTCGAGCTGAGGCCGGCCCGGCGTGAAGCTCGCGCGCGCATAGGCTTCCAGTTCCGCGAACCACTTGACATGCGGCGAGGCATACAGATAGCGGCACGCTTCGAGCGTGGTGGCGCTTTTTTCCTTGCCCATCATGTCGCGCACGCTCTCCCACGGCAAACTGGCCGCGATGGCCGCCAGGCCAGGGCGCGCGCGCAGCAGCAGCGTCGATTCGGCATGCACCAGCAGGCTGTCGTGCGGCACCGTCAGCGCCACGTGGCGCACGCTGTTGCCGAAGTAGTCGATACCGTCCTTGCCTTCGCTGATGACCGGGTCGAGCCAGATCAGCTGCGATTCGGTCTGCTGCCAGGCAAACGGGCGCGGCGTCATGTGCAGGTATTGCTGCGACAGGGTGACCGTGCTCTGGTAGCGGTAGCGCGTTTCGTGCACCACGCGATAGCGGGCGCAGGCTGTGGCGCCGTCGGGCCAGTCACTCATGATGTGCGCTTTCTTTGCTGGCCATTGCCGGTATAGCTGAAAAACTGCACGCTGATCTGCTCGGACAGGGCCGCGCTGGCCAGCTGGATCCGGTTCAGCAGTGCGCTCAGGCTGGCGTTGCCATAGTTTAAATCGGTGCCCGGCGCCAGCGCGTTCAATTCATCCTTCAATGGCGCCAGCAGGTGAGCGCCGCAGGCGCCGTGGGTCTGCTCGATTCTTTGCAGCGTGCCCTGGATGCCGTCGATCTGGAACAGCACCGAGCGCGGATTGCTTTCGTCGCACAGCAGCAGGTCCAGCACCGGCAGCCACTCGGGCTGGGCGCGGTAGCGGGCGCGGTAGGTGACGATGCTGTCGGACAGTTCAAGCAGCCATTCGAGGTTGCCGTTGCGGTCCATCGCCAGCGCGCGCTGCAGCACTTCGCACTGGAATTGCAGCCGTTCGAGACGGCGGCCGATCGACATGAAGCGCCAGCCCAGGTCGCGCGTCATGCCATCCAACGCGAAACCGGCCAGTGTCATCAGCGAGGCGGCGGCGTCGTCGAGGATGGTCATCGCCGCCGACTGCGACGGCCGCTCGCCGGCGTGCACCGCCGGCTGCACCATGCGATTGAGGGCGCGCCAGTTGTCGACCGAAAAACGCTCGTGCAGCTGGCCGGCCACCTGGTGCAGCTGGTGCTGCTGGCGCACCAGTCCGGGCACGTCGGGCGACACCACCGCCAGCAGCAGCGCCGATTCGATCTCGGCGTCGCTGAAGATGGTGGCCGGCGCCGCGCCCGTTTGCGACTGGGTTTGTCCGCCCGGGCTCTGCGACTGGGTTTGTGCCGACACCGGCGCCGGCTTTTTCGCCGCGTCGAGCAGCTGGAAGTGGATGCACAAGGCTTCCACGGTCGGCCACTCGGCGCCGCGCTGGTCGAAGCGCACGTTGAACAGGAAATGCAGCGCCACCCGCAGCAGGCGGCCGGTATTGTCGCAGCGCTCGGCATGGCGGCCGAACCACAGCAGGTTTTCCGCCACCCGGCTCGACAGGTTGGTGTCTTCGCGCACCAGGTTCTCGCTGGTGATGCTGCGGTGCTGCGGCCGCTGCACGTCCACCCGTGTGCGCGCCTGCACCCACGTGTCCTTGCTGGCGCCGCCCATGTGCATGGTCAGCACGCGCGCGTCGGGGCCGGTGGCCACGCGCGTCAGGCCGCCCGGCATCACCACGTAGCCGTTCGGCGTGGCGCAGGCGAACACGCGCAGGCCGATGGCGCGCGCCTGCAGGCCAGGCGTGGCGCCGCCTTTCCACACGGGCGCCTGCGACAGCCGCACCACTTCCTGGGCGATGAAATTGCCAGGGTTGGCGCGCAGTCGGGCGATAAACGCTACGCGCGCCGCGCCGTCCAGGTCGCGGCCGAACACCGCCGATTGCGGCCGCTGGGAGAAACTGGGCTTGATCACCAGGCGGTCGAGCTTTTCGATTACCGCTTCCAGGGCGGGCGGCTCGCCACACCACCAGGTCGCTACCGACGGCATCTTCAGCGGTTCGCCCAGCAGGCGGCGCGACAGCGCCGGCAGGAAGCCGAGCAGGGCGCCCGATTCGAGCAGGCTCGAACCCAAGCTGTTGGCCACCAGCACATTGCCGCGCCGTGCCGCCTGGGTCAGCCCCGCCACGCCGAGCATCGAGCTGTCCAGTTCCAGCGGATCGCAGGCTTCATCGTCGACCCGGCGCAGGATCACGTGCACGCGCTGCAGGCCGGCCAGGGTTTTCAGGTAGACCACGCCGTCGCGCACGGTCAGGTCGCCGCCTTCGACCAGAGGCATGCCGAGATAGCGCGCCAGGTAGGCTTGCTCGTAATAGCTGGCCGTGCGCGGGCCGGCCGTCAGCAGCACGATCAGCGGCATGTCGCCGTCGCGCAGCGGCGCCGGCGTATCGCCGCTGGCCGCGCAGCGCCGTCCCCAGTGCACCAGGCTGTCGTGCATGGTGCGGAAGAAGCGCGACAGCGGCTGCACCTTCAGTTCGCGCAGCAGGTCGGGGAAGGTGGGCGAGATGATGGCGCGGTTTTCCAGCGCATAGCCGGCGCCCGACGGCGCTTGCGTGCGGTCGGCCACCACCCACCAGCCGCCGTCGGGCGCGCGCGCCAGGTCCACCGCGTAAAAATGCAGGGCCACGTTGTCATGATGCGCGATATCGTGGCAGGGCCGCAAAAAGCCCGCATGGCCGTGGATCAGCGCCGGCGGCAGCAACCCTTCGCGCAGCATCTGCTGCTCGCCATAGACGTCGCCAAGGATCTGGTTGAGCAGGGTGGCGCGCTGTATCACCGCCGCTTCGATCACGCTCCATTCGTCCGGTGGCAGTATCAGGGGCAGGGCGTTCAGGTCCCACGGCCGCTGGCGGCCGTCGCGGTCGGCCGGCACATTGTAGGTAACGCCGTTTTCGCGCACCTGGCGCTGCACCATCTCGTTGCGCTGGCGCATCATGCTTGGCGCTTCGTGCTCCAGGTTGGCCAGCATCGCGCGCCAGTGGGCGCGCGGCACCCTGGCCGCGTCCAGCATCTCGTCGAAGCTGTCGGGCGCGGCCAGGTAATGGGCAAGAAGGGGAGAGGGCATGGTTGCGCGCTACAAAAGGATGGAATAGATTGCAGGAACGCAACAATAGGTCAATACGGCTGCCAGCGCAAGTCCAGGGTCATCGGGAAGCTCGGATTGTGTGCCTCTTTCATCACAGTCATCGGGCCCGGCGTATGGCCATGCGGCCAGAAGCGCGCAAAGCGGCGTGCCTCGGCGGCGTTGGCGTTGACGGGCGAGCCGGCCTCGCTGCGCCCGCCCGGATGCACCACGTGATAGGTGCAGCCGCCGATGGCGCGCCCGCTCCAGGTGTCGACCAGGTCGAACGTCAGCGGCGCCTGCACCCGGATGCTCGGGTGCAGTGCCGACCACGGGCTCCAGGCGCGAAAGCGCACGCCGGCCACGTATTCGCCCGGCACGCCGGTCGGATGCAGCGGCAGCATGCGGCCGTTGCAGGCGACGATGTGGCGCCCGTCGGTCAGGCCGCGCACCAGCAGCTGCATGCGCTCGACCGACGAATCGACATAGCGCGCCGTGCCGCCGGCGGACACTTCCTCGCCCAGCACATTCCACGGCTCGATGGCCTGGCGCAGTTCCATTTCCACGCCCTCGTAGACCACGGTGCCGAAACGCGGGAAGCGGAACTCGATGAAGGGCTCGAACCAGTGATCCTCGAACTGGTAGCCGGACGCGCGCAGGTCGCGCGCGACGTCGCGGATATCCTGGGCCACGAAATGCGGCAGCATCCAGCGGTCGTGCAGCGCCGTGCCCCAGTGCACCAGCTTGGCCTGGAACGGTTCGCGCCAGAAGCGGGCCACCAGGGCGCGCAGCAGCAGCATTTGCAGCAGGCTCATGCGCTCGTGCGGCGGCATTTCGAAGGCGCGAAATTCCACCAGGCCCAGGCGGCCGGTCGGGCCGTCCGGCGAATACAATTTATCGATTGAAAACTCCGAGCGGTGCGTATTGCCGGTCAGGTCGACCAGCATATTGCGCAGCAGGCGGTCGACCATCCACGGCTTGTCGCCCGGGTGCATGGTCGGCAGCACCTGGTCCATCTGCTGGAAGGCAATCGCCAGCTCGTACAGATTGTCGTCGCGCGCTTCATCGACGCGCGGCGCCTGGCTGGTTGGCCCGATAAAGGTGCCCGAGAACAGGTAGGACAAGGCCGGATGCACCTGCCAGTAGGTGATCAGGCTTTTCAGCAGGTCGGGCCGGCGCAGCATCGGGCTGTCTTCGGCGGTGGCGCCGCCCAGGGTGGCGTGGTTGCCGCCGCCGGTGCCGGTGTGGCGGCCATCGAGCATGAATTTTTCGGTGCCCAGGCGCGTCAGGCGCGCTTCCTGGTACAGCGTCGACATGTTATACACCAGCTCATTCCAGCTGGCCGCCGGATGGATATTGACTTCGATCACGCCGGGGTCGGGGGTCACGCTGAGCAGCTTGACGCGCGGGTCGCGCGGCGGCGCATAGCCCTCGATGCGCAGTTTCAGCTTCAGCCTGGACGCCGTGTTTTCCACCGCCGTGACCAGCGCCAGGTAGTCCTCGATGCGCTTTAACGGCGGCATGAAGATGTACAGGCGGCCGGCCCGCGCCTCGACGCACAGCGCCGTATGGATTACCTCGCGGGCGGCGGGGTCTTGCGGCGTGCGTGTTTTGGCGCTGCTCTCGGCCTTGCCGGCGGCCAGGCCCAGCACCGGGCGCTTGTCTTTTTTGGCGGCCGGCAGCGCGCCGCGCGGGGCGAACGGATCGACATCGAATTCCATGTCCTCTTCGCGCTCTTCCGGCAGCACCCACGGCAGGGTCGCCAGCGGCAATCGCAGGCCCATCGGCGAATCGCCTTCGAGCAGGTACAGGTGTTCGCGGCGCAGCGGCCAGGCCGAGGTGCGCCAGTTGGTGCCCAGCATGACGGCCGGGTCATGGTCGGCCGCTTTCAGCGGCAGCACATAGCCGGCCACCTGGCCCAGGCCGCGTTCCAGCAGGCGCGCCAGGCGGCGCCGCTCTTCGGGGGCCTTCAGGTCGGCCAGCAAGGGATCGAGATTGCGCGGCAGCGCCTGTTCGCGCTGGGCCTGCAACAGCACGTCCTCGTAGGCGGCGATGGGGCTGTTGGCGGGCAGGCGCAGTGTCCTGGCCAGTTCGGCCACAAAGCTGGCCGCCTGTTCGCTGCCATAGCCGTCATCGACGTGTTCGTCGGAAAACAGGGACGCGTCCAGCCACATCGGCTGGCCGTCGACGCGCCAGAAAATATTCAATGCCCAGCGCGGCAGCGGCTCGCCCGGATACCATTTGCCCTGGCCGTAGTGCAGCATGCCGCCCGGCGCGAAGTGGTTTTTCAGGCGGTGCATCAGGTTGCCGGCCAGCTCGCGTTTTTCGTCGCCGTGAGCCAGGGTGTTCCATTGCGCGCCATCCATGTCGTCGATCGACACAAACGTCGGCTCTCCGCCTTGCGTGAGGCGCACATCCTGGCGTTTCAGGTCGGCGTCGACCTGCTGGCCCAGCTGGTCGATCTTTTGCCAGTCCGCTTCCGAATACGGTTTCGTCACGCGCGGGTCTTCGTGGATGCGGGTCACCGTCATCTCGTGGAAGAAGGTCACTTCGGCCTGGTCGGTGTAGCCGCTGACGGGCGCGGCCGACGACGGCATCGCCGTGCAGGCCAGCGGAATGTGTCCCTCGCTGGCCAGCATGCCGGACGTGGGGTCCAGGCCGATCCAGCCGGCGCCGGGGATATACACCTCGGTCCACGCATGCAGGTCGGTAAAGTCTTCGGCCGCGCCGCTGGGGCCGTCGAGCGCCTGCTGGTCGGCGCGCAATTGAATCAGGTAGCCGGACACGAAACGCGCCGCCAGGCCCAGTTCGCGCAGGATCTGCACCAGCAGCCAGCCGGTGTCGCGGCAGGAACCGGAGCGCTTTTCCAGCGTGTCTTCGGGTGCCTGCACGCCGGGCTCCATGCGCAGCAGGTAGGCGATATCGAGCTGCAGGCGCTGGTTGATGGCGACCAGGAAGTCATTGGTCAGCATCGGCTGCGCCAGCAAGGCTTCGCGTGCCGACGCCACCCAGGCGGTTTGCAGCGGTCCTGCCGCTTCCTTGGCCAGGTAGGGGCTCAGTTCCGCCGCCAGCTGCTCCGGGTAGGCGAACGGGAATGTTTCGGCATATTTTTCAACAAAAAAATCGAACGGATTGATGACCGTCATGTCGGCCACCAGGTCGACCGTGAAGTCGAGCACGTCGGTTTTTTCCTGGAACACAAAACGGCCGATGTAATTGCCGTAAGGATCTTGCTGCCAGTTGATGAAATGGTCTTCGGGCTGCACCGTCAGCGAGTACGACAGGATGGGCGTGCGCGCATGCGGCGCCGGGCGCAGCCGTACTTCGTGCGGCGACAGATTGACCAGACGGTCGTAGCGGTAACTGGTCTTGTGGTGCAGCGCGATACGGATAGCCATGCGGAATGCCTTTTCATGTGGGCGCGACGTTGATCATCGCGATAAGCTTGGGTAAGCATGATTCATACCAGAAATATCAGCGTAACACGCCGCGCACGGTAGGCACGTTTCTTGATAATAGTGGAGTGCTAAGATACTTTGTGTACTCGTCACGCCCGCAACGCACCGCGCCGATGAATTGCATCTTGCACCCTGCGCCATGATGGTGCAGACCACCCTGATATTGAAAGCGATTCACGCCATGTGGCTGCGCACTGCCTGCAAGCTCGAGTTCACCCTTGACGGTGCGACGCCGTTCATCCTGATGCTGCGTCCGCGCAGCGGCGCCCAGCAATGGGTGGCGCGCGAGGCTTATACGCTTACGCCAAGTGTGCCGGTGGCGGAATTTACCGATATGTATGGCAACCTGTGCCAGCGGCTGGTGGCGCCGGCCGGCGAATTTGCCATCGAGACCTCGGCCGACGTCATGACGGCTGACGATATCGACGTCGCGCCCGGCGCGCCGTTCGACGCCGTGCAGCAGTTGCCCGATGCGGTGCTGGCCTTTTTGCTGCCGAGCCGCTATTGCGAATCGGAGCAGTTTGCCACCATGGCCGGCGAAATCGTCGCCGGCGCGGCGCCCGGCTACGACCAGGCCAGCGCGCTGTGCGACTGGATACGACGCGAGGTGCGCTTCGACCCGGCCACGGTGTACGGCCAGATGACGGCCGTCGAAGTGAACCAGCGGCGCGAAGGTGTCTGCCGCGACCTGGCCCACCTGGGCATCGCGCTGTGCCGCAGCCTGTGCATACCGGCGCGCATGGTGGTGGGCTATCTGCACGGCCTGGCGCCGATGGACCTGCACGCCTGGTTCGAGGCCTGGGTAGGCGGCCGCTGGTACACCTTTGACCCCACGCAGCAGATGGCGCGTGGCGGGCGCGTCACCCTGGCCTACGGGCACGACGCGGCCGATGTGGCCATTTTCAACCAGTTCGGACCGGCGCTGCCACCGCATCGGATGCGGGTAACGGTGCAGCCGCTGGCGCCACCGGTGTAAACAGGTGCCTGATGCCGGTCTTCTTGTACGAGGCCACCACCTTGTGCACGAAGGTCAGCTTCTCCAGCACGGGCGTGCTGAGCTTGAACGGATACGAGTCCGGCATGCCGATGCTGCGATTGAGGCTGTTGAGCACATACGTCAGGGCGAACCAGTCGGCAATGGTGTCGTCGAATGTGTCGACCCTGGTCGGCAGGGTCACTTTGTTGAGCGCCGGTTCGTCGGCCTTGGCGGGCTTGAGCGACAGGCCGCAGGCGTGCGCCGTTTCCAGCGTGTCGATCATGTGCAGGTAGTGGGCCCAGGTCTCGGCCCAGTCTTCCCACGGGTGGGAACTGGCATAGCTGCTGACAAAACGCTGTTCCCAGTCGGCGGCCGGGCCTTCGCTGTAATGGCGCTGCAGGGCCTCGCCGTAGTCGGCGCGTTCGTCGCCGAACAGCGCGCGGAAGCTGTCTGTCCACTGGCTGTCGGCCACCAGCCGGTCGAAATAATAATGGCCGCTTTCATGGCGGAAGTGGCCCAGCAGGGTACGGTAGCGCTCATGCATCTGCTCGCGCGTGCGTTCGCGCTCGGCCGGATCGGCTTCGGCGATATTGAGGGTGATCAGGCCATTGTCGTGGCCCGTCATCACGCACTGGTCCGCCACGCCGTCTTCCAGAAACTGGAACGCCAGGCCGGTCTCCGGCGCATCTTCTTTCGAGGCCGGCGTCAGGTTCAGCGCGGCCAGCGAAAACAGCAGGCGGCGCTTGGCCGTTTCCAGGCGCGACCACAGCACCACGTTCTTCTCCGACGACAGCGAGGGAATCACCGTCGTGAACTGGCAAGATTCGCACAGCTCGTGCGGGTCGTCGGCGGGGATCATCCAGTTGCACACATTGTGCTCCAGATAGTTGCCGCACTGCTTGTACAGCTTGCCTTCGTCCCGGACATTCAGGCTGCGCCACCGGCCATCGCCGGCCGCTTCGTAGCTGTTGATGGTGCGCAGCGAGGGTTCATAGCCCAGCATGCTGTCGCAATTGGCGCAGTGGGTATTTTCGAAAAACACTTGCTGGGAACACTTGTCACAATGAAACGTTTTCATGGGGCACCGGGTGAGTGGGGTTATGGATGTTGTGATTTCACAATCTAACAGCAAACCCGTCGCTGAGATGGGCATGTAGGACAAGCACTCGCAATCGTGCGCAGGGTATGAGATTGATAACTTTCATGCCGAAAAGCACAGCTTTCGCGGACGCGCTATGATCGCGGTCCAGCCGACTACTCCCTGTCGCCAGCCATCGACTCCACGAAAGCCAGAACGACATGCCCACCCCTACGCCACGCCGCGGCTCCCTGCTGCCGCTGTTACCGATCGCCCTGATCCTGCTGGCCCTCGCCGCGCTGTTCGCGTGGGTCGGCGGCTGGTTCGGCAACCACCAATTGACGCCGCAGAAAATGATGGACTTTGCGCAGACATCGGGCACGCAGGCGCCCGGTTTCCGGCGCGCGCACAGCAAGGGCGTCTGCTTTGCCGGTACCTTTACCCCCGCGCCGGACGCGGCCAGCCTGTCGAAGGCGCGCGCGTTTTCGCAGCCGGCGATTGCCGTGATCGGCCGCTTTTCCGCGTCGTCGAACAACCCCTATGCGCCGGACGGCGCTTCGCCGGTGCGCGGCATGGCGGTGCAATTGAAAACCGATGATGGCCAGGAATGGCGTATCGCGATGAACAGTTTCCCGTTCTTTGCCGCAGCCACGCCGCAGGCCTTCCAGGCGATGAACGAGGCCGGCAAGCCGGATCCGGCCACCGGCAAGCCCGACCCCGCAAAGATGAAAGCCGTGCTGGCCGCCCATCCCGAGATCGCCGCCTTCCAGGCCTGGGCGAAAACCGCGCCCAGGTCGGACAGCCTTGGCAGCACCCGTTTTAACGGCGTGAACGCCTTCGCGCTGACCAATGCACAAGGCGCCAGGCGCATGGTGCGCTGGTCGATGCGTCCGCGCACGGCGTTCGTGGCGATGTCGCCGGAGCAGTTGAAAGCTGCCGATGCCGATTTCCTGATGGCCGACCTGGATCAACGTCTTGCCGCCGGCCCGCTGGTGTGGGACCTGGTGGCGCAGATCGCCGAGCCGGGCGACCCGATCACCGATCCATCGAAAGCCTGGCCCGACACGCGCAAGGAGGCCACCATCGGCACCCTGAGCCTGGCGCACGCCGAGCCGCAGGCGACCGGTCCTTGCCGCGACCTCAATTTCGACCCCTTGATACTGCCCGACGGCGTCAAAGGCAGCGACGACCCCATCCTGCGCGCCCGCTCGGCCGCCTATTCGGTGTCGTTCAACCGCCGCGAGCGTGAAATCAGCGCCGGCAAATCCGCCTATCCAGCCGACCAGAACGGGAGCGCCCGATGAACCGCCCACGCCACTTCAATCTGCTGGCCCGCGTGCTGCACTGGTCCATGGCGCTGGCCATCCTCGCCATGCTGTTTGTCGGCGCCGGCATGGTCGTCACCCTGCAGTACCGCGCCCAGCTGCTGGACCTGCACCGTCCGCTCGGCATCGCGATTCTGCTGCTGGCCATCGTGCGCCTGCTTAACCGCCTGAGCCGGCCGACGCCGGCGCTGCCAAGCGACCTGCCGGCGATCCAGAAATTTGCCGCCCACGCCTCGCACTGGCTGCTGTATGGCCTGATGCTGGCCATGCCGCTGATCGGCTGGGCCATGCTGTCGGCCGGCGGCTATCCGATCCCGCTGTTCGGCGGCCTGCACCTGCCGGCCATCGTGCCGCACAGCCCCGAGCTCTACGGCATGCTGCGTCCGCTGCACGGCGTGCTGGCGTATGTGCTGTTCGCTACCATCCTGGCCCACCTGGGTGCGGCGCTGTTCCACGCCTGGGTGCGGCGCGACGCGGTGTTCGGCCAGATGGCCAGGGGCGAGCGCAAGTAGCCCTGGCGTCAAGAAAAACCAGGCGGCTGCGGCAAAGATTACTCGCTGGCGAGGGAGGGGTATCCGGGTTTATGCTGCGCTCATGACCACGCCCCTCAACTTCCGTACCGTTTTCCTGCTGACCTTGCCGCCTTTGCTATGGGCCGGCAACGCCATCGTCGGCCGGCTGGTGCACGCCATGGTGCCGCCGGTGCTGCTCAACCTGCTGCGCTGGAGCATCGCCTGCCTGATCCTGCTGGCGCTGGCCGGCCCGGTCTTCGCGCGCGGTTCGGCCCTGTGGCGGCACTGGCGCCGGTATTCCATGCTGGGCCTGCTTGGCATCGGCATGTTCAACGCCTTGCAGTACCTGGCGCTGCAAAGCTCCACGCCGATCAATGTGACCCTGGTGGCGTCAAGCCTGCCGGTATGGATGATGCTCAGCGGCCGGCTGTTCTTCGGCGCGCCTGTCAGTGCGCGCCAGCTGGCCGGCGCCGTCCTGTCGATCGCCGGCGTGCTGGTGGTGCTGGCGCGCGGCGAATGGGGCCATGTGCTCGGACTGCGGCTGGTCGCGGGCGACCTGTTCATGATATTGGCCAGCATCGCCTGGTCGTTCTACAGCTGGCTGCTGATGCGCACCACCGAACCGGCTGCGCTGCGCGCCGACTGGGCCGGCTTTTTGCTGGCGCAGGTGGGCTTCGGCGCACTGTGGTCGGGCGCGTTCGCGCTGGGCGAGCAGGCGCTGGGCCCGATCGCGGTGCAATGGAGCTGGGCCCTGGTGGGCGCGCTGGCCTATGTGGCGATTTTTCCCGCCATTATCGCCTTTCGCTGCTGGGGCGAGGGCGTGCGCCTGGCCGGACCGGGCGTCGGCGCGTTTTTCGTCAACCTCACGCCGCTGTTTACGGCGCTGCTGTCGGCCGCCATCCTCGGCGAAACGCCGCACCTGTACCACGGCGCCGCGTTCGTGCTGATCGTGGCGGGCATCGTGGTGTCGGCCCGGCGCTGACTACCGTGTTAGCGCATCACCCCAGCGGCTTGATATACCGCGTTCCCTGCTGCCGGCAATAATTGGCGCAGGCGTGGCGCGCGGCGGTGGCCGCCTTGTGGACCAGCATGTCGGCGTTGGCGTGGAAGCACATGGCGACGATGATGTGCGGCGGCTCCGGCTGCACCGGCAGCTCCACGAACTCGCCGTCTTCCAGCGCCTTGAGCACGAACAGGCCGGGAATGGCCGCCACGCCGTAGCCGTCGCGCACCAGTTGCACGATGGCCGCCACCGAGGGCGAGCAGGTGATGCGCGTCTGCTCGAGCGGGATCTGCGCCAGGTTGGCCATCTTGCCGACGATATCTTCCACCGCCCGCTGCGGCGCCGTGCCGCGCCCGAAGGTCAGGATCGGCCATTGCAGCAGGCGCTGCAGCAGCCCATCCTGGCGCATGTCGAGCAGGCCGCGGCGCGCGATCCAGCGCAGCGGGTACACCGCCAGCGCCTGCGACACGATCTCATTGCCTGCCACGCCCTCGACCTGTATCACCAGGTCCAGTTCGCGCGCGCGCAGGCGGCGCTCCAGCACATGGCTGATATCGACCGCCAGGTCGATTTCCAGCTCCGGATACAACACATTGAGCTCGCGAATGTACTGCGCCAGCCAGCTGTGCACCACCGATTCGATCACCCCCAGGCGCAGCCGGCCGCGGATTGCACTATCTTTGTGCGCCGCCGTCTGCAGGCGGCGCGTGGCGTCCACTACCGCCTTGGCGTGGTTGAGCAGGTATTCGGCGTGCGGTGTCAGGCGGAACTCCTTGCTGCCGCGGTCGACCAGCTCGGTCTGCAGTTCCTCTTCCAGGCTCTTGATGCGCAAGGAGATGGCGGCCGGCGTGGCGTGCAGGGCGCGCGCGGTGGCACGAAAACTGCGTAGCTGGGCCAGAGTGATGAAGGTCTCGAGAAAGCGTGTGTTCATGAAAACAGAATACCTTAACCCGATGCACCGGTGTAGAACAAAGCGTTAAGAAAAACTATGCGCGCGCAGCAAAAATTACTAGTTGGCGAGGGACCGATATTCGGGATTATTCTGAAGTCATGCAGTTTTCACACCACCAGATTTTTCCAGGAGAGATAACAGCCATGACCCCACTCGAACTACGGCGCCAGGTACGCGACGGCCACTTCCGCCTGCCCACTGCCGGCTATTGCGGCGTCCATGCCCAGGCCAACCTGGTGATCCTGCCGCAGCAATACGCGGCCGACTTCCTGCTGTTTTGCCAGCGCAATCCGCGCGCCTGTCCCCTGCTGGCGGTGGGCACGCCAGGCCAGTGGAACCTGCCGGCGCTGGGCCACGACATGGACTTGCGCAGCGATGTGCCCGGCTACAACGTCTATCGCCACGGCGAACTGGCGGCGCAGCCGCAGTCGCTGCACGAATGGTGGCGCGACGACCTGGTGGTGTTCGCCATCGGCTGTTCGTTCTCGTTCGAGCAGATGCTGATCGACGCCGGCATCGCCCTGCGCCATGTCGCGCAGCGCCGCAACGTGGCCATGTACCGCAGCAGCCGCGCCAACCAGGTGGCCGGCCCGTTCGGCGGCGAGATGGTGGTGTCGATGCGGCCGATGAAGGCGGCCGACGCCATCCGCGCGATCCAGATTACCAGCCGCTTTCCCGCCATCCATGGCGCCCCGGTGCACCTGGGCGACCCGGCGCTGATCGGCATCGCCGACATCGCCCGGCCCGACTACGGCGACCCGGTCGAGATCATGGCCGACGAATTGCCGGTGTTCTGGGCCTGCGGCGTGACGCCGCAAGAGGCGATCCGCCACGCGCGCCTGCCGCTGGTGATCACCCACCAGCCGGGCTACATGCTGGTGACCGATATCCGCAACGCCGACCTGGCCGCATTTTAAGCATTCACCAATAGCGGCATCCGCACCGGCAGGGCAGACCGCATCGATAAAAAAGGGGAGCAGCATGAGCACAGAATTAAACAAAGGCGTGAGTAGTAACACGCTAAGCACAGGGAAAAAGGAAGGCTATTTCGCCTGGTTCCACGAGTTGACCAGCAAGGAGCGCCGCACCTTCTGGAGCTGCAAGATCGGCTATGCGCTCGACGCCATGGATACCCAGTTTTTGAGCTTCGTGATTCCCACCCTGATCGCCACCTGGGGCCTGACCAAGGGCGACGCGGGCCTGATCGGCACCGTCACCTTGCTCACCTCGGCCGTCGGCGGCTGGCTTGCCGGCATCCTGTCGGACCGTATCGGCCGGGTCAAGACCCTGCAGATCACCATCCTGTGGTTCGCCTTCTTTACCGTGCTGTGCGGCTTTGCGCAAAACTTCGAACAACTGCTGGTGGCCCGCGCGCTGATGGGCTTTGGCATGGGCGGCGAGTGGACTGCCGGCGCCATCCTGATCGGCGAAGTGATACGCGCCAAGGACCGCGGCAAGGCCGTCGGCATGGTGCAGGCCGGCTGGGCGCTGGGCTGGGGCATGTCGGCGCTGCTGTATGCGCTGATGTTCTCGATACTGCCCGATGAATGGGCATGGCGTTCGCTGTTCCTGCTGGGCGTGTTGCCGGCGATCTTCGTCATTTTCGTGCGCCGCTTCGTCGAAGAACCCGAAGTCTTCGTTGCCAGCCAGGCCAAGGCCATCAAGGCGCAGGAGCGCGCCTCGTTCGCGGCCATCTTCTCGCCGAAGATGATCAGCATCACCGTGCGCGCCGTGCTGCTCACCACCGGCGCCCAGGGCGGCTACTACGCCATCACCACCTGGCTGCCGACCTACCTGAAAACCGAGCGGCACCTGACCGTGCTGGGCACCGGCGGCTACCTGGCGATGGTCATCGTCGGCTCGTATGTGGGCTACATCGTCAGCGCCTTTCTCACCGACTACCTGGGCCGCAAGAAGAACTTCATCCTGTTCGCGGTCGGCTCGCTGTGCATCGCCCTGGCCTACACCCGCATGCCGGTCACCGATGGCGTGATGCTGTTCCTCGGTTTTCCGCTGGGCTTTTTCGTCTCCGGCGTGTTCAGCGGCATGGGCGCCTTTCTGACCGAACTGTTCCCGACCGAGATCCGCGGCTCGGGCCAGGGCTTCAGCTACAACATGGGCCGCGCCATCGGCTCGCTGTTCCCGCTGTTTATCGGCTTGAGCAGCAAATCGATGGCGCTGGGCGAGGCGATCGGCATCTTTGCCGCCGTGGCCTACGGCGTGATGATCATCGCCGCCCTGACGCTGCCCGAAACCCGCGGCAAGCAGCTCGAATCCTGATCCACCAGACAAAGAACCTACATCATGAACAATGCTATTACTCTCCCGCTGCGCTGGCAATTCTGGGTCGACCGCGGCGGCACCTTCACCGACATCGTGGCGCGCCGTCCCGACGGCAAGCTGGTCACCCATAAACTGCTGTCCGAATGCCCGGAGCGCTACGACGACGCCGTCACCCAGGGCATGCGCGACCTGCTGGGCCTTGCGGCCGGCGCGCCGCTGCCGGCCGGCCAGATCGAGGTGATCAAGATGGGCACCACGGTGGCCACCAACGCGCTGCTCGAACGCAAGGGCGCGCGCACCGCGCTGGCCATTACCCGGGGCTTTGCCGACCAGCTGCGCATCGGCTACCAGGACCGGCCCGACATTTTCGCCATGAAGATCGCGCTGCCGGACCTGATCTACGAACAGGTGATCGAGATCGACGAACGCATCGCCGCCCACGGCGAGGTTTTGCAGGCGCCCGACACCGCGCAGGTGGCGCGCCAGTTCGCCGCGCTGCGCGAACAGGGTTTCGATGCCATCGCCATCGTCCTGATGCACGCCTACCGCTACCCGCGCCATGAACAGGTGCTCAAGCAGCTGGCGCAGGCGGCCGGCTTCCGGCAGATTTCGGTCAGCCACGAAGTGAGCCCGCTGATGAAGATTGTCGGCCGCGGCGACACCACCGTGGTCGACGCCTATCTGTCGCCGGTGCTGCGCGACTACGTGGCGCGGGTGTCCGCCGACACCGGCGACACCCGCATCATGTTCATGCAGTCGAACGGCGGCTTGACCGACGCCGGCCGCTTCCAGGGCAAGGACGCCATCCTGTCCGGCCCCGCCGGCGGCATCGTCGGCGCGGTGCGCAGCTGCGAGGCGATCGGTTTGAAACAGGTGATCGGCTTCGACATGGGCGGCACCTCGACCGACGTGGCCCACTACGACGGCGCCTACGAGCGCGTGTTTGAAACCGTGGTGGCCGGCGTGCGTGTGCGCGCGCCGATGATGCATATCCACACGGTGGCCGCCGGCGGCGGCTCGATCTGCCGCTTCGAGAACGGCCGCTTCAAGGTGGGGCCGGAATCGGCCGGCGCCAATCCGGGCCCGGCCAGCTACCGCAAGGGCGGCCCGCTCACGGTCACCGACTGCAACGTCATGCTGGGCCGCATCCAGCCCGATCATTTTCCACGCGTGTTCGGCCCGCATGGCGACTTGCCGCTCGACCGCGAGGTGGTGGCGCGCGCCTTCGAGGCCCTGGCCGAACAGATAGCGCGCGAGACCGGCACCCGCCTGTCGCCATCGGCCGTGGCCGACGGTTTCCTGGCCGTCGCGGTGGACAATATGGCGCAGGCCATCAAGTCGATCTCGGTCGAGCGCGGCTATGACGTGAGCCGCTACGCCATGTGCTGCTTCGGCGGCGCCGGCGGCCAGCATGCGTGCCGCGTGGCCGACGTGCTGGGCATGAGCACGATTGCGATCCACCCGTTTGCCGGCGTGCTGTCCGCTTTCGGCATGGGCCTGGCCGATATCCGCGCCATCCGCGAAGCGGCGGTCGAACAGCTGCTGAGCGAGTCCACGCTCGCTGCCCTGCAACCACGGCTGGCGTCGCTGGCGCAGGAAGCGCGCAGCGACCTGCTGGCGCAGCAGGTGGCGCCCGGGGCGATCACGGTGGAACTGTGCGCGCGCCTGAAATACCAGGACAGCGATTCCACGCTGGTGGTGCCGCTGGGCGCCATGGACGAGATGGCCGCCGCTTTCGCCGCCCTGTACAAGAGCCGCTTCGGCTTCGTGATGGCAGGCCAGGCGCTGGTGATCGAATCGGTATCGGCCGAGGCCATCGGCGCCGGTGACGGCGCCGGGTTCGAAATCGCGGTGCCGGCCGCGCCGCAGGCCGAGCAAGGCGGCGATGATCGTATCTACAGTTATGTCGACGGCCAGACAGTGCCGATCGCGCTGCACGTGCGCGCCGACCTGGCCGTGGGCGCGCGCGTGCACGGTCCGGCGCTGATCCGCGAGCAGATCGCCACCACCGTGGTCGATGCCGGCTGGGCCGCGCGCGTGCTGCCCGACCACACCTTGCTGCTCGAGCGCGTGGGCGCGGCCGGCAGCGCCCACAAGATGACCACCGAGGTCCACCCGATCCACCTCGAGATCTTCAACAACCTGTTCATGGCCATCGCGCGCCAGATGGGCACCACCCTGGAAAACACCGCCTACTCCGTCAACATGAAGGAGCGGCTGGACTTTTCGTGCGCGCTGTTCGACCGCGAGGGCAATCTGATCGCCAACGCGCCGCACATCCCGGTCCACCTGGGCTCGATGGGCGACAGCGTGCAGTGCGTGATCCGCCAGCATGCCGCCAGCATGGCGCCCGGCGACGCCTATATGCTCAACGTGCCGTACAACGGCGGCACCCACCTGCCGGACATCACGGTGGTGTGCCCGGTGTATGCCCGCGCCGATGCGGGCAGCGGCGGGCCGCAGTTCTACGTGGCCGCGCGCGGCCACCACGGTGACGTGGGCGGCATCACGCCCGGCTCCATGCCACCGAACAGCACCACCATCGAGGAGGAGGGCGTGCTGCTCGACAACGTCAAGATCGTCGATCAAGGCGTGTTCCTGGAACCGTATGTGCGCGGCCTGTTCGGCGCCGGTCCCTGGCCGAGCCGCAATATCGACCAGAACATCGCCGACCTGATCGCCCAGCTGGGCGCCTGCGAAACCGGTGCCAGCGAGCTGATGAAGGCCACCGGGATCTACGGCGTGGAGGTGGTGGTGGCCTATATGCGGCACGTGCAGGACAACGCCGAGGCGGCGGTGCGCAAGGCCATCGCGGGCCTGAAAGACGCCAGCTTCCGCTACCAGATGGACGACGGCGCGCATGTGCAGGTGGCGCTCACCATCGACCGCGCCAGCGGTGGCGCCACGGTCGATTTTACCGGCACCAGCGACCAGCGCCCGAGCAACTTCAACGCGCCGCTGTCGGTGTGCAAGGCGGCGGTGCTGTACGTGTTCCGCACCCTGATCGACAGCGACATCCCGATGAACGAGGGCGTACTGAAACCCCTCACGCTGATCGTGCCGCAAGGCTCGATGCTCAACCCGCGCTATCCGGCGGCGGTGGTGGCAGGCAACGTGGAAGTGTCGCAGACCGTCACCGATGCGCTGTACGGCGCGCTCGGCGTGCTGTCGGCGTCACAGGGCACGATGAACAATTTCACGTTCGGCAACGACCAGCACCAGTATTACGAAACCATCGCCGGCGGCTCCGGCGCCGGTCCCGGCTTCGATGGCACGGCCGCCGTGCAGACCCACATGACCAACTCGCGCATGACCGACCCCGAGGTGCTCGAATGGCGCTTCCCGGTGCTGGTGGAAACCCACGCCATCGTGCGCGGCAGCGGTGGCGGCGGTGCGCACCGCGGCGGCGATGGCGCGCTGCGCCGCATCCGCTTCCTAGAGCCGATGACCGCCAATATCCTGGCCGGCCACCGCCGCGTGCCGCCGTTCGGCCTGGCCGGCGGCGCGCCCGGCGCGCTGGGACGCAACTGGGTCGAACGGGCCGGCGGCGTGATCGAACGCTTCGGCGCCACCCACACCACCGACATGGCAGCTGGCGACGTGTTCGCCATCGAGACCCCCGGCGGCGGCGGCTTTGGCAAAGAAAATACCAATCAAGGGAAAGCATGATGAAGAAATTGCAATACGCGGCAGTGGCGGGAGCGGTGATGGCCGCATTGGCAGGCCCGGCGTCCGCGCAGTCGAACCTCACGCTCTACGGCACGGTCGACATGGGGCTGGTGCGCGAGAGCGGCGGTATCGCCGGCGTCACCAGGCTGACCAGCGGCGTGGCGTCCGGCTCGCGCCTCGGCTTCAAGGGCCGCGAGGACCTGGGCGGCGGCATGGCGGTGGTATTCCTGCTTGAAAACGGTTTCCAGGCCGACACCGGCGCACTGGGGCAGGGCGGCCTGCTGTTCGGGCGCCAGGCCTACGCCGGCCTGCAGACTCAAGCCGGCACGGTCACCCTCGGGCGCCAGTACACGCCGCAATACCTGGCGATCGCCGCCGTCGATCCGTTCAACTCGGGCACGGCCGGCGACAGCAAGAACCTGATGATGGCCACCGGTAACGCGGCCAGCCGCATGGACAATTCCGTCAAGTACAGTTCGCCCGTGATGCAAGGCTTCAATGCCGAGCTGGTGGCTGGCGCCGGCGAGGTGGCCGGCGACAGCGGCGCCGGGCGCCAGCTGGGCGGCGCGCTCGCCTACGCGGGCGGGCCGTGGGCGCTGCGCCTGGCCTACCACCATCGCGACAACGACACGGCCGCCTTGCGCAATGCCGGCAGCGCCCGCAACACGGTGGCGACCGCCATGTATGACGCGGGCTCGTTCAAGGCACATTTTGCCTACGGCGTGGACCAGGGCCTGAACAGCGCTCTGGCGCGCAACCTGAACAATCCGTTCGGCGCGGCCGTGGCGCCGGTGGCCAGCACCGACAGCAACGTGGTGCTGGTGGGGCTGAGCGTGCCGCAGGGCGCGGGCACCTGGCTGGTGTCGTATATCCGCAAGAACGACAAGACGGCGTACAACCAGGATGCGCAGCAAGTGGCGGCCGGCTACCGCCATGCGCTATCCAAACGCACCGACCTGTACGGCGTACTGGCGTCGATACGCAATCGCAACGGTGCCGGCTACACGGTGGGCAGCGCCATCGAGGGCGGCAGCGGCAACCGCGCGATCAATCTCGGCGTGCGCCACAGTTTTTGAAAAGGCGGCCAAAGCCGGCCTGCGAAGCGGCGCTGGCCAGAACCTTACCGCGTCTGATAGGATATTTTAACCTTGGAAAGCTCAAACGCCTTCTCCAGAACTGACTGTAACGTCTTGTGACGAGCATGCGCCTGGTCAGTAACGCTTTGGGATAACTGCGCGTCGTTGCCACCAGCAGCTTGTTTTATGAGAGCAAGCGGCCCCCACTGCGCTGTCTGCTCTTGATAAAGACTGTCGATACTGTCTCTAAAACCTTCACGATAAGCCGCTTTCTCCACAGGAGGCAGTTCATCGAAATAGTCCATAATGCCCTTGAATATATGACGATTGTCGCCTCCATTCGTCACTTTGGCGTACAACTGAGAAAAGTATGTTTCATCCTGCTTGCTCAGTTCAGCATAAGCGGCATATCGCTCGGCCTCCGTATAGGCATCATTATCACCGTAAACAATCGCGCTCAGATCGTTCCGTGCCATTGCGCCAAATGGGTTCGGAACATTTTTGCTTGGAATTTGAGACAGGCCGATAGCGTAGTCCAATGATTTCTGACCCAATGCCAAACGCCCGGCATCGTCAGTCGTGGGCAGCAGGTCTTCTTTATTGTAGTTCCCGCCTGCAATAAGCTGTCCAAAATTATAAACATCACGCTGTCCCTTGGCGTATGCGTTTTTTAAATGTGTATCGGATATTCGAGCCTGTGGCTCATCCGCGCTACTTGAGCTGTAAAGCGCCCGTGCAGCGTCGGATATGGATGCAGTTACGGCAGCGTTCGAATTGGAGGGCAGTGCGGAAGTACTGTCAGAATTTTTGGAGGAAAATTTATCGTGGACAGGAGCGTACGCCGCAACTGGGGCTGTATAAGACTTGATCGCTATGCTCATGGTAACCCTAAAAAAATCACTGAGTGATGGTTTGCAAACTTCAAAGCAACTTTTGTGTCAAAGCGTCCCTGACGTCTTTACACAGCCTGGGCGGAAAGCGGTCACCTTGCATGCTGCAGTTTCTTGGTCATGAATACCCGGCTGATACCTTCCCGTTCCGAGCTTATTTCACCAAAGCTCGTCCATCCATTTTTTTCATAAAAGCCGGGCGCCTGGAAGCTGATGGTGTAGAGCACCGCCGAACTGCAGCCGCGCTGGCGTGCCTCTACTTCGAAGGCGTCAAGAATCTTCGTTCCCAATCCGGAACCGCGCAGGGAAGCCGGCAGGTGAAACAGATCCAGAAACGCCAGCCCGAGAGAAGTCCTGCCAACAGCTCCCCCCAACACTTCGTTGGTAATGGAGTCCCTCAGGATCACGCACAGGGGCCGTCGGTCACTGCGGCCCGCTATCTGTTCATTGAACTCGTCCAAACCTTTGCCTATGATTCGTTCAAACTCGGGTTCAGCACTGTCACTGATAAAAATTACGCTCTGCGTCAAAGGAGTCCTTTCTTCTGCGCGGGCTTCGCCGCTATGGCTGCATCCGGCGGTTGATAGCCCGCGGCAACCTTTACAGGAGAGGTACGCCGCAGTTTTCCGTCGGGTCCAGCTTGATGGTTGTTTCACACGGCAAGCGCCATCAGGGCCACAAACTAGTCGTCAAAGCCGCCATCACTGCTGTGGCGAAATTCCGATGGCAACTTGTCGTTCGCGAGGGCCTTGGTGATCGCATCGATATGCTTGGCGACCACCTCGATGTCGCCGTCCTTGAGCAATTTTTCCGCCAGCTTCACCGCAAACGCCCCGGCCCGGTCGAGGAAGCTGGTATAGGATTTCAGGCGTGTGCAAACCACCCGCATTTCCTCGGCATCTTTGGACTTCGCGATATTTTCCTTGATCTTGCAGAAATCCTCGGCCGCCACCGCCTGTCCCGATTGCCCGGCCAGTTTGGTAATTTCCACGTAAGCCCACGCCCTGAGCGTGATATGCATCCTAATATCAAAGGCGACGAAGGTCTTCATGTCCTTGTAACCGGCATCCTGCACCGCCTTTTCCAGGCGCGCCAGACAGGGCGCACAGGTCAGCAGCGACATGGCCTGGTCCTGCGTCTTGAGCTTTTCAAGTTCCGGCGCCGCGATCGCAAAATTATCGTAGGCCTTGATGTAGCGGGCCACGTCGGCGTCGGTCAGGGCGCTGGAGAACGCGCCGCAGGCGGCCAGCAGCAGCGGCAGGCAAATCAGGAGCAAGAGTTTTTTCATTTCTTTATAATAACAAACTGGCAGGAAGAGTGCACAAAACGCCGTTCTGCAGGTCGAGGCGTCAAACCGGGCTTGCACTTACCTTTTGGTGCGTACTTACAAGCGAGCCCAGCCTCATTTACACTGAAAGCCCTTCCTTACAGCGAGCATCTCATGACAAAAACCGTGGTTGTTTATCATTCCGGCTATGGCCATACCCAACGCGTTGCCGAGTACGTCAGCGAAGGCGCGGCCGGTGAATTGCTGGCCATCGATGCCGAAGGCAATCTGCCCGAAGGCGGCTGGGAAAAGCTGGCGGCGGCCGACGCCATCATCTTCGGCACGCCGACCTATATGGGCAGCCCGAGCTGGCAATTCAAGAAATTTGCCGAAGCCACTTCCAAGATCTGGTTCACGCTGGACTGGAAAGACAAGGTATTCGGCGGCTTTACCAACAGCGCCAGCTTCAACGGCGACAAGGCGGTCTCCCTGATCGCCCTGCAGACCCTGGCGTCGCAGCATGGCGGCATCTGGGTCAGCCTGGGCCTGTTGCCATCGAACAGCAAGGCCGCCCAGCGCAGCGACCTGAACAACCTGGGTGGTTCGGTCGGCCTGCTGGTGCAATCGCCGTCGGACGCCAGTGTCGAAGAAATTCCACAGGGCGACCTCGATACGGCCAGGGCCTACGGCCAGCGCGTGGCGCAGGTGGCGGCACGCCTGGCGTAAATCAGGAGCGCGCTGGCGCAGACCATGCGGCAGCGCCTGCCCACCGCCATGCCCGCCGCGACGGCATGGGCAGGTATTGCCCGCCGCGCAACTGGCTGAAGGTGGCAAGAAACGTCGTCAGTAGTCCACTCCTTCCGGCTGCGCCAGCGCGATGCACAAAGTGTCGAGCGCCTTGCGCGTGGCCGCGTCCTGTAGTGATCTGGTGGCCGGCGATAAAGTTCTTGACCTGCGAGCTGTCGATGCCGGGGCCGGCCGTCGATATTGGCGAACAGCAGGTCCATCAGTCCGGGTATCCTGGTGGCGAAATTGTTGATGTAGCTGTCCCAGTCGCCATCGTAGGTGGTGGCGAACAGGATGTGCGTGTCGTCGTCAAAAAACACGAAGCGCATGGCGGTGGCGCTCGAACGCGCAGCGCGACGAGGCGGCCATGGTCTCTACGATGTCGTTGGTGAGTGCGGCTTTATCGTCGGTGACGACTTCGATATCGGGGGGTATAGGCGACCGTTACTGATGCGTGGCTCCGCGCACGATTGCCGTTGTCTGGACGTTTACAGCAGTGCCGGATTGCGCTGCCAGATGGCAAGGCACAGCGCACCGGCGAAGCTGACCCAAGCCAGGCAGGGCCACAGCAGGATGGCCGCCAGGCGTTCGCGCCGCCCGAACGAGACGATAGTGGCGATCATCATCAGCCACAGCGCGACGATGCAGGCGAATGCGGGCGCGCCCAGATGCCAGGCGAAGAAAAGCCAGCTCCACAAGGCATTGAGCGCCAGTTGCGCCAGGTACAGCAGCCATGCCGGCCTGGGCGGCGGCGTGCGGATGCGGCCCACGCGCCAGGCCGCCACGGCCATTATCAGGTACAGCACGCTCCAGACCGGACCGAACAGCCAGGCCGGCGGCGCCCATGCCGGGCGGTCCAGTTGTGCGTAGAAACCGGCCGCGTCAACGGACGCGAGCGCACCGAGTGCGGCGGCGGCCCCGGTCACGGCGAGCCAGCCTGCCAGTTCAAGGACGGCCCGGCCGGGCCGCTGCGGGGAGATGATGATGTTCATTTGCGCGATCCTTTCGACAAAGTGAGGTCGGCCGGCAGCGTGACGCGAAAGCGCCGCCGCAGCCAGCGGATTGGCGCGCCGACCAGCGGCAGCTTCTGCAGCAGTTCCTCGGCCGCATCCCAGTAATCGCGGTGCAGCACCACCAGGCCGGCCTGGTTGAAGCGCAGGTGGCTGCCGCCACAGACCTCGTAGGGCGCGCCGCGCAGCCGGAACACGAAGCGCCAGGTCACGAAGACCTGTTCGCCCTGCACGATGCGCTCGCCGATGATGAAGCGCGGTTCCTGCGTGTTGACAAACATGTGGCCGAACACCGCTTCGATCGCGGCCACGCCGCGCACATCGTTGAACGGATCGCGAAACTGCGCGTCGGGCGCATAGAACCGGCCGGCCTGCCGGACGCTGTCGGGGGTGAGCGCGGCATACCATGCCAGCAGGGGTTCGGGATCGGTCATTTTGGCACCAGGAAGTGGCTGATGAGGGCAAAGCGCAGGCGGTATGGCAGGGCGCCCAGCAGCTTGACCCAGATCGTGAAGCGTTTCGGGAAATGGATTTCGAATTTGCCGCTGGCCAGGCCGCCGCGGATGGCCAGCGCGGCCGCCTGCGGCGTTTGCAGGGCCGGCATGGCGAACGCATTCTGGTCCGTCAGCGCGGTTTGCACGAAGCCCGGATTGACCAGGTAGACATCCAGGCCGCGCGGGTGCAGGTCCGTGTACAGCAATTCGGCCAGGTTGATCAGGGCCGCCTTGGTGGGGCCGTATACGCTTGCGTTGGGCAGGCCCATGTAGCCTGCCACGCTGGCGACGATGGCCACGCCGCCCGAACCGCGCGCCAGCATGTCGGGCAGCACCGTGGCCAGGCCGGTGTAGACGCTGCCCAAGTTGACCGCCAGCGTGTGCGCGGCGCCTTCGGCGCTGACATCCCAGCTGCGCTCGGGACGGTAGGACGCGGCGCAGAAGATGACCAGGTCGACGCCACCGGCCTGTGCGCAGATGTCGCGGTAGCGCCCGCCCCAGGCCGCCTGGTCGAGGATGTCGAACGGCGCGACGATGGCCTGCGCATGGCCGGCGGCCACTTGGCGCAGCTGCGCCGGGCGCCGCGCCGACAGCGCCACCGTGGCGCCGGCCCGCAGCAGTTCCTGCGCCAGCGCGGCGCCGATGCCGCTTGAGGCGCCGACCAGCCAGACGCGCCGTCCCGCCCACGACGCGATCGGATGGTTCAGGGGCCGCATGCGCGCCTCCGGAACATCAGCGTGACCTGTCCCAGCTCGATGCCGAACTTGCCCATGCTGGCGCGGTTGATCATGGTGCAGTCGTCGATCAGGAACATCCAGTCGTCGAAGCGCATTTCATAGGTGGTGCCGTCGACCGGCAGCAGCAGCGTATATTGCCAGCGCAGCGCGTTGCCAGCCACTTCACCCAGCGCCTCGCCCTTGACGTCGTCCGCGCGGCCGCGCCACAGTCCGTCCTGGCCGCGCGCCAGGCGCCACACACGGCGTGAGCTGCTGCCGTCGTCGTAGCGGAACTGTTCATCGAGTACCAGCGTGCCGTCGCCTGGGGTGCCGGTGATGACCACGTGGAAGCGCTTGACCACCTCGCCGCCACGGCGCTGGAACATGCCCCAGGCGTCGGTGGTGCCGCTGAAGTAGGCGGCCAGGTCCAGCGCCGGCTGCTGCGCCTTGTATTGCCGCACGTCGGGGCCGGTGCAGCCGGCGGTCAGGGCCAGCAGCAGGCCAGCCAACAGGTTTTTCATGGTGAGCTCCGGTAAGGCGCAACGGTTAAAGTCGAAGGCAGGCTGCGCCACAGGGTCGCCATGGCCAGCAGTTTCAAGGTACAGGGCAGCGCCGCGTACACCAGCGCCAGCGCCATGCCGCCCGCCATGCCGGGCCGGTAGCCCAGCATCGCCAGCAGCGGCAAGGCCAGGCCGGACAGGGCCAGCGCCAGCTTGCCGGCCAGCGTCAGCACGCCGTAGTAGGCGCCGGCCGGTTCGTCGGGCGGGATGATCCCGGCCAGCAGCACCGGCGGCATCGCCAGGTCGGCGCCGAGCGCTGTGCCGGCGGCCAGGCAGACCGCAAAATAGGGCAGCACGTCGCCCGGACCCAGCAGTGCGGCGCCGGCAAAGCTGGCGATGGCCAGGCCCATGCCCAGGCGCCAGCAGGCCAGCACGCCGATGCGCCGCGCCAGCGCGGTCCACAGCGGCAGGCCGCAGCCGGCGGCGACAAAATAGCAGCCCAAAAAGGCGCCGGCCAGCGGCGCCGCCTGCAACTGGTCGCTGATGAAAAACAGCGCCAGCGTGGCCGGCAGCGATACCGAACAGGCGTTGAGGAAATACGGCGCCAGCAGGCGCCGGAAGCGGCGGTTGGCCGCCACGCGCCGCAGCGCGGCGCGCCAGTGCTGCGCCGGCAGTGGCGCCGCCTGCCACGCCGGCGCCAGCGTCAGCAGTGCCAGCAGGGCCAGCAACAACAGCGCCGCGAATGCCAGGCTGTACAGTCCCATGCCGCTGGCGATGCCGGTGGCCGGTCCGCTCATCACGGCGGCCGGCATCACGCTGGCCAGTATCATGCCGGCCAGCCCCGCGCCCTCGCGCCAGGCCGCCGCCGGCAACAGGGCGGCGCCTGCCGGCAGGCGCGCTCCCCAGGCGAGGTAAGCGATATTGAGCATGCTGTGGGCACCATAGGCCAGCGCCAGCATCGCGGCCAGCCACCAGCTTGCCGCCAGGGCCGACGCCGGTGGCTGCCACAGGCCGGCAAAGGCCAGCGCCAGCAGCAGGCCGGACAGCGCCAGCCAGCGCGTCATGCCGCCGCGCAAGCGATCGATGACGTGGCCAAGCAGCGGGTCCTGCAGCGTGTCGAACAGGCGCGCCGCGAACAGGATCCAGCCGAGCTGCGCCAGGCCGACCCCGCGCACCGTGCTGTAATAGGACGCCACCTGCACATACACGGGCAGCGCGGCCATGGCCAGCGGCATGCCGAGCAGGCCGTAGGCGGCCAGGCGCCATCGCTGCTGCATGCCCGCATCAGTCTTTTTCGAGCAGAAACTGGACGACATCGGTTCTCCCCTCGTCAAATGCGGCCTCGCAGTAGGCGAAGTACATCTGCCAGATGCGCATGAAGTGCTGGTCGAAGCCCTGTTCCGTGATCTCCTGCTGCGCGGCGCGGCAGCCGGCATCCCAGCGGCGCAGCGTTTCCGCATAATCGCGGCCGAAGGCGTGGCGCTGCAGCGGACGCAGGCCGCACCGGCCGGCCTGGCGCTCGAAGCGCTCGACGCTGGGCAGCATGCCGCCCGGGAAAATATACTGCTGGATGAAATCGGTGCTGCTGCGGTAGCGCGCGAAATGCTGTTCGCCGATGGTGATCGTCTGCACCAGCGCCTGGCCGCCCGGCTTCAGGCGGGCCGCCACGGTGCTGAAATACTGCGGCCAGTACTGCTCGCCGACCGCTTCGAACATCTCGATCGAGACGACGGCGTCGTATTCGCCGCCCAGGTCGCGGTAATCGCACAGTTCCAGCCTGACGCGGTCGTGCAGCGCCAGCGCCGCGACCCGGCGCTGGGCGATTTCCAGCTGCGACGGCGAAATCGTCACCCCATGCACGTGTATGCCCTGGAGCGCCGCATGTTCGGCAAAACCGCCCCAGCCGCAGCCGATCTCGAGCACGCGCTGGCCCGGCTTCAGCCGCAGCGTATCGATGATGCGCTGGTATTTGCGCTGCTGCGCCGCGTGCAGCGGCAGGCTGTAGTCGCCATCGAACAGCGCGCTCGAGTAGGTCCAGCTGGGGTCGAGCCACAGCTGGTAGAAATCGTTGCCGATGTCGTAGTGGGCATGGATGTTGCGCTCGCTGCCCTTGCGGGTGTTCGGCCGCAGCCAGTGCCGCAGGCGGTACCAGCAGCGCGCCAGCGCGCCGCCGAACAGCAGCTTGTTCAGCGATGCTTCGTTGGCCAGCGCCAGGCGCAGCAGCGCCGTCAGGTCGGGCGTGTCGACCATGCCGGCCGCATAGGCTTCGGCAAAGCCGATGTCGCCGGCGCGCAGGATGCGCTGGCAGGCGCGCCAGTCATGCAGCCGCAGGGTGGCGCCGGACGCCGCATGGGCGTCGCCAAACACCATGCGCGTGCCGCACGGCGTGATCAGTTCGAGATGGCCGTGGCGGATGTTATCGAGCAAGGCGATGAACAGGCGGGCGCCGGCGGGCGCCGACGTGGGGGTGGTCGACAAAGTGCGAGTCATTGCTCATGCTCCTGACGCATGGTGATGGGATGGATGGGGGCGGGGGGCTTGCTGAAAAAAGGTACCTGCCTGAGCCACAGCTTCAGGGCCTGCCAGTGGATGCGCGCCACGATGCCGAGGCCCAGCAGCGGATAGCGCAGCAGCGCGCCGCGCACGCTGCGATCGGTGAGCGGCACGGGACGTCCGCTGAGGGAAGTCTTCAGCAGCAGGCCCTGGTCGTCGTGGTAATCGAGGCCGGTGCAATGGTTGGCGCCACCCAGCCGGAAACGGAAGCGGTAGTGGCCCTCCACCTGGCAGAACGGCGATACATGCAACTGCTTGACGCAGCTGGCGCGCTCCTGGCCGGCGTCGCCGGTGATGTGCAGCAGGTAGCGGTGCGATTCGCCAAACGTGTTGTTGACCTCCGCCAGCACGGCGCGCAGCCGGCCGCCGGCGTCATGGCAATGCCAGAAGCTGACGGGATTGAAGACATGGCCGGCCACGCGCGGGAAGGTCTGCAGCCAGATCTCGCCATCGGCGGCAATATCATGTTCCAGCAGCAGCGCGCGCATCCAGCGCTCCAGGCTGGAGCCGTCGCGCGGGCCGTAGTCGCGGCGGCGGATCGATAGCGGCCGCCAGCGGTCCACGCCGAACCAGCGTGAGTTGCATTGATCGAGCCGGGCCAGGTTGAGGCGCACATAGAACACGGGATAGACGAAGCGGTGCGTCACGGGGCGCAGCCGCGCATGCACCACCTGGCCGTGCACCAGCTGGGCGGATTGCGCGCTCATGGCAGCGTCGCCCAGGCCGGCGCCGCGTCGAACGCCGCAGCCACGCGCAAGGCCGATTTCAGTCCGTCCTCGTGGAAGCCGTAGCCGGTCCAGGCACCCGCGTACCACAGGCCGCCTTTGCCCTGGATCTGCGCCAGTTGCTGTTGCGAGCGGATCGTGGCCTGGTCCATGATCGGATGGGCATAGTCGAACTTGTCCAGCACCGTGCCGGCTGCCGGCGGTACATGCGGGTTGAGCGTGACCATCACCGGCGTGTCGAACGGCAGCGCCTGCAGCTGGTTCAGCCAGTAACTGACGCAGACCGGGCGCTGGCCGGCCGAGGCGGCGCCCGCCAGGTAATTCCACGCGGACCAGACCTTGCGCCTGCGCGGCATCAGCTGCGTGTCCGTATGCAGCCAGGCGGTATTGGGCTGGTAGCGCACGCCGCCCAGGATGGCGCGTTCGGTTTCGCTGGCGTCGGCCAGCATGGCCAGCGTGGTGGGCGCGTGCGTGGCCAGCACCACGGCGTCAAAGGTTTCCGTACCCATGGAACTGCTGACGAGCACCGCGCCGCCCTCGCGCCGCACCGAATGCACGGCGGTGCGCAGCCGGCGGTCGGGCAGGGTGGCGGCGATTTTCTCGACATACTGGCGCGCGCCGCCCGCCACCGTGCGCCACTGCGGCCGGTTGTTCACTTGCAGCAGGCGGTGATTGAGGCAAAAACGCAAAAAGGTGGCGGCCGGAAAGCGCAGGATGTCGTTCGGCGAACTGGACCAGATTGCGGCGGCCATCGGCAGCAGATAGGCGTCGCGAAAGCGCGCTCCGTAGCGCTCGCGCCGCAGCAGCTGGCCCAGCGTCAGTCCGGTCGCGCCGGCCAGTTCGAGGAAACGCTGCGCATGGCCGTTGAAATGCACGATGTCGCGCAGCATGCCCAGGAACGATGGCGACAGCGCGTTGGCGCGCTGGGCAAACACGGTATCGATGCTGGTACCCGCCCATTCCAGTGCGCCGCCGTCCATCGACACGCCAAACGACATGTCGCTGGCGATGCTGGCCACGCCCAGTTCGGCGAACAGCGCCACCAGGTTCGGATAGGTATGATCGTTATAGACCAGGAAGCCGGTGTCGACGCCGTGCGTGCGCCCTTCGAGCGTGACATCGACGGTATGGGTGTGGCCGCCCAGGTAGTCGTTCGCCTCGAACAGCACCACGTCATGCTGGTGGCGCAGGAAATAGGCGCTGGCCAGGCCGGAAATGCCGGAGCCGATGATGGCGATACGTTTGCGTGTGGAAGTCATGTAGTTTTCTTTGTTATCATGGCTGGAGTTCTACCGCCGTGATAATATTACTACTGACCAACAACAAAAGCTACTAATTGGTAGCGGAAATTTACCGATGAGTATTCTTCCCAGACTAAGCTTCAAGAACCAGGCCTTCAAATTGCGCGAAAGCGCCATTCTGGATGCGGCCACGGCCGTGCTCAGCCAGAAGGGCTACGACCTGATGACCATGGACGATGTGGCCGGCGCCGTCGGCATTTCCAAGCCCAGCCTGTACAAGCACTTCAAGTCCAAGGAGGAGCTGGTGGGCGAGGCGCTGATACGCCTGCTCGATGGCGCGCTTGATTACGTGGCGGCGCTTGACCCGTCGCACGGCCCCATGCAGAAACTGTCGTCCCTGCTGGAATGGGCATTGCGGGTGCGTCTCGAAGGCGGCCTGCCATTCCTGCCGTCGACCAGCCCGCACGTGCGCGAGATGTTGATCCGCAATGTGAAGTACATGCTGCGCATCATGAAACTGAACCGGCAACTGGAGGCCCTGGTGAAGCAGGCGCAGCAGGACGGACTGCTGAGCCGCGACCTGCCGACCGACGTCATCTTGTACAGCTACTATGCGCGCACCTGCGATCCGGCGGTCGAATACCTGCAGAAATACAGCAAGATGGCGAGCGACGATATCGTGCGCCACATGCTGAAGGTGACGTTTGAAGGCTTCCATTGAAGCGGGCGCTGCCCGGTGAGGCCGACTCCGTCCGGACAGCTTGGTTAACACGACGTGCAGCGTAAATAGCGTCAGCGCAGGAAACTTTATCCATGAATTTGCACGCAGAAGCGGGCCAGGCGCAGCCACGGCTGGCCACAATCGACGTTAACGAGGTACCGGGCGCGCCCGGCATTGCGCATGCCGGCGCCATGCACGGCACCGATGTCCGCGAGTACGAGGCACTGCTGCAGTTCCTGTACATGGCGCCCGCCGGTCTGGTGCAACTGGGTGCCGATGGCGCCATATCCATGCTCAATCCGCTGGCGGCCGAGTTGCTCATGCCGTTGAGTCAGGATGGCGGGCCAAGCAATTTGTTCGATGTGCTGGCGTTGGTGGCGCCCGATCTGAAATTGCTTTGTCGCAACTTTCATGCCCCGCACGGGCAAATCTGCGATGCTGTACGGCTCTATTTGCATGCCGATGGTACCGCCAGAGGACCGCAAGTGCTGTCGCTGAGCATGCTGAAGCTCGACGCCTGCCGCCTGATGGCCGTGCTCAACGATATCACCGCGCAGGACCGGCGCGAGCGGCAGCTGCGCAATGCGGATGCCTGGCTGAATGCGATCATGACCAATATCACCAACTACGCCCTGGTCAGCATCGACCGGCGCGGCCGCATCGAGTCCTGGAACGACAGCATCGGCCGTGTCACCGGCTATGGACACGATATCAAGGGGCAGCCGTATGCGCTGTTCTATCCGGCCGGCGCGACCGCGCCGGCACAGCTGCTGGACCGCCTGCGCGAGACCGACGAGAACGGCTGGAGCCTCGATGAGGGCGTGCACCTGCGGGCCGATGGCAGCCAGTTCTGGGGCAGTTCCATGATCTCGCCGCTGCCTGGCCGCCCGGACGAGGAAGCCGCCTATTGCCTGATCATTCGCGATATCTCGGACAATCGCGACGCCAGTGACAGCTTGCGCAAGGCGGCGTATTGCGACCATCTGACGGGGCTGTCGAACCGGCGCGCCTTCTTCGAGGCCGCCGAGCTGGAGCTGATGCGGCGCAAGAAGGCCTTGCGGCCGGTGGCGCTGATCATGCTCGATGCGGATCACTTCAAGGCGATCAACGACCGCTATGGCCACCCGGCCGGCGATGCGGTGCTGTGCCAGCTGGCGGCAACGATGAAAGCTGTCTGCCGCCAGGTCGACGTGCTGGCGCGCATTGGCGGCGAGGAATTCGCCATCATCCTGCCGTCGGTCGGCCTGGCCGATGCCTTCGCCGTTGCCGAGCGCCTGCGCACCGAAGTGGAGCAGGTGCCGGTCATCTACGAACAGCATGCCATCGCCTGTACCATCAGCCTTGGCGTGGCGGTCATGGAAGAGGACATGTCCGGCTTCGAAGCATTGATCAAGCGGGCCGACCAGGCGATGTACGAGGCCAAGCACCAGGGACGCAACCGGACAAGGATCTATTCCTGAATACCGGGAATAATGTCCTGTCACTCCTTGGCGGAGCAGGCGAGGTCGCACAGCTGACCGCGCTGAAGGCCTGGAGCGATACGCGCCTCGGCACGCCGCTGGCCAGGCCAGCGGCGTGCCACCGTCAATCTTGCGCTGAACTCGATATTTACCATGGCTATTGCCTGCTCCCCCGTGCACGACGAGCAGGGATCGATCGCTGGCATGCATTGTGTCTGCGTCGATACCGCCAGCGAGGTATTGGCCGAGCGACACCGCGCGCAGGAAATCGATCGCATGCGCGGGTTGTTCCGCCAGGCCCCTGGCTGCACGGCGGTGGTGCGCGAACCCGGCCACGTCTTTGAAGTGGCCAACGATGCTTTCATGAACCTGATCGGCCAGCGCGACATGATACGATTTCGTGTATCAGCCCATCCGCAGCAGCCACGGCACCGTGTCTGGCGCCTTTATCCAGCGAAATGATGTCAGCGACGCCGTGCGCGCCACGCAAGCGTTGCGCGAAAGCGAGGATCGCCTGCGCCTGCTGGCCAACTCGATTCCGCAGATGGCCTGCGTTGCCTGCCCCAACGGCAGGCAGCTTGACGATCTGCTCGATGTTGCCCGCGTGTCGGGCATGGCGCAACGCCGCCAGGGCCTGGCCTGAAGGGCGATGTTCGTTCACACCGCAGGCGACAGGCCTGCTACCATTCGTGCGGCGGCGGTTTGCCCACCGGCACCCGGGCCAGCCGCCTGCATGATTGCCCCCAGACCCTAGATGGAATATAGAACATGGCATTGAAAAACTCCGTGCTGTCACGGCCCGCGATGAGCTCCGCCGTTACGATCACCTGCGCGCTGGGCCTGCTGTATTTTGGCCGCCCGGTGCTCGAACCGCTGGTGCTGGCGCTGATACTGAGCCTGGTGATTGCGCCGCTGATCCGCGTCTTCAACCGCTGGGGCCTGGGCTTTTTCACGTCGACCGTGGTGTCGCTGCTGCTGGTGGGCGCCTCGATTGCGGCCGTCGGCGCCGTGCTGGCGCTGCAACTGGTGTCCGTGACCAAGGACTTGCCGCATTACCGCGCCGCCATCCACGGCAAGATCGAGCGCATCCAGGAGCTGACCGAACGCCCGTTCGCGCGCCTGGCGGCCGAATTGAACGCCGTCTCGCCGCTATCCAAAGGCAGCAGCCATACGGCCAGCGCCGGCCTGCCGCGCAATGCGACGCAAGCGATACCGGTGGAAATCCGCACGCCGGCGCCGGCCGCGCGCGATACGGTGGCGCGCTTTATCTCCGTGATCTCGGGGCCAGTCGGCGAAGCCGGGCTGGTGTTTGTGCTGCTGGTGTTTATTTTGCTTGAGCACGAGTCGCTGCGCGAACGCGTGGTACGCCTGGCCGGGCAGGGCGATGTCAGCCGCACCATGCGCACCCTGGTGCATGCGGCCGAGGGCGTGTCGCGGTTTTTCTTTTCGCAGTTCATCGTCAATATCATTTTCGCGCTGACCGTCTCGCTGGGACTGTGGCTGCTGCATGTGCCGCATGCCCTGCTGTGGGGTTCGCTCAGCGGCCTGCTGCGCTTCGTGCCCTACGTGGGCGCGCTGGTGGCCGGCCTGGCCATTACCCTGTTCGTCGCCGCCATCGATCCGGGCTGGACCCTGGCTTTGTGGTGCATGGCGATGTTTGCCGTGCTGGAAATCATCGTCGCCAATATCATCGAACCGAAAGTGTACGGTCACAGTTCCGGCCTGTCGCCACTGGCCGTGATCGTCTCGGCGCTGTTCTGGGGCACCCTGTGGGGCCCGGCCGGCCTGCTTATTTCCACGCCGCTGACCTTGTGCCTGGTGGTGGCCGGGCGCCATATCCGCGCGCTCGAAGCGATCACCGTCCTGTTTGCCGACACGCCCGGCGTGAGCGAAGCGGAGCGTTTTTACCATCGCGTGCTGGCCGGCAGTTCCACCGCCGTCATCGAGCACGCCCAGGCCTATCTGCGCCGCAGCAGTTTCGCCCGCTATTGCGACCATGTGCTGCTGCCGGGCCTCGACCTGGCGGTCGATGACCGCGCGCTGGGCCTGATCGACCAGGCCCAGCAGGATCGCATCCGCAGCACCGTCATCGCCCTGGCCGACACGCTGGCGCGCTACTCGGGCGACAGCCGCTACGGCATGTGGCGCCGGCGCAAGATGTCGCTGGCCGACGCCAATATCGGCGCCCACCTGCGCCATGCGCGCGAGGCGCGCCTGGGCACTTTCCAGGGTTCGCTGGACGTGCCCCTGCATTCGGTGATCCTGTGTGCCGGCTTTGCCAACGAACGCGACGAGTTCCTGACCGAACTGCTGGTGCTGGCGCTGCGCGAAGTATGCGACGACGTGCGCAGCACCGTGCTCGACCGGCCACGGCCGGAACCGGTGGCCGACAAGGGCGGCCTGATCGGCACCGCTTTCATCATGTATCCGGAGCCGGCGGACCTCGAGCAGTGGCGCGTGCTGGTGGCCGACATGCGCAGCCACCTGCCCGACGCCACCCTGGTCACCATTCGCCACAGCAATATCGTGGCGCTGCCGCACCAGGCCGCGGTCGAGCAGTCGGTCGATATCGTGCTGCGCTCGTTCGAGGAAGGGCTGGCGTTCGTCACGCCGGAAAAAGCCGGCGCGGCCAAGCGCTGATTGGACCGCCGCATGCACCACGCCAACAAGGCGACCAGGGCGACCGCCATGGGGCTGGTCGCCATTGTGCTATGGAGCTCGCTGGTCGGCCTGATCCGCAGCGTCAGCACGCACCTGGGCCCGACCGGCGGTGCCGCCATGGTCTACAGCATGGCCTCGGTGTTGCTGCTGCTGTCGGCCGGCTGGGTCAGGCTGGCCGACTTTCCTCGCCGCTACCTGGTCTGGGGCAGCCTGCTGTTTGTCAGCTATGAGCTGTGCCTGGCGCTGTCGATCGGCTACGCCCACACCGACCGGCAGGCCATCGAAGTGGGCATGGTCAATTATCTTTGGCCCAGCTTTACCATCGTCGCGGCCATCGTCTTCAACCGGCAAAAGGCCAATTTTCTGATACTGCCCGGCTTTGTGCTGTCGGTCGCCGGCATCTGCCTGGTGCTGGGCGGCGAGCACGGGTTTGACGCGGCCGGCATGCTGGTCAATGTGCGCGACAATCCATTGAGTTACGGCCTGGCGTTTGCCGGCGCGCTGATCTGGGCCGCCTATTGCACCGTGACGGCGCGCATCGCCGGCGGCAAGAACGGCGTGACCCTGTTTTTCATGTTGGTATCGGTCAGCCTGTGGATCAAATACCTGCTGGGCGGCGGCGGCCCGATGGTATTGACCACCGGGGCCGTCGTCTACCTGCTGCTGGCCGCCGCCGCCATGGGCCTGGGCTACGGCGCCTGGAACGTCGGCATTTTGCACGGCAACGTCACCATCCTGGCCGGCGCCTCGTATTTCACGCCGGTGCTGTCGGCGGCATTGTCGACCATGTTGCTGCGCGCGCCCTTGTCAAACGCGTTCTGGCAGGGCGCGGCCATGGTGTGCGGCGGGGCTGTCTTGTGCTGGCTGGCGACGCGGGCGCGGCGCGGTAGCGCAGTGACCGGCTAAGGGGTATTGCTCGATAGAAAAAGTGTGGCGCGATCGCCATCAACAAGTTTTGCTCTCCTATTATATGTCTTATATAAGACTGCTTGAGGTATAATGCAGTTCGAGACAGGCGGCCAGGCGGCCGCCGCTTCTGCAAACCACCTTGATCGAGAGTATTTCATGCTAGCTGCTTATCGCAATCACGTCGCCGAACGCGCCGCCCTTGGTATTCCTCCGCTGCCGCTGTCGGCGGCCCAGACCACGGACCTGATCGAACTGCTGTTGAACCCGCCAGCCGGCGAAGAGGCATTCCTGGTCGACCTGATCACCCACCGCGTGCCGGCCGGCGTCGATGATGCGGCCAAGGTCAAATGCGCCTTCCTGGCCAGCGTTGCCAAGGGCACGGAAACATCGCCACTGGTGTCGCGCGAGCTGGCGACCCGGCTGCTGGGCACCATGCTGGGCGGCTTCAATATCAAGCCGATGATCGACCTGCTCGACGACCCGGTGGTTGGCGCGGTGGCGGCCGAAGGCCTGAAGAAAACCCTGCTGATGTTCGACTACTTCCACGACGTCAAGGAACTGGCCGACAAGGGCAGCGCGCGCGCCACCGAAGTGGTGCAGTCGTGGGCCGACGCCGAGTGGTTCACCTCGCGTCCGGAAGTACCTGAAAGCCTGACCATTACCGTGTTCAAGGTCACCGGCGAAACCAATACCGATGACCTGTCGCCGGCGCCGGACGCCACCACGCGCCCGGACATTCCGCTGCACGCGCTGGCCATGCTGAAAAACCCGCGTCCGGGCATCAACCCGGAAGAGCCGGGCAAGATCGGCCCCCTGACGCAGCTCGAAGCGCTGAAAGCCAAGGGCCACCTGGTGGCCTACGTGGGCGACGTGGTCGGCACCGGTTCCTCGCGCAAATCGGCCACCAACTCGGTGCTGTGGTTTACCGGCGAAGATATTCCGTTCATTCCGAACAAGCGCTTCGGCGGCGTCTGCCTGGGCACCAAGATTGCCCCGATCTTCTACAACACCATGGAAGACGCCGGCGCACTGCCGATCGAACTCGATGTCACGCAAATGGACATGGGCGACGTGGTCGAACTGCGTCCCTATGAAGGCAAGGCGCTGAAAAACGGCCAGGTCATCGCCGAATTCACGGTCAAGTCCGACGTGCTGTTTGACGAAGTGCGCGCCGGTGGCCGCATTCCCCTGATCATCGGCCGTGGCCTGACCGCCAAGGCGCGCGAATCGCTGGGCCTGGGCCCGTCGTCGCTGTTCCGCCTGCCGCAAAACCCGGCCGACAGCGGCCGTGGCTACTCGCTGGCGCAAAAAATGGTCGGCCGCGCCTGCGGCCTGCCGGAAGGCACCGGCATTCGTCCGGGCACCTACTGCGAACCGAAGATGACCACCGTCGGCTCGCAGGACACGACCGGCCCGATGACCCGCGACGAGCTGAAAGACCTGGCCTGCCTGGGCTTCTCGGCCGACCTGGTGATGCAGTCGTTCTGCCACACCGCCGCCTACCCGAAAGTGGTGGACGTCAAGATGCACCGCGAACTGCCGACCTTTATTGAAAACCGTGGCGGCGTCGCCCTGCGTCCGGGCGACGGCGTGATCCACTCATGGCTGAATCGCCTCTTGATGCCGGACACCGTCGGCACCGGCGGCGACTCGCACACCCGTTTCCCGATCGGCATTTCGTTCCCGGCCGGTTCCGGCCTGGTGGCGTTTGCCGCCGCCACCGGCGTGATGCCGCTCGATATGCCGGAATCGGTGCTGGTGCGCTTCAAGGGCACCATGCAGCCTGGCGTGACCCTGCGCGACCTGGTCAACGCGATTCCGCTGTACGCGATTCGCCAGGGCATGCTGACGGTCGACAAAAAGGGCAAGAAGAACATCTTCTCGGGCCGCATCCTGGAAATCGAAGGCCTGCCGGACCTGAAGGTCGAGCAAGCATTTGAATTGTCCGACGCCTCGGCCGAACGCTCGGCCGCCGGCTGCACCGTGCATCTGGATAAAGCGCCGATCATCGAGTACATGACCTCGAACATCACCCTGATGAAGTGGATGATCGCCAACGGCTACCTCGACCAGCGTACCCTGGAGCGCCGCATCCGCGCCATGGAAGCCTGGCTGGCCAACCCGGAGCTGCTGGCGCCGGACGCCGATGCCGAATACGCCGCCGTGATCGAGATCGACCTGGCCGACATCCACGAGCCTATCGTGGCCTGCCCGAACGACCCGGACGACGTGAAAACCCTGGCCGAAGTGGCTGGCGCCAAGATCGACGACGTGTTTGTCGGTTCGTGCATGACCAATATCGGCCACTTCCGCGCCGCCTCGAAGGTGTTGGAAAACAAGACCGACATTCCGGTGCGCCTGTGGATCGCGCCGCCGACCAAGATGGACCAGCAGGTGCTGACGTCCGAGGGCCATTACGGCAGCCTGGGCCGCACCGGCGCGCGCATGGAAATGCCGGGCTGTTCGCTGTGCATGGGCAACCAGGCGCAGATCCGCAAGGGCGCCACCGTGATGTCGACCTCGACCCGCAACTTCCCGAACCGCCTCGGCATCGAGACCAATGTCTACCTGGGCTCGGCCGAACTGGCCGCCGTGTGTTCGCTGCTGGGCCGCATTCCGACCCGCGCGGAATACATGTCGCATATCGGCGTGATCGCCGACAATGCCGCCGAGATCTACCGCTACATGAACTTCGACAAGATCGAAGAGTTCCGTTCGGTGGCCGATACGGTGCAAGTGCCGGCGTAAGGCTGAGTGAATGAAGCGACCCCGGCAAGCTGGCAACGGCTTGCCGGGGTTTTTTTTGATCAGAGCGTTGCAGATCGAGGCTGCCTGCCGGCGGCTTTCCTGTTGTTTTCAGCAAAGCCGATACACAATGACAGCAGCAAGGCAGCAGCGGCGCATCCTGCGGCGAGCCAGAGATTGGCGGACAAGCCCAGTCTGTCCACGGTCTGGCCACCGGCCCATGCCCCGAGCGCGATGCCTACATTGAAAACACCCACATACAGCGCGGCGACGATCTCCACGGCCTGTGGCGCCGCCTTCATCATCAATGTCATCAGGCCCACCGAGACGCCACCGTAGGCCAGTCCCCAGGCCAGCAACGCTATACCGCCGCCGGTGCCGGAGTCGCCGATCGCCAGGAACAGCAGCGGCGTGAGCAGCAGGCCAGCCGAAATGGCGATGATGGTTGGCGCCGTGCGCCGCACCGCGACGACACCCGCCAGGAAGTTGCCAGCGATGCCCGCGACGCCATACAGAAACAGCAATGCGCCCAGCCATTGCGCCTCGAATCCCGACACTGACAGCAACAGCGGGCGCACGAAGGTAAACCCCATGAAATGGCTCATCACCAGCAACAAGGTCAGAAGCAGCCCCGCCTGCAATTGCCGGTTGCCCAGTTGTGTGCCAAATTGGCGCCAGCTCACCGAACCTGCGGCGGGCACGGCCGGCACGACGGCCAGATGCAGCGCCAGCACCAGGCCGCTGAACAGTGCCATGACGCCGAAGGCCCAGCGCCATCCTGCAAGGTCGCCGATCTGTGCGCCCAGCGGCACGCCCAGCACGGAAGCGGCCGCCACGCCACCGAAAATCATCGATGTGGCCAGGCCGATCGAGGCGGCAGGAACCAGACGGGAGGCCAGGCCGCCGGCAATGGCCCAGATGCCGCCCATGCAAAAACCGACGAGCACACGTGCCGCCAGCATCCACACCATGTTCTGCGCCAATGCCGAGGCCAGGTTGGCCATCATCAGCAACCCCAGCAAACCACACAGGATCTTGCGCCGGTCCATGCTGCCCGACGCGATCACCACGAAGGGTGCGAACAACGCCGCCAGCAGGGCGGGCAGCGAGATCATCAGGCCGGCGGTTCCGGTCGAGGTATCCAGCGTGCCGGCAATCGGTGTCAACAGGCCGACAGGCAGCATTTCCGTCGTCACGACCGAGAAGGTGGCCATGGCGACAGCGATAACCGCCAGCCACGGATGGCGGAAAGGGGGAGGGGATGTGGCGTAGGGATGTGTATTCATGGTGCAGGTCCTTGATGGGATAAGCAGATAGGCGGCGTCGCCTGACCGTTGAAAAATCACTGCGGCTTGGCCAGCCAAAACCTCTGAAGCAGTACACGGCAGGCAACTTCTGTCATGCCGTCTCTGGCATGCTGCACTTGCAATTGAGATACGCCGCCGCGATAATACATACAGTGCGTATGAATAAATTGTATATTCATACGCGATGAATGTAAACAATCATACGTTGTGTATGTAAGGAGAAAGCAATGGTTCGCCGCACCCGTGCCGAAATGGAAGAAACCCGTGCATCGTTGCTGGCAACTGCCCGCAAAGTGTTCAGCGAGCGCGGTTATGCCGACACATCAATGGATGAGCTCACCGCGCAGGCAGGATTGACGCGTGGTGCGCTGTATCACCACTTCGGTGACAAGAGGGGCTTGCTGATCGCGGTGGTAGAACAGATCGATGCGGAAATGGACGACCGCCTGCAAACCATCTCAGACCGCGCCGAAGATCCGTGGGAAGGCTTTCGCAGCCGCTGCCGTGCCTATCTGGAAATGGCCCTGGAGCCGGAAATTCAGCGCATCGTTTTACGCGATGCCAGGGCGGTCCTGGGGGGCGCCACACCGGACTCGCAGCGCCATTGCGTCGCATCGATGCAGGCGATGATCCAGGATCTGATTCATCAAGGCATCGTGGCCGACGCCAGCCCACAGGCGCTGGCGTCGCTGATTTACGGCAGCCTCGCAGAAGCGGCGTTCTGGATCGCGGACGGTGACGAAGGCCCGGAGCGATTGATCAAGGGACTTGTCGCGCTGGAGTTGCTGTTGCGCGGACTGCTGCTTGAACGGTAACTTGCTCGCCTGCACTGCCGCCGCGCCGCCCGCGTCCATCACCATGGACTTGCTTTCGTCGTCGCGATTTCATCGGTCGGCCACCAGCGCCTTCTGCCCCATCGCCAGCGCCGCGCCAACAAACAGCAGCACGCTTGAAGCGACCAGGCCACGCTCCAGTCCCGCCGGGCCATCGGCGATCCAGCCGACCAGCACCGGGCCGGCGATCTGGCCGAAGGCGAACACGGCGGTAAAAGCGCTGATGCCGGCTGGCCACGATTCGGGCGGCAGGTTGTGCCGTACCAGCGCGGTGGTGGAGGCCACTACCGACAGGAACACGGCGCCGAATACCAGGCCGGACAGGAAGATGAGCGGCGCGGCGCTGGTCAGCGCCGGTATCAGGGTGGCCACGCCCAGCAGGGCATTGAGGATGGCCAGCGACTGGCCGCCCTTGTTGCGGTCCAGCATGCGGGCCCAGATGCGCGAGGAGGCCACCACGGCCAGGCCCAGCAAGGTATAAAACGCGGTGATCAGGTGCGGCGACATGCCTTGCTGCCTGAGCAGGGCGACGACGAAGGTCATGTAGCCGATATAGCCGGCGCCGAACATGAAGTAGGCGGCCAGGCCACAGGCAAAGTCCTTGCTGGCAAAGCGCTGCGCCTGGCCCTGCATCAAGCGCGCCTCGCCGATGCTTTTTGCCGGCAGGGCCATCAGGGCGGTGGCCAGCAGGCAGGCGGCGCCCAGCGCCAGCCAGGCCAATTGCCAGCCGTGCGGCGTGCCGTGTTGCTGGGCCGACGATAGCGCGGCCGGCACCAGCAGGGCCGACAGGGCGATACCAAAACCCGTGCCGCCGTAGTACAGGCCGATGATAAAACCGGCCCGTTCGCCTTGCAGCGAGCCAAGCCGGGCGGCCAACACGCCGCCGGCGACAAACACAAAGGCGCTGGCCGCGCCGGCGCACACGCGCTGCAGGAACAGGGCGGTGGTGTCGCTGACAAAACCGGACAGCAGCATGAAGATGCTGGCCAGCACGCTGCCGGCGATCAGCAGGCGCCAGGTGCCCATGCGGCGCAGCAGGGCGGGCGTGGCCAGGGCGCCAAGGAAATAGCCGAGCGCATTGCAGGTGTTCATGGCGCCGGCCAGCAGGTAGGACCAGCCCAGGTCGTCGCGCATGGGCGGCAGCAGCAGGCCATAGGAAAAGCGCGACAGGCCCAGCGCCACGGCGGCGCCCAGTGACAGGGCCAGCGCGGTGGCCAGCGGATGCGCGATGGCGGGAGAGGGTGTGCTCATGCTACCGAGTGTAACGAATCGGTCTGCTTGGAGCGTACTTTGGTTAGCCGGCGCCGGCAGTCAGCGGCCGGCGCCGTCAAACTGACGCACTCTTGCCACACTGGCTATGCCGTCTGGCCCAGTGCCGTCAGGTGGGCCAGGGTATCGGCCGCGTTCATGGTCTTGGCCAGCGAGACGGCCGTCATGCCGCGGCTGTCGACGGCGTCGATGCGGGCGCCATGCTTCAGCAGCAACTCAAGAATGGCCAGGCGGTTGAACATGGCCGCCATCATCAGCGGCGTCTTGCCGTCGGGGCTGCCGCCTTCGACACTGGCGCCATGCCGCAGCAGCAACTCGGCGATCTCCAGGTAGCCCTTGTAGGCCACGCCGGCCAGCGGCGTCTGGCCCTGGTCGTTGGGCACGTTGGCGTCGGCGCCCGCTTCGAGCAGCAGGCGCGACGTTTCCAGGTGGCCATGGTAGGTAGCCAGCATGATCAGGCTGTCGCCTTTTTCATTGCGGAAGTTGACCGGCACGCCCTTGGCGACCAGCGCGCCCAGTTGCTCCGTATCGCCTTCGCGCACGAGAGCGAACAGGCCGCGGATGAATTCCAGCGTTTCCGCATCCATTGCGGGTTTGGTTGGTGTGTCGGCGTTCATGTTTTCTTTCGGCAAGGTTTGGTGCGCGCAGTTTACTATGGACAAGGCGTATGGGCACGGCGCGGCCGCCGTGCCGCTGCTTGTCGCTTATTTGACCACGCCGCAGGCCATGCGCGCGCCGCCGCCACCGAGTTTTTCAGGGTGGTCGCTGTGATTGTCGCCGCCCACATGCACCATCAGCGCGTGGCCCTTGAAGTCGGCGGCTTTCAGGCGCGGCGCCAGCACCGGGTAGGTGGCCGTGCCATCGGCGGCCACGTAAATGGCGGGCAGGTCGCCCTGGTGGCCGGAATCGTCATACGGCCCCTTGTGTACGGCGGTCCTGGCCGGGTCCCAGTGGCCGCCGGCGGCGCCGGCCGGGGTCGGCTTGCCGTCCGTCACGCTGGCGTCGCAGGATGGTTTTTCATGCAGATGAAAACCGTGCGTGCCGGCGGGCAATCCCTTCAGGTCGGGCGTCAGCAGGGCGCCGTATTTGGTCTGCGCAATGCTGATCGTGCCGGCCGTTTGTTCCACGCCGTTGGGACCGACGATCGATAATTCCACGGTTTGTGCGTGCGCCAGTTGCGCGCCGAGCAGCAAGGCGGCTGTGAACAAGATTTTCATGTTTTTCTCCCGAACTTGAATGGTTGACCAGATGGCAGATGCTGCCGTGATTGTCGCACTTCGTGCTGATGAGGCGCGTTCGGCAGATAACAGAGTACTGTAAGTTTTGTCCCACGCCCAGGCGCGAAGCGTACTGATGTGCGTGGAAACCTTTCATCCTGATAATGCATGCATACCGGCCACCGGACAACTCAATCCCGCCAGGCCCCATCTTTTTCAAGGTACGTTCATGCACAGCTTACTTTCGACAGCACCTCAGGCCGCCTCACGCGCACAGGAGCTGCGCCTGCCCAATGCACACGACATCTACGACACCCTGGGCGCGCCAGCCAATGCGGCCATGGCGCGCGCCACGGCGCGCAACTATCTGCAGCAGCAACTGCAGGCCGCCGAGGCTTTGCCGAACGTGCTGCCCGAACGCCCGGAAGACCTGTTGAACTGGTCGCGCAGCAGTGCCGAGCAGGTCGGCGTGCAATACCAGGCCTACCTGGCCGAACGAAAGAATGGCGCGCCGCGACGCTTTTTCATGAGCAAGGCGCACGCCCTGTATTTCCTGCGCGCCGCCGCGCCGACCAAGCTGGTCGACGGCTCCTGGCTGTACAGCGCCTTGCAGCAATGGCAGCACCAGCGTTTCCGCGCGCTGATCCAGATCTACCTGGAAGAGCTGGGCGATGGCGTGGAAGAAAAAAACCATGTGGTGCTGTATCAGAAGTTGCTCGCCAGCCATGGCTGCGACGACTGGGAGGAGCTGGACGACGCCTATTTCGTGCAGGGCGCCATCCAGCTGAGCCTGGCGCACGACAATGGCAATTTTTTGCCTGAAATCATAGGCTTCAACCTGGGCTACGAGCAGTTGCCGCTGCATCTGCTGATCACCGCGTACGAGCTCAATGAGCTGGGCATCGACCCGTATTACTTTACCTTGCATGTGACGGTCGACAATGGCTCGACCGGCCATGCGCGCAAGGCCACCGATGCGGTACTGCAATTGATGCCACGCTTCGGCGATAGCGCGGCTTTCTACCGCCGCGTGCGCAATGGCTTTCGCCTCAATGACCTGGGCGCCGGCACCATGGACATCATCGCCGGCTTCGACCTGCAGCAGGAGCTGGTGCGCATCCTGTGCGAGAAAAGCGTGGCCGGCAAGAACATGCATTCGGACTACTGCCGCATCGGCGGCAAAAGCATCAACGACTGGCTCGGCGACAAAGCCCAGGTGCCGGCCCTGCTGGAAAAACTGACCAGCACCGGCTGGATACAGCGCGGCGCACCGGTCGAGGACAGCCGCTTCTGGCGTTTGATCCAGAGCGAACGGGCGGAAATGTTCGGCGTCTTCAGCCCCTACGAGCAGCAGGTGCTGCGCGACTGGATCGAGTCACCACTGGACGATACCGGCATCGCCGCGCCGCGCATCATGTCGCACCGCGCCGCCATGCGCGCCATCGATAACCTGTCCGAAGGCCAGCCGCGCACGACGCATGGCACGCGCGGCGTGTTCCGCCGCCATATGGGTTTGCAGCAAACGCAAGAGCCGACCTTCGACGCCGACCTGCGCGAACTGGAACACAAGGTGGCCCAGCAGGGCAGCAAGGGTTCGGCGATGGATATATTGATACCGCTGATGTCGCCGGCCAACCACCATAGCGCTGCGGGCTTGATGGCCACCAGGCTGTACAGGCAGTTGCTGGCATAGCGTGGCCGCAGGCTGCCAATGTCAGGCCAACCCTGGCATCTGTTTCATGCGCCGTTGGCCGCCTGCGTGCGCCGGCTCACGCCAGGCGTCTGGCCGGTGATGCGTTTGTAGGCGCGGCTGAAGGCGGCCTGTGAGGCATAGCCAAGCCGCTGGGCCACGGTCTCGACCGGCAGCCGGCCCTGGCCCAGCCACTGGCTGGCCAGGTGCATGCGCAGCTCGGTGGCGTAGCGCAGCGGCGGCGTGCCGATGGTTGCCTGGAAGCGTTCGGCGAACACGGAGCGCGAGCTGTGGCATTCAAGGGCCAGCTCTTCCACCGTCCAATTGCGGCCCGGTTGCCGGTGCAGCGCCAGGATGGCGCGCGCCAGGCGCGGGTCGCGCAGCGCCGCCACCAGGCCGGAGGCATTATCGCAACCACATTCGACCCAGCCGCGCACGATCATGGCGGCCGCCACTTCGGCCAGGCGTGCCAGGATGCCGGCAAAGCCGACCCTTCCTGAACAGACTTCGCTTTTCATGGCGCCGAGAATCGCCGCCAGGCCAGGGTAGCGTTGCCCCGCCACGTCGGTCACCATCACCGCGGACATCAATGGCCCCAGGCCCTGCATGCCGCCGAGATCGAACTCCATGCAGCCGTAAAACAGGATGGTGCCCGGTGTCATGCCGAGGCTGGGGCAGGCGTCGACGGCGTCCACCTTGTCGCCCAGCGGCGAGGCCTGATAGCTGTCGATGTCGATGGCCGGCGTGTCGGCCCGTGACAAAAGCTGATGCGCGCCGCCATGCGGCATCAGCACGGCGTTGCCTGCCGCCAGCGCATGCAGCGTGCCATCGCTGGTGCGCAGCACAGCCGAGCCGACCGCCAGGAAGTAAAAATACGCATGCCCCGGCCTGGCCTCGAAGTTCAGGCCAAACTCGGCGCCGGCCTGCACCCGGCGGTACTGCACGCCGCGCAGGCGCATGTCGGTCAGCAGGGCGCTGATCAGGTCCGAAGACAGGGCGAACACATCGGCTTGTGTCATTTTCGGGGTTTCGGTCAAAAAATGCAGGGTTTCCATCATAGACCATCCGATTCCGCGCGTCTACAGTGGACTTCTTGTTGAAACCATGAGGAAGCATGCAATGAGCGATAGTATTTGTGATGTGACACCCGGCGCCAGTCCACGTAACGCCGCTGCCGACACCGCACCGGCGGCGCCGGCCTGGATGGCGGTGTTTTCGCTGACGATGGGTGTATTCGGCTTGCTGACGGCGGAATACCTGCCGGCCAGCCTGCTCACGCCGATGGCCGCCGACATGCGGGTGTCCGAAGCGATGGCCGGGCAGGCCGTGACGATGACGGCGGTGGTGGCGCTGTTTGCCGGCTTGCTGGTGCCGCGCCTGACGCGGCGCTTTGACCGGCGCGCCGTGCTGCTGGCTTTTTCCACCTTGATGATCGCGTCGAACCTGCTGGTGGCGGTGTCGTCCAGCCTGGGCGTGCTGCTCTTGATGCGCATGTTGCTCGGTGTCGCGCTGGGCGGTTTCTGGAGCATGGCGGCGGCGGTGGCGATGCGGCTGGTACCCGCCGCGCTGCTGCCGCGCGCGCTGGCGATCATTTTCAGCGGCATCGCCGTGGGAACCGTGGTGGCGGTGCCGCTCGGCAGCTATCTTGGCGGCCTGTATGGCTGGCGCAGCGCTTTCCTTGCCGCCAGCGCGATCGGCGTGCTCACCCTGGTATTCCAGTGGCTGGCCTTGCCGCGGCTGCCGGCTCGCCACACGGCCCGGCCTGGCACGGTCATGGCGCTGCTGCGCCGTCCCGGCATCGCGGTGGGCATGCTGGGCTGCGTGCTGGCGCACACCGGGCACTTCGCCCTGTTTACCTATATCCGGCCGTTCCTGGAAACCACCGCTGGTATCGGACCTGACACGCTGGCCCTGATGCTGCTGGGTTTTGGCCTGGCGAATTTTGCCGGCACCTTGCTGGCCGGGCAACTGATGCAACGCAGCCTGCGCCTGACCCTGGTGCTGATGCCGGCACTGGTGGGGGTTGCCGCGCTGGCGCTGGTGCTGCTGCCGGCCTCGCTGGCCGGGCAGGCCTTGCTGACGGCGATCTGGGGCCTGGCGTTTGGCGGCGTGCCGGTGGCCTGGTCGAACTGGGTGGCGCGCTCTCTGCCGGACCAGGCCGAAAGCGCCGGCGGCATGGTGGTGGCGTCGGTGCAGTCGGCCATTGCGGCGGGCGCGGCCGCCGGGGGCTTGATGTTCGGCGTCAGCGGCATCGACGGCGTCTTCATGGCCGCTGGCGCCTTGATGCTGCTGGCGGCGCTGCTGATCGCGCTGCGCGTCAGGGTGCCCGCCGCGCAGGCTGGTGCTGGAGCGGGCACGGCGCTGCATCTTTGACCGACGCTGCAGGGCAGGGGTGGTTCAAACCTTGCCTGGCGCCGCGATCGAACTGAGCAGCTTTCGCACCGCGCCATGCGCCATGACGATTTCCGGCGCGTCGTGCAGCAGCGCGTTGTATTTGGCCTGGAATTCCTTGTCGCCGTCTTCCGACGGGCCGATCAGCGCTTCGAGCGCGCGGCGGTAGGCCAGGGCCACGGCTGGTGTCACCGGTTCGGGCTCGTCCAGGCGCTCGTCCATCTGCGCCATCAGGCCGGACAATTTCTGCAGCCAGGCGAAATGCGGGTGGTTGGTGACCAGCTGCAGCAGTTCCAGTGGGCTGCCGACGGCGCCGAAGTATTGCGTTTCGATGTGGATCAGGTGTTTGTGCAGGTCGCGCAGGGCGCGCGCCAGGGCGATCAGGCGGGCGCGTTCGGCCAGGTCGTTGTCTTGAGAGGTCATGCGTGGCTCCATGGGTGGCGATGCCTTCAGTGTAGCGGCAATTGCCGCTTTTCGGCCCTGTCTTTGGGCCAGCGGCATCACCAGAACTGGTCTTCTGGCAGGCGGAAAACATGGGGCGGCGCGCTAGCATGGCCCTATTTATGCATTGCTCATGAACAAAAGCCGCGTGGAAGCATTTACCGATGGGGTGGTGGCCATTGCGATCACCATCATGGTACTGGCGCTGAAGGTGCCGGCCGGCCCGCACTGGACCGAGGTGCTGGAGATGGCGCCGGTGCTGTGCGCCTATCTGCTCAGCTTTGTGTATGTCGGCATTTACTGGGTCAACCACCATCACGTGCTGCAGCTGGCGCGCCAGGTCAACGGGCGCATACTGTGGACCAATCTGCATTTGCTGTTCTGGCTGTCGCTGGTGCCGCTGGTCACGGCCTGGGCCGGCAATTACCCGTTGACGCCGGCGCCGATGGCCTTGTACGGCGTGGTGCTCCTGATGTGCGCGATCGCCTTTCGCATGCTGGTACGCGCGCTGGTGGCCAACGAGGGGCCCGATTCGCCGCTGGCGCAGGCGCTGGGCCATAGCCGCAAGAAGGAATTGTCGATCGCGCTGTACCTGGCGGCGATCGCCTTGTCGCTGTGGTATGCGCCGGCCGGCGCCGCCATCTACCTGGCCGTGGCGATATTGTGGCTGATACCGCAGCGCCGGAAGGAAACCCCGCAATGAACAATTTTTCAAGGAGAACAGCATGACCCAGTCTTGCCAGCATCTGCACGATATCCACACGCGCGGCGCCAATTCGGACGGCTGCGAGGAATGCCTGAAAATGGGCGACGAATGGGTGCACCTGCGCGTGTGCATGGTGTGCGGCCACGTCGGCTGCTGCGATGATTCGAAGAACAAGCACGCCACCAGGCATTTTCATGCGACCAGGCACCCGATCATCCGCTCGAAGGAGCCGGGCGAAACCTGGGGCTGGTGCTATGTCGACGAATTGTTCTACGATCCGATCTGACTGGTCTGGCTGGTCCAGTCCTTCAATTTGACGCCCAGCATGTCGAACAGGTCGAACTTGGCGGGAAACTTGTTATTGTTGGTGATGTCGGCGATCGAGCCCTTGGTCGGTCCGGCGTCGCCAGCCGAGTGGTTGAAATAATTGAAGTCCAGCTTGATCTTTTCCTGCAGGTCGCTGGCGTAGTTTGCGGGATAGGTGGCTTGCTCCAGCGGTGGCAGGCCGTTGAAGTGTTCCAGCACGGCGCCGAAGAATTTCGTCATCTTGCCGGTGCTGTTATATTCCTGCATGGCCTGGCTGACCACCTGCTGGCGCCAGGCCGATTCTTCCCGATAGGCCTGGGTGGCGGCGGCGCGCCGTTCATTGATGGTGAATGTGCCGCTTTCGTCATGCGAAATGGTCGACAGCTGCTCGCGCGACAGTCCGGCAAACGGGTTGGCCCCCTTGCTGTTGACAAACTCGTTGGCCGCCGTGGCCGATTTGGCCGAGGCCTTGTCGTCCGGCTGCGGCAGCTGCGCCGCTGCGGCCGTCTTGTGCGCCGTGTCGAGTTCGTAGAAGACTTTTCTATCGTCAGCAATCAATTGGTCCTGCAGCGCCTTGTGATCAAGTCCCTTCAGGCGCTCGCTGGTATGCTCGGCCGCCGCCGACAGCCTGCCAGCCAGGGTCGAGATGGAAACGCCATCCGCAACCGCGCCAACCGCCGCGCCAGCCACGGTTTTCTGTGGCCTGGCGTCCGGGGTTTCCGCTTTGCTGACGTTTACCTGACGCAGGGTGCTTGCCGCCGACGATATGCTGACCATGTTGTTCTCCTGATTAATGTACAAAAAGGATAACACAAGGCAAGATCTTGAGGCTGATGGCGGCCTGCGCAGCCATCAGCCCTCTGGCGCTTACTGTGCCTTGCCGCTCTGCGCGGCCAGGTGCTCGCCGATAAACCAGCTTTGCAGTTCATTGCTGCGCACCACCTGGCTGACAATCAGGTCGTTGCTGCCGTCGTCGCCCATCTCGGCGGCGGCGCGCGCCAGCGGACGCGCTTCGAGCAAAATCGTTTCATGTGCGTCCAGCAGGCGCGACAGCTGCGCCAGCGCCGATTCGCGGCCGCGCGGGGCGCGCGCGATCGACGATTCGTCGACCACGTCCTGCGCCAGCGCGAACGTCACGCCGCCCAGGGTCTGCACGCGCTCGGCGATGGCGTCCATGATCAGCACCTGTTCGCCGTAGTGCTTGTCGAACAGCAGGTGCAGCTGGTGGAAGGTGGCGCCCGAAGTCTGCCAGTGGGCTTTTTTGTAGGCGTCGCGGATCGCCATGGTATGGGCCAGCAGGCGGTTCAGCGCGTGCACGCCTTGAGCGCGCACTTCGGCCGACAGGCCGATGCGGACATTGGCCAGGGAACCGAAGTCTTGCAGAATATCTGGTGAGGTGCTCATGATGTGCTTTCCAAAGTAGGTGAAAGAGAGGCCGGGTTGTGTCGCCCCCGTGCCGGGCGTGAAGCTGTTGCGTTGAAAAAATCGGAGTTCAAGGCCATGCTGGCGGCCGGACGTGTCGAACACGACTATCGGCACCCCTGTCAGGCCAGTTGCAGCATGCCGCGCCGGCTGGCCAGCATCACGGCTTCGGTGCGGCTGGCCGCGTCCAGCTTGGCGAGGATGTTATTGATATGGAATTTCACCGTGCCCACGCCGATGCCGGCCACCCTGGCGATCAGCTTGTTGCTCATGCCGGTCGCCAAGTGCGCCAGGATCTCGTGTTCCCGCGTCGACAGATCGCTGCCGTGCACGCGCCCGGCCAGCTTGGCCGACAGGCCCGGCGCCAGGTATTTTCTGCCGGCCAGCACGCAGGCGATACAGTCGAGCAACTCGGCGAACGGCGCGTTCTTCAGCAGGTAGCCGCTGGCGCCGGCCTGCATGGCGCGGTGCACCACCTCGTCGCCCTCGTGGGCGCTGAGGATGATGATGCGCGCTTGCGGGTGCTGCTGGCGGATGCGCCGCGTCGCCTCGACGCCGCCGCAGCCCGGCATGCTCATGTCCATCAGCAGCACGGCGGGGCGCAGTCGCTGATACAGCTCGATCGCCTGCTCGCCGTCCGCCGCCTGTCCCAGCAGGACGAAGCTGCCGGTCGACTGCAGCAGGGACGCCATGCCGGCGCGGATCAAGGGGTGGTCGTCGGCGATCACGATGGTGGTCAGGGTGGTGGTCGATTCGGTATGCATGATGGAGTCCGCCAGGTTGGGTTCGATGAGGTCATTGTGCGAAATGGCCGCGCGCTTGCCTAGTCATACGTGGGTATAGGACCAGGTTTGTCTTAAACCTTGGTATGGGGTGGCATACCTAGGTGTGATTTTCCTGGATCGGCAACTTGCCTATAGTGGCCGGCATCGGCAGGTGAACTCCTTGCCGCGACCACTACCGTGAGGAAGAAATGATGCCGATTAATCTGTTGCAGCGGCTGCCGCGTCCGCGCCGCCGTGGCGCCGAATGGCTGGTGCTGGCCGGGGTGCTCCTGATGAGCGCACTGATGGTGGGATACTTTATCTGGAGCGAGCGGCGCTTGCTGATCGCTTCCGACATCGAACGCATGCGCATGCAGACCCTGATCATCGATGAAAACCTGCAGCACCAGTTCGAAGGCGTGCGCAATGCGCTCGACAGCGCGCGGCGCGCCTTTCATCCGGGCAGCGGCTGCACGGCGGATTGCCGGCGCGTGCTGCTGCAGTCACTCAAGCGCGCCATGCCCGGCGTGCGGGCGCTGCTGGTGGCCGACCGGCGCGGCCATATCGTATTGTCCGATGATGACCTGCGCGACGCGCGCCTTGACGACCGCCAATACACGCGCCAGGTGGCCAGCATGCGCTCGCCCGACACCCTGTATTTGTCGCAGCCCTACGAGAACACGCCGGGTGTGTTCAATCTCAAGGCGCACCCGATCCGCTGTTCCTGCGCCACCAGCAAAGCGGGCGCATGCTGACCGTGCTCGAAGGCGATGCAAACGGCGGCGAGCGGCGGTTGGTGGTCCAGCGCGCTGGCCTGGCTGCTCACCGGCGTGATCGGCGCGGTGGGCCTGTTGCTGGCCCAGCGCCGCCGGCTGGCGCTGGAACAGCTGGCGCTCAATGGCGCCAACCTGGGCCTGTGTGAATGGGGTATGCCCAGCGACCTGCGCAACTTCGACGCGCGCGCGGCCGCCATGCTCGGCCATGCGCCGGACGGCCTGGTGCTCGACCGCGCCGAATGGCAGGCGCTGATGCAACCCGACGACCTGGCCGTGCTTGACCAGGCGCTGGCGCAGCACCTGCTCGCGCGCAGCCGGCTGGCCGCGCCGTGCCGGTGCAGGAGCTGTTCAGGAACGCCAGAACGTCGATTGCGTTACCATCTATTTATCCACCCGAGGAGGCTTTGCCATGAGCAAGCAAGACAAACCGATCGGCAAGATCGCCCCCTACACCCACGCCGCCGCCGGCTGGGGCGCGCTGCGCCATGTGGCGCAAGGCATGCTGCGCGAACGCGTGCCGCCGGCCGGTATCGGCGCCTTGCTGGCGCAAAACCAGCCCGACGGCTTTGATTGCCCCGGCTGCGCCTGGCCCGACCGCGCGCACGCGTCGACCTTTGAATTCTGCGAAAACGGCGCCAAGGCGGTGGCGGCCGAAGCCACCAGCCGGCGCGTCACCGCCGCATTCTTTGCCGCGCCCGACCACACTGTCACCGAGCTGCTGCGCCAGTCCGACCATGAACTGGAACACCATGGCCGTTTGACGCAACCGATGGTGTACGACCCCGCCAGCGACCGCTATGTGCCGGTTTCCTGGGATGACGCGTTTGCGCTGGTGGCGCGCGAACTCCATGCGCTTGACGACCCGGACCAGGCGGCGTTCTATACCTCGGGGCGCGCCAGCAACGAGGCGGCGTTTTTGTACCAGCTGTTTGCGCGCGCCTACGGCACCAATAACTTCCCGGATTGCTCGAACATGTGCCATGAGGCGACCAGCCGCGGCCTGCCGCCGGTGGTCGGCGCGGGCAAGGGCACGGTCACCCTGGATGACTTCGAACACGCCGACGCGATTTTGATCTTCGGCCAGAATCCCGCCACCAACCATCCGCGCATGCTGGGCGAACTGCGCGCCTGCGCCAAACGCGGCGCCACCATCGTGTCGATCAATCCGCTGCGCGAACGGGGCCTGGAGCGCTTTGCCGATCCGCAGGCGATGGGCGAAATGCTGACCGGCGGCAGCACCCATATCGCTACGCTGTTTATCCAGCCGCGCCTGGGCGGGGACCTGGCATTGCTCAAGGGCGTGGCCAAGCGGCTGCTGGAAATGGACGATGCGGCCGCCCTGGAGGGGGCGCACCGGCTGCTGGACCTGGACTTCATCGCTGCGCATACGGCGTTTTTCGACGCTTTTGCCGCCGATCTGCGCGGCGAAGCTTGGGATGTGCTGGTGGCGGAAGCTGGCGTGCCGTACGCCCAGATCGCGCAGCTGGCCGGGATTTACGCGCGCAGCGAACGGGTGATCGCCACCTGGGGCATGGGCATCACCCAGCACAAGCACGCGGTGGCCACCATCCAGATGCTGAGCAATCTGATGCTGATGCGCGGCAATATCGGCCGGCCCGGCGCCGGCCTGTGCCCGGTGCGCGGCCACTCGAACGTGCAGGGCGACCGTACGGTCGGCATCGAGGAGCAGCCCACCGCCGCTTTCCTGGACCGGCTGCGGCGGGTGTATGGCTTCGAGCCGCCGCGCCACCACGGCCACGATGTGGTGGCGACGATCGCCGCCATGGAGCAGGGCAAAGTAAAAGTATTTATCGGCCTGGGCGGCAATTTTGCCGTCGCCACGCCCGACACGCCGCGCACCTTTGCCGCCCTGCGTTCGTGCGCCCTGACGGTGCAGATCATCACCAAGCTCAATCGCAGCGCGCTGGTGCATGGCCGCGCAGCGCTGATCCTGCCGACCCTGGGCCGCACCGAGATCGACCTGCAACAGGGCGTGGCGCAGGGTGTGACGGTGGAAGACTCGATGAGCATGGTGCATGTGTCGTACGGACGCAATGCGCCGGCTTCGCCGGAGCTGCTGTCGGAAGTGGCGATCGTCTCGCGCATGGCCGAGGCGACCCTGGGCGCCGGCGAGGGGCAGGGCCGCGATGGTCTTCCCTGGCCGGCCTGGCGCGGCGACTACGCCCTGATCCGCGACGAGATCGAAAAAGTGTTCGACGATTTCCACGATTACAACCAGCGCATCGCCGTGCCGGGCGGTTTTCACCTGACGGTGGCGCCGCGCCACCGCACCTGGCATACGGCCAGCGGCAAGGCGCAATTCGCCGTGCATGCGGTGCCGCGCGATACGCCGATTTCGCGCGCGCGCCAGCAGCACGGCGAGCGCCTGCTGGTGATGATGACCACCCGTTCCCACGACCAGTACAACACCACCATCTATGCGCTCGATGACCGCTACCGGGGCGTGTTCGGCATGCGCCGCGTGATTTTCATCCACGCCGACGATATCGCCATGCTGGGCATGCGGGCCGGCGACTGGGTCGACGTGAAAAGCGTGTGGGACGATGGCGTGGAGCGGCGCGCCGACGGCTTCATGCTGGTGGCCTACGACATTCCCCGCGGCTGCGTGGCGGCGTATTACCCGGAAACCAATGCGCTGGTGCCGCTGGCCAGCGTGGCCGACGGCGCCGGCACGCCGACCTCGAAATCGATTCCGGTGCTGTTGTTCCCCGGGCGCATGCCGGAAGGAGGAGGGCGCTAGGCACTTTTATTATGTGTCGGCCGGCCAAAACTATACTTTCGTATAGCGCACTTATCTTTCTTGCCATATTAAAATGCCGTGGAAGAAAATAATGGCTCAGAAAGGTCAGGCATGACACGTGTTCGAGGCAGTCCTTTACTCTCCATCCTGCTCGTTGGCGTCACCTTGCTCATTTTTGCGGTCGACGCCTTTACCGATCTCGATGTCGCCATCGCCGTCATGTACGTGGTGGTGGTGCTGCTGTCGGCCAGCGTATGGGGCCGCCGCGGCGTGATCCTGACCACCGTGCTGTGCCTGGCGCTGACCTTGCTGGCCTACGGCATGATCCATGTCTCGATCTTTTCCGGGCCGGCCTCGGGCCGGCTGATGGTCAGCCTGGCGGCGATCGGCATCACGGCGTTCCTGGCGCTGACGGGGCAGGCCGCCACCGAACGCCTGCTGGCGCGCGAGCAGGCGCTGCGCCGCAGCGAAGCCTTCCTGGCCGGCACCCAGCGCATCAGCCGCACGGGCAGCTTCAGCTTCACGGCGCCCGAAGCGCGCCTGTACTGGTCGGAAGAGGCGGCGCGCATCTATGGCTATCCGGCCAGCCAGCCGCCGACCGTCGAGATGCTGCTCGAGCGCACCATGCCTGACGACCGCCCGCTGGTGCGCGCGGCGGTCGAGCAGGTGATGCGCTGCGAAGGCGAACTCGATGTGCGCCACCGCCTGCAGCTGCCCGACGGCAGCATCAAATACGTGCACGTGCTGGCCCACCCGACCTATGACCAGGACGATCACTGCGAATACCTCGGTGCGCTGATGGACGTGACGGCGTCGGTGCTGGCCGAACAGGCGCTGCACGAATCGCAGGTACAGCTGGCCCACGTGACGCGCGTGACCATGCTGGGCGAACTGGCCGCCTCGATCGCCCATGAAGTGAACCAGCCGCTGGCGGCGATCGCCACCAACGGCGAAGCGAGCCTGCGCTGGCTGAACCGCCCGCAGCCGAATCTGGACGAAGCCTGCGCGGCGATCGCCAGCCTGCTCGAAGCGAGCCGGCGCGCCACCGAAGTGATACAGCGCATCCGCGCGCTGGCGCGGCGCAGCGACCCGAATCACCTGCCGCTCGACTTCAATGCGGTGGCCGAGGAAGCGTCCGCGCTGGTGCGGCGCGAATTGAGCAGCCACGCCGTCAGCCTGCGCCTGGAACTGGCGCCCGGCCTGCCGCCCGTGTATGGCGACAAGGTGCAGCTGCAGCAAGTGCTGATCAACCTGATGATGAACGCCATGCAGGCGATGCAGGACTGCGAGGCCGGCAACGGCTCGCTGCTGCTGCGCACGGCCCAGGACGCCGATGGAGCGGTGCAGTGCCATATCACCGACAGCGGTCCCGGCATCGCCACCGAACACCTGCCGCACCTGTTCGAGGCGTTTTTCAGCACCAAGGCCGACGGCATGGGCATGGGCCTGCCGATCTGCCGCTCGATCGTCGAAACCCACGGCGGGCGCATCTGGGCCCGCAGCACGCCCGGGCAGGGCGCGACCCTGTCGCTGTCGCTGCCTTCGGCGGCCAGCGTCGACACGGAGGACGCATGAACGGCGCCAGCATGACGCAGGCGCCGCCGGGACTGGTGCATATCGTCGACGACGACGGCCCCTTGCGCGCGGCCATTTCCAGCCTGCTGCGTTCGAGCGGCCTGGCGGCGGCCGATTACGCCTCGGTGGCGCAGTTCCTGGCCCAGCCGCGCGCCGAAGTGGCCAGCTGCCTGCTGCTCGACGTGCGCCTGCAGGGCGTCTCGGGGCTGGACTTCCAGGCCGAACTGAACCGCGACGGCGTGCATCTGCCCATCATCTTCATGACCGGCCACGGCGACATCCCCATGTCGGTGCGCGCGATGAAGGCGGGCGCCCTCGATTTCCTGGCCAAGCCTTTCCGCGACCAGGACCTGCTCGACGCCGTCAACCTGGCCTTGGGCGCCGACCGCGAACGGCGCGCGCGCGCGCAGGCCGCGCAAGGCCTGCACGACTGCTACGCCAGCTTGACCCCGCGCGAGCGCGAAATCATGGCGCTGGCCGCCAGCGGCCTGATGAACAAGCAGATCGCCGGCGAACTGGGCACCAGCGAAATCACCGTCAAGATCCACCGCGGCAACGCCATGCGCAAGATGCAGGCGCGCACCTTTGCCGACCTGGTGCGCATGGCCGAGGCGCTGGGGATCGATACGGCACGCCGCAAGTAATCTCCCCCTATACCCTTGTATGATTTCGCGCTTGCCCTGCAGCCTGTAAAGTTCTCCCATACGTCATGTGGCCGCTTGACGCCACCGATACCAGGGAGTTTGCAGTGTCCGAGTCCGTTACCAACAATGTCCATATCGCCATCGTCGATGACCATGAATCCGTGCGCAGCGCGCTGGCCAGCCTGCTGCGCTCTTACGGCTACCTGACCAGCAGCTTCGACTCCGCCGAAAGCCTGCTGGCCGGCGCTCCTGCCGAGCACTATCAGTGCATCGTCACCGACCTGCAAATGCCGGGCATGAGCGGCATCGACCTGCTGGAGCAGCTGCGCCGCCAGGGCAGCGCGACGCCGTTGATCATGATCACGGCGTTTCCCGAGCCGGCCGTGCGCCAGCGCGTGCTGCAGTCGGGCGCTTCTTGCTTTCTCGGCAAGCCGTTTCAATCGAACGACCTGGTGCGCTGCATCCGCCAGGCCTGCAACGAAGTGTAACGCTCCAGGAAACCTTCATGCGCACTGTCTTCCACCATGCCACCGTCGTGCCGTCACTGCCAGCTCATCATCGGCTGCTGCGCCTGCCGTATGCACGCTGGTGTGTCCATGTTCTGCTGATGCTGGTGATCGCCGCCAGTATCGGCCTGTCGGTGGTGATGGAGCGCGCCAGCAGCGGCATCCGCAGCAGCATCGGTCCCTTGCTGGAACAAACGCAGTCGGGCGAAGGGGTGCGGCAGACCATCGAGGCGGACGGCGAGGCGGCCGAAAAAAATGCGCTGGGCATCACGCGCCTGGTACATCTGTTCGACCTGCTGGCGCTGCTGAGCAGCGGCTTTCTGCTGTATCACGTACGCGCCCGCTACCGCGTCGAGCAGCAGCTGGCGCACCACGCCGGCCACGATCCGCTCACGGGCCTGGCGCACCGCCGCGCGTTCGAAGCGCGCCTGCGCGGCCTGCCGGCCACGCCGCATGCGGTGGTGCTGGGCACCATCGACCGTTTTAACCACATCGTCGGCGGCCTCGGGCACAGTTTTGGCGACCGGATGATCGTCGGGCTGTTGGGGCGCATCCGCCAGGCGGCCGAGTGCAGCGGCGGCGAAGTGTACCGGCTCGACGGCGCCAATTTCGCCGTCCTGTACCAGTGGCCGCGCGACAGCGCGCAATTCGAGGCGGCGCTGTCGGCCCTGCGCGATGAAGTGGGCGTGCCTTACAGCTGGCAGGGCCACGAGATTTTCACCAGCCTGAGCCTGGGCGCCGTCAGCTATCCGCTGCATGGCCGCGAACCGGAAGCGCTGTTGCGCAACGCCGACGCGGCGCTGCAGCTGGCGCGCCGCGCCGGCGGCGACACCGTCGTGCATTACTCCGAAGAGATCAACGCCCAGGCCACCCAGCGCATCGCCACTGAATCAGCGCTGCGCCACGCCATCGAGCGCGGCGAGCTGGAACTGCATTACCAGCCGCAGCAGGCGCTGGGCGACGATGCGCTGGTCGGCTTCGAGGCGCTGCTGCGCTGGCGCCGCGACGGCCAGCTCGTGCCGCCCGACCAGTTCATTGCCCTGGCCGAAGAGTCCGGCCTGATCGTGCCGATCGGCGCCTGGGTGCTGGAACAAGCCTGCCGCCAGCTGCAGGCCTGGCAGCGGCAGGGCATGGCGCTGCCGGTCGCCGTGAATATCTCGCCGCGCCAGTTCGCCGCGCCCGGCTTCCTGGCGCACCTCGAAGCGCTGCTGGCCGAAAGCGGCATCGATCCAACACTGCTGGAACTGGAAATTACGGAAGGCGTGATGATGGAAGACGCGGAAGGCGCGATCGCCTTGCTCAAGCGGCTGCGCGCCCTGGGACTGCGCCTGGCCATCGACGACTTCGGCACCGGCTACTCCAGCCTGGCCTACCTGTCCCGCTTCCCGATCGACAAGCTCAAGATCGACCAGTCCTTCGTGCGCAATATGGCCAGCGTGTGCGAACAGCGCGCCATCGTGCAGGCCACCATTGGCCTCGGCCACAGCCTGGGCCTGTCGGTGATCGCCGAAGGAGTGGAAACCGACGAGCAGCGCAGCTTGCTGTGCGGCTGGCAGTGCGACCAGATCCAGGGCTATTACTACAGCCGGCCATTGACGGCGGTGGCGGCCAGCCGATTTTTACAAGACAGTTACCAGCAACAAGCTGCATAAACCATGAAAGGAACAGACACCATGAATTTGCAATCGCCATCGTCAGCCATGGACGAATCCGACGATGAAAAAATCGAAGTGGCCCGCATCCGCATCGGCCGCGCCAATGCGCAAAGCGCCGTGCTGGGCGCCTTTCGCGAAGCCGACCGCCTGCTCGGATCGTGGGTGCACGGTGCCGGCGACCAGGTCGACATCGACTTCGAAGTGACCTTCAACGACGGCTATGTGTTCAAGGGCCGCTATGAATTCTGGCGCAAGTCGCGCCGCCGGCCTTCCCTGAGCCGCCACGTGTACGAATCGTTCCTGGCGCTGTGGCAGGGTGGCGGCAGCGATATGTCGCGCTATGCGGTCAGTAACGCTTGAGCCTGTCGCGCCGGCTGCCCAGTGTCATCGCATATTCATGCGTAAACAAGGCGCCAAAGAAGAAGATCTGCGCCGAATAATAGATCCAGGTGATCAGCGCGACGATCGAGCCGGCCGCGCCGTAGGCATTGCCGAAGTCGCCGTGGCCCAGGTACAGGCCGATCAGCACCTTGCCGCCCATGAACAGGATGGCCGTCAGGATGGCGCCGACGATCACGTCGCCCCAGGCGATCGGCGTGGCCGGCAGGTATTTGTAGATCAAGGCGAAGATCACGGTGACGATCACCATCGACAGGCCGGACAGCGCATATTGCAGCAGCTTGCCCGGATCGGTCGGGTCGGCCCAGCTGCCTTGCAGCGCGGCCAGGCCGGCATTGACGGCCAGGGTCATCATCAGCATCAGGGCCAGCACCAGCAACAGGCCGAACGACAGGATGCGCTCCTTGACGAACAGCCAGACGCCCGAGCCTTCCGAGGGCGGGATCTGCCACAGCTCGTCGAGGCTTTCCTTCAGTTCCGCGAACGCGCTGGTCGCCGTGACCAGCACGATGACGCCCGAGATGATGCTGGCGGCCAGGCCTTCGTCGGCGCGCCTGGCGCCGGCAATGATGGCCTTTAACGCGTCGCCGCCCTGGGCGCCCGTCAGGCCCCCGAGTTCCGTCAGCAAGGCCCTGCGCACGGCGTTTTCGTCAAAGAAGATGCTGGCCAGGGCCACCACCAGGATCAGCATCGGCGCCAGCGAAAACAGCACGTACAGGGTCAGGGCGGCGCCCTTGCTCGAGGCGCGCCTGGACAGCCAGGCGTCGGCGGCGGCGCGCGCCATCTGCGCCAGCGCGTAGGCGTACGAGGCCGCGCCGCCGCGCCCCACGCGTTCGGCGATATGGATGCGGCGCTGGGCCAGGGCGTCTTGTTGTGCGATAGGCAGGCTTTTCAAAATGGGATTTCCTGGGCATGTAAAGCTGCAGCTTGCGCCTGGACGGTGCCGTGTTCCGTGCGCGTGCGCACGCTCTGCTACAGTGCAGTTTTGCAATGTGCAGGCAGGCCCATGCTTTTGTCAGATACCAATCAGCCCGGCCTCGCCGAACTCGATGCAGCCACCCTGGACGAGGCGCGCCGTTTCAACCGCCGCCTGGCCTGGGCGCCACGGCTGCGCATCCGCAACCGTGCCGTACCGATGCTGGTGCAGTCGCTGCTGCGCCTGGGGCAGGTGGCCGACGGCGCCAGGCTGGCGCGCGCCGGCGTGCGCGCCCGGCGACACATTGTGGACGCCGATGGCTTGAAGGTGCCGGTGCGCATCCTCGCCGGTGCGCGCCCGGCGCGCGCGGTGGTGCTCGATTTTCATGGCGGCGGCTGGGTCATCGGCAATGCGCAGATGAACGACCCGCTCAATATCGCTTTGGTGAAGGCTTGCGACGTGGCGGTGGTGTCGGTCGACTATCGCCTGATGCCGGCGCATACCTTGCAGGACATGCTCGATGACTGCCTGGCGGCCGCGCGCTGGCTGCTCGGCGGCGGGGACGATCCCGCATGGGTCGGTTTGCCGGTGTTGATCGTCGGCGAGTCGGCCGGCGGCCATCTGGCGGCGGCGACGTTGCTGCGGCTGAAAGCCTGGCCGCAGCTGCTGGCGCGCGTCAAGGGCGCGGTGCTGTATTACGGCGTGTACGACCTGGCCGCCACGCCCAGCGTGCGCGCGGCCGGCCCCGACACTTTGCTGCTGCATGGCCCCAGCATGGCCACGTCGATGCGCATGCTCACGCCTGGTTTGAGTGAAGAGGAGCAGCGCTTGCCACCCTTGTCGCCGCTGTACGGCGCGCTCGACGGCATGCCGCCGGCACTGATGGTCGCCGGCGAACGTGATCCGCTGCTGGACGATACGGTGCTGATGGCGCGGCGCTGGGAGGAAGTGGCGCAGGTGGAGCTGCACCTGCTGCCGGAAGCGGCGCATGGTTTTATCCGCTTTCCGATCGCGCTGGCGCGCCGGGTGCAGGCACGGACGCATCAGTGGATCAATGAGCGGATCGCCGCCGTCAAGCCGTCGTCCTGACCAGTTTGACGGCGATCGATTTCCCCGCCGGCACCATGCTCCCGACCGCATGGTGGGCCAGCGGCAGCAGCGGATTGCACTCGGGGTAGTAGCCGGCGATGCAGCCGGGCGGTACGTCGTAGGCGACCAGGCGCAGGCCATCGACGCGGCGTGTGACGCCATCGGGCGCCACGCCCAGCACGTCGACCAGCACGCCTTCCGCAAAACCGAGGCGGCGGATGTCGCCGGCGTTCACCAGCAGCACGCGGCGTCCGCCATAAATGCCGCGGAAACGGTCGTCCTCATTGTAGATGGTGGTATTGAACTGGCTGTCGCTGCGGATGGTAAACAGGCGCAGCACGTCGCCGCCGGGCTGGGCCTGGTCCGGGTCTTCCAGCAGGGTTTCGGGCGTGATGAAGTTGGCCAGGCCGTTCGGCGTCTTCCATACGCGCTGCGAGGCCGGCACCGGGCGGCGAAAACCGCCGGGCTGCCACATGCGGGCGTTGAAATCATGGAAGATGTCGGGGTAGGTGGTGGCGATCGCCTCGCGCACGGTGGCGTAGTCGGCCACCCAGGCGTCCCATGGCGCCAGTGCAAAGCGATCCGGCGGCAGCATGGCGCGCGCCAGGGCGGCGACAATCGCCGGCTCCGAGCGCAAGGTGGCGGCGGCCGGTTCGGCCTTGCCGCGCGAGCCGTGCATGCAGCCGGTGCTGTCTTCGACCGACACCGCCTGCTCGCCGCTGGCCTGGCGGTCGATCTCGATGCGGCCCAGGCAGGGCAGCAGATACGACGCCGCCCCCGGCACCAGGTGGCTGCGATTGAGCTTGGTGGCGATCTGCACCGACAAGCGCAGCTTGTTCCAGGCCGGTTCGAGCACGTCGGTGTCGGGCGCGGCGCGCAGGAAATTGCCGCCCAGGCTGATGAAAGCCTGCACCGAGCCATCGAGCATGCCCTCGCAGGCGGTGACGGTATTGCGTCCTTTATCGCGCGGCGGCTCGAAGCCATATTGTTTTTTCAGCTGGTCGAGCGGCGCCAGTTCCGGCTTTTCCGTGATGCCCACCGTGCGCTGGCCCTGCACGTTCGAGTGACCGCGCACCGGGCAGATGCCGGCGCCCGGCTTGCCGATATTGCCGCGCAATAGCAGCAAATTGGACAGCATCTGCACGTTGCGCACGCCGTGGCGGTGCTGCGTCAGGCCCATGCCGAAAATGCCGATCACGCGCTGCGCGCCGGCATAGGTGGCGGCGGCGGTCTCCAGGTCGGCGCGGGCCAGGCCCGATTCGCTTTCGATGGCTGTCCACGCGGCGGCGCGCGCCGCATGGGCGAATTCCACCAGGCCCGAGGTATGCTCGTCGAGGAAAGCCACGTCGAGCACGCGCACGCTGCCGGTGGTCTGCGCCAGATCGTCAGCCTCGATCAGCGCCTTGCACAGTCCCATCAGCGCCGCGCTGTCGCCGCCCGCTTTCACTTGCAGGTACTGGGTGGTGATCTGCGTTTCGGCAGGGCTCAGCATTTCGGCCGGCGACTGCGGGTTGGCAAAATGCAGCAAGCCCGTTTCGCGCAGGGGATTGAAGGTAATCACCGGGATGCCGCGCTTGCGCGCCTGTTGCAGCTGGTGCAGCATGCGCGGGCTGTTGGTGCCGACGTTCTGGCCGAAGAACAAGATGCAGTCGGTCTGCTCGAAGTCGTCCAGCACCACGGTGCCGATCGGCACGCCGATGGTCCTGGGCAGCGCCACCGAGGTGCTTTCGTGGCACATGTTCGAGCTGTCGGGCAGGTTGTTGTTGCCATACATGCGCACGGCCAGCTGGTACATATACGACGTTTCCAGCGAGGCGCGACCGGAACTGTAGAACACCACGCTTTTCGGGTCCATGGCGCGCAGTTCCGCGCCGATGGCCTCGAACGCCGCCTCCCAGCTGGTTTCCTGGTAGCGGTCGGTAGCCGCATCCCAGCGCATGGGCACCGTCAGCCGGCCCACGCTTTCGAGTTCATGGTCGCTCCAGGTGCGCAGCTCGGCCAGCGCATGCTGGCTGAAAAAGTCGGCGCCGATCTTTTTGCTGGTGATTTCCCAGGCTGTCGCCTTGGCGCCGCTTTCGCAAAATTCGAACGGGTGCGGATTGGCCGGCTTGGCCCAGGCGCAGCCGACGCAGGCATAGCCGTCGGTCTTGTTCTGGTGCAGCATCAGGCTGCCGCCCTTGAACAGCACGCCTTCGGTCAGCAGCGCGGCGCCCACCTCCTTGACGGAACCCCAGCCGCCGGCGGGATGAGGGTAGGGATCGGGTTGGCTGGTATTGCTCATGGCGGGCTCCGCGGTAATGGTTATCCTGCACGGTACGGGCGATTGCTCCCGGGCTCTGTGCTGCGCTTCACCTTCGGAGTAAGATGGCGCATAGTCAAAAAGGGGTATCAGGTGCGATTGCTGCTGGTGGAAGACGATCCGATGATAGGCGAGAGCCTGGTCGATGGCCTGCGTGGCGAAAGCTATGCGGTGGACTGGGTGCGCGACGGCCGCGAAGCCGGGCTGGCGCTGGACGGTTTTGACTACGACCTGATGCTGCTCGACCTGGGTTTGCCCGGCCTGCAGGGCATGGACGTGCTGCGCGCGGCGCGCCAGCGTGGCGCCGATCTGCCGGTGCTGATCATCACCGCGCGCGACGGCACGCCGGCCCGCGTGGCCGGCCTCGATGCGGGCGCCGACGACTACCTGGTCAAGCCCTTCGATCTGGACGAACTGCTGGCCCGCCTGCGCGCCTTGCTGCGCCGGCGCGGCGGGCGCACGCGCTCCGTGATCGAGCATGGCGGCCTGATACTGGACCTGGCCAGCCACGAGGCGACCTTTGACGGCGTGCCCGTGAAACTGGCGCGGCGCGAGTTTTCCGTGCTGCGCGCCTTGCTCGACCAGCCGGGCAAGGTGATCACCAAAAGCCAGTTCGAGGAAAAGCTGTACGGCTGGGACAGCGAGGTGGAAAGCAACACGGTCGACGTCTACATTTATCAACTGCGCAAAAAGTTTGGCGCCCAGTTCATCCAGACCGTGCGCGGCGTCGGCTACAAGATCCGTGTCGCGCCATGACCAGCATCCGCCACCGCCTGCTGCTGGGTCTGTTGGGCGCGACCCTGCTGTGCGTGCTGGGCGCCGGCACCGCGCTGTATTTTTCGCTGCTCGAAGAAACCAATGAGATCGGCGACCTGCAGCTGCGCCAGCTGGCCGTGGCGGTGCCCGGTGAATTTGCGCCCGACACGGGCCGCCCCTCGCCGCAGGACCCCGAGGAAGCGTTCGTGCTGCAGTCCTGGGGCGCCGATGGCGCGCCGCTGTACGCGGCCGCCGGCAAGCCGCGCCTGCCGCGCTATGCGCTCGACGGCTTTACCAAGGTGAAGGTCGACGGCTTGCGCTGGCGCCTGTATGGCGAAACGCGGCGCGGCCAGTACGTGCAGGTGGCGCAGACCATGCGCGTGCGGCGCCATCTTGCCGCCAGCATGGCCTGGCGCGCCGGCTCGCCCCTGCTGGTGTTTGCGCTGATGCTGGCGCTGATGATGGTGGTGGTGGTGCGCCGCGCGCTGCAGCCGCTCGACCGCCTGGCCGACAGTGTGGCCGGCCGCTCGCCCGATGCTTTGACGCCGTTGCCGGCCGGGCAGATGCCGCCCGAACTGCGGCCGGTGGTACTGGCCCTGAACGGCCTGATGCAAAAATTCGACGACGCCATCACCGCCCAGCGCACTTTTGTCGCCGACGCGGCGCACGAACTGCGCTCGCCATTGACGGCGCTGAAACTGCAGCTGCAGGTGGCCGAACGCGCCACCAGCGAGCCGGCGCGCGCGGTGGCATTGGCCAGGCTGCACGACAGGCTCGATCGCAGCACGCACCTGGTGCGCCAGTTATTGAGCCTGGCCCGCCACGAGGCGGCGCTGGCGCCCGGCCAGCTGCGCACGGTGGACCTGGGCCAGCTGCTGGCCGGCGCCGTGGCCGACCATGGCGCGCTGGCCGACAGCCGCGAAATCGATCTTGGCGTGGTGGCGCCGGCGCAGGTGCTGGTCGAGGGCGACCCCGACGGCTTGCAGGTGCTGTTGAATAACCTGGTCGACAATGCCCTGCGCTATACCCAGCCCGGCGGCACGGTGGACCTGCAGGCAGGCGTAGCGGGCGGACGCGCCATGCTGCGCGTGCGCGACAACGGCCCTGGCGTGCCGGAAGAACACCGCGTACGGCTGTTCGACCGCTTTTACCGGCCCGATGGCCACGACGCCTGGGGCTGCGGCCTGGGCCTGTCCATCGTGCGCAATATCGCCGACCACCACCACGCCGAGATCGACCTGGCAGAGAGCGGAGAAGGGCGGGGGCTGTGCGTAACGGTGTGGTTTGCTCTGGCGCAATCAGCTACCAGCGGCCGGACGCACTGAACGACAGCGCCAGCGCCTGCGCCTCCATCGGCCGCGCGATATGGTAGCCCTGCAGGTAGTGGCAACCCATCGCCTGCAGGATGGCCGCCTGCTGCGCCGTTTCCACGCCTTCGGCCACCACCTCCATGCCCAGGCTGCGACCCATGGAGACGATGGTGGCGGCCAGGTTGTGGCCGCGTTCGCCATGTTCGATCTGCATCACGAAGGAACGGTCGATCTTCAGCGTGTCGAGGCGAAAGCGGGCCAGGTAGGCCAGCGACGAGTAGCCGGTGCCGAAGTCGTCCAGCGACAGGCTGACACCGAGCGCTGACAGGCGCGACAGCGCCACCTGCACCTTGTCGGTGTCGTCCAGCAGCACGCGCTCGGTCAGCTCCAGTTCCAGTCGACGCGCCGGCAGTTGGTGTTCATCGAGGGCGCTGCGCACCTGGTCGATAAAAGCGCTGTCGAGCAGCTGGCGCGCCGAGACATTGATGCTGATCACCAGTTCTCCCATGGCGCCATCCCACTGCGCCAGCTGGCGGCAGGCTTGCCGCAACACCCAGTGGCCGAGGTCCACGATCAGCTCGCTGTCTTCCGCCACGGCGATAAAACGGTCGGGCGGCACCGTGCCCAGTTGCGCGCTGTGCCAGCGCAGCAGCGCTTCGACCTTGCGCAGCCGCCCGCCGTCGGCGGTGACGATGGGCTGGTAGAGCAGGCGCAATTCATCACGAGCGATCGCCTCGCGCAGCGCACCGTCGATGATCAGGGCTTCCCTGGCATGCGCCGTCATGTCGTCGTCAAAGAAGCGCAGCTGGCTGCGGCCGGTCTTCTTGGCCTCGTACATGGCAATGTCGGCATTGCGTATCAGCACGTCGGCGCTGGCGCCATGCTGCGGGTGGCAGGCCACGCCGATACTGGCCGAGACCGACAGCGCTTGCTGCGGCAAGGAAAATGGCGTCGCCACGGCGTCGAGGATGCGCTGGCCGACCATGCGCGCCATGGCCTCGCCGGCACAAGGCAGCACGATAATGAACTCATCGCCGCCAAAGCGCGCCACCAGGGCGTTGGCCGGCAGCGGGCCCTGCAGGCGCTGCGCGAACTGGCACAGCAGATGGTCGCCGGTTTCATGGCCGAAGGTGTCGTTGATGCGCTTGAAGCGGTCGAGGTCGATGAAGAACAGTGCGCAGTCACCCGGCCGCGCCTGTTGCAGGAGAAGCTCCAGCGCCTGGATCAGTCCATGGCGGTTGAGCAAGCCTGTTACCGGATCATGGTGGGCCGCGCGGTGCAGCAGCGCGTCTTTCTTTTGCCGCTCGCTGATATCGAACAGCTGCACCATGCAATACAGCTGGCCGCTTTCGATATAGGGCGAGGCGATCAGTTCCAGCGGCACCCGCTGGCTGTTCTCCAGCGCGATGGTGGCTGTTTCGATAAACGGATAGGCGCCGTGGGCCGCTTCGAAGCGGCGGAAATAGGCGGCCGCGGCATCGCGCGACTCGAACAGCCTTTGCTCGACCACATGCGTGCCGATCAGGGCGGCGGCGTTCGCACGGCCCAGCAGCGTGGCGCAGCGCTCATTGGCGACCTGGATAAGGCCGCTGCCATCGTGGATCAGGAAGCCACTGCTGAGGCTGTCGATGGTGTGCACATAGCGGTGACGGATCTTTTCCTGCACCGCATGGATCAGGCACAACACGCAGGTGGTCTTGATGGCGATCGAATACACAAACCAGGATTCGTAGTCGGGCGGTATCCAGCCCAGCGAATTGGCCAGGTTGTACAAGCCGCGCACGACCAGGGCCATGCCAAGGAAACGGTAGCGGTTGCGATGCATGGCCAGCCGCAGGCCCGACCATACCATCGCCACACCGAGCATGGTGGCCGTCAGCCATTCCGCGCGCAAAGGCTGGCCTTCCCAAAGCCCGTACAGGCCGATCACGCCCAGGCCGCATGCCAGCATGAGCGGACGCAGATGGCGCCGCTGCAGCTTGCCCAGAAAATACTCGGTGCCGCCGACGAAGCCGGCCACGGCGCCGCACAAGCTCGTTGCCGCGATCAGATAGTGCATCGATGCGTGCTCGCCGAGCACCCAGCTGGCCGAACCGAGGCTGAGCGCCAGCTGGCCGCCGGCCCACAGCAGCGCATGCCATTCGCTGCGCTGCCTGGCCCACAGGAACAGCAGGATGGCGATCAGGATGGCGTCTGCCGCCAGCGAAAACAGGATATAGGTCTGTGGTGCCATGGATGATGGGATGAGCGCCAGGACCGCAGGGATTTGTCCATGGCAAGCTCATCTTAACCCAGGTGCCGGGCTGGCGATAGAGTGGCCCACTGCGTCGACTTTGGCGATCACCACACGGCAGCTGGCAAGGCCGTCAAGATCAGCGGCATCGTGCCCGACGGCGTGTACGCAAACAACCGGCTTCAGGCTGGCGATACGGCGCGATCGCAAGGCAATATGGCGCAGGCACAAAAAAAGCGGAGACTACCTTCAGGCAGCCTCCGCTTTTTCATGACCATCGAGAATCAAGCCAGTTCGGTCACGAACTCTTCTTGCGGACGACGCACTTTTTCCAGGTTCTGCAGCCAGTCGCCTTCGCCGGCGCGGTAGCCCAGCGGCAGGATCACCACCGAGCGCAGTCCGCGTGCGCTCAAGCCCAGGATCTCGTCAACCTTGGCCGGATCAAAGCCTTCCATCGGTACCGAGTCGACTTTCTCCTGCGCTGCGGCGATCAGGGCCGTGCCGACGCCGATATAGGCCTGGCGCGCCGCGTGCTGATAGTTGGTTTCGGCGTCGCGCTGCGGATAGCTGCCCAGGATCTGCTGGCGGTAGGCTTCCCAGCCTTCGTTCTTGAAGCCGCGCACGGTATTGACCAGGTCAAACATATGGTTGATACGTTCCACCGTGTAATTGTCCCACGCGGCAAACACCAGCAGGTGCGAGCAGTCGGTCACTTGGGCCTGGTTCCAGGCGTGCGGCTTGATCTGCGCGCGCAGGTCCGGGTTGGTCACGACGAACACTTCATACGGCTGCAGGCCGCTGGAACTGGCCGTCAGGCGCACCGCTTCCACGATGCGGTCGACTTTTTCTTGCGGTACCGTTTTCGACGGATCCATTTTTTTGGTGGCATAACGCCATTGCAAGTCTTGCAGCAAATCGGACATGGAATTCTTTCTTTTGTGAATGGTTAAGAATAGAAATGATAGCGGATTCGGCGATTTCAAGTGCGGCGCGTGCCGAAATCGCCTGTGCCGCTGTGGTGACTGCTGGTTACAGGCCCACCATGTCCAGCTCCTGCTGCGGATGGCGGCGCGCCATGCTCGACCGGCCATTTGACGGTCAGTACGGCGCCACCGGCCGCGCCGCGTGCGCAACTGGCGCTGCCGCCATGGGCGCGCGCGATGGCCTCGACCACCGCCAGGCCAAGGCCGGTGCCGGCGTGCAGCTCGGACCTGGCGGCGTCGCCGCGGCGGAAGGCTTCGAATACGTGCGGCGCCAGCTCGTCGGGGATGCCAGGTCCTGCGTCTTCGAGCTGCAGAAGGTACAGACCGTCTTCCACGCGCGTGCCGAGTAGCAATTGGCCCGCATGCGCGTAGCGGCGCGCGTTGTCGAGCAGGGCCAGCACGACTTGCCGCATGCGCGCCGCATCGCAGCGCACCGGGTGGCCGGACAAGTCCAGGCGCAAGGCAAAGCCGGCCGCCGCCAGCTCCGGCTCCAGCAGCCGGGCCACTTCCTCGATTTCCAGCACCAGGTCGGTCCAGGTCAGGCGCAGCTGCATGTGGCCGCTGTCGGCCAGGCTCAGGGTGCGCAAGTCTTCGATCAGCCGGCCCAGGCCTTCGACTTGCGACAGCAGGGCTGGAAACTCCACCTCTTCGGGCTTGAAGACGCCGTCGACCACGCCCTGCAGGGTGCCGCGCAGGATGGTGACGGGGGTGCGCAATTCATGCGCGATGGCCGCGTTCCAGGTCTGGCTTTCGCGCTCGCCCCGTTCGAGCCGTTCGGCCATGCTGTTGAAGTCGTCTACCAGGATGGCGGTTTCGCCCAGGCTGCGGTCGCCGGCCACGGCGCGCGCGGCCAGGTCGCCATGGGCCACGCGGCGCACGCTGTCCATCACGGAATTGATCGGCGTGAGAATGCGGGAAGCGAGCTTGACGGCGAAAAAGGCCGCCAGCAGCAGGCCGAAGATGGTGATGGACAGTATCCACAGCCATTCCACCGTGGTCGGAGAAAAATCGTCGGGCTCGGACAGCATGGCCGGATCGATCTTGAAGGCGATGGCGAAAAAGATCCACGAGCCTATCCAGATCAGCAGGATGCTGCATACCATCAGTACCGACATCGACAGCACGATCTGCCGGTTCAGGCCTGTCAGCCGCATCACGCTTCGCCTATCACGCTTCGCCCTCCAGGCGGTAACCCACGCCGCGCAGGCTGACCGGCATGTTGGCCACGCCCGCTTCCTCGAGCTTCTTGCGCAGCTTGCTGACATGGCTGTCCACCGTGCGCTCCAGCGTATTGCCTTCGGGCAGGCATGCTTCCAGCAGTTCGAGCCGGCTGCACACGCGCCGCGGCGTGCGCGCCAGGTGGGCCAGCAGGCGAAATTCGGTCAGGGTCAAATTCAAGGGCGTCGCCGCGCCGCCTTGCACCACGCTGGCGGCATAGCTTTCGTGGTCGATCTCGATCGGGCCGCAGCGCAGCCGCGCCGGCGCCGCTTCGGCCGGGCGGGCGCGCGAACGGCGCAGCACGGCCGCGACCCTTGCCACCACCTCGGCCGGATTGAACGGCTTGACGATATAGTCGTCGGCGCCGACGCGCAGCGCCGCCAGCTTGTCGGCGTCCTGGTCGCGCGCCGTCAACATGATGACGGGCGTGTCGCCGCGCCGGCGCACTTGCATGAGCACCTCCCAGCCGTCGGCAAGCGGCATCTGCACGTCGAGCAGCAGCAGGTCGGGCGCCAGCGCCAGGTGCTGCGCCAGCGCCTGGCGGCCATCAAGCGCGAAGGCCGTGCGGTAGCCATCGCGCTCGAGGTAGCCGGCCAGGATGCGGGCGATCTGCGGCTCGTCTTCGGCGATCAGGACCAGCGGGGAGGAGGTGTCGGGCAAGCGGTTCATGCGCGCAGTCTAGCACCGTTCATGCTCTCCATCGTATCTCCACATTTCCTCGACGATGGTTCCACACAGGGTCTTTATGCTGATGAGATCAGTCGACCGGACCGCCGGTCGGGATACGCCACAGAGAAAGACCATGCACCCGAACCGCCTCCTGAAAACCCCTCTCGTCACCATGGCCGCCTTGCTCGGCCTTGCCGCCTGTTCCCGACCGCAGGAAGCGCCGCCGGCCGCGCCGCCACCGTCGGTCACGGTGCTCAAGCTGCAAGCCGCGCCGGTGGTGCTGAGCGACGAACTGCCCGGTCGCGTGGCCGCCTTTCGCACGGCCGATATCCGCCCACAGGTGGGCGGCATCGTGCTGCGCCGCCTGTTCGAACAGGGTGCGGACGTGAAAGCGGGGCAAAAGCTGTTCCAGCTGAACGCGGCGCCGTTCCAGGCCGAGACCGATGCGGCCGCCGCCGCGCTGCAAAGCGCGCAGGCCACCGCCAACCGCGCCGGCGTGCAGGCCGAGCGCCTGAAACCGTTGATGGAGGCCGACGCCATCAGCCGGCAAGCCTATGACGATGCGGTGGCCCAGCGCGAGCAGGCCGTGGCCAGCGTGGCGCAGGCGCGCGCTGCGCTGGCGCGGCGCCGGCTGGACCTGGCGTTCGCCAGCATCGACGCGCCGATCGCCGGGCGCATCGGCGCCGAACTGGTGACCGAAGGCGCGCTGGTCGGCGCCACCGACACCGCGCCGATGGCGCGCGTCGAACAGATCGACAAGGTCTACGTGGACGTGCGCCAGCCTGCGGCCAGGCTGGCGGCCCTGCACGCCGCCGGCGCCAGTGGCGTTGACAAGCTGCCCGTCACCATTCTCGGCGCCGACGGCAAGGCTTATGCGCAGGCGGGCCGCATTGTGTTTTCCGGCACCAGCATCGACGCCGGCACCGGTGACGCCATCATTCGCGTGCTGGTCGACAATCCGCAGCGCGCGCTGTTGCCCGGCATGTTCGTGCGCGCCCGCATCGCGCGCGCCCAGCAGGCCCACGGCCTGCTGGTGCCGCAGCAGGCCGTGCTGCGCGCCGGCGACGGACAGGCGCAGGCCTGGGTGCTGGACCAGGCCAACAAGGCCAGCCTGCGTCCGGTCACGGTCGGCGACGTCATCGATCACCAGTATGTGGTGAGCGGTGGCCTGAAAGCGGGCGAAACGGTGGTGGTCGAAGGCCAGGAACGGCTGCAGGCAGGCAGTGTGGCCGCGCCGAAGACCTGGCGGCCAGCTGCTGTGCAAGCGAGCGCCGCTGCCGCGCCCACTCATTGAACCGCACTACCTGAAAGTGTAAAACATGCCTCAATTTTTTATCGACCGCCCGGTGTTTGCCTGGGTGGTGGCGATCTTTATCGTCCTGTTCGGACTGATCGCCATCCCGCAATTGCCGATTGCGCGCTTTCCCTCGGTGGCGCCACCGAGCGTCAGCATTACCGCCAGCTACCCCGGCGCCACGCCGCAGACCATGAACGATTCGGTGATCAGCCTGATCGAGCGCGAGCTGTCGGGCGTGAAAAACCTGCTGTATTTCGAGTCGTCGTCCGACACCTCGGGTTCGGCCTCGATCAGCGTCACCTTCAAGCCGGGCACCAATCCCGAACTGGCGCAGGTCGACGTGCAGAACCGGTTAAAGGCGATCGAGCCGCGCCTGCCACAGGCGGTGCGCCAGAATGGCCTGGGCGTGGAGTCGGCCTCGTCGAGCTTCCTGATGATCGTCAGCCTCAATGCGCCCAAGGGTGGCTACGACGAAGTGGCGCTGGGCGACTACCTGGCGCGCAATGTGACGGAAGAGCTGCGCCGCATCCCCGGCGTGGGCAAGGTGCAGCTGTTCGGCACCGAGCGCGCCATGCGCATCTGGGTCGATCCGGCCAAGCTGGTTTCCTACAACCTGGCCATGGGCGACATCACGGCGGCCATCACGCAGCAGAACGCGCAGATCGCGCCGGGCCGCCTTGGCGACGCGCCGGCCGTCAAGGGCCAGCGCGTGACGATTCCACTGACCGTCCAGGGCCAGCTGCAAACGCCGCAGCAGTTCGCCGCCATCGTGCTGCGCGCCAATCGCGACGGCTCGACCGTGACCATCGGCGACGTGGCGCGGGTGGAACTGGGCGCGCAAAGCAGCAATTTCAGCATCCGCGAAAACGGCCATGGCGCCTCGGGCGCCGCCGTCAGCCTGTCGCCGGGCGCCAATGCGGTGCAGACGGCCAGCGCCATTCGCGCGCGCATGGCCGAACTGGCGCCGGCCATGCCGGCCGGGATGCAGTATTCGGTGCCGTTCGACACCGCGCCGTTCGTCAAGATCTCGATCGAAAAAGTCGTCATGACCCTGGCCGAGGCGATGGTGCTGGTGTTCCTGGTGATGTATCTGTTCCTGCAAAAGATACGCTATACCCTGATTCCGGCCATCGTCGCGCCGATTGCCTTGCTCGGTACCTTCACCGTGATGCTGCTGGCCGGTTACTCCGTCAATGTACTGACCATGTTTGGCATGGTGCTGGCGATCGGCATTATCGTCGATGACGCCATCGTGGTGGTCGAGGCGGTCGAGCGCCTGATGGCCACCGAAGGGCTGTCGCCGAAGGAAGCGACGTCGAAAGCCATGCGCGAAATCACCGGCGCGGTGGTCGGCATCACGCTGGTGCTGACCGCCGTGTTCATTCCGATGGCGATGGCCAGCGGCTCGGTGGGCGCCATCTACCGCCAGTTCACCCTGGCGATGGCGGTCTCCATCCTGTTCTCGGCATTTTTGGCGCTGAGCCTGACACCGGCCCTGTGCGCCACCATGTTGAAACCCATAGCCCCGCACGACCATGAAAAGAAGGGCTTTTTCCGCTGGTTCGACCGCCAGTTCGACCGCATGACGGCGCGCTATGAACAGGGCGTGGTGGTGATGGTCAAGCGGGCCGGAAGATCGATGCTGGTCTACGGCGGCATTGTCGCAGTTCTGGCGTTGGCCTTCCTGCGCCTGCCGTCGGCGTTTTTGCCGGAGGAAGACCAGGGCTACTTCATCACCTCGATGCAGCTGCCCTCGGACGCCACCATGGAGCGCACGCTCGACGTGGTGAAACAGTTCGAGCAGCATGTGGCCGGCCGTCCCGGCATTGAAAACAACCAGTCGGTGCTGGGCTTCAGCTTTTCCGGCGCCGGACCGAATGCGGCGCTGGCGTTTACCATGCTCAAGGACTGGAAGGAGCGCGACGGCGCCACGGCGCAGGAAGAAGTGCTGCAGGCGCAAATGGCGATGGCCAGCGCGAAGGAAGGCATGATCATGAGCCTGATGCCGCCCGCCATCGATGAACTGGGCAATTCCTCGGGCTTTTCCATGCGCCTGCAGGACCGCGCCAACCAGGGCGTCGCGGCCCTGCAGGCGGCGCAGAACCAGCTGCTGGGACTGGCCGCGCAAAGCGGCAAAGTGGCCGGCGTGTATCCGGACGGCCTGCCGGCCGGGGCCAGCGTGCGCCTGGAGATCGACCGCGCCAAGGCCGAAGCGCTGGGCGTGTCGTTTGGCGCCGTCAGCGACATGCTGACGGCGGCCATGGGCTCGATCTATGTCAACGATTTTCCGAACGCGGGCCGCATGCAGCAGGTGATCGTGCAGGCCGACGCGCCGGCGCGCATGCAGCTGAACGATGTGCTGGGCCTTCGCATCCGCAACAACGCCGGTGGCATGGTGGCGCTGGGCCAGCTGGTGCTGCCGGTGTGGAGCGAAACGCCGCTGCAGCTGGTGCGCTTCCAGGGCTATCCGGCGGCGCGCATTTCGGGCAGCGCAGCGCCAGGCGTGTCGAGCGGCGACGCCATGCTGGAAATGGAACGGCTGGTGAAACAGCTGCCGCCCGGCTTTGCGCTGGCCTGGACCGGCCAGTCGCTGCAGGAAAAAGAGTCGGCGTCGCAGGCGCCGATGCTGATGGCGCTGTCGATGCTGGTGGTGTTCCTGGTGCTGTCGGCCCTGTATGAAAGCTGGGCCATTCCGTTGTCGGTGATGCTGGTGGTGCCCTTGGGCCTGCTGGGCGCGGTACTGGCCGTGACCATGCGCGGCATGCCGAACGATGTGTTCTTCAAGGTCGGCATGATCACGATTATCGGCCTGTCGGCCAAGAACGCGATTTTGATCGTCGAATTTGCGCGCCAGCTGCAGGCGCAGGGCAAGGGCTTGGTCGAAGCGACCGTGGAAGCGGCGCGCCTGCGCCTGCGGCCGATTTTGATGACTTCGCTGGCGTTCGCGCTGGGCGTGGTGCCCCTGATGCTGGCCAGCGGCGCCAGCGCCGAGACCCAGCATGCGATCGGCACTGGCGTCTTTGGCGGCATGATCACCGCCACCGTGCTGGCCGTGTTCTTCGTGCCGGTATTTTTTGTCGTCGTGCTGAGCGCGGTGGCCAAGCTGGAACAGCGCTGGGGCAGCCCGGCAATGCGGGGAGAAGCATGATGCGGTACCACTGTATTTTACCGATGGCCGTGATGGCGGCCGCCTTGTCGGCCTGCAGCCTGACGCCATCCCTGGTCAAACCGGCGCTGCCGGTGCCCTCTGCGTATGACGCCGGCGCGACTGCCGGCCAGGGCAATGCGGCAGACCTGGGCTGGCGCCAGATGCTGCTGGACCCACGCTTGCAACGCCTGGTGGAAATCGCTTTGCTGAACAACCGCGATCTGCGGGTGGCGGCGCTCAATGTCGATGCCGTGCGGGCGCAGTACCAGATCCAGGACGGCGCACGCTATCCGGCCATCGGCGCGGTTGCCGGCGGCACGCGCCAGCGCACGCAAGGCGCAGCAGGCGGCGCGGCCGCCGTGCAAAACCAGTTCACGGCGGGCGTGGCCATGAGCGCCTTCGAGATCGACCTGTTCGGCCGGTTGCGCTCGCTGTCCGAGGCCGCTTTTGCGCGCTACCTGGCCACCGAGCAGGGACGGCGCGCGGCGCAGCTGGCGCTGACGGCGGCCGTGGCCGACGCCTGCCTGGAAGAGCGGCTGGCCATCGAACAGCTGCAGTTGACGCAAGCGACCCTGCAGGACTGGCGCCAGGCCCTGGCTTTGACGCAGCGCCTGCATGCGGCGCAGCAGAGGAGCAGCCTGGACCTGGCGCAAGCCGAAGGGCAGGCGGCGACGGCCGAAGCGGACCTGCAGGCGCGCGAGCGCGCCCGCCAGCTTGCGCGCAACAACCTGGAATTGCTGCTGGGCGGCCCTGTGCCGGGTGATTTGCCGGCCGGACGCGCGCTCGACGCCCAGCCGGTGCTGACGCAACTGCCGCCGGGGGTGCCGTCGGACCTGCTGGTGCGCCGGCCCGATATTTTGCAGGCGGAACACACGCTGGTGGCGGCCAACGCCGATATCGGCGCCGCGCGCGCCGCCTTTTTTCCGCGCCTGTCGCTGACGGCGCAGCTGGGCTTTGCCAGTCCGGCCATGGGTGAGCTGTTTCGCGGCAATGCGCGCAGCTGGTCGTTCGCGCCGCAGATCACCCAGCCGCTGTTCCAGGGCGGCCAGCTGCGCGCCGAGCTGCAGCTGTCGCGCATCCGCACCGAGGTCGCCGTGCTGCAGTACGAGCAGGCGATCCAGAGCGCGTTTCGCGAGGTGCGCGACGGCCTGGCCGGCAGCCAGACCTACGCGCTGCAGATCGCGGCCCAGCAGCGTGTGGCGGCCAGCGCGGAACAGCGGCGGCAACTATCGCAATTGCGCTACGCTGCGGGCCAGGACAGCCGGCTGGAATTGCTGGATGCGCAAAGGCAGTTGTATGCTGCGCAGCAAACTTTGCTAGACTTGCGGCGTGACCAGTTCAAATCCGCAGTCGCCCTGTACAAGGCGCTGGGGGGCGGACTGGAAGAATAATCGCTTGCCGCTGACCGGGGGTGCCCATGGCTGCCAGGTTGTTTGTGCGTGTGATCTTGTTGAGCCTGTGCCTGTGCTGGACACAGGCCCGGACCCAGCCGGTGGATACCGCGCCGCTGCGCGTGGTGGGTTTTCCGTATCCGCCCTTCATGGCACCCGACGAGCGCGGCAAGCCGGCCGGGCCGATGGTCGCGCTGGTGGCCGAAGCGTTCCGCCGCATGGGGCAGAGCGCCAGCATCGAACTGCTGCCGCTGCCGCGCGCGCTGCTGCAAGTGGAAACGGGCGAGGCGGTCGCCATGTTTACCGTCAAGAAGACGCCCGAGCGCGAAGCGAAATATCTGTTTTCCAGCGAACCGGTGCTGTTCCAGGAGTATGTGATTTTTGTCGCCAGCGACTCCACGCTGGCTTTTCGCGGTGACCTGAATGCCCTGGCCATGGCCTCGATCGGGGTGGTGGGCGGCACTTCCTACGGCGCCATCTTCGACGCCGCCGCGCGCCAGGGCACGTTCAAAAAACTGGAAATGAGTTCCAGCCACGAAGCCAATTTCAGGAAGCTGCTGGCGAACCGCATGGACGCGGTGGTGTGCAGCCGCGCCGTGGGCGTGGAAATCCTGCGGCAACTGCAGGCGACGCGGCGCGTGAAAATCAGCGGCCCGCCGATCGAGACCACGCAAAGCCATGTAATGTTCAACAAGGCCGCCGCCACGCCGCAGCTGGTGGCGCGCTTTGACATGGCGGTGCGCGCCATGCGGCGCGAAGGGCTGGTGGGCGGGCAGCGCGCGTTGCGCCGGCATGATTGAGCGGCTTGCGTAAATTTATTCAGGGCGCACTGCATCCAAAGCCGCATCCGGTGGGTAGTACCGGGGTGCGCTCCCTGTTTTCGCAGGCGGGCGGCACCTCTTACAACTATCTACAGGAGCCACGACCATGCCCCAACTGCCGTTTGCCAAGCTGCTGCTTGTTTCCGCCATTGCCCTTTCCCTCGCCGCTTGCGGCGGCGATAACGATGATGACGCTGTTGTCACGCCACCGGTGCTGACGGCGGGCGATGCGTTTGTGCTCACCGCCAGCAACAAGCTGATCTCGTTCGACCGTGCTTTGCCGGGGACGGTGCGCACCACGGCCGCCGTCACGGGCCTGCAGTCCGGCGAAAACCTGCTGGGCATCGACTTCCGTCCGGCCGACGGTCAGCTGTATGGCGTGAGCAGCGCCGGACGCATCTATGTACTCAATGGCGCGACCGGCGCGGCGAGCCTGAAGGCGACCCTGGCGGCCGATGCCGCCGACGCCACGGCGCCGTTCACGGCGCTGGCCGGCACCAGCTTCGGCGTGGACTTCAATCCGGTCGCCGACCGCCTGCGCATCGTCAGCAACACGGGGCAGAGCCTGCGCATCAATGTCGACACGGGCGCCACCACCACCGATGGCAATATCAATGGCGGCGCAGCCAATACCGCCATCACGGCCGCCGCCTACACCAACAGCTTTGCCGGTACGGCCAGCACCACGCTGTTCGTGATCGACGCCGCCAACAGCACCCTGTACATGCAAAATCCGCCGAATAACGGCACCCTGGCCAGCCCCGTGCCGCTGGGCGTGACCACCACCGCCGTCACCGGGTTCGATATCGATGCACGCACCAATACCGGCTACGCCATCATGACGGTGGGCGGCGTGCGTAACCTGTATACGCTCAATCTGTCGGCCAGCACGGCGCCGGCCACCCTGGTAGTGCCGGCGGCCGGTGGCGAAGAGCTGCGCGGCATTGCCCTCAAGACCCCTGCCGCGCCGCTCGCCTATGGCCTGACGGACGACAGCCGCATCGTTACCTTCAAGACCGCCACGCCCAATACGCTCGACGCCAGTGTGGCGGTGACCGGCCTGGCTGCCGGCGAACGCCTGCTGGGCTTTGACGTGCGGCCCAAGGATGGGCTGCTGTACGGTATCTCGTCGAACGCGCGCATCGTCACCATCGATCCGGCCACCGGCGTGGCGAGCGTGAAGGCGACCCTGTCGGCCGACGCGGCCGATACTTCCGCGCCCTACACGGCGATTGCCGGCACCGCGTTTGGCGTCGACTTCAACCCCGTCGCCGACCGCCTGCGCGTGATCGGCAACACCGGCCAGAGCCTGCGCATCAACGTCGATACGGGCGCCACCACCACCGATGGCGCCATCAACCGCGCCGGTGCGCTGCCGGTCATCACGGCCGCCGCCTATACCAACAGCATTGCCGGCACCACGAGCACCGCCTTGTACGATATCGATACGGCCAGCGCCAGCCTGGCGCTGCAAAATCCGCCGAACGACGGCACCCTGGTCAACGTGGGCTTGCTGGGCGTGCTGCCGGCCGGCGACGTCGGCTTCGATATCGCCGGCGGCGCCAATGGCCTGGCGCTGGCGGCGCTGCGCACCACACCGACCGGCCCGAGCTCGCTGTACCGCATCGACCTGGCGACGGGCGCGGCGGTCTTCGCTGGCGGCGCCGCCACGCCGGCCACCTCGCTGGTCGGCAACGGGCAGGTGGGTTTGAGCGACCTGGCCATCGCCATCAAATAAAAATACCGATGGCGTAGCGACCCGGTCCGGCCAGCTTGCGCGTGCAGGCTGGCCGGGCTTTGCATTTGGCTTCTATTTCGACTATTATTGAATTATTGAACCAATTAGGCATGTCTCATGCAAACCCCGCACGCACTGGCCGCCCTGGCGGCACTGGCCCAGGAATCGCGCCTGGCCATCTTCCGCCTGCTGGTGCAGACCGGCCCCGAAGGCCTGGCCGCCAGCAAGATCGCCGAGCGCCTGGCGATTGCGCCGTCGTCGCTGTCGTTCCACCTGAAAGAGCTGTCGCACGCGCAGTTGGTCACGGCGCGCCAGGAAGGGCGTTTCATCATCTACGCTGCGCGCATGGACAGCATGAACGCCCTGGTCGGCTTCCTGACCGACAACTGCTGCGGCGGCGCGCCATGCTGACCGCTTGCTCCTGAACTGAAAGGATCTCCATGGATATCGTCATTTACCACAACCCCGCCTGCGGCACTTCGCGCAACACCCTGGCGCTGATACGCAATACCGGCGCCGAGCCGCGGGTCATCGAGTACCTGCAGCAGCCGCCATCGCGCGAGGAGCTGGCCGGGCTGATCGCGCGCGCCGGCCTGGCCGTGCGCGACGCACTGCGCCAGAAGGGCGCGCCGTACCTGGAACTGGGCCTCGACAACCCGGCCCTGGACGACGCGGCGCTGCTCGACGCCATGCTGGCCCATCCCATCCTGATCAACCGGCCGTTTGTCGTCACGCCGCTGGGCGTGCGCCTGTGCCGGCCCTCCGAATTGGTGCTCGATATCCTGCCGCTGCCGCAGCTGGCGCCGTTTACCAAGGAAGACGGCCAGCGCGTGGTGGCGCATGAATGACATCGACGGCTTGCCGAACCTGAGCACGGCTCACGTCGATACGCCGACGGTTGAAAAACTCATGGCGGCGCCGATGACGCACGCGCCGCGCATCCTGCTGCTGTACGGTTCCCTGCGCGAGCGCTCGTACAGCCGGTTGCTGGTACTGGAAGCCGAACGGCTGCTGCGCCATTTCGGCGCCGACACGCGCGTGTTCGATCCGCATGGCCTGCCGATGGTCGACAGCGTCGGCGCCGAACATCCCAAGGTGCAGCAGCTGCGCGAGCTGTCGCTATGGTCGGAAGGGCAGGTGTGGTGCAGCCCCGAGCGCCACGGCGCGGTCACGGGCGTGTTCAAGTCGCAGATCGACTGGCTGCCGCTGGAGCTGGGCAGCGTGCGCCCGACCCAGGGCCGTACGCTGGCCGTGATGCAGGTGTCGGGCGGCTCGCAATCGTTCAATGCGGTCAACGGCCTGCGCGTGCTGGGCCGCTGGATGCGCATGGTGACGATCCCGAACCAGTCGTCGGTGGCCAAGGCCTGGCAGGAATTCGATGACGACGGCCGCATGAAGCCCTCGGCCTATTACGACCGGCTGGTCGACGTGATGGAGGAGTTGTATAAATTTACCCTGATCGTGCGCGAGCGCAGCGACTACCTGACCAGCCGCTACAGCGAACGCAAGGCGGCGCCGCACGACCATCCGTTGTAGCGCAGCGTGGCGATGCTGTATCGTATGGCATCCATATAAAGAGAGGTCGCCATGAAATTGCTACTGGCAGGCGCCACCGGCCTGGTGGGCCAGCACGTGCTGCGCCTGGCGCTGGCCGACGCGCGCGTGAGCACCGTGGTGGCGCTGGCGCGCAAGCCGCTGGCGGCGCATCCAAAACTGATCGCGCCATTCATCGATTTTGATGGGCTGGCGCCGGACGCGACCTGGTGGCGCGCTGACGCCGTCGTCTGCGCGCTGGGCACGACCATGAAGGTGGCCGGCTCGCAGCAAGCATTTCGCCGGGTCGATTTTGACTATCCCATGGTGGTGGCGCGCCTGGCCAGGGCGGCCGGCACGCCAGCCCATGTGCTCAATTCGGCGGCCGGCGCCAATCCCGGCTCGCGCTTTTTCTATAACCGCGTCAAGGGCGAACTGGAACGCGAACTCGCTACCCTGGGCTTTGCGTCCCTCACGCATGTGCGCCCGGGCCTGATCGGCGGCGCGCGCGCTGCCGTGCGGCCCGGCGAAGCGGCGATGGCCGCCATGCTCGGCGTGCTGGCGCCGGTGCTGCCGCGGCGCTGGCGCATCAATCCTGCCGAACGCATCGCGCAGGCGCTGCTGGAAGCGGCCATCGATGCCGCGCCGGGCCTGCACGTCGTCACTTCGGAGCAACTGGCATGATGACTGCTCATATTGTTGAAAGTATCTGATGAAGCAACCGGAAAACACTATCCGCCCTTACCGGTCCAGTGACCGCGAGGCCTGCCTGGCCCTGTTCGACGGCAATACGCCGCGCTTTTTCGATCCGTCGGAACGCGCCATGTTCAGTGCCTGCCTGGCCGGGTCGACCGATCCCTACCTGGTCATCGAATGCGGCGGGCGCATCGTCGCCTGTGGCGGCTACGCCGTGGAAGCGGACGGTGTCACCGCCAGCCTGTGCTGGGGCATGGTGGCGCACGACCTGCATGGCCAGGGCCTGGGCCGCATGCTGACGCAGGCGCGGCTCGCTGCCATTCGCGCCATGCCGCAGGTAGCCATCGTCAGGATCGACACCAGCCAGCACACCCAGCGTTTCTACGCCAGTTTCGGTTTTGCCGCCGTCAAGGTGACGCCGGACGGCTATGGTCCCGGCATCGACTGCTGGGAGATGGTGCTGCCACTACACGCACAAGGTGATGCCATGCAGGCGGCACACGCATGCATGGCGGCCGTCCCGCTGGACAAAGCCTGCCGCCTGATCAACCACGGCCCGGCCGTTCTCGTTTCGTCCCGCCACGGCGGCGTCGACGATGTGATGGCCGCGTCCTGGGCCTGCGCCCTTGATTTTTCACCGCCCAAGCTGACGGTGGTGCTCGACAAGGCCACTCGCACGCGGCCGCTGGTCGAGGCCAGCGGCGTGTTTCTGATCCAGGTGCCGACCGCGGCGCAATTGCAGCTGACGCACGTGGTAGGCACCAACAGCCTGGCCGACATGCCCGACAAGCTGGCGCGCGCCGGCGTCGAGCTGTTCGGTGTCGACGGCCATGACTTGCCGTTCGTTGCCGGTTGCGCGGCCTGGCTGGCCTGCCGGCTGGTGCCCGAGCCGCATAACCAGGATCGCTACGACCTGTTTATCGGCGAAGTGGTGGGCGCATGGGCAGACACGCGCGTGTTTCGCGATGGCCATTGGCATTTCCAGGATGCCGATCCCGCCTGGCGCAGCCTGCATTACATTGCCGGCGGACAGTTCTATGCGATCGGCGAGTCGCTGACGGTGTAAGAGCATAAAAGTCAACGATCTATGCGGTATTCCAGAAAGAAAGGATAATAGCGCCTAACTCTTTCAAGCAAAATATTGGAATACCTCATGGAAATTAAAGTCAACTTTCTCGACAAGCTGCGTCTCGAAGCCAAGTTCGATGATTTCACGGTCATCGCCGACCAGCCTATCCGCTACAAGGGCGATGGCTCGGCGCCGGGCCCCTTCGATTACTTTCTCGCTTCGTCGGCCCTGTGCGCGGCTTATTTCGTGAAGTTGTACTGCGATACGCGCAACATCCCGACTGAAAACATCCGCCTGTCGCAAAACAATATCGTCGACCCGGAAAACCGCTACCAGCAGATCTTCAAGATCCAGGTCGAGCTGCCGGCCGATATCTCGGCCAAGGACCGCCAGGGCATCTTGCGTTCGATCGACCGCTGCACCGTCAAGAAAGTGGTGCAGACCGGCCCCGAATTCGTGATCGAGGAGGTGGACAACCTGGACGCCGACGCCCAGGGCTTGCTGATGCTGAACGCGGATGCACAGGCCAGCACCTATATCGCCGGCAAGGACCTGCCGCTCGAACAGACCATCGCCAATATGTCGTCCATCCTGGCCGGCCTGGGCATGAAGATCGAAATCGCCTCGTGGCGCAATATCGTGCCCAACGTCTGGTCGCTGCATATCCGCGACGCCCATTCGCCGATGTGCTTTACCAACGGCAAGGGCGCCACCAAGGAAAGCGCGCTGGCCTCGGCCCTCGGCGAATTCATCGAGCGCATGAACTTCAACCATTTCTACGGCGGCGCCTACTGGGGCGAGGAGATCGCCAACGCGCCGTTCGTCCATTACCCTGACGAGCGCTGGTTCAAGCCCGGCCGCAACGACAAGCTGCCGAAAGAGATCCTCGACAAGCACAGCCTGGCCATCTACAACCCCGACGGCGAACTGCGCGCCTCGCACCTGGTCGACACCAATTCCGGCAATGCCGAACGCGGCATCTGCTCGCTGCCGTATGTGCGCCAGTCCGATGGCAAGGTCGTGTATTTCCCGTCCAACCTGATCGAGAACCTCTACGTCAGCAACGGCATGAGCGCCGGCAATACGCTGGCCGAAGCGCAGGTGCAGTGTTTGTCCGAGATTTTCGAGCGCGCCGTCAAGCGCGAGATCCTCGAAGGCGAAATGGCCTTGCCCGATGTGCCACAGGAAGTGCTGGCGAAATACCCGGGCATCGTGGCCGGCATCCGCGGCCTGGAAGAGCAGGGCTTTCCGGTGCTGGTCAAGGATGCGTCGCTCGGCGGTGTGTATCCGGTAATGTGCGTGACCCTGATGAACCCGCGCACCGGCGGCGTGTTCGCCTCGTTTGGCGCGCACCCGAGCCTGGAAGTGGCGCTGGAGCGCAGCCTGACGGAATTGCTGCAGGGCCGCAGCTTCGAAGGCCTCAACGACCTGCCACGGCCGACCTTTGCCAGCAACGCTGTTACCGAACCGAACAACTTCGTCGAGCACTTCATCGATTCGAGCGGCATCGTCTCGTGGCGCTTCTTCAGCGCCAGGGCCGATTACGACTTTGTGGAATGGGATTTTTCCGGACACGGCGAGAACTCGAACGCCGAGGAAGCGGCCACCCTGTTCGGCATCCTGGCCGAGATGGGCAAGGAGGCCTATATGGCCGTGTACGACAACCTGGGCGCGGCCGCCTGCCGCATCCTGGTGCCCGGCTATTCGGAAGTGTATCCGGTGGAAGACCTGGTGTGGGACAACACCAACAAGGCGCTGCTGTTCCGCGAGGATGTGTTGAATTTGCACCGCCTCGACAACGCCAGCCTGGAAGCGCTGCTCGAGCGCCTGGAAAACAGCGAGCTCGACGAATATGGCGACATCGCCACCCTGATCGGCGTGGAATTCGATGAAAACACCGTATGGGGCCAGCTGACGACCCTGGAGCTGAAGCTGCTGATTCAATTGGCCTTGCAGCAATTTGACGAAGCGCAGGAGCTGGTCGAAGCCTTCCTGCAATACAACGACAATACCGTCGAGCGCCGCCTGTTCTATCAGGCGCTGAACGTGGTGCTGGAAGTGGAGCTCGATGATGAGCTGGAACTGGAAGACTACCTCGTCAATTTCCGCCGCATGTATGGCGACGCCCGCATGGACGCCGTGCTCGGTTCCATGGACGGCAGCGTGCGCTTCCATGGCCTGACGCCCACCAGCATGAAGCTCGAAGGGCTGGAGCGCCACCAGCGCCTGATCGACAGCTTCAAGAAGCTGCATGTGGCGCGGGGCAGGGCGGCAGGCCTCAGCCAGAGCAGCTAGCCAGTGGGGTCGTACCCGCCGGGCCCGACCCTGATGCAGCTAAGTTGGGGTGTCTGGCGCATTGAACGACAGAAGGCGTAACAATGGCGGGCCGGAGACGCGGACCTGAGAAAATGCCGATGGCGGCGTTGCAGCTCCTTGTCGTACTAACGTACTGCCTGCGTCGCTGCGCCTTGCCCTCGACATTTTTCAGGCCCGCTTGGCCCGGCATGTCTGTGCGGGCGACTGGGGTTCTGATCTTCTGCTGGTGTGATTGTGGAGCAGAGGCGCTCATTTAACGCCATTAGGGTCCCACCCCGGGATTTCACCTTCCCGGGGCATGTATGCCGACCTGAACAAGCCTCAGTCCAGCACCACCACCCGGTCATTCGCGCCGGGCACGCAGCCCTCGGCCACCGGTTCCCACCCCTTGTGCACCACCACCTGCTTGCCGTCGTGGCAGATTTCCACCCGCTCGCTGGCGGGCAGGCGCTGGCGTATCAGGGTTTCCAGGGTGGACGGCAGGCTCACCTGCAGCCGCATGGTGTTGACGGCGTCCTGCGGATGGTCGGACAGGTGTACCAGCGGCACGAAGATGGAGCCGAACATCAGCCAGCGCGAGGGGATAGTGACGGGCTCGGGCGCATAGGGGGCGCTGCGCAGCCAGGCTTGCGCGCGTTCGCGCAGGTCGGCGCCGTCGGGCAGCTCGCCCCAGGCGGCGCCCAGCAGTTCGACCACCCATTGATTGCAGTTCTGGTATTGCAGGCCGTAGGCATAGGCGTTGGCGCTGTAGCTGCCGGCCAGCAGATGCTGCACGCGGGCCGGGTCGAGCAGGGCGCGGCGCAGCGGCGGTACCGTTTCGGCTGGCAGGCGCACGATGGAGATATAGCCGAGCTTGGGGTCGTCGGTGCCCATGGCAAAACCGGCCGTGCCCTGGTCGAAAATGCGCGGGCGGCCTTCGTCGCAGGCGTAGTAAAGCTGGCGCGCGGACCAGCCGGCGTCGCTGTCATGGCGCCAGGCCAGCGCTGCGTGGGAATAGCGGATGCCGAAGCGGGACAGATCGAGGCCGGAGCGGCTGATCAGCGCCACGCTGCCTTCGGTGGCGGCCAGTTCCTCGCGCACCACGGCGGCAAAGCGCAGCAGTTTATCTTGTTCGGTGGCGGTCAGTTCCTGCGAGCGGTCACAGAAGCGCGAGGACGACATGGAGCCGCCGGCATGGGCGGCACCGGCGGCGATCAGGAGCAGGGCTGGCGCCAGGAAACGGCGCAGCTTCACATGCTGACCGGACGCGTACCCAGTTCGCCGTACCACTCGTCGGCCAGCACCAGGAAGAAGGCGGCGCGCGTGTCGTTGCGGGAAAATTCGATGCCGTAGGCGCGGTTTTGCGCATGCACCATGTCGCCCTGCGCCAGCTGCTGCTGCTCGAATGTCGCTTGCGGCAAGTCGAGCACCAGCGGCTGCTGGGCCGCTTCGGCCTGCATGGTCAGGCGCGTCATGCCGGCATGGCCAGGCGTGGCGGCGATATCGATGATGCGGTAGGGGCCATTGTCGACCCGCTTGTCGGTTTTCGAGCTGTTGCTCGAACCGCTGAGCGAGTCGGACACGCTGCCGCTCGACGCGGAGCCGGCGCTGGAGGCCGAGGAGGCAAAGCTGTCGGCGTGGGCGTTGCAGGCCACGGTCAGTGCTGCGGCCAGGCCGAGCATGCGAAGAGAGATAGTCAAGACAGTATCCAGTGCTGTGATGCGGGTCAGGCCGGGTGTGTCCCCGGCAACTTTCCCATCATAGCAGATCAGGTCAGGCCAGCAAAACCGCGATCAGCTCTTTTGCTTCGGCGGCCGGATTATTGCGTAATTCCTGCAACATCGGGTCCTGATCGAGGAATTGTTGCAGCCTTTCGTTGACGGCTGACGGCATCTGTGGCAATGGCGAGGCGACCGGCGCGATCGCCTTGGCCAGCAGCAAGGTGTCGCGCAGGCCGGCCGGCGGCAGCAGCACGGTGGCGCCGGGCAGCGTGACGACGGCGTCGGCCACCTGGCCTGGCACGATCAGCTGGCGCATCAAGGCGCGGCCGACGATTTCCAGCACCGGCGCCATCTGCGTTTCGAGCTGCTGGTACAGGCCCGGCGTCTTGTCCGCTTCGGCCAGCAGATACAGGCCGCCCACTTCATGCACGATGCCGGCGAACACGGCGGTGTCGGGGTCAACATGGGTCATGGTGCGGGCGATTTCATGCGCCAGCGCCGCCACGTGCACGCTGTGCGCCCACAGTTGCGCCGCTTTGGCGCGCAGGGCGGCGTCCTTGATGCCGGTGTTCATTTGCCGGATCACGGCGGCGGTGGCCAGCGACAGCAGGTTGCGGTAGCCGAGGCGCTCGACGGCGGCGCGCACGCTGGTGACGGTGGGTGTGTGGCCATGGGCGAACATCACCGAGTTGGCCAGCGACACGGCGCGCGCCGACAGGCCCGGCTCGGACAGCAGCAGGCGGTGGATGTCGGCCGCGTGGCAATCGGGATTGCCCAGCTCCTGCTGCAAACGCAGTGCCGTATTGACGTTGGTCGGAAAGGCGAGGGTCTCGCTGTGGGCGCGGGCGAGGAGCTGGGACAGGCTGTTGACGATGTCGGCTTGCATGGATGGTGTGGTCAAGGTAGTGATGATTGCTTGAAAAGGATGATTCTATTATCGGTCAATTTTACCTGCTGTGTCGTATTGCAAGTGGATGGCCGGAAATAGGGGGCGTGCGTTAGTTTTGGAGAGCAATGCAGCGCCAGGCTTTGCTATGATCCCGCATTCCCAACCTGGCCAGGATCTTGAATGGACAACTCGCCGATGACTGACTTGTTTCGCGCCTTCGGCATGCTCTCCCTTGCCGTGCTCTGCGCCTGTGCCGAGAAACGGCATCCACTTGACCTCCACCTGGAGCAGTTGCGCCCCAATACGGTCTCTGCGCTGCCCGAACTGGGGTGGCCAGCGGGTACCTTGCTGTGCCCGATGACCGTTTACCAGAGTGAGCTGCACGGTGCGCAACCGCCTGCCGATAGCGTCAATGCCTTCCTGGCGAGAAAAAAATTCCTTGGCGAAGAGGGCCGCTGGTCACTGATGGTGGTGAAACCGGCGACACAGGGCGACGCCGGCATCGAGCATCTGATGATACGGCGCGCAAAAAAATTCGACGTCATCAATGAACCGGAAATGCTGGCGCGCGACGCCGGTGCCGTGCCAGCGGGCTTTGCGATGAAAACCTGTGTGCCGGTCGAGCAGGCCCGCATACTGGTACTTCCCGAGCAAGGAAACCATCGAAAGTTGATCGTTTTTGGCACGCAGTAAAGACCGCAGGGTGCTGTAATGCCCTTCAGTTAAGCTGTCTGATGCATTGAATGCGTAAGGCCTGAAAACGTAGAAACGGCGGGCCGGAGACGCGAGTCCGAGAAAATGCCGATGGCGGCGTTGCAGCTCCTGGCCGTACATGCTTGCTGGACTTGCTGGGCATGGCCCTGGGTTTGCTGCCGCATGCACTGTTTTCCGGCATGGGGCGGTGTGGCAGGCTGGTGCCGACTGGCGTGTGTGGCTGGTCTATAATCGCGGCAACCTTGCCACCGTTGGCGCGAGGCAGAACATACAAGCAGGATGGAAGCGCGCATGCACAAATTGATTTCCGAACTGGCCAGGCTGTACCTGGCCGATGGCCAGCAGGATACCGATGGCCAGCCCATCACGCCCGAAGTGCTGGCGCGCCAGGTGGCCGGCGGCCCTGCCGTCACCGCCCGGCTGGTCGATGCGGCAGGGCGCACGCGCACCCTGGTGCTGGAGTTTGGCGGCAAGGGCGGCGGTGAAAAGCACTGGAGCGACTTGTGTGCGATTGCCAATGCCTTGCAGCATGAACTGGACCTGCCGGCGCCCGCCGTCAGCATCTCGGGCCGCAGCTCGTTTTATCTGTGGCTGTCGCTGGAAACGGCGGTACCCTTGGCGCAGGCCAGGCAATTGCTGCAATTGCTGCGTAGCGTGTTCCTGCCCGCCAGTACCGATATCCTGAGCGCCGCCCCGGCCGCCTTCCTGGAGTCGGCCCAATTGCCGCCGTGCCTGCAGCCTTCGGGCAAATGGGCGGCTTTTATCCACCCCGGCATGGGCGCCTCGTTTGCCGACGAGCCTGGCCTGGACATGCCGCCGCCATTGCATGCGCAACTCGGTTTCGTGGAAGGCTTGCGCAGCATGACGGCGGCGCAGTTCGCCAGGGCGCTGGCCGTGCTGCAGCAGCATGCTGGCGTGGCGCCGGTGGCCGTTGCTGCTCCCGCCATCATCAAGGCACCGCCATCAAACGGCGGCCTGTTGCTGCAGGACGCCACCCTGGAAGATATCGTGCAATGGCTGCATGCACGCAATATCGAGCCGACTTTCCGCCACCGCCTGCCATGAACGAGCACGCCATGACGCCTGCAGTTGCGCATGCCATTGTCGAGGCCCGCCTGCTGGGCGAGCATGCCATTCCCGTCAAGATCAGGACCACGGAGCCGGTGACGGAAGACGAGATCGCCGAGCTGCTGGCGGCGGTCGACTTCCTGATAGCGCATTACCAGGATCAGCCCAGCGTGCCCAAGACGCTGGCGGCCGCGTTTGTCGATATCTACAGCGGCTTTGTGCCAGGCGAGGGCACCGTGACTGCAAGCTGCGCGCAGCGCCTGGAAGAGGTGGCGATCGCCTTGCAGGACAAGGCGTATCGGCTGTTTCTGCCGTGAGCCTGGTGTCGGCAGATCCCTGAAGAGCAGACCGTCAAGGCCGCCATACACCAGGCATCTGGCTGGCCTCGACGGCGGTTCGGTTCAAAGCCTTGATGCAGGGTGGTCCGCCAATGGAATAAAATCGCCGGTTGACTCATCGAGCGCATCGAGCGAGCCATTTTCGATGTCGTAGACCCAGCCGTGAAGACGCAAGCGCTTCTGCGCGATACGCAAGGCCACCGACGGATGCGTGCGGATATTGTTGAGCTGGGCGACTACGTTGGCGCGTACCATGCCGTCTATGCGCGCCTGTTCCGTTGGATGGTCCTGCGCCTCATTGATCATCCTTGCGGCATCGGCGTGGCGCAGCCAGTTATTGACCGCAGGCATATGTTCAAGGCAGGCGCAGGTAGCGATGGCCTTCATGGCGCCACAATCGGAATGCCCGCAAATGACGATGTCGGAGACGTTCAAGGCGGACACGGCATATTCGACCGTCGCGCTCACGCCCCCTGGTTCGGGGCCATACGAAGGCACGATGTTGCCAGCGTTGCGGATCACGAAGAGCTCGCCTGGCTCGCGTTGCGTGACCAGTTCCGGCACCATCCTGCTGTCGGAGCAGGAAATGAACAAGGCCTTGGGCGTTTGCCCTGTCGCCAGTGTTTTGAACAATTCACGGCGAGCTGGAAAAACTTCTTTTTGGAAACGTAGAAATCCAGCAATGATGTCGCGCATATATGTCGGTAGGAAAAGTCGAATGGGTTGATATTATCGCCGATCGCGCATGGTTAAACCAGCCAGTGTGCCAGTCAGTGCGCCAGCCAGCGCACCAGCGTGCGCGCCACCCAGTCCGGCTGGTCCAGCGGCAAGTCATGTCCTGCTTCGGGATGCGTTTCACAGGCGATGCGCCATGCTTGCGCCAGCTGATGCGAGCACGCCGGGTCCACCAGGCTGTCTTGCGCGCCTGCCAGTACCAGCAGCGGCAGCGGCGGACAGCTGGCCGGTGCGCGAAAGCGGGCGGCCGAGAGCAGCTGGCGCAGCGCATTGCGCCGGCTGACGGGGTATTGCCGCTGATACGCTACCCACTGCTCCACCAGCGCCGGATTGCCGGCGCCATGTTGACAACTGGTCAGCCTCAAGATCAGCGCTTCCTGGCTGGCCTGGTCACCCAGCAGCAGCTGCCTCAGCAAGGCCGGATAATTCTGCCAGCGCAAGCGCCTGTAAAACGGGCTGTAGGGTCGCATGCTGGTGTTGATCAGTACGCACGATGCGATCTCGCCCGGATAGCGGCTGGCCCATTCGACGGCCACCATGCCGCCCAGCGACAGGGCCAGCAGGCGATAAGGTGGCGCAAGTCCGCGCGCCAATAAATCCTGCCGGCAAAATTCCACCATCTCGGCCACGCTTGTCGCACTGTCCAGCGCATGGTGTTCGCCGTTGCCGGGCAGGTCAGGCGTGATGATGGTGGCGCCGGGCAGGGCGGCGCCCAGGACCGCGGGAAAGCCGCCCCAGTGCCGCTGCTCGCGCATCAGGCCGCGCAGCAGTATCCAGATGTCGGTCACGACTCGTACCACTGCGCCAGCGCGCGCTTGCGGTGCGCCTTGCGCGCCAGGCCCTCCGGCATCCAGCGGCCGTGGCTGTTCGCCGCGCGCATCAGGAAATCGAACCACACCAGGTGGCGGCGCAGCACGCGCTGCAGGCGGTGGGCGGCGGTCGGGTTGAAGATGCCGGCGCGGTTGAACAGCTGGCGCGGGTTTTTCTTGACCCACAGCCACGAACCCATTTCCAGCGTCAGCGGCAGGAATACGCGCTCGCTGTCGCAGGTAGCCCGCAGATACAGGTAATCCCACAGGTCGCCATGGGTGCGGTACTGCCGGCTTTGCGGTTCGAACACATAGTTGTGGTTGGGGTAGGTGCGGCTGTACAGCTCTTCCAGCGCGCCGATATCGGCCAGGTGGGCGATCGGCGTGGCCGTGTGAGCATGGGGAAACCAGATGCGGTCGCGCAAGCCGAAGCCTGAATGGCAATCGAGGGCGATGCTGAACTGGCGCGACAGCAATTCGCGCTCGACCAGCTCGCACACGGCCTGGCTTTCCGGCTGCATCGGCTTGCCCTGCGCACCACGATACCAGGGCAGGTGATGGCTGTAGCGGTGGCCGCCCAGCAGAAAGGGCACCGGTTCGCTGGCCGACAGTGGCGCATTGCGCATCAGGTCGATCCCCTGCGGATTGCTGCGCGTGCCTTGCCACATGCCGCCCGGATTGACCAGCGGCATGAAGACCAGGCGCATCGATTCGAGCTGCTGGTGCAGGGTGCTGTCCCATTGCAGGCGCGCCAGGATGCTTTGCAGGAAAGCGAGGATCACTTGCGTGCCGATGCGCTCCAGGCCATGGATGCCGCCGAAAAATCCCAGCACGGGCACATCGGGGCTGGGGTTGCCCAGCGCAATCGTGTAGACGGGAAAGTCGCGGCCATCGATGGGGATGCTGCACGGTGCGGCCACTTCCAGGTGGCGGCCGCCTTCGTCGATCAGGCGCTTGAGCATGACCAGTTCCGGGAGATTCTTTTCGATCATGGGCGACGCTGCAAAAGAAGGTGCCCCAGTGTAGCTGAAATAAGGCTCTGCCCGTTAAATGTACGTTCGCGTACAGACCTTTTTTTCGCTCCATCCTATAGTAGTCCATGGGCCGGCGCGCGCCCACCGAGCCAACAGCAGCGAGCGACACAATCAGCCAGGAGGACGCAAGGATGGACAAGGTCAACAACAAGATGAAGGATATTAATACGGGCCGGCGCGATGTGCTGATTGCCGGGGCCTTGTCGGCCACTGCGGCGGCCATGCCCGGCATGGCTGCGGCCCAGTCTGCCAATGCCGCAAGCATCACCGGCGCGCCATCGGCGCCGCCCGTGATGGCCGGCGTGCGGTTCGACATCAACGGCAAGGCCCATGCACTGGAGCTCGACACGCGCACCACCCTGCTCGACGCCTTGCGCGAGCACCTGCACCTGACCGGCACCAAGAAGGGCTGCGACCATGGCCAGTGTGGCGCTTGCACCGTGATCGTCGATGGCCAGCGCATCAATTCCTGCCTGACCCTGGCAGTGATGCACGAAGGCTCGACAATCACCACCATCGAAGGACTGGGCACGCCCGAAAAACTGCATCCGATGCAGGCGGCGTTTGTCGCGCATGACGGCTATCAGTGCGGCTACTGCACCCCAGGGCAGATCTGTTCGGCGGTGGCGGCGCTCGGCGAAATCCGCCGGGGCGTGCCCAGTCATGTCAGCGCCGACCTGAACGCCAGACCCCAGGTCACGCCTGAAGAATTGCGCGAACGCATGAGCGGCAATATCTGCCGCTGCGGCGCCTATTCGAATATCGTCGACGCGATCACGGACGTTGCAGGGAGGCCGGCATGAAGGTCTTCAGCTATCAGCGCGCCACCACCCCGGCCGAGGCGGCTGCCGCCTCGCTGCGTACCCCGGGCGCCAAATTCATTGCCGGCGGCACCAACCTGCTCGACTTGATGAAACTCGAGATCGAGGCGCCGCCGCACCTGATCGACGTCAACGGCCTGGGCCTGGACCAGATCAGCGCCACGCAGGACGGCGGCCTGCGCATCGGCGCGCTGGTGCGCAATACGGCGCTGGCCGCCGATGAAAAAGTGCGGCGCCACTACGGGGTGCTGTCGCGCGCCTTGCTGGCCGGCGCTTCGGCCCAGTTGCGCAACAAGGCCACCACCGCCGGCAACCTGCTGCAGCGCACGCGCTGCCCGTATTTCTATGACACCAACCAGGCCTGCAACAAGCGCAATCCCGGCAGTGGCTGCCCGGCGATCGCCGGCTTCAGCCGCCAGCTGGCCATCATTGGCGGCAGCGACGCCTGCATCGCCACCCATCCTTCCGACATGTCGGTGGCGATGCGCCTGCTCGACGCCGCCGTTGAAACCGTGCGCCCCGATGGCGCCACGCGCACCATTGCGATCGCCGACTTTTACCGCTTGCCGGGCAATACGCCGCATATCGAAACGGCCTTGCAGCCGGGCGAACTGATCACCGCCGTGACGCTGCCGAAACCCTTGGGCGGCACGCAGGTGTATACCAAGGTGCGCGACCGCGCCTCGTACGCGTTCGCGCTGGTGTCGGTGGCCGCCGTGGTCATGCCGGACGGCTCGGGCCGCGTGGCGCTGGGCGGGGTGGCGCCGCAACCATGGCGCATGGCGCAAGCCGACCAGGCCATGGGCCAGGGCGCCGCCGCCGTCAGCAAGATCCTGCTGGCCGGCGCCAGGCCGACCGAAGAGAACGCCTTCAAGGCCACCCTGGTGCAGCGCACCCTGGCTGGCGTGCTCAATGGAGTGCTCAGTGGAGCTCCCACGCAAGCGCGTGCTACCGCGCAGAAAGCGACATCATGAAATTCACCACGCCTGCCACCACCAATCCCATCGACAAGCTGCGCTATATCGGGCGCGCCACCGACCGCATCGAAGGACCGTTGAAAACCACCGGTACGGCGCCGTACGCCTATGAACAGAACGACGCGGCGCCCAACGCCGCCTATGGCCATGTGCTGGGCGCGGCGATTGCCAAGGGCCGCATCACCGCCATGGACACCAGCGCCGCCCTGCGTGCGCCCGGCGTGCTGGCCGTGGTCACGGCCGAGAACGCGGGCAAGCTGGGCAAGGGCAAGATGAATACCGCAAGGCTGCTGGGCGGCCCCGAGATCCAGCATTACCACCAGGCCGTGGCGCTGGTGGTGGCCGAAACGTTCGAGCAGGCGCGCGCCGCCGCGCAGCTGATCGTCGTGAAATATATGGAAAAAAAGGGCAAGTACGACCTGGCGGCGGCGAAAAGTTCGGCCACCAGGCCCAAGGATGACAAGCCCGACACCAGGGTGGGCGACTTTGCCGGCGCCTTTGCCGCCGCACCCGTGCGCGTGGACGCCATGTATACCACGCCTGACCAGTCGCACGCCATGATGGAGCCGCATGCCTCGATCGCTGCCTGGAAAGGCGACCAGCTGACGGTCTGGACCTCGAACCAGATGATAGACTGGAGCCGCGGCGACGTGGCCCTGACCCTCGGTATTCCGAAAGACAAAGTGCGGTTGATTTCGCCGTATATCGGCGGCGGCTTTGGCGGCAAGCTGTTCGTGCGGTCCGACGCCGTGCTGGCCGCGCTCGGCGCGCGCGCCGCCCAGCGCCCGGTCAAGGTGGCGCTGACGCGTCCGCAACTGATGAACAACACCACGCACCGGCCCGCCACCATCCAGCGCCTGCGCATCGGCGCCACGCGCGCCGGCAAGATCACGGCCATCGGCCATGAATCGTGGTCGGGCGACCTGGAAGGCGGCAAGCCTGAAACAGCCGTGATGCAGACGCGCCTGCTGTATGCCGGCGCCAACCGCATGACGGCGATGCGCCTGGCCGTGCTGGACCTGCCCGAAGGTAACGCCATGCGTGCGCCGGGCGAGGCGCCGGGCCTGATGGCGCTGGAAATCGCCATGGACGAGCTGGCGGAAAAACTCAAGATGGACCCGATCGCTTTGCGCATCCTGAACGACACCAAGGTCGATCCCGAAAAGCCGAGCCGGCCATTTTCCCAGCGCCGCCTGATCGACTGCCTGCGCACCGGCGCTGTCGAGTTCGGCTGGAAAGACCGCGGCGCCACGCCAGGCAGCAAGCGCGACGGCCGCTGGCTGGTCGGCATGGGCGTGGCCGCCGCCTTGCGCAACAATATGGTGACGAAGTCGGGCGCCCGCGTGCGCCTGAACGCCCAGGGCGTGGTAACGGTGGAAACCGACATGACCGATATCGGCACCGGCAGCTACACGATTATTGCGCAGACGGCCGCTGAAATGCTCGGTGTCGAACTCGACAAGATCGTCGTCAAGCTGGGCGACTCGGACTACCCGGTCTCGGCCGGTTCCGGCGGCCAGTGGGGCGGCAACAGTTCCACCGCCGGCGTCTACGCGGCCTGCGTGAAACTGCGCCAGGCGATCGCCGGCAAGCTGCGGATGGATGCCAACGAGGCGCGTTTTTCGGACGGCCTGGTCAGCAGCGGCGAGCGCGACGTGCCGATCGCGCAGGCGGCCAAGGATGGCGAGATCGTCGCCGAAGACTTCATGGAGTACGGCGACCTGGACAAGAAATTCCAGCAATCGACCTTCGGCGCGCACTTTGTCGAAGTGGGCGTGGACAGCTACACGGGCGAAGTGCGCATCCGGCGCATGCTGGCCGTGTGCGCTGCCGGCCGTATCCTGAATCCGAAGTCGGCGCGCAGCCAGGTGATCGGCGCCATGACCATGGGCGCCGGTGCGGCCCTGATGGAAGAACTGGTGGTCGACCAGCGCGGCGGGTTTTTTGTGAACCACGACCTGGCCGGCTACGAAGTGCCGGTGCATGCCGACATTCCGCACCAGGACGTGATCTTCCTGGAGGAAACCGACCCGATGTCGTCGCCGATGAAGGCCAAGGGCGTGGGCGAACTCGGGATTTGCGGCGTGGCGGCGGCGATCGCCAACGCCATCCATAACGCCACGGGGGCCAGGGTGCGCGAGTATCCGATTACCCTGGACAAACTGCTCGACAAGCTGCCGGCCGTGGCTTGATGGACTAACCCAATGCCGGTGCGCCGCCGGCCGGCAAGCGCAATGCTGCCGGCTTGCGGTGTGCCGGACGCGCCATGCTGGTGGCAGGGTGCGCTTGCTCCTCGGCCAACACCACCGCCGCATCGACCGTAAAGAAGCCCACCACGCGCAGCAGGGTGGTCGCTTCGCTGTGGACCGACTCGGCCGACGCGGCCGCTTCTTCGACCAGGGCCGCATTTTGCTGGGTGACATTGTCGATGGCGGTGATGGCGCTGTTGATTTCACCGATGCCCGACTCCTGCTCGGCGCTGGCCGAAGCGATCTGGGCCATGATGCCGGTCACGCGCTCCACGCTGGCGACGATTTCCGTCATGGTGTCGCCGGCGGCATGGGCCAGCACGCTGCCCGTTTCAATCTTTTCCACCGAGGCATTGATCAACTGCTTGATCTCGCGCGCGGCCGTGGCCGAACGCTGTGCCAGGTTGCGCACTTCGCCGGCCACCACCGCAAAGCCGCGTCCTTGTTCACCGGCCCGGGCCGCTTCGACGGCGGCGTTCAGCGCCAGGATATTGGTTTGAAACGCGATGCCGTCGATCACGCCGATAATATCGACGATCTTTTTCGCCGCCGCGCTGATGGCATCCATGGTGTCGACCACGTCATCGACCACGCTGCCCCCCTTTTTTGCCACCTGCGAAGCCGACAGCACCAATTCATTGGCCTGGCGCGCGTTGCTGGTGTTGCCTTTCACGGCGGCGGTCAGCTCTTCCATTGACGAGGCGGTTTCCTGCAGCGCGCCTGCCTGATGCTCGGTGCGGCGCGACAAGTCCAGGTTACCGGTCGACAGTTCGCGCGAGGCGGTGTCGATGGTGACGGCGCCATCGTGCACCAGCCTGACCGTTTCGCCGAGGCGCACCGTCATATTGTGCAAGGCGTTGAGCAGCTGGCCCACCTCATCGTTTCTTTCTTTCACTTCAACATGGCGCAAATCGCCCCTGGCGACGCGCTCGGCGATATTGACCGCATGCCGCAGGGGCACGACGATGCTGCGCGTAATCGCCCACGCCAGTGCGGCGCCCGTGATCAGCGCCAGCGCGCCAAAGGCCAGCAGGGTGGCCACGCTGCTGTCATATTGGCTGGCCGAAGCGGCAGCCAGCGCGTTGGCTTCTTTGGTCTGGTAGTCCAGCAGCTTGGCCAGCGCCGCGGCATAGGCGCCGAACGTGGTTTTCATGGTGGTGCCGGTCAATTGCTCGACTTCCTGCGTGCGGCCCTGGTCCTTGAAGGTCAGCACCTGCTTGCGCACGGCAAGATAGGCCTTGTGGCTGTTGGCGACGTCATCGGCCAGCGCCGCCTCGGTGGCGCTCTTGGGCAGAGCTTTCATTTGCGCCATCAGGCGCTCGACGGCCTTGTCGCCCGCGGTCAGCTGGGCCTGGAAATATTCGCCCGTTTCCAGGCTGTCGCTCTTGGCGATCGACAGCGCGCTGTTGCCATTGAGCTTGGCCGTGCCGAGCAGTTCGGACGCGAGCTGCTGCTTGGCCAGCTTGTCCTTGACCAGGTAATCGGTATTGTCATTGGCCGCATGCAAACGCCACAGGGCGATGCCGGTAATGCAAGCCATGACGAACAGCACCATGGCGAACGAGATCAGGACCCGTGGTCCGGTTTTCAACTGGAGGAATTTCATGATGTGGGGAGCGCTTTCGGTTGGCGACTGACGGATTGCTGATGAAAGCCAGCATAGCAATCAAGTGTGACGCAATCATTACATTGGGGAAATTATATTTGTTGAAAAATCATTATTGCTTTGATGTTGCAGACAGTCATGCTCAGTCGCGCAATAGGATGTTGAACGCAAGCTGCCGCTATTGAGAGCGAGGAGGAACACCGCGCGAGGTTCCCTTGTATTGTGAAACGATTAAGAGAAATTTCTTTCTTTTCCGCTATACTGGCCGTCCTCCCCAGCAGCCAGTACGCATACCATGGACTTGAGTCAGCACGCCGCCGTCGTCAATTGCGAAGCCTATCGTCACGGCAAGAAACTCGCCCACTTCGACATCGACAAGGTCGGCGATTTTCTCGGCGATCCCGATTGTTTTGTGTGGATCGGCCTGGCCGGCCCCGACAGCGCCGCCATGCAGGCCTTGCAAACGGCCTTCGGCCTGCACGAGCTGGCGGTGGAAGACGCCGAAGGCGCGCACGAGCGGCCCAAGCTGGAAGAATACGGCGACACTTTGTTCATGGTGATGCACACGGCCAGCCTGGACGGCCAGGCCATCGTCTACGGCGAAACCCATGTGTTCCTGGGCTGCCGCTTCATCATTACCGTTCGCCATGGCCCCTCGGCCGGCTACGCCAAGCTGCGCGAGCGCAAGGAAACCGTGCCCGAGAAACTGGCCAGCGGCCCCGGTTACGTGCTGTATTCCATCATCGATTTTATCGTCGACCAGTACCAGCCCTGCATCGACATGCTGCAGGCCAAGTTCCAGCAATATGAAACCCAGTTGTTCAAGCCCAGCCTGAACGAAGACAAGCTGCAGGATTTTTACCAGCTGAAAACCGAACTGCTCAAACTCGACGCGGCCGTCAACCCGCTGCATGAAATCTGCACCCAGCTGATTCGTTTTCATGGCGATATCGTTCCCAAGGAAAACCGCATCTATTACCGCGACATTCTCGATCACGTCAAACGGGTCACGCACACCGCCAACCAGATGCGCGAAATGGTCAACGCCGCCATGCAGGTGGCGCTGGGCCAGATCTCGATCCGCCAGAACGAAGTGGTCAAGCGTCTGGCCGCCTGGGCCGGCATCCTGGCCGTGCCGACCATGGTGTTCAGCCTGTACGGCATGAACTTCGAGTTCATGCCCGAGCTGAAGTGGCGCGGCGGCTATCCGGCGGTGATGGCGGTGATCGTGGCGGGTTGTTATTTCCTGCACCGGCGGCTCAAGCGCGAAGGGTGGTTGTAATTCGATTATCTCATGGCTGCCTGCGGCGCTTGTGCTGGGCGCAGGAGGAGATCATTGCGTGATGGTCGCATCAGTCATATCTGTCAATGCCGGAGCGTTTCAGCTGTGTTCGTTGAAAGTGCCACATCTTCCAATAGAACACGAAAAAAGTTGTCCATATTAGTTCTAAATAAATAAATATTGTTTAGCTCTTTCTAAAAATTCCCGTAGGAAATAAAATGCCGCGTTAGTCTAAAAGCAAAAGGAACTTTCGTGGCAACGAATCAGCAGTCATTGTTACGTCATTGGCACATGCTCCAGGATATTCCACGGGCACCCAGCAAGGAGTCGGTAGAAAACATTTGCTTGCGCTTGAAAAATCTTGGCTACGTAGTTACTGTGCGTACTGTACAACGTGATCTGCAAGCCTTGCGTGAGGTATTTGCACTTGAAGTCGATGACCGTGACAAACCTTTTGGCTGGAGTTGGCGGCGTGATGCGCCATCCTTCAGCATTCCTGGCGTTACCATACCCGAAGCGCTGACCCTCAAACTGGTAGAGCAGCATCTGCACCACCAGTTGCCACCGCACACGGCACACGCTTTGCGCCCGCATTTCGCAGCTGCCGCGCGCACCCTGGCCACGGCAGGAGATGCCCTGTCTTCCAATGCGTGGCTGGATAAGATACGTCACATTCCGTCGATGTTGCCGCTATTGCCGCCGGTGCTAGATGAAGCGTCGCGCGATATCGTGTACGAAGCACTGATGCAGGATTGCCAGCTTATGCTCAGCTACCGGCGACGCGATGCCACCAGGGCGGTTACCTATCCCGTCGTCCATCCACTGGCAATTGCCGAACGGGCTGGCGTGCTTTACCTGATATGCATGTTTGCCGAATACACCGACATCCGCATGCTGGCCCTGCACCGCATCGTACACGCCGAACGGCGCTACGAATCTGCTCGCACATGCCCTGATTTCAATCTCGACGCATATATTGCGGCGGGCCACTTCGGCATCGTGAGCGGAACTCCGCTAATGCTGCATGCAATCTTCTCCAGCACGGCAGGCGCTCACTTGTATGAAACACCGATACATGCCGAGCAAACCTTGGAGCGGGCAGAAAATGGCTCGTTGGTACTGCGCGCAACCGTGCCCAATACGCAGGCGCTGCGCTGGTGGCTGCTGGGCTTCGGCGCCAGCGTCGAGGTGCTTGAACCGGCGACGTTGCGTAGTGAGATGGCCGAGACAGCGCGCCTGATGGTGGACGCCTATCACTGATTTTCCAAATAATATTGCTGCGACAGCTATTGTCGCTAGTTGCCGCATGATGTGGCATGTTGATCTAAAGGACGAAAAGATGAGTCTTGATTTACCGAACCCAAAAGATATTTTCAGTGCCGTAAGCAAGCAGATAAAGGGACTTATTAGCAGCCTGAACCATCCTGCCGGGGATGCGGCGCTGGAAAAGGCTCGCGAGGAAGGTGTCGGGCAACTGAACGTAATGCTCGACCAGTTGCAAACCAATTTGGCCGAGCTTGATGGCAATGCCGAATGGCAGACCTTCACCATTGCGTTGTACGGTGAAACGAATGCGGGCAAGTCAACCGTGATCGAGACACTCAGGATCTTGCTGAATGAGAAAGGTAAATTGCAGCAGCAACAGGACTTCAAGGAGTTGCAGGCAAAGCTCGGTATTACTCCTGCCGATCTGGCGCAGTTGTCGGTGGCAGTGACCCAGGCGACGCAGATCATCACGCAGCTGGAACAAGAGCATTTGACATTGCAGCAGGAGGCCGGCAACAAGCAAGCTGGCTTGTTGGCGCAGCGCGACAAATTGGCACGCACAGTCGCTGAACTCAAGCAGCAGGCCTCGTTGTGGCAGAAATTCGTCCAGTTGTTTTCCAAACTTTCTGAAGAGAAAGAGCATGCCCAGCTCACCGCAGCTGTTGGCGCCCATCAGGCGGAACAAGCACAGGCATTGGCACAATTGCAAAAACGCCAGGCAGATGCCCGACAGCAAGCAGATGCAACTGTCCACGCCGAGAAACGCGCGCATGAATCGATGGGGCAGTTGGCTGCGACGGCAGATGGCGCGATTATTGGCGACGGGCGCGCCGATTTCACCCGTACAACGCAACGTTATGACTTTGTCGCTCACGGGCAGCAATTTGCCTTACTGGACGTGCCCGGTATCGAAGGCCATGAAAGCGCGGTGATAAACAGTATACTCTCTGCCGTGAAAACGGCGCATGCGGTGTTTTACGTGACGAGCAAGGCTGCGCCACCGCAACAAGGCGATGCTGGCAACAAGGGAACGCTGGAAAAAATTCAGGAACACCTGAACGCACAAACCGAAGTCTGGACGCTGTTCAACAAACGGCTGACCAACCCGGTAGCCTTGCAGAAAGCCAGCCTGGTCTCCGATGATGAACAGGGCAGCCTCGATGACCTGGACAAGAAAATGTTCGAGTATCTTGGCAAAAACTACGCCCGTACGGTGACGTTGAGTGCCCAGCCAGCTTTCCTGGCTGCGGCCAGTTGCCTGGTCCCTGAATCTCCCCACGCAAAAAGCCAGGCCAAGTTCCTGTCTGATTACAGCCGTGCACAATTGCTTGAAAAATCCGGGGTTCGCGCATTCCAGCAATTGTTGACGGTCGAGATGGTGCGCGATTATCGGCAGAAAATTATCCGTTCAAACTTCAACAAGGCCAGTCAGGTGGTCAGGCAAGCCGGCGCCAAGGTGGACGAGTTGCTGCGTAGCTCCTTCCGGCCACTTCGCGTGAAGTTGAACAAGGATGCGGATCAGGCAGAGCAGCAGCTGGAACTGGCTTTCAACGGTCTGAGAAGCCAGCTCGATGCGCGTTGCGAGGATGTCATCAGTAATTTCAGTAGCGAGGTACGCCGCACCACCGACAGTGAAATCAAGGACGGCATCGATAACGATGATTTCAGGGACATGCTTGAGATGAGCATCAGAGACGGGCAAGAAAAGTTGGTCCTGCAGTTTTCCAGCCTGTTGCAGGAAGAGGTGGCGCGTTTCCAGGACGAGACCAGGGAGGTGATCGAGCGTTTCCATGAATTTGCGCAGGAGTTGTTCGACGCCTACGGCAATGTACAGATCAAGGGCGCAGACCGCAAATTCAGACTGAAAGTCGATATCGACAATGGCATCAAGGTGGCAGGCCTGATTGGTGCCGTAGTGGGTATCGCGTTGACATTCTGGAATCCTGCCGGCTGGGCCATAGTGGCCGTTGGCGCGGTGACGGCTTTGGTAAGTGTCGCCAAGTCGGTCGCTGGTTTTTTCAGCAAGGACTACAAAATGGCGCAACAGCGCAAGGCCGTGTCCGAAAACTTGTCAAAAGTCGTGCGCAAGCTGCGCCAGTCCTTGGACGAAAGTCTGGGGGAGGCATGGCCACAACTTGAGGAAAAGATGAGCGCGCTGAAGTCGGCGGTCAGGCAACCGGTCAAGCAAGTCGATGGCATCATCCTTGTGTTGAGCGAATCAGAAATCAAATTGAAAACCATGTCACACAACATTGAAAAGGCGTCTACATAATGGAAACTACTTTGGATGCATTCCAAACAAAAAAGGCACAAGCGCTGCTGATTTTGCAGAAACTGCAGGCATTTTTGCAGCAAGGCCGGGAAGCGGGCGTCGAGATCGAAGAAAATACCCGGAACAAGCTTGAAACCGCACTGCAGAGTGTTTCTGGTGACAAGCTGAGGATTGCGCTGGTTGGCGGTTTTTCGGAAGGCAAAACCTCGATTGCCGCTGCCTGGATGGAGCAACTGGACAAGGCAAGCATGAAAATCAGTCACCGCGAGTCGTCGAACGAAGTGGTGATTTATGATGTGGGCGCGGGTTTTGAACTGATAGACACGCCTGGGCTGTTCGGATTCAAGGAGCAAATTAACGCCGACACGCAAGCGATCGAAAAATACAAGGACATCACCAAGAAATACGTCAGCGAGGCGCACCTCGTGTTGTACGTAATGAATCCGGTCAATCCGATCAAGGAAAGCCATCAGGATGATCTGGGGTGGTTGTTCCGTACGCTGAACCTGTTGCCTCGCACAATTTTTGTGCTGAGCCGCTTCGATGAAGTGGCCGATGTGGCCGATGTCGAGGAACACAAGCAAAGCCTGTCAATCAAACGTGCCAGTGTGGTCAGCCGGCTGACTGAGCTGATCGGGCTGACTGCGGAAGAATCGTCCGCGCTGGCCATCGTCGGCGTAGCAGCCAATCCCTTCGATATGGGCGTCAATCACTGGCTGGGCCACCTGGAACAATTCAAGGCGCTCTCGCACATCGCCACCTTGCAGGCAGCAACATCCGAAAAAATCAAGGCCAATGGCGGGGCCGTCGCAATCGCCGACGAAACTAGGAAGAGCATCATCCGCGACGTGCTGACCCGGCAAATGCCGATTGCTGTGGCCACCGATGAAAAGTTGGCGGCGGAACTGGCCCGTTTGGAAGACATGAACCTGAGTCTGAAGAAACAGCTTGCCGTTACAGATGGCAAGATCGTCGATGCCAAGGTTCGCCTGCGGGCTTCAGTTCTTGAGTATTTTTCAGACCTTATCCTGCAGGCCCAAGGTGTGACGATGGAAACAGCAGGCGAATTTTTTGAACGTGAGGTCGGCAGCGAAGGTATTATCGTGTCCGAACGGCTGAAAAACATTTTCCAGCGTACTCTGAAATCGGCCGCGCTTGAAGTGAGCAAGATACAAATCGGGTTTGACTCCGAAGTCAGTCATTTCAACGGCATGATCAAACAGTATGGCAAGCAGGGTATCGATTATGTGCGTAGTAATAATTTGATCAACAATAAGAGTGTTCTTGGTGCGCGTGACGGCTTGGTTAACATCGGTAACATGGTGGGATTGGATCTGGGTAAATACCTGAAGTTCAAGCCATGGGGCGCATCGAATCTTGCCAAAAATATCAATGGCGTATTTGCCATTGCCGGGCTGGCATTGGAAGCATGGGACAGCCTGGAGCAGGCCAAACGCCAGGAACAGTTCACGAAGCTGCGCGCGACCATGGTCGCCAACTTCGGGCAGCAGCGTGCTGAGCTGCTTTCCCTGATTGACGATCCCGCGTTTAATGAAACTTTTTTCAGCGACTACGTGACACTGGTCGGCGATGTCGAGGCGGTGCGCAAGGATGTTGCGCAACGTCAGCAGCAGCGAGAGAAATTCCATGCGTGGCGCATGACCGGCGAAGCGATCGACGTGGAATTTTCGGCCATGTAGCTCGTCATGCTCTCGGCAGACCGGTGGAGGCAGTTTTAAGTAAAAACCTTCATTGCAGCTGGTTGATACGCGAACGGGTGGCGCTGGCCAGGGACTTGCAGGAGTCGCCCGCCACGCCGATGGCGCAGGTGGCCGAGCTGGCCGGTTTTGGTTCGGAAGAATCGCTGCGCCGGCATTTCCGGCGCCTGGTCGACACCAGTCCGGGCGCCTGCCGGCAACGCTTCTGTCACGCCGACCGGCTTGCGCCGAGAGTCAGAACGCCTGGCTGACAGTATGGATCAGCAGGCCTGCCAGCCCGCCCACCACCGTGCCGTTGATGCGGATAAACTGCAAATCGCGGCCGATCGCCAGTTCGATGCGCTCGCTCATTTCGTCCTTGCTCCACAGGGCCAGGCGGCTTTCGATAAACGCGCCCACTTCACCGCGGTAGCGGCGCACCAGCGCGCTGCTGCCGGCGACGATGGTGTCGTTGAGCCACTGCCTGGCTGTCGCATCGCTGCCCAGCACCTTGCCGGTATTGCCGGCGAGCCTGGCGATGGCGCGCGCCAGCGCCGGCTGCTCGCTGTCGAGGTCTGCCTGCAGGCGTGCGACCAGGCTATCCCAGGCCTCGCCCAGCATGGCTTGCACCTTGTCGCTGGCCAATGCCTGCTGCTGGTACTGCCTGACGGTGTCCTGCCAGCGGGGATCGTTTTTCAGGTGTAGCGCGCTGTCGCCGATCCAGCCTGACAGGCGCGAGCGCACCGGGTGCTGCGCGTCGGCGCGCACGGCAACGACGAATTCCTGCAAGGACCGGATCATGCGCGCTTCGTACAGCACCAGCGCCGCCTTGACCAGCTTGTTCTCGATATGGAAGGCGTTCAGCGCAAAGTCGCCGATGGCCGCATGGTGGCTTTCGTCGGCCAGATAGTCGGCGCCCTTGTCGAGCACGAAGTCCAGCAGCTCCTGCGGCTTGCCGTCGGCAATCAGGGCGTCGATGCAGTCGGCCGCCACGCTGGACAGGTTCAGCTGGCCGAGGTAGGCGCTCGCCTTGCTGCGCACCAGTTCGCGCAGGTGCTCATGGTCGAGCATGGACAGCAGCTGTTTGGCGACCCCTGCGCTGGACTGGCCCAGTTGCTGTGCATGCAGGGGATCGCGCAGCCAGGCGCCCAGCAGTTCTGCCGGGTCTGCCTGGGCGATGCGTTCGGCAATGCCTTGCTCGGTAATGAAATGGTTTTCCACAAAGGCGCCCAGGCTCTGGCCAATGCTGTCCTTGCTGTTCGGGATAATCGCCGTATGCCAGACCGGGATGCCCAGCGGATGGCGGAACAGGGCGACGACGGCAAACCAGTCGGCGATCGCGCCCACCATCGACGCTTCGGCAAACGCCTCCAGGTAGCCCCAGGCGGGATGGCTTGCGCGCTGCGAGCGGGCCAGCGCAAACAGCAGGGCGGCGGCCAGCAGCAGGCCGACGGCGACCCATTGCATGGTGCGCAGGCGGTCGCGCTTCAACTGGTCGGCGCTGCGTGGTTCGGCGAGAATGGGAGCGGGGGGCATGGCGAAACTCTTCTTGAGGTAGAGAGCGCCATCATAACTGCGGCGGGCGACAAGGGCTGTCGCGCACGCCGCAGTTGACCACGAAAATCAGGCTTTTGGGTGCAGCAGCGAACGTTTGCGGGCGTAGCCGAAGTAGATCGCCAGGCCGATCAGCAGCCAGATGCCGAAGGCGATCCAGGTCACCAGGCTCAGGTAACTCATCAAGGCCACGCAGAAGATCACGGCCAGCGCCGGGATCACCGGCACGGCCGGGCAACGGAAGGCGCGCGGCAGGTCAGGGCGCTTCTTGCGCAGCACCACCACGGCGATCGCCACCAGGGTGAAGGCGGCCAGGGTGCCGATATTGATCAGTTCAGCCAGGATATTGAGCGGGATCACGGCGGCGATCAGGCCGAACACGATGCCGACCAGCCAGGTGGCGAAAAACGGCGTCTGGAAGCGCGGATGCACGCTCGACAAACGGGCCGGCAGCAGGCCGTCGCGCGACATGGCGAAGATGATGCGGGTCTGGCCAAATGCCATCACCAGAATCACGGTGGTCATGCCCAGAATGGCGCCCAGATCGACAAAGCCCGCGATCCAGTTTTCGCCCGCATATTGCAGCGCCAGCGACACCGGATGGTCGACGCCAAGGAATTTCTGGTACGGCACGATGCCCGTCATGATGGCTGACACCACCACATACAGCACGGCGCACACGGCCAGGGAACCGATAATGCCGATCGGCAGGTCGCGCGACGGTTTCTTGACTTCCTCGGCGGCCGAGGTGACGGCGTCAAAACCGATAAAGGCAAAGAACACCAGCGCCGCCGCGCTCATCACGCCGGTCATGCCGAATGGCATGTAGGGCTGCCAGTTGGCCGGCTGCACATGGCGCGCGCCGAAAATGATAAACAGCAGCACCACGCCGATCTTGATGGCCACCATGATGTTGTTCAGGCGCGCCGATTCACGCACGCCCCAGCCCAGCATGGCCGTCAGCAGCAGCATGATCACCAGCGCCGGCAGATTGATCCAGGTCGATACACCGGGCAAGGCGCCCGGTGCGGCCGTCAGCTCCACCGGCAGCACGATGCCAAAGCCGGCGATCAGCGACTGGAAATAGCCGGACCAGCCAACGCAGACGGCGGCCGCCGCCAGGCCATATTCGAGCAGCAGATCCCAGCCTATCATCCAGGCCGCCAGTTCGCCCATGGTGGCGTAGGTATAGGTGTAGATCGAGCCGGCGACCGGCACGGTGGAGGCAAATTCCGCATAGCACAGGGCGGCGAAGCAGCAGGCCACGGCCGCGATCACGAACGACAGCGACAGGGCAGGACCGGCCGTCAGCGCGCCGGTGCCCGTCAATACAAAGATGCCGGTGCCGACAATGGCGCCGATACCCATCAGCACCAAGTCGAACGGCCCCAGTACCTTGGCCAGTCCGCCGGGCTTTTTGCTGTGGGCGATCATGTCGTCCAGGTTTTTGGTTCTCAATAAGCTCACTGTCACTCCCGTGCGTTTTTATAATGGTTTTGTCATCGTGGCCGCCTCGTGGGTGGCCAGGTGCAGCCAGATTCTAGCGCAGGGGAGGGGTATTCTTGAAGTAAAGTGTGAAATGGTGTGCGGGGGTTGTTTATTGTTGCAGTGAGTGTGAAGATTGAAAAACAGCGGGCCGCAGACGCGCGGGCCAGAGAAAATGCCGATGGCGGCGTTGCGGCTTCCTTGCCTTACATAGCCGCTGTTGGCCATCCACCGCCGCTTGCCCCAAGCTTGTTTTCCGGGGCGCTTGCCGAATTACCGCTTTTCCTTGTTAATCAGTTGCACCAGCTTGAACGCTTCGTGCTCGATTGCAGGTTCGGCCTCGTCGAGTTCCTGGCTGGCCTTGACATAGGCGGCGCGCTTGCGCTCCTCCTTTTCTTCCGGCGGCACGGCTTTCGTTGCGCCCGGCATGATCAGCTGGGCGCCGGAGTTGTACTTCTTGTAGATGACCTGCTTGCCACAAGCGGTGTTGTAGTAGCGGGTCATCTCGGTCGCCGTGTCGGCGGAAATGACGCTGGTTAGCGCTGGCGCCAGACGCTGATAGATTTCCGCCGGCGAAATCTTGTCGAGCTTGGCGAGCACGGCCTGCTTCTGGGCGTCGTATCAGGCCCGCTTCGACTTGCCGATCACGCTCGCCACCTTGGTGGTAATCATGTCGACCGCCGGACCGTTGGCGCCATGCGGCAGGATGATGTCGGCATTGCGCTTGGTCGGCTCGATGAACTGCTTGTGCATCGGGCGCACGGTTTCCAGATATTGTTCGACCACGCTTTCGACCGAGCGGCCGCGTTCGGTGATATCGCGCTGCATGCGGCGGATAAAGCGCACGTCCGAGGCGGTGTCGACAAAGATCTTCAGCGACATCATGTTGCGCAGGTCTTCGTCGTACAGGGCAAACAGGCCTTCGATGACGATCACCGGCGCCGGCTTGACGGCAATGGTCTTGTCGGAGCGATTGTGCAGCGTAAAGTTGTACTCTGGCATTTCGATCGCTTCGCCATTGCACAAGGCCTTGACGTGGCGCACCAGCAAGGGCCATTCGAAGGCCTGCGGGTGGTCGTAATTTTGCTGGGGGCGCACTTCCGGGGGCAGGTGGGTCTGGTCGCAATAGTAATCGTCCTGCATCACGACCGAGACCATGTCGGCCCCGAAAGACGCCAGCACTTGCTGCGATACGGTGGACTTGCCACTGCCGCTTCCGCCAGCGACACCAATAACAAACGGATGGAAAGGGATCTGGTTCATCCCCGCATGATACCGGAAGCGCGCGCGAACCGACAGGGGCCGGTGGCGGCAAGATGACGTCCAGCCCTCATATTGACCAGCTATTTTTCAAACGCCGCCAGTAGGCCGGCTTCGCCGATTTTGCCGAACTGATCGCCATAATAGTGTTTTGCCCACTCGATAAACTGCTGTGCGTCCATCTGCACCATCGGCAGCAGCCAGCCGGCGCCATCCTCCATGTTTTCCGCTATCTGCGCGGTGCCGGTGCTCCAGGAGACGCCGTCGACGCTCCAGCAGCAGAAGGTAACGTCTTCATGATCGACCGCTTCGTGGTGCAGCAAGTCGAGCAGCTCTTGCGGCAGGCCGTCGTAGATGCCGGGCCAGACCGCATATTCATCTTGCGCATGGGGACTGAGTTCCGACTCGTGGTCAAAGCCCTTGAGCACGGCCTTGCCTTCAGCGGTGAAAAAACCGATGACGTGGTCGCCGGCGCCGTTGTCGAATCTGGCCATCGCAATGCCGTTCGACCAGGCCGGGTCATGGCGATAGGCTCTCATCGATTCCTCAGGCGTCATCAAGGCGTCGCAGCGGGCTGCGCTTTGCCAGGCGCGCTGCAGATGATGCGGCGACATGTCTGGAATAGGCATTGACTTGATTCCTTTCGAGCTATTGTGTTGGTACTTGGACCATGCTGTGGCGGCGCTTCCATTCGGTCACCACATCGCCCATGGTTTTCGCGCCGCCATCGCCTATCCAGGCCATCAGCGCTCTGTCAAAGCGAAATTGCGCGCCGCATTGCGCAAGCAAAAAACGCCGCACATTTTGCGTGTTCCTGTAGCCTGCGTCGATTTCAGTCGCGTGCGATATGACGCCGCCGTGCCAGTCAAATGTCATCGTTTGCTCCATCGGTATCACATGCCTGCTGTTGACGAGAAGTCCTGGCGTAACGCATTTTCATGACTCCGCTTTACACTTCCCACTGAAACTTGACGGTCAGCGCCTGGTTCGTGACCGCCGGCATCCTTGTCCGGTCGCGCGAGTAGCCGACCGACATCGAACGGCCATGGCGCCACAAATGACGATACAGCAGCGAGCGGTGCAGCTGCTTCTCCGCCCACGGTTCCAGGGCCGTGACGCCGTCGTCGCGCCGTTCGCCGGCCGTGTTTTGCGCCAGCAGCCGCAATGAATCGGCGGGCGTGAAATGCAGCATGGCCAGCATGCGCCAGCCGGTGTCGACAAACGCCGGCTGGCCCAGCGTGCCTTGCACCCAAGCGCGGTTCCAGCGCTGGTCCAGTTCCACCGCCCAGCCATTGGGCAGCGCGCGGCGCCAGCCCAGGTCCAGGGTGACATTGCCGCCACGGCCGACGCGGTCGGCGTCGACGTCGAGCTGGCGGCCCAGGGTCACTTCGGCATTGAACCTGGGCAGCCAGGGCAGGGGCGACGATTCGACGCCGAAGTGCAGGGCGCGCGTATCGTGCAACTGGCCCAGGCGGTTGGCGCGCTGCTGGTCGAAGCCCAGGTTGGCCCAGAAATTGAGCTGGCGCGGGCCACGGAACCAGACACCGGGCTGCAGCTTGCGCTCCACCACCTGGCCGCCGGTTTGTCCCGAAACGCTGTCGCCGACGGTGCGGATTTCATGCAGGCCCAGATGCGCTTCGGTCTCGTACAAGTCGACCGCCAGGCCGTTCCAGGCCGGCCGCTGCGCCCCCAGGCGGCGGTTCAGGTTGACCTCAAACCTGAGCACGCCGGTTTGCGGCACGAAGCCGTTGTCGTTGACAAAGCCGCCGCTGCTCGCTTCGAAGGCCGCGTCGTTCCACCAGACGTCGCTGATGTGCGTGAATTTGCCCCAGCCATACACACCGCGGCGGGTGGCCGTGCGCTGCGCGGGCAGGCCCTCGTCGCGCAGTGCGACATTGCTGTTCGACTGCATCAGCAGCCATGCCGCCTGCTGGCCGTCGCCACGCCACTGGCCGTCAAGCCCGAACACCGTATTGGCGCCGTCGCGGCCATAGTCGCGACGGGAAGCGAAAGCACCCAGCAGCAGGCCAGCTCCATGCCAGCGTCCGCGCACCAGGCTGGCCAGGGTGCGAGCCGACTGGTCGTATTGCGCCGTTTCATACGGGCCGCCGCGCAGCACCACGCCGCCGGGCTGGTCGCGCAAGCTCATGGCGGTGGCGTCCAGTGCTGCGGCGCGCCAGGTGGCGCGCAAGCCCCACTGCGGGTCGGCCACGGTGCGCGAATAAAACGCCGCCAGCGGCAGGCCCAGCACGTCGGCGCTTTCGAGGAAAAATCCGCGTTTTTCGGGCAGGCTGAGCGCAATGCGGCTGGCGCCCGAGGACGTCGGCTCGTCGATTTCCACCTGCGAGTAATCAGGGTTGAGCGTGCCATTGAAGACCCAGTCGGCGCGCGGACGGGCGTTCACTTCCAGGCCCAGGCTGGCGCGGTTGGCGCGGCGTAGTCCATCGGCGTCGTCGTCGCGGGTGGCGCGCATGGTCAGTTCGGGTTTCAGTTCCAAAAACGCCCGGTCGCGCACGCCAGCGACCGTGGCGCCCATGCCGGTAATGTCCTGCAGCACGGCGATATGGCTCAGGGCGTCGCCGGTCAAGGGAGTGCTGGTCAGCAGCAGTCCGCCCGCATGCGGCACGCTGCGCTCGATCATGGCGCGCCAGGTCTTGCCGCCTTCGTAGGGAAAGCGCAGGTTGGACAGGGGCCAGCGCACTTCCATGCTGTAGCCATCGTCGAGCAGCCTGACGGCCGCGTCGATCGGGAAATCCGGGCCCAGGTCGGACAGGTCCTCGTCGGCGCGGTACATGCCGTCGCTGATGACGCCGGCCGTATTGATGCGCACGAACTGCGCCGCGCGGCCGTGGCCGGTGGGGTCGAGCCAGATACCGATAAAATCCTGGTCCATGCCGACCTTGTCGCGCCGTGCCAGCGCGTCCTGGCGCTGGTGCGGCGCGTTGTCCCAGGCGCGGATGCCGAACACCAGCGCGCCGTCAGCCACCAGCACCTGCACCGTGGTGCGCAGCTGTGGCGGCGCGGGCCGGCCGTTTTCGGGCAGGTACTCGTGGAAAGTGTCGTACACGGGCGCGTCGCGCCAGGCGTCGTCGTCCAGTACGCCGTCGAGCTGTGGCAGGGCGCCGGCGCTCACCATGGCGGGCAGGGCGGCCGCGCCTGGCACGCTGGCTTCGCCAGTGGCGGCGGCGCTGGCCAGCAGCAGCGCCGAGATCAGCTTGCTATTGGTATTGAAGATGGATGGCACCAGATCCCTAGCAGTCGATGCAGCCACGCGCGCGAGTGTGGGGTGGCTGGGGCTGCAAGTGTACGCGAGTCCATATTATTTAGGCAAGTGCATTTGCGGCCACGATCAAAGCCGAAGCCATTCGTGATGGCGTAAGGCCTGGGCAGGGTGCGGACATCAGCCATCGCGCTTCGGCTGCCCGTCGAGCATGCCGCTGCGTTCGCGCCGTTCCTGCTGGCGCTCGATAAAGTCGCCCAGCGGCCGGTCCGCCTCCTTTTTGAAACCATCGAGGCGGTGCAGCCTGGCGCGGGTCTCGGCCGCCACTTCATGCGCGATCATCTGCTCTTCCGAGCTGCCGGCATTGATCAGCGCCAGCGCCTGGTTGGCCGTGCGCCGCTCTTCCTGGTGCTGGTTCTGCTTGCCGCGCTTGATGTTCTTGCGGCTAGAATGCGGACTTTCGCCGTACAGGTTGCGGCGGTCCTTTGCAAGGCTCAGCGCCTTCTTTTCCTGCGGTGATTTGGCCGTGCTCATGCGACTGCTTCCCTCAATCTGTCCGTGTCACCCGTGCTTGTGCGCGTCGATCTGCGCCTGCACGCCGCGAAAATACGCCAGCGGCCGCTCGATGGTCACGCCCATCAGGGCGGCGGCCTGGATGATGTCGGCGGTGTCGCGCCGGTACACGATCAGCGCGTCCATATTATCCGTGCCGGAGCCTTCGATCTGGATCAGGTCATAGCCGCCTTCGTCGACGGCGCGCTGCGCCAGCTCGCCATCGAGCCATTCGTAATAGGGCAGCACGCCGCGCTCGCGGTCCTTGAGCAATTCGTAGGGAAAGTCGGGAAATTCCTCGAACATCTCCTGGATCTGTTCATGCAGCTCGTCGATCTTGTCACTCGAGGCAATATAGCCGCCGAGCTGGTTGATGATCTCCAGCGCATAGGCCTGCGCATCGCTGTCGACCCAGTCTTCCAGGGGCTGCGACGGCGCCCCGGTGATGGCGGTCACGGCTGCCTCGAGTTCTTCGCCTTCCAGGTCGCCGCAGGTCATTCGGGTCAGCAGTTCGGACAAGAGCATGATTGCCTTTCAAGGGGGGGACGCAGGGCCAGGGTGGCCGGCTGGTGATGCCCGAAATAGTAGCATTGCCCGAAAGACCACGCCGCGCATTAGAACGGCCAGGGCTGGCGCGTCACGGCCACCGCCACGATATAGGCAAACACCAGCAGGGCGGCGGCGAACGCGGTGGCGCGCACGGCCAGCGTCTTGCCGCGCTTGAGCGCGATGGTGCCCAGCACGATGTACAGCAGCAGCGCGCACAGCTTGGCCGTCAGCCAGGGCTGGCTGCCCGGCGACTGGCCGCTCCACACGGCCAGGGTGATGGCGCTGGCCAGCAGGGCCGTGTCGACCAGGTGGGGTGCGATTCTCACCCAGCGCTGTTGCAGCGCGGGCGAGGCGCGCAGCATCCAGGCGCCGCGCAAGAGGAACAGCGCACCGCTGGTGGCGGCGCAAGCCATGTGGAAATGCTTGAGGCTCAGGTAATCCATGAAAGACTTTTCCGGCGTTGACGGTGGCGCCAGCATAGCGGGCTTTGGCGCCGGACGCCATAGGTCGTCGGAATTAATCGCCTGCCACAAAGGCAATGTTTTTGCGTCGCGCGATCAGGCGTGCCTTGTCGCGCACGATACGGGCGGAAACGCCTTGCTCAAGCAGTGTTTTCAAGTCGGCCAGCACCAGCGCGTAGCCCTCGCAGGCGTCGAGCGCGGCGGCAATGATGTCTTCCGCGCTGCCCCGAAAGCCGTCGTGTATCAAGGTCACCGCCACGGCGCCGCCATCGAGTTTTTCAAGCGAGATATCGACGTGCGTGCCGTCGGACCAATCCCATGCAAGGCCGCAGTCGGCGTCGATGCGGGTGGCGATGGTGTCGACTTCGGCGCCGGCCACCATGAATCGCCAATGTACGCTGCTGTTCAAGGTCAATGGTCCGCTGCTCGATGCCAGCCAGAAGCTGGCCAGTTGTCCGGGGTCGGTGAAGGCATGGGCAATGTGCGCCGGTGTCGCATGCATCAGCATGGACACGCGGGCCTGGATCTGTGCGGTCTTGCGCATGGCAATCTCCTCGCCGACAGTATCGGCCATCCACCTTCCTTGTTTATAGGCGCAACCGCGCCAGGATGCAAGCGACCGCCACCTTGCCTAGTCACTTCTGCCGACCCCTCTATTCAGATTGCCTTCCCAAAACCACCCTGTGGCCGATAGTGCCGCACGCGCCCGCCACGTAAGCTGGTCGGGACGGCTGGCCAGACGGCCAGTGCATTCATGGAGAAGCATCGTGGCTACCTTAGATGGCAACAACAATAACAGTAGTACCAGGCAAGCCGGCGCGCCCGGCATCCGGCGCAGGCAGTTTTCCGTGCTGGTCAGCAGTACCTTCGCCTTCACCATCTGCTTTGCGGTCTGGATGATGTTTGCCGTGCTGGGCATCCCGATCAAGGCCAGCCTGGGCTTGAGCGAGACGCAATTCGGCCTGCTGGCCGCCATGCCGGTGCTGACCGGCTCCCTGGTGCGCGTGCCGCTGGGCATCTGGACCGACAAATACGGCGGACGGCGCGTGTTCTTCCTGCTGATGCTCGCCAGCGTGGTGCCGATTTACCTGATTTCCTATGCCACCGCCTACTGGCATTTCCTGGTGCTGGGCATGTTCGTCGGCCTGGCCGGTGGTTCCTTCTCGGTCGGCACGCCGTACGTGGCGCGCTGGTACGAAAAAGAGCGGCGCGGGCTGGCGATGGGCATTTTCGGCGCCGGCAACTCCGGCTCGGCCCTGACCAAGTTCGTCGCGCCCGGCATCGTCGCTGCATTCGGCTGGCAGATGCTGCCCAAGGTGTACGCGGTGGCCATGCTGGCCACGGCCATCATCTTCTGGCTGTTTTCATTTACCGACAAATCGCACCTGGCACCCGCCGGTGAAAGTTTTGCCTCGCAAATGAGGGTGCTGAAAGACCCGCGCGTGTGGCGCTACTGCCAGTACTACTCGGTGGTGTTCGGCGGCTATGTGGCGCTGGCGCTGTGGATGACCAAATACTACGTGGCCGAATATGGGTTTGACCTGAAACACGCGGCGCTGCTGGCCGCCTGCTTCTCGCTGCCCGGCGGCGTGCTGCGCGCTTTTGGCGGCTGGATCTCGGACAAATACGGCGCGGCGAAAGTGACCTGGGCCGTGATGTGGGTGTGCTGGGTGTGCTTCTTCCTGCTGTCGTATCCGCAAACGCAGATGGTGATCGAAACCGTCACCGGCCCGCTGGCCTTCCATGTCGGCCTGTCGCCGCTGCTGTTTACCGTACTGCTGTTCGTGGTCGGCATCGCCATGGCGGTGGGCAAGGCATCCGTCTTCAAGTTTATCGGCGACGACTTTTCCGACAATATCGGCGCCGTCTCGGGCGTGGTGGGCCTGGCCGGCGGCCTCGGTGGCTTCGTGCTGCCGGTGATGTTCGGCGCCCTGGTCGATATCACCGGCGTGCGTTCGAGCGCGTTCATGCTGCTGTACGGCACCGTCTGCGTGTCGCTCGTCTGGATGCATTTTTCCTTCAAGCCGCAACGCGCGGCCAATGTCCAACCTATCAATAATCAACTCGCAGGAGCGTAATATGAGCCGCTATATGATCAATACCTGGGAGCCAGAGACGCCCAGCTTCTGGCAACAGACCGGCAAGGCCACGGCCGGGCGCAATCTGTGGATCTCGATCCCCGCGCTGCTGCTGGCGTTCGCCGTCTGGATGGTGTGGAGCGTGGTGGTGGTGAACCTGCCCAATATTGGCTTTACCTACAGTAACAACCAGCTGTTCTGGCTGACCGCCTTGCCTGGCCTGTCCGGCGCCACCTTGCGCATCTTTTACTCGTTCATGGTGCCAATCTTCGGTGGCCGCCGCTGGACCGCCATTTCCACCGGCTCGCTCCTGATCCCGGCGATCGGCATCGGCTTTGCCGTGCAGGATGTGAACACGGGCTATCCGACCATGCTGGTGCTGGCGCTGCTGTGCGGCTTCGGCGGCGGCAATTTCGCTTCCTCGATGGCCAATATCAGCTTCTTTTATCCGAAAGCGAGCAAGGGTTTCGCACTGGGCATGAACGCTGGCCTGGGCAACCTGGGCGTGTCGGTGGTGCAGTTCGTGGTGCCGCTGGTGATCACCATGGCGGTGTTTGGCGCCTGGGGCGGCGAGTCCCTGACCTGGACCAAGGCCGGCGCCACCAAGGCGATGTGGCTGCAGAACGCCGGCTTTATCTGGGTGCCGTTCATTGCGCTGTCGACCTTGCTGGCCTGGTTCGGCATGAACGACCTGGCCTCGGCCAAGGCCTCGTTTTCCGAGCAGGCGGTAATCTTCAAGCGCAAGCACAACTGGCTGATGTGCTGGCTGTACACGGGCACCTTCGGCTCCTTTATCGGTTACTCGGCCGCGTTTCCGCTGTTGATCAAGATCCAGTTCCCGGACGTCAATCCACTCGATTTCGCGTTTCTTGGCCCCCTGGTCGGCGCCCTGGCGCGCGTGGCCGGCGGCGTGATTTCCGACAAGCTGGGCGGCGCGCGCGTCACCCTGTGGTCGTTCTTCCTGATGATCGCCGCCGTGCTGGGCGTGCTGTACTTTATGCCGCATGCTGGCGTGGGCGGCAGTTTTTCCGGCTTCTTCTGGATGTTCATGTTGCTGTTTGCCGGCACCGGCGTCGGCAATGCGTCGACCTTCCGCATGATCCCCGTGATCTTCCTGACCGAACACCAGCGCGCAGCAGCCGGCAAGCCGAAGGCGGTGCAGGAGCAGGCCATCGTCGACGCCAACAAGGAAGGCGCGGCCGTGCTGGGCTTTACCTCCGCCGTGGCCGCGTATGGCGCCTTCTTTATCCCGAAAAGCTATGGCACCTCGATCGCCCTGACGGGCAGCCCGGACGCGGCGCTGTGGGCCTTTATCGGCTTTTATGTCAGCTGCATCGCGATTACCTGGTGTTGCTATGCGCGCAAGAATGCGCCGATGCCCTGCTGAGTCGAGACCATCATGGAAGAACTGGAAAAATTCCTCAACGGCTTCAGCCTGTTCCAGCAGCAGTACTTCGGCGAGCCGCAGACCCTGTACGACAGCCTGCGCGACGGCCAGCGGCCGTCGACCTTGCTGATCGGCTGCTGCGATTCGCGGGTCGCCCCGATGCTGCTGACGGGCAGCGACCCGGGCGACATGTTTGTGATCCGCAATATCGCCAACCTGGTGCCGCCGTGTACGCCGGACGCGCCGCCGGGCGTCAGCTCCGGCATCGAGTTCGCCGTCTGCAAGCTCGAAGTGGCGCGGGTGATCGTGCTGGGCCATGCGCGCTGTGGCGGCATCCGCGCGCTGCTCGAACCGCAGCCAAGGGCGGAAGGGCAGGAAACCGACTTCGTGGGGCAGTGGATGCGCATCGCCGAGCCGGTGGCGCAGCGCGTGCGGCGCGACCTGGGCCACCGTTCGGCGCATGAACAGCGCCATGCCTGCGAGCTGGCCAGCATCCTGCAGTCGCTCGACAACCTGCTGACCTACCCGTGGCTGAAACGCCGCGTGGAGCAGGGGCTGCTGAAGCTGCACGGCTGGTATTTCGATATCGACAGCGGCGCGCTGATGGCGTATTCGGCGCGCCAGCAGCAGTTCTTGCCGCTGGTGTGTCCGATCGAGCGGGCGCGCCATCTGCATGAGCGCCCGTGGCCGGATTCATCGCAAGCCAGGCCGATTCCGTAGGTCGGATTAGCGGCGGTACGCCGCGTAATCCGACAACAATGTTGACGTGGGCCGGTAGTGGTGTCGGATTACGCGCTAGCGCGCTAATCCGACCTACCGAACCGTAACAAATCTCCATTGCGGTCGAACGCCAGCAGGTTCTCGATTCGTCCTTCCTCGATCGCCTTGACCATGGAGCGCAGCGGCGCTTCGCATGCTTGCGACGCGGGCGGCTGGCCATCGCTGCCGGCCAGCCCCGCCACGAAGACCACGTCCCAGTGCGTGGGCATCTGTTTCGATTCCTCCAGCAAGGCTGCAAAACTGTCCAGTTCCTCGGGCAGCTTGTCGGCGCACAGCACCGGCGTGAGCGACTTGCCCTGGCCGCCAGGCTCGGCTTCGGCGCGCGTAAAGGTGAACAGCAATCGCTGAGGCTGGTCCTGCTGGCGTGCGCTGGCGACCAGGCTGGCGTAATCGGTAATGCTCATGATGCTAACTCCTGTGTGAATGATCGAGGCCGACAGATATACCGCAGCGCACGGCTCCAGCCCATAGGCATTAGTGACTACCCGCCTATGCATTCCTGGTGCCGAAAACCGACTTCCTGCCAATACCGCTGCTCGCACCCGCTCGCTAGACTCTTACCATCGACGCCATGGCCTTGGCCTGCAGCGTTTTTTAAGACCCGGCGCCGCCCGTTCGGCGCATGTGTGGAGGTAGCATGAGTCACTTTCTGGACCGTCTGAAGTTTTTTAACAAGAGCGCCGAACCGTTTTCGAACGGCCACGGCACCGTGGTCGATGAAGACCGTACCTGGGAAAACGCGTATCGCCAACGCTGGCAGCACGACAAGATCGTGCGCTCGACGCATGGCGTCAACTGCACCGGTTCCTGCAGTTGGAAGGTGTATGTCAAGAATGGCCTGATCACCTGGGAAACCCAGCAGACCGATTATCCGCGCACCCGCCCGGATCTGCCGAACCACGAGCCGCGCGGCTGCCCGCGTGGCGCCAGCTATTCCTGGTATGTGTATTCGGCCCAGCGCGTGAAGTATCCGATGGTGCGCGGCCGCCTGATGGAAATGTGGCGCGAAGCGCGCAAGACCATGGATCCGGTCACCGCCTGGGACTACATCAGCCAGGACCCGGTGCGCTCGCAGCAATACAAATCCATTCGTGGCCTGGGCGGTTTCGTGCGCGCCACGTGGGACGAATCGAACGAGATGATCGCCGCCGCCAACGCGCTGACGATCAAGAAATACGGCCCGGACCGCATCGTGGGATTTTCGCCGATCCCCGCCATGTCGATGGTCAGCTACGCGGCCGGCACGCGCTACCTGTCCCTGATCGGCGGCGTGGCGCTGAGCTTTTACGACTGGTACTGCGACTTGCCGCCGGCCAGCCCGCAAGTGTGGGGCGAACAGACCGACGTGCCCGAATCGGCCGACTGGTACAACTCGACCTTTTTGATGGTATGGGGCTCGAACGTGCCGATGACGCGCACCCCCGACGCCCACTTCTATACGGAAGTGCGCTACAAGGGCACGAAAACCGTGGCTGTTTCTTCCGATTTCGGCGAAATGGCCAAGTTCGGCGATATCTGGCTGGCGCCCAAGCAGGGCACCGACGCCGCGCTGGCGATGGCCATGGGCCACGTGATTCTCAACGAATACCATAAAGTCCATCAATCGGCCTACTTCAAGGAGTACGCCAAGCAGTACACCGACTTCCCGATGCTGGTGCTGCTCAAAGAGCAGAACGGCACGCTGGCGCCCGAATACTTCCTGCGCGCCTCGCACCTGGCCAACAATCTGGACGAAGCCAACAACCCTGACTGGAAAACCCTGGTCATCGACGAAGCGTCCGGCCGCATCGTGGCGCCGGCCGGCTCGATCGGTTTTCGCTGGGGCGAAGCGGGCAAGTGGAACCTGGAGATGAAAGAGGGCGGCAATAACGCGCCGGTCGATCCGCAGCTGTCCCTGTTGGGCAAGAGCGACGAAGTGGTTGCCGTCGGTTTCCCTTACTTTGGCGGCAAAGACAGCTCCGACATGTTGATGCGCAATGTGCCGGCCAAGCGCCTGGTGCTGGCCGACGGCAGCAGCGTGCTGGTGGCCACCGTGTTCGACCTGACCCTGGCCAACTATGGCGTCGACCGTGGCTTAGGTGGCGGCAATGTCGCCACCAGCTATGACGACGACGTGCCATACACGCCGGCCTGGCAGGTCAAGCACACGGGCGTGAAAGCGGCGGACGTGATCACCGTGGCGCGCCAGTTCGCCGAAAACGCCGACCAGACGCGCGGCAAGAGCATGGTCATCGTCGGCGCGGCGCTGAACCACTGGTACCACATGGACATGACGTATCGCGGCATTATCAACATGCTGATGATGTGCGGCTGCGTGGGCCAGTCCGGTGGCGGCTGGGCCCATTACGTGGGCCAGGAAAAACTGCGTCCGCAAACCGGCTGGACGCCGCTGGCGTTCGCCCAGGACTGGAACCGCCCGATGCGCCAGATGAACGGCACCTCGTTCTTCTATGCGCACACCAGCCAGTGGCGCCATGAAAAGCTGCATACCGAGGAAATCGCCTCGCCATTGGCCGGCCCCGACGTGGCGCCGATGACCCTGCTGGACTACAACGCCAAGGCCGAACGCATGGGCTGGCTGCCGTCCGCGCCGCAGCTGCAGACCAATCCGCTGGAAGTGACGCGCGCCGCCAAAGCCGCCGGCGTCAATCCGGTCGATTATGCGGTTGCCCAGATCAAGGACAAGCAGCTGGAATTCTCGTGTGACGACCCGGACAATCCGGCCAACTTCCCGCGCAATATGTTTGTCTGGCGCTCCAATATCCTGGGCAGCTCGGGCAAGGGCCACGAGTACTTCCTGAAGTATTTGCTGGGCACGCAGAACGCCCTGATGAGCGACGAGAACAACTGCATCAAGCCGCGCGACGTGAAAGTGCGCCCCGCCGCCGAAGGCAAGCTCGATCTGCTGGTGGTGCTGGACTTCCGCATGTCGACCACCTGCCTGTACGGCGACATCGTGCTGCCGACCGCCACCTGGTATGAAAAGGACGACCTGAACACGTCCGACATGCACCCGTTCATCCACCCGCTGTCGGAAGCCGTGCAGCCGCTGTGGCAATCGAAGTCGGACTGGGATATCTACAAGGGCATCGCCAAAAAATTCGAGGAAATCGGCGGCGAATATCTCGGCACCCAGCAGGATATCGTGCTCACGCCCCTGATGCACGACACCCCCGGCGAGCTGGGCCAGCCGTTCGACCCGAAAGACTGGCGCGCCGGCGAGTGCGAGCCTGTCCCCGGCAAGACCATGCCCAACTTTACCGTCATCGAGCGCGATTACACCAAGATTTACCAGAAGTTCACCTCGATTGGCCCGCTGCTGGAAAATATCGGCAACGGCGGCAAGGGCATCAGCTGGCAGACCGGCCATGAAGTGGACGTGTTGCGCGGCATCAACCGCACCGTGCTGGCCGAAGGTGTGGCGCACGGCCAGCCGCGGCTGGACACGGCCATCGATGCGGCCGAAATGATCCTCTCGCTGGCGCCGGAAACCAACGGCCACGTGGCCGTGAAAGCCTGGGCCGCGCTGTCCAAAATCACGGGGCGCGACCATACCCATTTGGCGCTGCCGCGCGAACACGACACCATCCGCTTCCGTGATGTGCAGGCGCAGCCGCGCAAGATCATCTCGTCGCCGACGTGGTCGGGCCTGGAGTCGGAAGAAGTCAGCTACAACGCCTGCTATACCAATGTGCATGAACTGATCCCATGGCGCACGTTGACGGGCCGCCAGCAGTTTTACCAGGATCACCGCTGGATGCGTGATTTTGGCGAGGGCCTGTGCGTCTACAAGCCCGCCATCAACACCAAGACCACCACGCAGATGCTGGGCGCGAGCCCGAACGGCAACAAGGAACTGGCGCTGAACTTTATTACACCACACCAGAAATGGGGCATCCATTCGACCTATTCGGACAATCTGCGCATGCTGACCTTGTCGCGCGGCGGCCCGCACGTGTGGCTGTCCGAGATCGACGCCAGGAACGCCGGCATCGTCGACAACGACTGGATCGAAGTATTCAACGTCAATGGCACCCTGACGGCGCGCGCCGTCGTCAGCCAGCGCGTACCCGAAGGCATGACGATGATGTACCACGCACAGGAAAAGATCATCAATGTGCCGGGGTCGGAACAGTCTGGCAAGCGCGGCGGCATCCACAACTCGGTGACGCGCGCCGTAACCAAGCCGACCCACATGATCGGCGGCTACGCACAGCTGTCGTGGGGCTTCAACTACTACGGCACGGTGGGCTCGAACCGCGATGAATTCGTGTTGGTCCGCAAGATGAACAAGATCGACTGGCTCGAAGGCCCGTTGAAAGAAGAACAAGGGAGCATGGCATGAAAATCAGAGCGCAAATCGGCATGGTGCTGAACCTTGACAAGTGCATCGGCTGCCACACCTGCTCGGTCACTTGCAAGAACGTGTGGACCAGCCGCGATGGCGTGGAATACGCATGGTTCAACAACGTGGAAACCAAGCCCGGCATCGGCTATCCGAAACAGTGGGAAAACCAGGACAAGTGGAACGGCGGCTGGCGCCGCACGGACGCCGGCAAGATTGAGCCGCGCCAGGGCAGCCGCCTGAAAATCCTGGCCAATATCTTCGCCAACCCGAACCTGCCGCAGATCGACGAGTACTACGAGCCGTTCACGTATGACTACGAGCGGCTGCAGAACGCGCCGCTGTCCGAAACGCCACCGACGGCGCGGCCCATCTCGGTGTTGACCGGGAAAAAGATGGACAAGATCGAGTGGGGCCCGAACTGGGAGGATGACCTGGGCGGCGAGTTTGCCCAGCGCAGCCAGGATGCGCTGTTCGACAATATGCAAAAAGAGATGTACGGCACGTTCGAGAACACCTTCATGATGTACCTGCCGCGCCTGTGCGAGCATTGCCTGAACCCGACTTGCGTCGCGTCGTGCCCATCGGGCTCGGTCTACAAGCGCGAGGACGACGGCATCGTGCTGATCGACCAGGACAAGTGCCGTGGCTGGCGCATGTGCATCTCCGGTTGCCCGTACAAGAAGATTTACTACAATTGGTCGTCCGGCAAGGCTGAAAAATGCACCTTCTGCTTCCCGCGCATCGAAGCGGGCCAGCCTACCGTGTGCTCGGAAACCTGTGTCGGCCGCATCCGCTACCTGGGCGTGCTGCTGTACGACGCCGACAAGATCGAGGCCGCCGCCTCGGTGGCCGACCCGCGCGACCTGTATCCGTCGCAATTGGGCCTGTTCCTCGACCCGCATGACCCGGCCGTGATCGAAGAGGCGCGCCGCCAGGGCATTCCTGACTCGTGGCTGGAATCGGCCAAGCGCTCGCCCGTCTACAAGATGGCCGTCGAGTGGAAGGTGGCGTTCCCGCTGCATCCGGAATACCGTACCTTGCCGATGGTGTGGTACATCCCGCCGCTGTCGCCGATCCAGGCCGCCGCCGAATCGGGCAAGCTGGGCAAGAACGGCATCCTGCCGGACACCGCCAGCCTGCGCATTCCGGTGCAATACCTGGCCAACCTGCTGACGGCCGGCGACCAGCCACCGGTGATCCGCGCCCTCGACCGCATGCTGGCCATGCGCGCCTACATGCGCAGCAAGCATGTGGCGCCGGTGCCCGACCTGGAGGTATTGAAGCAGGTGGGCCTGGATGCGGCCACGGTGGAAGACATGTACCACATCATGGCGATCGCCAATTACGAAGACCGTTTCGTGATCCCGAGCAGCCACAAGGAAATGGCCGAAGACAGCTTCAACGAGAAGGGCAGCTGCGGCTTCAGCTTCGGCAACGGCTGCTCGGACGGCAGCAGCGACGCCAGCCTGTTCGGCAAGCGCAAGCACGGTTCGGAGATTTTCATGGCGATGCCGAAGTCAAGGAAAAAAAAGGAGAGCCTCGATGTCTGATTCTTTGAACACCATGCGCGGCTACCAGGTGCTGTCGGCCTTGCTGCTGTACCCGGAGCCGGAACTGCAGCAGGAGCTGCCGGCGATCGAGGGCCTGCTGATGGAGACCCTGCCGGCCTGGCATGCCGCCTTGCAGCCGCTGCTGGCGCACTTGCAGGCCACCGCGCTGATCGACCTGCAGCAGCAGTATGTGATGACGTTCGACCGCAATCCGTCGCAGTCGCTGCACCTGTTCGAGCATATTCATGGCGAATCGCGCGACCGCGGCCAGGCCATGGTCGACCTGCTGGCCGAATACAGCCGCCACGGCCTGCAGATGGTCGGCGACGACCTGCCCGATTACGTGCCGCTGTTCCTGGAGTTTTTGTCGCAGCAGGACCCAAGCGAGGCCGAGCGCCTGCTGGGCGACGCCATCCATGTGCTGGCCTATATCGGCCGCAAGCTGCGCGCCAATGGCAGCAGCTACGCCTGCGTGTTCGACCTGCTGCAGACCTTGACGCCGGTGCAGGCCGAGGAACTGAGCGAGCCGCCGGTACGCGACATGGACGAAGCGCTGGAAACCTTCGGCCCCGGCGCGGACGGCATCGAGCCGCTGCTCAAGCCTGGTGGCATGGCGGGTGCGGGTCTGGGTGGAACCCAGCCGGTCAATTTCTATCCCAAGGCGGCAGCACCGCATCATTGAAGGAGAAGGTCATGAACTACCTGCATCAATTTGTATTCGGGATTTATCCCTATATCGCGCTGGCCATCTTCCTGCTCGGCAGCCTGGTGCGCTTCGACCGCGAGCAGTACACCTGGAAGTCGGAGTCGAGCCAGGTCCTCAACACCGGCATGCTGCGCCTGGGCAGCCCGCTGTTCCACGTCGGCATACTGGGCCTGTTCTTCGGCCATGCGGCAGGCCTGCTGACGCCCGTCTGGGTGTGGGACGCGCTGGGCGTCACGCACGGCGTCAAGCAGACCGTGGCCATGGTGGCCGGCGGCGTGATGGGCACCCTGTGTCTGGTCGGCATCCTGATGCTGCTGGCGCGCCGCTTCGGCAATGACCGCGTGGCCGCCCGCACCACCTTCAAGGACAAGCTGGTGCTGCTGTGGATCCTGTTGACCCTGCTGCTGGGACTGTCGTCGATCTTTGTCTCGGCCTCGCACATGGACGGCCACATGATGGTGCTGTTGATGACCTGGGCCCAGCACGTGGTTACCTTCCGCGGCGACGCCGCCGGCTTTATCGCCGACGCGCCGTGGATCTTCAAGCTGCACCTGTTCATGGGCATGTCGCTGTTCGTCATCTTCCCGTTCACCCGCCTGGTGCATGTGTGGAGCGGCTTTGGCGCGGTCGGCTATCTTGGCCGCACCTGGCAGTTGGTACGCCGCCGTTAATCTTGAAAGGGGAAATATCATGGGTATCTCGGTCAATGGCGTCGATATCGACGACAAGGAAGTGGAACAGGAACTGGCGCATCACCAGGACGCCGGCAATCCCTTGAAACAGGCGGTGCACGAACTGGTGCTGCGCCGGCTGCTGGTCGACGAAGCGCAGCGCCTGGGCTTGTGCGCCGGCAGCGACGACGAACTGGTCGAAGCGCTGTTTGCGCAGGAGGTCAAGGTGCCGGTGGCCGACGATGCCGCCTGCCGCACTTTTTACGCGCAGCGCCCGCAGCTGTTCCGCAGCGGCGCGCTGGTGGAGGCGCGCCATATCCTGTTCCAGGTCACGCCGGAGGCGCCGCTGGACCTGCTGCGCACCACGGCGCAGGCGGTGTTGGATGCCTTGAAAGCGGCGCCCGAGCGTTTTGCCGAGCTGGCGGGCCAGTATTCGAACTGCCCGTCGGGCGCCCTGGGCGGCAGCCTGGGCCAGCTGTCGCCGGGCCAGAGCGTGCCGGAATTCGACGCACTGGTGTTCCGGCTGGACGAGGGCGAGCTGGCCGGGCGCTTGCTGGAAACGCGCTTTGGCTACCACATCGTGCAGGTGCTGCGCCGCATCGAAGGCCAGCCGATTGCCTACGAAGCGGTGCAGGCGCAGATCGCCGACCGGCTGTCGCGCGCGGCGTGGCAGCGCGCCGTGCACCAGTATCTGCACCTGCTGGTGGGGCGCGCCACCATCGCCGGCGTGGAGCTCGAAGGCACGGACACGCCACTGGTGCAATAGACCAGAGTAACTAGGCTGCCGGCCCGTCTGGTGTACAGCCAGGCGCGGCCCGAAGCCTTACAATCAGATCATGAAACAGGAGTACGCGATGGTCAGTTCCACCTTGCTTGACCGGTTTGGCCGGTCCATCGACTATCTACGCTTGTCGGTGACCGATCGCTGCGACTTGCGCTGCAGTTATTGCATGCCCAAGGGATTTCGCGGTTTCGAGGAACCGAAAGACTGGCTGACCTTCGACGAAATCGAGCGCCTGCTGGGCATTTTCGTGCGCCTGGGCACGCGCCGGGTGCGCCTGACGGGTGGCGAGCCGCTGTTGCGGCGCAACCTTCCTGAACTGGCGGGACGGTTGTCGTTGTTGCCGGGCCTGCAGGACCTGTCGCTGTCGACCAACGCCACGCAGCTGGGCCGCCATGCGGTGGCGCTGCGCGCGGCGGGAGTCTCGCGCATCAACGTCAGCCTCGATTCGCTCGACCGCGCCTGCATGCAGACCATCACCGGCCGCGACAGCCTGCAACCGATACTCGATGGCCTGATGGCCGGCAAGGCCGCCGGTTTTGATCCGATCAAGATCAATATGGTGGCCATGCGCGGCGTCAACGATGACCAGATCGAGGCCATGGCGGCGTTTTGCATCGAGCAGCATTTCATGCTGCGCCTGATCGAGGCGATGCCGATGGGCAGCACCGGTCGCAACGCGCAGTACATGCCCTTGAACGGCGTGCGCGATCGGTTGACTGAAAAATTCGGCCTGGTGCCGCAAGCCGCGGAACTGGGCGGCGGGCCGGCGCGCTACCTGTCGACGCCGGACGGGCAGGCCAGCATCGGCTTCATCACGCCGATGTCGCAGCATTTTTGCGCCACCTGCAACCGCGTGCGCCTGTCCGTCGACGGCACCCTGTATTTGTGCCTGGGCCAGGAAGAAAAATTCGCCTTCGGCCCCATGCTGCGCGGCGGGGCCAGCGACACGGAGCTGGAAGCGGCCATCCGCCAGGCCATCGAGCTGAAGCCGCAGCAGCATGATTTCAATACGCAGCCCGATAAAATCATCCGCTTCATGGCGCAAACGGGTGGGTGAATGGGGCGGCACAGACCAGGACCAGCATGAGCTTCAATCAAATGATCTCCTCGTGGCAAAAACTCTCGACCAAGATCGTTGGCGCCCTGCTGGGCATGCTGGCGCTGGCGCTGACGGCGATCGCTTGTACTTTATTCCTGTCCTGGCAGCTCGAAGGCAGTTCGGCCGCCATCAATGAAACGGGCCGGCTGCGCATGCAGACCTACCGCCTGACCCTGCTGGTCGGCAGCGAAAGCCGCTCCGGCGTGCTGCCGCAAGTGCTGCTGGTCGACGAGATGCTGGCCAAGATCGGCCGTGGCGATCCGCAGCGGCCCTTGTTCCTGCCGCCGTCGGCCGCCATCAAGACCGAATTCGAACGTATCGTGCAGGCGTGGCGGCGCGAGCTGCGCCCGGCCGCGCTGGGGGTCGCTTCCGCCGCGCAGGCGCGCGCCTTCGAGCAGGAGGCGCAGGGTTTTGCCGGCCAGGTCGATCAACTGGTGCGCCTGATCGAGCGTGACAGCGAGCAGCGCACCTTCTGGCTGCGCGGCTCGCAGCTGATCCTGGTCGGCATGGCCATTATCGGCACGGTCAGCATGATCTACCTGATGTTCATGCTGATCATCGAACCGGTCACGCGGCTGCGCCTTGGCATGCAGCGCATGAAGGAGCGCGACTTCAGCGTGCGCCTGGCGGTCGACAGCAATGACGAATTCGGCCAGCTGGCCAGTGGCTTCAACCAGATGGCCGACCGCTTGCAGGCGCTGTACGGCAACCTGGAGGAGGGCGTGCGCAGCAAGACCGCCACCCTTGAATACCGCAACCGCGAACTGGCCTTGCTGTACGAAAGCGCCGCCTTTCTGCAGCGCCCGCAGCCGCTGGAAGCTATCTGCGGCGGCTTCATGGAGCGCATCGTCGCCTATTTTGAAGCCGACGGCTCCACCGTGCGCGTGCTCGACGCCGAGCGCGGCAACCTGCACATGGTGGTGCATACGGGCTTGTCGGAAGAGCTGGTGGCGTCCGAGCACTGCCTGAAAGTGGGCGACTGCCTGTGCGGCACGGCGGTGCAGGAAAAGGTCGCCAAGGTGCACGACATGCGCCGCATCGACCGCGCGCATGAACTGAAATGCCATCGCGAGGGTTTTGCCACGGTTTCCGTGTTCCAGATCCACGCGCATGAACAGCACCTGGGCTTTTTCAACCTGCATTTCCGCCATGCGCGCGTGTTTTCCGCGCGCGAACTGGCGCTGCTCGAAACCCTGGGCCAGCTGCTGGGCATCGCGCTGGAAAACCTGCGCCTGGCCGCGCGCGAGCGCGAGATGGCCGTGTCGGAAGAGCGCAACCTGGTGGCGCAGGGCCTGCACGACAGCATCGCGCAAAGCCTCAATTTCCTGAACCTGCAGGTGCAGATGCTGGACGATTCGGTGCGCAAGGCACGCTACGACCAGGTACAGGACATCGTGCCGGCGCTGCAGGCCGGCATCAAGGAAAGCTACGATGACGTGCGCGAGCTGCTGCTGAACTTTCGCAGCCGGCTGATGGAGGACGACCTGATCGGCTCCCTGCGCGCGGCGCTCGACAAATTCCGCCGCCAGACCGGCATCGATGCCGAGCTGCTGGCCGACGTCGACGGCGCGCCGTTTCCGCGCGAACAGCAATTGCAGCTATTATTCATCGTGCAGGAAGCGCTGTCGAACATCCGCAAGCACGCCCAGGCCAGCCATGTCGAAGTACGGCTGGCCGACGACCAGGATTTCACGCTGACCGTCAGCGACAACGGCGTCGGTTTTGACGCCGCCGCCGTGCTGGAAAAAGGCGAAAGCCATGTTGGCCTGCACATTATGCGCGAACGCGCGCAGCGCATCGGCGCCAGCTTTGACGTCCATGCCTCGCCCGGGCGCGGCACTACGATAGAATTGCACCTGGCGCGCGAACAGCGCCGCGCCGCCTGAACACGGAAAGAATGACACCATGACTACTGCCGACAAACCGATTACCGTCATGCTGGTCGATGACCACGCCCTGTTCCGCAGCGGCATACGCTCGCTGCTGCAGCGCCACGACGATTTTTCCGTGGTGGGCGAGGCGGCCGACGGCGTCGAAGGCATCAAGCGCGCCATCCAGCTGCAGCCCGACGTGGTGCTGCTGGACCTGAACATGGCCGGCATGTCGGGCGTGGAGGCGCTGCAGCTGATGCAGCACGACTGTCCCGACACGGCCATCGTGATGCTGACGGTATCGGAAGACGCCGAGGACCTGGCCACCGCCCTGCGCGCCGGCGCCTGCGGCTACCTGATCAAGAATATCGACGCCGACTACCTGGTGCGCGCGATCCGCCGCGCCGCCGCCGGCGAAGTGGTGATCGCCGAGGCGATGACGGGCAAGCTGGTGGCCCAGCTGCAGGCCGGCACGCGGCGCGAGGAGCCGGCATCGGAACTGGACAAGCTGACCCCGCGCGAAAAGGAGATCATCGACTGCCTGTCTCGCGGCGAAAGCAACAAGGGTATCGCCCGCACCCTGGACCTGGCGGAAAGCACGGTCAAGATCCATGTGCAGAACGTGCTGAAAAAACTCAATCTGACCAGCCGCGTGCAGGCGGCCGTCTATGCCGTCGAGCATCGACAGGGGAAGTGATCCGCAACTACAGTGGCTTGATTGAACAATACACGGAGCGCGGATGAAGATTTTCCACGGCAGCTGCCATTGCGGCCAGGTGCGCTTTGCGGCGGACATCGACCTGGGTGCCGGGACCATCCGCTGCAATTGCAGCATTTGCGCCAAGCTGCGGCTATGGTCGGCCATCGTCAAGCCCGAGGCTTTCAAGCTGCTGGCGGGCGAATCGGAACTGAGCCAGTATCAGTTCCTGGGCAAGACCGAGCAGCATCTGTTTTGCCGGCACTGCGGCGTGCGGCCCTTTGGCATCGGCCACTCGCCGCGCTGGGGAAAATTTTACGCGGTCAACCTGGCTTGCCTCGATGACGTGACGCCTGAAGAACTGTCGGATGCGCCCATCACCTGGCTGGACGGAAAAAACGACAACTGGTACACGCCGCCAAGGCAAGTGCGTCAACTGTAAAGAGGAGCGGACGATGATAACGCTGGAGGAGCTGCAACGATCGCCGTCAGCAATGCACGATCTGGCCTTGCATTTTGACTTTGATGTGAGCCGTGCTGCCCGCGACAATGCCTGGGTCAAGCTGTCGCCGCCACAGCCGTTTACAGTTGTTGCCGGCGACAGCAGCGGTGGCGTTTTTCTCGCGTATGGCGACGGCACAATCGAACGACGCCCCATTCTTTACGCCAGCTCCGAAGGCCAGGCTGGCGGCCTTGCCTGCAGTCTGGCCGAACTGCTTGGCCTGATGACGGCATTGCCGCGCTGGCATGATCTGCTGAAATTCTCGGGCAACGGCGATTTGCAAGAAATGCGCAGGACTGCCGGGCTGATCGGGCAGGACGGCCCCGGTGACGAGGAGCAACCGGCAGCGGCGCGTCGGCTGATTGAAGCCCTTGTCCTTCCGGTCGTGGCCGACCCCGTCAAGCTGCTCCATGATGGCGTGCACGCCAGCGTGTGCAACGTCATTGGCGAAGACGGCTTGCCTTATGCATCGCTGTTTGGACATTTCAAGTCAAGCGACAATCCATTCTGGAAAAGGAGTACATGATGAGCGTTTCCACGGCATTTACCTGCTTCATGCAAGAAGCGCCGGCGCAGGCGGCGGCCTGGATGCAGTTGGCCAAGTCGCTCGACGCTGCCAGCGCCCTCGATAAAAAGACCGAAGAACTGGCTTATATCGCCGTGCTGGCCGCCACGGGCAATACGTCGGGCATGCCATTTCATGTGCTGTCGGCCAGGTCGCATGGCGCATCGCGGCAGGAAGTGCTGAGCGCCGTATTGATCGGCTTGCCTGCCGCCGGAGCGGTGGTGATTGGCGCCTTGCCTGTTGCTGTCGAAGCCTACGATGGGCAAGACCCATCAGTCGTGGCCTGACTACCCCAGCCGTTTTTGCATGAATACGCTGAGCGGATCGTCACGATAATCGCCAAACGGCCCGCAGCGCTCGAAGCCCTGGCGCTGGTACAAGGCGATTGCCTCGGGTTGCGAAGGGCCCGTTTCAAGCGTCATCACCGGGCAGGCCGCCTCGCGCGCCGCCTGTTCCAGCAGCGCCATCAGTTTCTTTGCCGCGCCCAGGCCGCGCACTGCCGGCTTCACATACATGCGCTTGACCTCGCCATATTCGGGGTACAGCACCACGGCGGCGCAGCCGACGATGGTGTTCTCCGCATCGCGCGCCACGGCGAATTTCACATGCGGCTGCAGCAGCGATGGCACATCGAGCGCATACACCGCTTCGGGCGGATACAGGGTCAGCTGGTAGGCGTCCAGGTCGGCGATCAGGGCGATGATCTCGGGCTGGTTGGGCGATTCGAAGGTGATCTGCAGCATGGCGTGTCGGTGAGAGTTCGGATACCTGATTATAGGCGCGTAGGTCGGGTTAGCTGGCCGGAGGCCAGCGTAATCCGACAATAGTGTTGGCGCTGGCCGCTGGTGGTGTCGGGTTACGCGCAAGCGCTAACCCGACCTACGTGGCCTACGCGGCCTACGCATTTTGGCCGATGACAGCACCACCAATTTAAAGTAGGATATAAAATATATCTTTAAGCGCGAGTCCATCATGGCCATTACTCCCATCAGCGAACCGGCACGGCCGGCACCTCCCCGCAGCGCCTTGCCCTGGCAGCCGGGCCACCCGGTCTGGCAGCTAGGTTTCCGTCCGTTCTACCTGCTCGCCGCGCTGTTCGCGGCCGTCAGCATTCCGCTGTGGCTGGCCAGCTACATGGGCGTGGCGACGGCGCCGCTGCAGGTCAGCATGGGCTGGCATATGCACGAGATGGTGTTCGGTTTTGCGGTGGCGGTGGTGGTCGGCTTCCTGTTTACTGCAGGGCGTAACTGGACCGGGCTGCCCACGCCGCAAGGCTGGCACCTGATGGCGCTGGCGGGACTCTGGCTGGCGGGCAGGGTGGCGATGCTGGCCGCACCGGCACCGGTGGCCGCCGCCATTGACCTGCTGTTCCTGCCGTTGTGCGCCTGGCCCTTGTTCCAGGTGCTGCGGCGCTCGGGCAATCACCGCAACCTGTTCCTGGTCGGCCTGCTGGCCTTGCTGACCATCGCCAACGGCCTGTATCACGCCTCGGCGATGGATCTGCTGGCGCTGTCGTATTTTGTGCCGGTACAGGCGGCGATTTTCATTATCGTGCTGATCGAGTCGGTGCTCGGTGCGCGCGTGATCCCGATGTTTACCCGCAATGGCGCGCCGGGCAGCACGCCGGTGTCCAGCCCGAAGCGTGCGCTGGTGGCCGTTGGCCTGATGGCCGCCGCCGGTGTCGCCTGGATCGCTGGCGCGCCGGGATTGCTGACCGCACCGCTGGCGCTGGCGGCCGGCGCCATGTCGCTGGCCAACCTGCTGGCCTGGCAGCCGCAGCGCACCTTGCGCGTGCCGCTGCTGTGGATACTGCATCTGTCTTACGCCTGGATCGGCATCGGCTTCCTGCTGCTCGCTGCGGCCAGCCTGGACTGGCTGCCGGCCAGTGTGGCGTTCCATGCGTTGACGGTGGGTTCGATGGCAGGGCTGATCATCGGCATGATGACACGCACCACACTGGGCCATACGGGCCGGCCGCTCAAGGCGGGCGCAAAGGAAGCGGCCATGTACTGGCTGGTGCAGCTGGGCGCCTTGGCGCGCTTGCTGGCCGCCGTCGGCCCCGCACCGCTGGCCATAGCGGCCCTGCTGGCGGCGGGCGTGTGCTGGTCGGCCGCTTTCATCCTGTATGCCGTGACATACGCGCCCTATCTGTGGCGCCCGCGTGTGGACGGGCGGGAAGGGTAGGCGCACGCCGTTTTGCAGCCGTCTGACGGCAAAATCATTATCGGGATAGTATGGATATTCCTTCCTCCATTCTTGACCAGGACCGTCATGAACGACTCTGCCTCCGCCTCCGCCTCCGCGCGGCCCGGACCACTGCTGCTGGTGACCGGCATTATCTTTGTGTTATTGGGGCTGGCGCTGGCAGGAGGCGGTATCTGGCTGCTGACCCTGAAGGGCTCCTGGTACTACATCCTGGCCGGTCTCGGCATGGTCGTCGCCGGTGCGCTGGTGTGCAAGGGCCGCCGCACGGCGCGCTCCTTCCTGGCCTTTCTGCTGGCCGCCACGCTGATCTGGTCGATTTTCGAAGTCAGGTTCGACTGGTGGCAGCTGCTGCCGCGCCTCGATATCTGGTTTGCCGCCGGCGTCTGGCTGCTGCTGCCGTTTGTTGGACGCCGCCTGGAGCGGTCCGACCACAGCATTGGCAGCACGGGCACCGGCAAGCGCGCCTTGCTGGCCGCCGTGGTGGCGACCCTGGCGGTGGGCATATTCGCGCTGTTCCAGGATTACCACAATCTGCATGGTGTAGTGCCGGACGAGAGCATGGCGGCCACGCCACAGGGCGACTTCGCGCCCGGCGTCGCCCCCAACGACTGGCCGGCCTATGGCCGTTCCGGCTATGGCGACCGTTATGCGCCAGCCGCGCAGATCACGCCGGCCAACGCGTCGCAGCTCAAGCAGGCCTGGGTATTTCATACGGGCGACTTCAAGGGACCGACCGATCCGGTGGAAATCGCCAACGAGGTCACGCCGCTGAAAGTGAACGGCATGCTGTACCTGTGCACGCCGCACAATATCGTCATCGCGCTCGACCCGGACACCGGCAAGGAAATCTGGCGCCACGACCCGAAAATCAACCGCGACGCGGCCCACTACCAGCACATGATCTGCCGCGGCGTGTCGTACTGGGATGTCAACGCGGGCCGCGCCAAGGATAATCCGGCACCGGAAGCGGCCGGCATGGAGTGCCCGCGCCGCATCTTCGCGCCCACCATGGACGCCACCCTGATCGCGGTCAACGCCGACACGGGCGAGGCATGTAAAAGCTTTGGCGAGAACGGCGTGATCGGCCTGTACCACGGCATGGCGGTCAAAAAGCGGGGCATGCTGATGCCGACCTCGCCGCCGGCGCTGTCGCAAAAAATGATCGTGATGGCCGCCAGCGTGACGGACAACGATTCGACCGAAGAGCCGTCGGGCGTGATTCGCGGCTACGACCCGGTTACGGGCAAATTGATGTGGAACTGGGATGCGTCGAAACCGGACGCCACCGAACCCATCGTGGCCGGCCAGACCTATACCAACAACTCGCCCAATTCCTGGGGCGTGTCCAGCGTCGATGAGAAGCTGGGCATGGTGTATATCCCGATGGGCAACGAAACGCCCGATACCTGGGGCGGCAACCGCAATCCGAACGGTGAAAAATACAATAGCGCCATTGTCGCGCTCGACCTGGCCACCGGCAAGGTGCGCTGGGTCTACCAGACCGTGCACCACGATATCTGGGACATGGATATCGGCGGCCAGCCGACCCTGGTCGATATCGACACGCCCAAGGGCAAGGTGCCGTCGGTGGTGGCCACCACCAAGCGCGGCGACATCTATGTGATCGACCGGCGCGACGGCAGCCTGGTGGTGCCCGCGCCGGAAAAACCTGTACCGACAGGTAACGTGGCCGCTGGCGACCGCGTCTCGCCGACCCAGCCGTTTTCGGCATTGACCTTCCTGCCCGAGAAGAACATCAGCGAAACCGATATGTGGGGCACCACGCCGTTCGACCAGCTGGCCTGCCGCATCATCTTCCGCCAGCACCGCTATGAAGGGCCGTTCACGCCGCAGACTGGCGCCTCGGGCAAGATCAAGGGCGCCATCATTTCGCCGGGTCCGCTGGGCATCTTCGAATGGGGCGGCGCGGCCGTCGATCCGGGCCGCCAGTTGCTGCTGCTGAACCCCGACTACATGGGTTTCCTGGAACGCCTGGTGCCGCGCGCGCAGGCCACCGCCAAGGGCGGCAGCGGCACCGAAATGGGCTTGCAGCCGCAGACCGGCACGCCGTTCGCCGTCGAAATCAAGCCGTTTTTGTCACCGCTGGGCTTCCCATGCCAGGCGCCGCCGTGGGGCTATGTGGCCGCGGTCGACCTGCGCACCATGAAAAAAGTCTGGATGCACAAGAACGGCACCACCATGGACAGCGCCCCGGTGCCGATCCCGCTGCCGCTGGGTGTGCCGAGCCTCGGCGGCATGAGCACCACCGGTGGCGGCGTGGCTTTCCTTAGCAGCACGCTCGACTACTATATCCGCGGCTACGATGTGCGCAACGGCAAGGTGGTGTGGAAGGCGCGCCTGCCGTTCGGCGGCCAGGCCACGCCGATGAGCTATATCTCCGACAAGACCGGCAAGCAGTATGTGGTGGTGATGGCCGGAGGTCATGGTTCGCTGGGGACCAAAATGGGCGATACCCTGATTGCGTATGCGTTGCCGGAAGGGGCAACAGCGGCTGGCAAAACCAAATAGGACTTGCTTGCGGCACCGTGCAATGCGGTGCCGCCTGTACGGGTTCAGGTTTTAAAGATCAAGAACAGCGGGCCGGAGTCGCGAACCTGAGAAAATGCCGATGGCGGCGTTGCAGCTTCCTTGCCGACCATGCGTACTGTCTGCGTCGCTGCGCCTTGCCCTCGACATTTTTCAGGCCCGCTTGGCCCGGGGAGGCTGGGCTGCTGGTACGGGCGATAAGTAATGTGCCATTTCAATGACATTTCTTGCGAATGATTCTCGTTACCGATATCATGTCGATCACTGCTAGTTTCGATTGACTGTCTTATTGAAGGTTTCACCGTCCATGCCCGCCGTATTGCATCCCCGATTGCTCCCCCTGGCCGCCGCCTTGTCGCTGGCTTTTATTCCCGCTGTTCACGCTCAAACCGCGGATGACGTGGTCATGCAAGCCGTGCAGGTCACAGGCAGCCGCGCCCAGGGCCTGGTGCCGCTCACCACCGAGGCCGGCAGTTTTCGTGGCTCGAACATCATGGACGTGCCGTCAACGGTGAACGTCATCACGCGCGAATTGCTGGACCTGCAGGGCGCCGCCGGCCTGTATGACGCCGTGCGCAATACGGCCGGCGTCACGCGCCAGCAAAATGGCGGCGAGACCTGGGACCAGCTGGTAATACGCGGCGTCGCCGTGGAAAACCGCACCAATTACCGCCTGAACGGCTCGATGCCGATCATGAATTTCTCGCAGGTGGCGCTGGAGAACAAGGAACGGGTGGAAGTGCTCAAGGGCGCGTCGGCCCTGTATTACGGCTTCACTTCGCCGGCCGGCGTGGTCAATTTCGTCACCAAACGCGCCGGCAGCACGCCTGTCACCAGCCTGGGCCTCTCGCTTGACGACCGTGGCAGCGCGGTCGCCAGTGTTGACCTGGGCCGGCGCTTCGGCGAGCAGCAGCAGTTCGGCATGCGCATCAATGCGGCCGGCGGCACCCTGGGCTCTTACCTTGACCATGTCGGCAATGGCAACCGCGGTTTTGTCTCGGCCGCGCTGGACTGGCGCGTGACGAACAAGCTGCTGCTGAAGGCCGACCTGGAATACGAGCGCCGCAAGGTCACCGAGCAGGCGGGCGTGAACCTGCCCACCGCCGTCAACGGCGTGATCACCTTGCCGCGCGCGGTCGACCCGTCAAAGCTGATCGGGCCGGACTGGGCCAAATTCGAAGCGCAGACCAAAAATGCGCAGCTGCGCGCCGACTATGCGCTGGGGAACAGCTGGGCGCTGACGGTGGAGGCGGGCCGCTCGGAAACGGCGCGCGACCGCCGCCTGCCCATTTTCCGCCTCAATAACGCGGCCGCGCTGGCCACGGGGGCCGGGCGCATCACGGGCAATATCCAGCATGGCGTGAATACCTCCGACCTGCTGCGCGCGGAACTGGCCGGCCAGTTCAACACGGGATTTATCGCGCACGAGCTGACCCTGGGCGCTTCGCGCACCGACAAGTCGCAAGACGCCATCTACCAGCGCAATTACACGATCGCCGCGCAAAACCTGTACAACCCCGTGCCGATAACGAACGTGGTGTTTGGCGCGGCACCGAGCTCGCCAACCACGGCGGCGCTGGAGACGCGCGACACGGGCCTGTACGCGCTCGATCGGATGACGTTCGGCCCGCAATGGCAAAGCGTGGTCGGCGTGCGCCGCAGCAGCTACCGCAGCGACCAGGGCGCCAGCCATTATGACGTCAGCAAGACCACGCCGATGGCCTCGTTGATCTACAAGCTGACGCCGGACGTGTCGTTCTACGCCTCGCTGGCGCGCGGCCTGGAAGAGGGCGAGACGGCGCCGACCGGCACCGCCAACCAGGGCGTCAAGACGGCGCCGGGCGTGAGCAAACAACAGGAACTGGGCGCGCGCTGGATGACGCCAGGCGGCACCTTGCTGTCGGCGGCGCTGTTCGACATCGAGCGCCCCGGCTATTACACCAACACCGGCAATCTGTTCACCTCGGATGGTCAGCAGCATTACCGTGGCCTGGAACTGTCCACCCAGGGCAAGCTGACGCGCCAGCTGTCGTGGCAAACCTCGGCGCAGTTCCTCGACCCGCGCTTCGAGCATATCAATGCGCTGTACAACGGCAAGGCGCCCGAGAACGCCTCGAAACGCACGGGCAGCGCGTTTGTCTCGTACGCCTTCGATGGCGCGCCCGGCCTGTCGCTCAATGGCGGCGCGTATTACTACAGCGCGCGGCCGGTCAATGATCTGAACCAGGCCTTCCTTGGCGGCGTGACCGTGTTCAGCGCCGGCGCCCGCTATGCGGGGCGCATGATGAACAAGGCCGTGGTATGGCAGCTCAATGTCGACAATGCCGCGGACAAGCGCTACTGGGCCGGCGCGGGCACGCGGCTGGCGTCCGGCGCGCCGCGCGCGGTCAAGTTGAGCATGAAGGTCGATCTGTAAAGAGGCCGGGGACTTGACCCTGGCGATGGTAAAACCACCATGGCGGCCACTATAATGTCGCCATGTTGACCAGCAAAGCCAGGGCAAGATGGGTATTGTGGATGGCGTGCTGCGCCATCCTGCTGGCCGCACTCGCGCCTACGCTGTCGCGCGCGCTGACCGTCGCCCGGGGTGGTTCCGTGCCCAGCCTGGAAATCTGCTCGGTGGCCGGCGGCATGAATATGGTGCCCTTCAAACTATCGATGGACGACGCGGCCCCCGCCAAAAACGCCATGCAGATGGGCGACTGCCCATGCTGCGGCATGCACGCCGCTACCCTGGACTTGCCACCCATGTCGCTGGCGCCCGCAACCGGCGCCGTGATCGCCGGCTTGCTGCCCGTGCTGTTCTACCAATCGGCCACGCCGCTGTTTGCCTGGACCGCGCTCCAGCCGCGCGGCCCGCCCGCCGCTTTCTGATTCCTCGCTCCATTTGAACCGTTGCCTGCCGCGCCCTGGGTGCGTGGGCGGTGGTTCGCCTCGACCATCGAACCGAAAGCAGCAATCATGAACCATTCATCTCTTTTGATTTCCATCGCGCTGGCGCTGCCGGCATGTGTCCACGCAGCCACGGGCGACATCGTCATGCCCGAACAGAAAGTCATCGTCAGCGCGCTGGCCAGCAGCTATCCGGCATCGAGCGACACCGCGCAAATGCTGAACAATCTCCCCGGCTACAGCGTCGCGGCCGGCGGTGGCGTGTCCGGCCTGCCGGTGGTCAACGGCTTTGCCGACGACCGCCTGAAAATCCGCATCGACGGCATGGAAATCACCTCGGCCTGCGCCAACCACATGAACGCGCCGCTGTCGTATATGGCGCCGGCCCAGGTGCAACGCATCAGGCTGATCGCCGGCGTGACGCCCGTCAGCGCGGGCGGCGACAGCATCGGCGGCACCATCGAGGTGCACTCGGACGCACCGGTGTTTGCCGCACCGGGCGCGGGGCTGCTGACGCAAGGCGGCGCCGGCCTGCTGGGGCGCAGCGTGAACAACAGCGTGGCGACCAATGTCAATGCCAGCGCCGCCAGCGAGACCCTGTCCATCGGCTACAGCGGCGCCTACGCGCGCAGCCGCAGCTATGAAGACGGCCATGGCGACAAGGTGCTGGGCAGCATGGTCGAGAGCATCAACCAGTCCATCGTGCTGGCGGCCAGGGGCGATGGCCAGCAGCTGACCCTGCGCGCCGGCATCCAGCATATTCCCTACCAGGGCTTCCCCAACCAGTACATGGACATGACGGACAACCACGGCCAGTTCGCCAACCTGGCTTACCAGGGCAGTTTCGGCTGGGGTATCCTTGACGCGCGCCTCTACTGGCAGCAGACCGACCATGAAATGGGCTTTTTCAGCAGCGAGCGTCCCGGCACCATGCCGATGATCACGCATGGCAAAAACACCGGCTATGTGCTTGCCGCCAGCGTGCCGACCGGCGTGGGCGAGCTGCGCCTGGGCCACGAATTCCACGCTTTTCGGCTCGACGATTACTGGCCGGCGGTACCCGGTTCGATGATGATGGGGCCGCGTACCTACCTCAATATCAACGGCGGCAAGCGCGACCGCGCGGTGCTGTTCGGCGAACTGGAAAGCAGGCTCGATGCGCTCTGGACCAGCGTGCTGGGGCTGCGCGGCGAATCGGTGCGCATGGATGCCGGACAGGTGCAGGCCTACGGCAGCGGCATGATGAATATGGCCGACGCCATGGCGGCCATGGCCTTCAACGCCCGCTCGCGCCGCCAGCGCGATACCAATATCGACGCCACCGCACTGGCCCGTTTTACGCCTGACGCGGCCAGCAGCTATGAATTCGCGCTGGCGCGCAAGGTGCGCTCGCCCAATCTGTACGAGCGCTATTCCTGGGGCCGCGGCACGATGGCCATGACCATGACCAACTGGTTCGGCGACGGCAACGGCTATGTCGGCAATATCGATTTGAAACCGGAAACGGCCTACACGGTGGCGTTCACGGCCCACTGGCATGGCCTCGGCGACGACGGCTGGTTTGTGCGCGTCAATCCGTATTTCAGCCGCGTCAGCGACTATATCGACGCCGACGCGCTTTCGACGTTCAATCCTTATATGCAGATGGGTGCGAAAGGCAACTTGCTGCGCTTTGCCAATCACGACGCGACACTGTACGGCCTGAACCTTTCGTGGCAGGCGCCGCTGGCGGCCAGCCCGCGCTGGGGCAAATTTACCGCGACCGGCAACGCGGCCTGGACGCGCGGCAAGCGCAGTGACAGTGACGGAGGCGACCTGTACCGCATGATGCCGTTCAATGCCTTGCTGGGTATCGAGCACGCGATCGGCGCCTGGAGCAACCGCCTCGAAGCGAAGCTTGTCGCCCGCAAGGACAAGACTGACACGCGCCGGCTGGAGCCGGAGACCGGAGGCCACGCCATCGTCAACCTGCGCAGCCAGGTAGCCTTGAACCGGCTGGCCAGCATGAGCTTCGGCATATCGAACGCCTTCAACCGGGCCTATGCCGATCCGCTCGGTGGCGTGTATCTGTCCGGCCTGCAGGCAAATGGGGGCGCGCTGCAGCCCTTGCCGGCCGAGGGCAGGTCGTTCGATCTCGGCCTGCAGCTGAAGTTTTGAACCGCCGCGCACGCGCCGCTTTGCCATGGCCGGCGCGATGCGGTCTAATCATGGATTGCTTATCAAGGAGGTCCCATGTTGCCATTCCCATCGATCGCCGCCCTGCGCGCCCGATATCCATTGATCGAGCGCTTGATCGCGCTGCAGCCGGTGAGCTGGTTCAATCCCGGTATCGCGCCGGCGGCCGAGGCGCTGGCCGACGTGGGCCTGGACGCGCACGACGTGGCCGCCGCCAGCGCGCGCCTGGCGCGCTTTGCGCCGTTCCTGGCGCGGGCGTTTCCCGAAACGCAGGCCGCCGGCGGCGTGATCGAGTCGCCGGTAGTGCCGCTGCGGGCCATGCAGGCGGCGCTGGCGGCGCGCCTGGGGCGCGAGATTCCCGGCAAGCTGTGGCTCAAGCAGGACAGCCATTTGCCGATTTCCGGTTCGATCAAGGCGCGCGGCGGCATCTACGAGGTGTTGAAACATGCGGAAACGCTGGCGCTGGATGCGGGCCTGATTACCGAGCAGGGCGACTATGCCATGCTGGCCAGCGACGCCGTGCGCGCCTTCTTTGGCCAATACGCTATCGCCGTGGGTTCGACTGGCAACCTGGGCCTGTCGATCGGCATCATGGGCGCGCGCCTGGGCTTTCGCACCACGGTCCATATGTCGGCGGACGCGCGCCAGTGGAAAAAGGACAAGCTGCGCGCGCATGGCGTGACCGTGATCGAATACGCGTCCGACTACAGCGTGGCGGTGGAGCAGGGCCGCCGCCAGGCCGAGGATGACCCGACCTGCCACTTTGTCGACGATGAAAACTCGCATGACCTGTTCCTGGGCTATGCGGTGGCGGCCGAGCGCCTGAAAAAACAGTTCGAGACGCAGGGCGTGCCGGTCGACGCCGGCCATCCGCTGTTCGTCTACCTGCCGTGCGGCGTGGGCGGCGGCCCCGGTGGCGTGGCCTTTGGCCTGAAGCTGGCCTTTGGCGACCATGTGCACTGCGTGTTCGCCGAACCGACGCACTCGCCGTGCATGCTGCTGGGCGTGCATACGGGCCTGCATGAGCTGATCAGCGTGCAGGATATCGGCATCGACAATATCACCGCCGCCGATGGCCTGGCTGTCGGCCGTCCTTCCGGCTTTGTCGGACGCGCCATGCAGCGGCTGGTCGATGGCTACGCCACCGTCAGCGACGATGAACTGTACCGGCTGCTGGCGCTGCTGGAGCAAACGGAAGGCTGGCGGCTGGAGCCGTCGGCCGTGGCTGGGTTTGCGGGGATCGTGCCGGCGCTGGAGCAGGCCCGATATGCGCCAACGCTGGCCAACGCCACGCATCTGGTGTGGGGCACGGGTGGCGGCATGGTGCCTGAGGTCGAGATGGATGGGTATGTGGCGCGGGGGCGCGATTTGCTGGGCCGGGAAGTTTGATACACTGCGCCCCTTGTTAAAAACGCGCATCAAGGCCAGCCATGCACACATCCCCTTCGACAGAACTCGCCCCGCAGGAACTGCGTGCGTATGCATTGGCCGGCCTGCTCGAACCGGACCCGGCGGTAAAGGTGGTGATGGTCGCCGCCATGGCCCAGGCACGCCCCGCGCCCGATCCCGCCGCAGCCCTGCAAGCACAGGGCGCCATCCCCGGCCGCCCCGGGCGCCCCGAACTGGTGCCGCCGCGCCTGGTCGGCCGCCGTTCGATGATCACGCAGGAAGGCCGCGCCATGCTGGTCCATGCGCTCGCGCATATCGAATTCAACGCCATGAACCTGGCGCTCGACGCGCTGTGGCGCTTTCCCGATATGCCGCCTGAATACTATACGGACTGGCTGCAGGTTGCCGCCGAGGAAGCCACGCATTATTCGCTGCTGGTGGCGCACCTGGACGTGCTGGGCCACGCCTATGGCGACTTTCCGGCCCACGACAGCCTGTGGGAAATGGTCGATAAAACACGCGGCGACGTGCTGGCACGCATGGCGCTGGTGCCGCGCACCCTGGAAGCACGCGGGCTGGACGCCATCCCGCCGCTGCGCGCCAAGCTGGCCCAGGCCGGCGACATGGCGGCCGCCGCCATTCTCGACATTATCCTGCGCGACGAAGTCGGCCATGTGGAAATCGGCAACCGCTGGTATGGCTACCTGTGCGAGCGGCGCGGCCTGGACCTGCGCGCCACCTATGCCGAACTGGCGGCGCGCTATGAGGCGCCGACCTTGCGCGGCCCGTTCAACCTGGAAGCGCGGCGCCGGGCCGGTTTCAGTGAGCTGGAATTGAGCGACTTGCCGGCCTGAACCCGCAGCCCATGCGGTCTGCAAGCCTTTACTGCCTACGGTTGAGCTTGTCAGCCTAGTCCTACCTCAGCTGCGGCAGCTGTCCGATTGTATGCATTGTGGAAACACGAGAAGATGATTCCACTCTGCAACCAATCAACGGGAACTGCCATGACCAAGCCAGCGATGCACAAAACCTCCGGCATGAACAAGCCTTTCGTGCTGATCTGCCTGTTCACGGTATCAACCCTGGCTGCCACCATATGGAATGGCGATGTGAACGCGGAAACCACGAGCGCGAAGACCACCATCGCCGCCCCGACCCAGATGGCCGGTGATCGTGGCCACGCGCTGCCGGCCTGCGGCATGCGCGAACTGAGCCTGTCGGCCCAGTGCCAGCCTAACGGCGACGCCTGACGTTTTTCCTGACACTGTCTTCGCTTTGCAGGCGCCGCTGCAGCAGTGCCAGCACGGCTGCTTCTTCGGGCGCCAGCGCATGCAGGTCTTCCTTCATCTGCTGCAGGGCGCGCGCCTTCATCCCTTCCAGCAAGCTGCCGTCCAGGTAGGAATCGAGCACCGCAGGGTGGACATAGCACTTGCGGCAGATCGACGGCGTATTGCCCAGCTTCCTGGCCACCGATTCGATCGCCTGTACGATGTTTTTCTTGGCCTGCGCCTCGGAATCGACTTTTTCAAATTCTTCCAGCGCCAGTGCCGCCAGCAAGGTGCCTGACCAGGTGCGGAAATCCTTGGCCGTGTAGTCCTCGCCCGTAATGTCGCGCAAATAATCATTGACGTCGCCCGAGTCCACGCCGTGGCGCTGGCCGTCTTCATCGAGATACTGGAACAATTCCTGGCCTGGCAAATCGCGGATGGTCTGCAGCACGCGCGCCAGGCGCCGGTCGCTGAGCTTGATGTCGTGATGCACGCCGCTCTTGCCCCTGAAATGGAACTCCACGCCGCTGCCGGTCACTTTGACGTGGCGTGTGCGCAGGGTGGTCAGGCCAAACGATTTGTTGGTGCGCGCGTATTCTTCGTTACCGATACGCATCATCGTCAGCTCCAGCAGGTGGACGATGGTGGCCAGCACTTTTTCACGCGGCATGCCGGGCAGCTTCATGCCGGCGTCGACGGCCTCGCGGATGGCGGGCAGGGCGCGGCCAAAGCTCAGCATGCGCTCGTACTTGGCTTCGTCGCGCACCTGACGCCAGCGCGCGTGGTAGCGGTATTGCTTGCGGCCCCTGGCGTCACGGCCGGTGGCCTGTACATGGCCATTGGCGCGGGTACAGATCCACACATCGGTCCAGGCCGGCGGTATCGCCAGCTTCCTGATGCGTTCGAGCGCGTCCTCGTCTTTCAGGCGCTGGCCGTCGGCGTCGACGTAGTGAAACTTGCCGGGCTTGCCACGGCGCTCGATGCCGGCCTGGTGGTCGCCCACATAGCGCAGGCCGGCCGCCCTGGCGATCAGCGGCGCCGGGTCGGCGGCGGGGGTAGCGAGGGCGGGTGTTTCCATGGGGGTGACGAGTTTCATGCACGATACTCCAGCCAATGCAATTGACGATTTATGATAATGTGCGCGTTCGACCGGTTTGGCCGCGCGGCAAAGAGGAGCAGCAGATGTTTGGCAAAAGAAAAACTCTCGAACAAGATCATTCTGCGCAGGCAAAGGCGTATGAAAAGAAATATACCGACGACAGCTTCTGGGACAAGGTGATCAAGTTCGCCAGGACGGCCGGGCGCGAAGTGATCGAAAAGGCGCTGTGGCTGTATTACGCCGCGCAGCAGCCGAGCACGCCTGTATGGGCGAAGACGGCCATCTATGGCGCGCTTGGCTACTTCATTTCGCCGATCGACGCGATACCCGACATCGCGCCCGTGGTTGGCTACGTCGACGACCTGGCCGTGCTGGCCGCCGCCGTGGCGACGGTGGCGACCTATATCACGGCCGACGTCAAGCTGCGCGCCGCGGACAAGCTGCAAGGCTGGTTCGGCGCCCGAGACTGAAATCAGTCTTGCGAAGCTGGCTGGCGCTTGACGGCATTGCGGTATTTTTCTTTCGCAATCGCCTTTTTCACCGCCTCATTGGCGATATTCGACGCCTTGACGCGGGCTTTTTCGCTTTTGCTGCGTTGCTGGGCGATGTCTTTGTTGCCGATACGGTTGGTCATGCTGGTCTCCCGGGAAGTTGGTCTATGTGACCGTTCCAGCATACTTGCCTGGCGCACCGCCACTGTGCGGCCGCCCACACAGTGGCGCCAGGCAAGCTTACTTTTTGACCGTCTCGTTGGCGCGCGCCAGCAGGCGCTGCACGACTTCCTTCTGGAAGCTGCGCAATTCGCGGTCCGCGCTGATGTTGGCAAACGCCAGCACGGCCGTCTTGCTGGCCGTGTCGACGCAGACGACGGATGCGGCGCCCGGGTCGCCGCCGCTGTGGGTGGCCAGCTGCATGCCGTCGAGGTCGCGCAGCACCCAGGCCAGCGCCTGGCGCGTCTGCTGGTCGGCAGCGGCCATGCTGACCGGCTGCGGTTCCAGGAAAGCCTTGACGGTCTCTTCCTTCAGGTAGCGCTGGCCCTTGACCATGCCGCCATTGCTGAAAATGGCCAGGAAACGCGCAAAATCATGGGCCGAGCTGCGCAACAGGCCGGCCGGCCAGTCCGGGTAGCCCACCGGCGGCAGTACCTGCAGGCCCGGGTCCTTGTCCTTGTAGGGCTGGGCCACCACCGTGCCGCGCGGCAGGCCGGCCAGTTTCCAGGCCGTGTCGTCCATGGCCAGCGGCTCGAACAGCTGCTCCCTGCTGAATGCATCGAGGCCTTCCGGATTCAACCGCCCCACCAGATAGCCGAGCAAGGCGATGCCGACATTGCTGTAGCGCCATTCGGTACCGGGCCGGCCAGCGAACGACAGGTCGGCGTCATACCAGCCGCCGCCGCGCGACAGATAGCCCTTCAAAAAGTCGCGCAGGGGCAGGCGCGGGTCGCCTTCGACGGAAAACGCCGCGGTTTTTTCGTACACCGCATCGGAAATGCCCGAGGTATGGGTCAGCAGATGGCGGAAGGTAATCGGCACATCGGGATACTTCGGATGGATCAGCGGGAAGTCGAGATGGGGCGCGACCTTGTCGTCGAGCTGGAACAGGCCCTGCTCGTGCAGCATCATGATGGCGGTGGCCGTGACGACCTTGCTGACGGAGGCGATATGGAAAGCCGTGTCGGCATCGGCCGCCTGGTCTTGTGCAATATTGGCCATGCCGTAGCCACGGGCAAAGATGGTCTTGTCGCCACGCACGATGGCCACGCTCATGGCCGGTGTTTCGGTGCGCGCCAGGCCATCGCGCATAAAGGCGTCAAAGGCGGTCTCCCAGGCCGTGTCGGCCGGGTTGGTGGCGCAACCGGTTTGCAACAGGGCCAGTGCGACACCCAATCCCAGTACGCTTCGTCGTTTCATATGTTCTTTTCCTGAGCTCAATTCGCGCCTGGTGCAGGCGTTTTAATTATCTTAACAATATTTTCTCAAAAAGCAGTGCCAATTGGCAAAACATTGCTGTGCAGCAATGACAATCGTCCATTTCGTCGCTCAGTCGCGCCAATAGCGGTTCAGCAGGGGCGTGACACTGATGCCGTGCGCGACGATGGAGACCATCACCACCACGATGGTGATATGGCTCAGTTCGAGCGCCAGTCCTGCCGGCAGGCCGTGATTGATGGCATAGCACAGGTAGTAGACGGAGCCGATGCCGCGCACGCCGAACCAGGCAGCCATGCAGCGCAGGCGCAGGCTGGTGTTGGAAGAAATCAGACCCAGCATGACGCTGGCCGGGCGCGCCACCAGCAGCAGGAACAGCGCCATGCCCAGCGAGCGCCAGTTCCAGGCCGCCTGGCTGACGGCGCCGCCGAGCAGCAGCACCAGGGTCAGTTCCGACAAATGTTCCAGGTGTTCCTTGAACACCAGCGACTCGGCGCTGACGGTCAGCGGCACTTGCGATTCCTGCGGCTTGACGGCCGAGCCCGCATGGACCTCCTCGGCCTGCAGCAGCCCTTGCTGGTCTGCCGGCGCGCCGGCCAGGCGCAACTCCGTCTGGCGCAGCGCCACGCCGGCAAAGAACACGGCCAGAAAGCCCCAGGCGTGCAGCCAGGTGGTCGCGCCATACACGACGGCGATCAGGCCCAGGCCGACCAGGTCGTCGAGCACTTCGTGTTTCGGGTCCTTGCCGCGCAACTGCCAGCCCAGCGTCGCCAGCAGCGCGCCGCCGGCCACGCCCAGGGCGACCGCCGCGGCGCTGGCCCACAATAAATCGTGCCACAGCCAGCTCCAGCCTGTGTTGCCTGCGTCCTGGTAGCCGAGCAGGCCCAGGCCCAGCATCACAAAGGGAAAGGCACTGCCGTCGTTCATGCCCGCTTCGCAGGTGAGGGTAAAGCGCAAATGATCGCTGTCGCCAGGGCGGCGCACCTGCACGTCGGTGGCCAGCACCGGATCGGTGGGGGCGAGGATGGCGCCGATCAAAATGCCGGCGCCCAGCGGCAGGCCGAGCACCAGGCAGGCAAAGGCGGTCACCAGCGCCACCGAGATGGCCATCGACAGCCAGGCCAGGCGCAGCGAAGGCAGCCAGCGCGCCAGGCTGAACGGTACAGGCATCTTGACGCCGGCCGAGAACAGGGAAATCAGCACGGCGATTTCGGTCAGGGTTTCCAGCAGCGGCGCCTGTTCCACCAGGTCCAGCGAAAACAGGCCCAGCACCATGGGGCCGAGCACCAGGCCGACGCCCAGGTAGGCCATCGAGGAAGTAAAAGGCAGGCGGGCGATGCTGGTGGCGGCCAGGCCGCGCGCCAGCATCAGGCAGCCGATCAGGATGAACCAGGCGGTGGTGCTCATGGCGGTTTTCCTTCAGGCTGGCAAGTATGGATGGCAGCTTACACCTTACACCCTGGCGCTCGGCGCACCGTCGATAATCGTATCGAACGCGTCGGGCCGGTTGATGATCTTGGCCGAGGTGGTGTCGTTGAGGTCAATCGGATCGATCGACGAGCGCAGGCGCGGCAGGCCGTGCGGATAGTGTTGTGCCACATAGCCGAGGATGCTTTCGCGGATGACGCAGCGCAGCTCGAACGCGTCGCCCGAATTGCTGGCGCTGATCAGGAAACGCAGCTGCATGGCGCGGTCGGTGGCGTCGGTGACCTGCACCTTGCACACGCGCTGGTCCCACAGCGGCGATTCCTGGCAGATACGGTCCAGTTCGGCGCGCAGCGGCTCGACCGGCACGCTGAAATCGAGCCACAGGAACACCGTGCCGAGGATGGTCGACGAGGTATGGGTCCAGTTCTCGAACGGGTTTTCGATAAACCAGGTCAGCGGCACGATCATGCGGCGCTCGTCCCAGATGCGCACCACCACGTAAGTGCCCTTGATTTCCTCGACCCGGCCCCACTCGCCGTTGACGATCAGTACGTCATCGATGCGGATCGGCTGCGAAAATGCGATTTGCAGGCCGGCGATAAAGTTGCCCAGCACGGGCCGGGCGGCAATACCGGCCACCAGGCCGGCCACGCCTGCGGACGCGAGCAAACTGGCGCCGATCTGGCGCGCACCGGGCAGTGTCAGCAGAATAAAGGACAGACCGAGGATGACGACGATGGCGTGCGCGCTGCGCGTGAGCACGCGCGCCTGCGTGATCAGCCGGCGCGCGCGCAGGTTGTCGGCCACGTCGACCGGGTTCAGCTGGGCAATCGTCAGGCTCAGCGCATCGATGCATCTCATGGCCAGCCAGGTCAGCGCCACGATCAGCAGCACGCTGGCCAGGTGGGACAGGCCGACCAGGCCCGGCGTATCGGCGGGGGCGCCGGCCAGCACGATGCGCAGGCCGAACAGGATCAGGCACAGCTGGCTGGCGCGAAACGCCACGCGCGTCGCATGGGTGGTAAATGGGCGGCCGTTGGCCAGGCGCCTGAGCACGCTGACGCCGGCGCGGTGCACGGCCATGGCGATCAGGGTGGCGACAATGGCGCTCAGTAAAACGGTGACTGCGGAAGCGAGCCGCCCTCCCATCAAGGAATGGTAGGTGGTGAGATCCATGGGCTAAAACTCCTGTAACTTGTAAATGAATGGCAGCAAATGTATATTTTAAAGCCTGACGCCAGCGCCGGGGCGTGCGTTGATTAACGGACAAGACGTTTCCCATGGGAGATACTAAAAGTACCTCATGATGCGCGTTTTCGGGAGAATTGAAGTTTCAATAAGGAAACCAACAGAACGACGCCATCTGGACAATATTGGCATACTTGCCATGCTTTTAGCTTTTGCAAAGGAAAATGATGATTTTAAGATCGCTCAGAATGTCCTTGCGTTTCATTCTGCCTCTCGCTCTTGTACTGGGGCTGTTCGCGTATATCGTGGTCCCCCTGCTCGACAACATTACCTTGCGCTGGTATGTGCGTGACCTCGACAGCCGCGCCGAATTGCTCGCCGGTACCTTACGCCCGTCGCTGACCGAATACCTGCCCGCCAAGGATACCGCCCGTATCGATGATTTGTTCCAGGGCGCCACGCGCGACGAACGGCTGATCGCGCTGGGTTTTTGCGACAATGCCGGCAAACTCGTCTACAAGACGGCGCAGTTCCCCGCCTCGATCGGCTGCTGGACCACGCCGACCTCGGGCGGCCTGTACAAGTCGCTGGCGCAACTGCCGCAAGGCCAGGTGCACCTGAGCGAAACGCCCGTCATGAGCGACGCCCAGCAGCTGGGCCGCCTGGTGCTGGTGCAGGACATGAGCTTTGTCGAGCGCCGCAATACCGATACCAAGCGCTTTATCTTTGCCTTCCTGGCCGTGCTGGCCGTGCTCATTTCCCTGATGACCGTGTTCGTCGCCCACCTGAGCTGGCGTGGCTGGCTGGCCGCGGTCAAGGATGTGCTGCGTGGCGAGTTGCTGTCCAAGAAAAATGTTGCCGCGCCAACCGACGCCACGCCCGTGCCCATCATCGCGCCCGCGCCGGCCGAAATGCAGCCCCTGATCGGCGACCTGCGCGAACTGCTGCAGGAATACCATCTGGAACGCCAGGGTGAAAACAATGGCTGGACCTCGGAATGGACGCCGGAAAAGCTGCGCGGCCTGCTCGAAGCCGACCTGGCCGGCGACCAGGTGCTGGTGGTGTCGAACCGCGAGCCCTACATCCATACCAAAACGGAAGAGGGCGGCATCAAGGTGCAGCGTCCGGCCAGTGGCCTGGTGACCGCCGTGGAAGCGGTGATGCGCGCCTGCTCGGGCACCTGGATCGCGCACGGCGCCGGCTCGGCCGACCGTGAAACGGTGGACAAGCTCGACCATGTGCCGGTGCCGCCGGACAATCCGAGCTACACCTTGCGCCGCGTCTGGCTGACGGAAGAGGAAGAGCAGGGTTATTACTACGGCTTCGCCAACGAAGGCATGTGGCCGCTGTGCCATATCGCCCACGTGCGCCCCGTGTTCCGCTCGTCGGACTGGGACCAGTATGTGAAAGTGAACCGCCGCTTTGCCGACGCCGTGATCGCCGAAGCGAAAACCGACAACCCGGTGGTGCTGGTGCAGGATTATCACTTTGCCCTGTTGCCGCGCATGGTGCGCGAGGCGCTGCCAAAAGCCACCATTATTACTTTCTGGCACATCCCCTGGCCGAACTCGGAGTCCTTCGGCATTTGCCCATGGCGCGAGGAAATTCTCGACGGCCTGCTGGGCAGCACGATTTTGGGCTTCCATACGCCGTTCCACCGCAAGAACTTCCTGGAAACCGTCGACCGCTATCTGGAAACCCGCATCGAACCGGAAGCGTCGACCATTTCCTATGGCGGCGAAATGACGCAGGTCGAGGATTATCCGATTTCCATCGCCTGGCCCGATGAAGATCCGAATTTGCCCGACGTGGCCACCTGCCGCGCCGAGATCCGCGCCGCCATCGGCGTGCCGGCCGACCATTTGCTGGGCATCGGCGTCGACCGCCTCGATTACACCAAGGGTATCGTCGAGCGCTTCCAGGCTGTCGAACGGATGCTCGAACAGCAGCCGGGCATGGTGGGGCACTTCACCTTTATTCAGATCGCCGCGCCGAGCCGCGCCTCGCTCGATGAGTACCAGAGCTTCGACACCCGCGTGCGCAAGATGGTCGAGCGCATCAACCGCCGCTTCGGCAGCGGCGACTATGTGCCGATCCTGCTGAAGGCCGAGCACCATGGCCAGGATGCGCTGCAGCGTTTCTTCCGCGCCTCCGAGGTGTGCATGGTGACCAGCCTGCACGACGGCATGAACCTGGTGGCCAAGGAATTCATCGCCGCGCGCGAAGACGAAATGGGCGTGCTGGTGCTGTCGCAATTCACGGGCGCCGCGCGCGAACTGCACGAAGCGCTGATCATCAATCCCTACCATATCGAGCAGGGCGCCGAAGCCCTGTACCGCGGCCTGGTAATGCCGCCGGTGGAACAGCGCGAACGCATGAAGAGCATGCGCGCGCGCGTCAAACACTTCAATGTGTATCGCTGGGCCGGCCGCATGCTGCTCGACGCCTCGCGCCTGCGCCAGCGCGACAAGGTGATGACCAAGATCGACGCTCACCGCCGCCTGAGCCGGCGCAAGGGGGTTTGATGGCGGTAACGACAGAGGCATTGAATGACGACAGCGCGCTGCTGGCGGGCTTGTTTGATACCCCCGGCTGCGCGATTTTCCTCGATTTTGACGGTACCCTGGTCGACCTGGCCGCCACGCCAGACGGCGTGCGCCTGGAGGCCGGCGTGGCCGAAGCGCTGGCGCTGCTGTCGCGGCGCCATGGCGGCGCGCTGGCCATCATCTCCGGCCGCCCCGTGGCGCAGATCGATGCCATGCTGGCGCCGCTGGTGCTGCCGGTGGCGGGGGTGCACGGCGTGGAGCGGCGCGGCGCCGATGGTCGGCTGCGCCTGGCGCCCACGCCGGACGTGACGCCGGTGCTGGCCCGCGCCCAGGCGCTGGCCGCACTGCATCCGGGCCTGCTGGTGGAACAGAAGCGCGGCGCGGTGGCGCTGCATTACCGGCTGGCGCCGGAATTGCAGGCACTGTGCGTGGAGGAAATGACAGCGGCGGTTCAAGCGTGTCCCGGTATTTTGCTGTTGCATGGCAAAATGGTGCTCGAAGCCAAGCCGGCCGCCACCGACAAGGGCGGCGCGATTGCCGCCTTCATGACGGAGGCGCCATTCGCAGGCAGGCGCGCCGTGTTCGCCGGCGACGACACCACCGACGAAGCCGGTTTTGCCTTTGTGGAACAGACCGGCGGTCAGGGTGTCAAGGTCGGCAGCGGCGCCAGCGCCGCCTCGCTGCGCTTGGCCAGCCCGGCCGCACTGCGCGTGGTGCTGCTGCACGCGGCCGTGCTGGCCGCATCCACCCAAACACAAGGAGTAGCCGATGACGACAGCCTATGACACACCGAGCGGCGCGCCTGCGTCCGCATTCTCGCCCACCTCCAGCAAACCATCTGTCCAGGCCAGCCTCAATTGCGGCGTGGTCGGCAACTGCGCCTTCAGCGCCCTGATCGACCAGGCCGGCCAGGTCGTCTGGTCCTGCCTGCCGCGTTTCGACGGCGACCCGGTATTCAATACCTTGCTCGACGATACCGAAAACGGCAGCGTGTGGGGCATCGATATTGAAAACTACGCCCGTACCGAACAGTTTTATGAACCGAACACGGCCGTGCTGCGCACGCGCTTGTACGACACCGACGGCCGTGGCGTGGAGATCACCGATTTCGCCCCGCGCTTCCTCCGCCGCGACCGCATGTTCCGCCCGCTGATGCTGATCCGCCGCGTGCGTCCGCTGGACCGCGCCGTGCGCATCCGCGTGCGCCTGCGTCCCCGTTTCGACTGGGGCAAACTGGCGCCGCAGATCACCCAGGGCAGCCACCATATCCGCTATGTGGGTCCGGAACAGACCTTGCGCCTGAACACCGATGTGTCGCTCAACTATGTGCTGAGCGAATCGTACTTCGTGCTCGACAAGACCGCCAACTTCCTGCTGGGCCCGGATGAAACCTTGGCCGGCGGCATCGACGAGACGGCGCGCATCTTTGAAAAAGAGACCATCAACTACTGGCGCACCTACACGCGCCGCCTGGCCGTGCCGCTGGAATGGCAGGACGTGGTCATCCGCGCCGCCATCACCTTGAAGCTCTCCTTGTACGAAGACACCGGCGCGATTATCGCCGCCATGACCACCAGCATTCCCGAAGCGCCCGGCAGCAGCCGCAACTGGGACTACCGCTATTGCTGGCTGCGCGACGCCTTTTTTGTCGTGCGCGCGCTAAACAGCTTGTCGGAAGTGGGGACGATGGAGGAATACCTGCGCTGGCTGACCAATATCGTCGCCCGCTCGAAAGGCGGCCATATCCAGCCCTTGTACGGCATCGGCCTGGAAGAATTGCTGCCCGAATCGCTGGTCGAACACTTGCCAGGCTACCGCGGCAATGGCCCCGTGCGCGTCGGCAACCAGGCACAGGAACACTTCCAGCACGACGTCTACGGCAATATCGTGCTGGGCGCGGCGCAAGCTTTTCTGGACCACCGCCTGTTCCACCGCGCCGGCAAGGCCGAATTCACGGCCCTCGAAGCGGTCGGCGAGCAGGCCTTCAAGCTGCACGCGGAACCGGACGCCGGCATGTGGGAGCTGCGCACGCGCGCCCGCGTCCATACCTCGTCGATGCTGATGAGCTGGGCGGCCTGCGACCGCTTGTCGAAAGTTGCCCACAAGCTGGAACTGCCCGAGCGCGCCGAACACTGGCAAAGCCGCGCCACCCTGATCCGCGAACGGCTGCTGCGCGAAGCGTGGAGCGAAGAGCGCCAGGCCTTCGCCGAAAGCCTGGGCGGGCGCGACCTCGACGCGTCGGTGTTGCTGATGGCGGAAGTCAATTTCATCGACCCGATGGACCCGCGCTTTATCGCCACCGTCGACGCGCTGGAAGCGTCCTTGTGCGACGGCCCCTATATGCGCCGCTACGAGGCGCCGGACGACTTCGGCAAGCCGGAAACGGCGTTCAATATCTGCACCTTCTGGCGCATCGATGCCCTGGCGCGTATCGGGCGGAAAGAAGAAGCCCGCCAGATCTTCGAGACCATGCTGATGGCGCGCAACCACCTGGGCTTGCTGTCGGAAGACACGCATCCGGTAACGGGCGAAATGTGGGGCAACTTCCCGCAGACGTACTCGATGGTGGGGCTGATCAATTGCGCGGTGCGCTTGTCGGCGCCGTGGGATAGTGCGATTTGATCAATCCATCGCGGGCGCTGCGCAGGGTCGCAGCGCCTGGCCACTATTTCAATTTCATGGCGGCCTTCAAGGCCCTGGCGTCCATCGCACCCGCGATGATCTCGACCTGTCCGCTTGAAGACCGGTAGTACATCAAGGGCACGGACGGTGGCCGCGCGGCAGGGTCCACGGTGATCATCAGCTCGGTGTTGAGGGCCACCTTGGCCAACGACGCTTCCGACGGCTCCGCCGTCAAGGTCATCGCCGTGCCGGCATGGCGCATGGCCTCCTCGTTGGCCCACATGAGGCTTGCCGGCTGCGCCGCATCGAGCATCGCCGCCCCCAGCGCGGCGCTGTCGTCTCCCAGCAGCGCCACCGGTATCCAGACGAAGGCGACCTGATTCTTCAACAGGCTCGTCTCGCGCCACAAATCGCTGCAGTAGGAGCAATACGGGTCAAAAAACACCCAGGCCTGGTTGGCCGAGCGCGTGCCCGAGGCGAAACCGATGGCGTCTTTTTCCACGCGCGCCAGCATGGCGGCACGTTGCGGCTGCGAGAGCGTTTTGACGTGCGCTTGCATGATGCCTTCCGGCCGTGCCTTGATGACAGGCGCACAGGCGGACAGCGACAGTAGTAGCGGGAAAGCAAGGGCAAGTAATCGCATGGCAGTTGGCGGCAGGCTGAAGATGAGGCAAGCTTATCATCTTGTTCGGCTATTGCCCGGCACGCCTGCATACAGCCGGCTTAGCTGGCCGGCAGGGTAAACACGCTGACCAGCTGCATCAGCTGCACCGTCTGCTGCTCCAGCGAGCCGGCCGCCGCTGCGGCTTCCTCGACCAGCGCGGCATTTTGTTGTGTGACGCCATCCATATCGGAAATGGCCGCGTTGATCTGGCCGATACCGGCGTCCTGCTCGCCTGCCGCGGCGCTGATTTCGCCCATCAGTTCGGTCATGCGCGCGATGCTGGCGACCACTTCGTCTATCGTCACGCCGGCCTGGCCGACGATCCTGCTGCCGGCCTCGACCTGCGCCACCGAGTTGCCGATCAACGCCTTGATTTCCCTGGCGGCGCTGGCCGAACGCTGTGCCAGAGTGCGCACTTCGGTCGCCACCACCGCGAAGCCGCGCCCTTGTTCGCCCGCGCGCGCCGCTTCCACGGCCGCGTTCAGGGCCAGGATATTGGTCTGGAAGGCGATGCCGTCGATCACGCTGATGATGTCGACGATCTTTTTGGATGACTGGTTGATCTCGTTCATGGTGCCGACCACCAGCGCGACTTCCTGGCCGCCTTTGCGGGCCACGGCGGACGCGGACTGCGCCAGTTGATTGGCGTGCAGGGAATTGTCGCGGTTGTGCCGGACGGTGGCGGTCAGTTCCTCCATCGAGGAAGCGGTTTCTTCCAGCGAGCCGGCCTGGCTTTCCGTGCGCGCCGACAGGTCGGCATTGCCGGCGGCGATCTGGCCCGAGGCGGTGGCGATGGTCTCGGTGGACTGGCGGATCTCGCCAACCGTGCTGACGAGATTGGCGCGCATCCTGCTCATCGCCGCCAGCACGCTGCCGGTGTCACCGGCGCGCAGCGCTACCTCGCCACCGAGATCGCCGCCAGCGATGCGCTGGACGATCTGCACGGCATACGCCGGTTCGCCACCGAGCTGGCCATACACCTGGCGTATCAGACTGTAGCCCATCAGAGCGGATACCAGCAGGCCGCCGGCGATCAGGGCGATGGCGAGCAGCTTGACCTGCCGGTAGGTGGCGGCGGCCTTGTCATATTCCTGCTTGGCCACATCGACCTGCAACTGGCGCAGGCTGGCGATGGTGTCCCTGATCTGCACGCTGCGCGCCAGCGACATGGCGAACAGCGGCCGCAGGCCTTCGATATCGTTCGCCGCCAGCCGGGCGGCTATCGGCATGTCGATGTCGTTCTTGTACTTCTGGTAATCAGCGACGAAGGTGGCGGCCAGTTGGGTTTCCGCCGGCGTCAGGTAAGTAGCGGCATACAGCTGCCAGACGCGCTCGACCTCGTCGCTGTCCTTCCTCAGGCGGTCGGCGGCAGGCTTGATGTCCTGCTCGCGCGGCGCCGCCAGCAGTTCGGCGACCGTGTAGCGGTTTCTCAGCAGCAGGCGGTCGATCCTGGACACTTGTTCCAGGGCGACGGTGCGGTCTTCGTACACCGTTTTCAATCCCTGATTCGATGCGTTCATGCCGTACAGGCCGATAAAGCCGATGATGAACGTGATGATGGAGATAACGCCGATAATGGCGGCGATGCGGAACTTGAGGGTGGTCTTCATCTGTAAGCTGGTTCAATTATTTTTCTTGTGCGTGCGACGGCTGCGCGACGATCAGAATCGTTCGCGCTGGCGCGTCATCGGCAAATGAGCGGAAATGCGATGCGGTCGGTCATGCGAGCCGGCGCACGGTAGCCGCGCAGGGTCAGGAAAACAGCATCCGGGAATGGGTAAAGCGGCGCGAGGTTGGGGCGCTGGAGTGCTTTTCAGCTATACAGCCAGACAACTTGATTGACTAACAGGCATGACTGGAGGAGGCGATTATACACAGAATAAATATTTCCTACTGGAACGCATTATTACTGTGCGTTAATGTTCGATTGCATTAATTGCTGGCAAAACTGCCGCGTTTGCCGTATAAGCGGCACTCCGCCGCCAGCGCCAATAAATTCGCATCGCGCTCCCGGCTGCTCAGCATCAGCAAGGTAATCTGCTGGTGCGAGCCATAGCGCGCGTCGAGTGGAATCAATTCGATGCGCGAGCTGAAGGCGCGTACGCGTCCCGGCAGCAGGCTGTAGCCGATGCCGCCGCTGACCAGATTGATCAGCGAAAAAATATCGCCGACGCGCATCGCCGTGTCCGGCACGAAGCCGGCCAGCTCGAACGCGTGGCTGAAGCTTTGCGAGGTGACGAAGCCTTCGTTGAGGGTGACGAATTTCTCGTCGCGCAGCGCCTGCAGGTCGAGCGCCGTTTGTCCCGCATACGGTGAATGCAAGGGCGCGGCCAGATACACGTCATCCTGGAACAGCGGCACCGACACCAGTCCCGCATGGTGTTCGGCTTCCTGCACGCCGATAATGATGGTGTCCAGCCTGCCGGCGGCCAGGCTTTGCAGCAGTTCGCGGTTCGAACCCAGGGTCAGGTCGATATCGAGGCCGGGGCGGCGCAGTTTCAGGGCGATTACCAGTTGCGGGATGCAGTGCAGGGTCAGGGAATACAGCGAGCCGATCTTCAGGCGTACCGGGTTGATGCCCGACATTTCGCGCACCTTGCGCACGCCTTCCTCGCATTCGGCCAGTGCGCGCCGCGCCGATTCGGCAAAGGTATAGGCCGCATGCAGCGGGATCAGGCTGCGGCCCTCGCGCTTGAACAGGGGGCAGCGCAAACCATCTTCCAGGCTGTGCAGGGCGCGGTGCACGCTGACGGTGCTCTGGCCCAGCGCGTCTGCCACCCGGGCCAGGTTGTTCAGTTCCATAAAGCTCAGGAACACTTCGAGTTTTTTCAGCGTGATTTCTTCGTTGATGGCCATGGATCACCGCGATAACGTTTAGTTCATTAACCTGAGAGTAATGAACATGGTAGCAGCTTGATTGTAGCGGTGCTGTCTTTTCACTATTGTTGCAGCTCGATAGCTGAAAAGGGAGGCAATATGTCCACCGCCACACAGGCGCCGCCGCCGCGCGAACAGGGGCGCAAGCGCTGGGATACCCGCCGCACCGAGAAGCGGCGCCGCCTGGACGCCGTGCGCCAGTATGCGAACGGTCCGGTGCTGCAACAGGGCGATATGGTGGCCGTGCTCGAAGCGCTGCTGGCGCCCGGCGACCGCGTCGTTTTGGAAGGCAATAACCAGAAGCAGGCCGACTTTTTGGCGCGCATGCTGACCAGGGTGAACCCGGACAAGATCAACCATCTGCATCTGATCATGCCCAGCGTCAGCCTGCCGGAGCACCTGGACCTGTTCGAACGGGGCATCGCCAGGAAACTCGATTTCTCGTTCGCCGGCACGCAAAGCCTGCGCATCGCCCAGTTCCTGCAGGACGGCCTGCTGGAAGTGGGCGCCATCCACACTTATATTGAACTGTATGCGCGCCTGTTCGTCGATCTGACGCCGAACGTCGTGATGGTGGCCGGCTACATGGCCGACCGCCAGGGCAATCTGTACACGGGTCCCAGCACGGAAGACACGCCGACGCTGGTCGAATCGGCCGCCTTCCGCGACGGCATCGTGATCGCGCAGGTCAACCAGATCGTCGACGATGTCAGCGATTTGCCGCGGGTCGACGTGCCCGGCTCGTGGATCGACTTCGTGGTCGAAGCGGACAAGCCGTTTTTTATCGAACCCTTGTTTACCCGCGACCCGCGCGTGATCAAGCCGGTACACGTGCTGATGGCGATGATGGCGATCCGTGGCGTCTATGAAAAACACCAGGTGCAGTCGCTCAATCATGGCATCGGCTTCAATACCGCCGCCATCGAACTCATTTTGCCGACCTATGGCGAGAAGCTGGGATTGAAGGGCAAGATCTGCCGCAACTGGGTGCTCAATCCGCATCCGACCCTGATTCCCGCCATCGAGACGGGCTGGGTCGAGAGCGTGCACTGCTTCGGCGCCGAACTGGGCATGGAAGGCTATGCGGCGGCGCGGTCCGATGTGTTCTTTACGGGCCGCGACGGCTCGATGCGCTCGAACCGCGCGCTATGCCAGCTGGCCGGCCAGTATGCGGTCGACCTGTTTATCGGCGCCACCCTGCAGATGGATGGCGTTGGCAACTCGTCCACCGTCACCAATGGCCGTCTGGCCGGCTTTGGCGGCGCACCGAACATGGGCCACGACCCGCACGGGCGGCGCCATCCGACCCCCGCCTGGCTGGACCTGATCGAGACCGACGATCCGCTGGCGCGCGGCAAGAAGCTGGTGGTGCAGATGGTCGAAACCTTCCAGGACGGCGGCCAGCCCACCATCGTCGAATCGCTCGATGCGGTCGCCGTCGGCAAGGCCAGTGGCATGCCGCTCGCGCCGGTGATGATCTACGGCGACGACGTGTCCCACGTGCTGACCGAGGAGGGCATCGCCTACCTGTACAAGGCGCGCTCGCTTGATGAACGCAAGGCCATGCTGGCGGCGGTGGCTGGTGTCACGCCGATCGGCCTGCGCCATGACCCGAAAACCACGACGAAGTTGCGTGCCGATGGCCTGATCGCGCTGCCCGAGGATATCGGCGTGCAGCGCGGCGAGGCTGGCCGCTCGCTGCTGGCGGCGAAAAGCATCGCCGACCTGGTCGAATGGTCCGACGGCCTGTATCAACCGCCCGCCAAATTCAGGAGCTGGTAATGAACACGATGATGATAATGAAGCAAACCACGTCGCTGGCGCGCCAGGTGCTGCAGGCGCTGCTCGACGAAGTGACCCTGAGCCCGAAACCGGGCCTGGTCGACCTGCGCAGCCGTGGCGCGCACACGGACTTGAACTGGGCCCTGATGTGCCATTCGGCCTGCGCGCTGCAGCCGGTATTCCAGGCCATGGCCGATGCGGGCGCGGCAATCGGTGATGACGACGCGCTGCGCCAGCGCATTGGCGCCATCGGCCGCGAAGGCGAGGCGGTGATGATGGCCGCCACCGGCGGCGTCAATACCCACCGCGGCGCGATCTGGGCGCTGGGCCTGCTGGTGACGGCGGCGGCGCAATTGCAGGAGCGCGGCGACTCGCTGGCGCCAACAGCGGTGGCGGCGCGTGCCGGCGCCCTGGCGCGGCTGACGGACCGCAGCGCGCCTGGCGAGACCGGCAACAAGGGCCAGCTGGCCTGCCGCCAGTATCAGGTGGGCGGCGCGCGCGGCCAGGCGCTGGCCGGTTTTCCGCATGTGATCGAGGTTGGCCTGCCGGCCTTGCGTGCCGCGCGTGCGCGTGGCGACAACCCCACCACGGCGCGGCTGAACGCCTTGCTGGCCATTATCGCCAGCCTGGACGACACCTGCGTGCTGTCGCGCGGCGGCGTGGCCGCCTTGCTGGCGGTGCAGGCTGGTGCGGCGCGGGTGCTGGCGGCTGGCGGCGCCGGCACGCTGGCCGGTACCGAGGCGCTGCTGGCGCTGGAAACCAAGATGCTGGAATTGCATGTCTCGCCGGGCGGCGCGGCCGACCTGCTGGCGGCGACCTTGTTCCTCGATAGCTTGGCAATGGGAGAACAGCATGGAAAAGCGTGACTATACCTTCCCCGCCGGGCAACCGGCGGCCGGGCGGGCCCTGGCCGGCGTCGTCGGTTCGGGCGACCTGGAAGTGCTGCTGCAGCCGGGAGACGATGGCGTGACGCGCATCGTGGTGAACACCTCGGTCGACGGCAAGGGCGCCGTGTGGGACGCGCTGCTTGCGCGCGTGTTTACGGGCGAACTGCTGCCGGCGGCCAGCATCGTGATCAACGACTGCGGCGCCACGCCGGGCGTGGTGCGCATGCGCATCGAGCAGGCCTATGAAGACATTCAAGCGGAGGGCCAGCCATGAGCACTGTCCAGGAACTTTTGCAGCGTGACAGTTTTATCGAACGCGGTGCGCGCAGCCGGGCCAGGGCCTTGCTGGACACGGGCAGCATGCGCGAACTGCTCGACCCGTTCTGCGGCCTCGGTTCGCCATGGCTGCCGCAGCAGGGCGTGACCGCCCAGGCGGACGATGGCGTGGTGGTGGCCAAGGGCCTGTTCGACGGCCAGCCGGCGGTGGTGCTGGCGATTGAGGGCGGCTACCAGGGCGGCAGCATGGGCGAAGTCGGTGGCGCGAAGATCGCCGGCGCGCTGGAACTGGCGGCGCGCGATAACCGCCATGGCGTGCCGACGCGCGCCATCATCCTGTTCGAAACGGGCGGCGTGCGCCTGCAGGAGGCCAACCTGGGCCTGGCCGCGATCGCCGAGATCCAGGCGGCCATCGTCGACTTGCGCCGCTACCAGCCGGTGATCGGCATTACGGCCGGCACGGTGGGCTGCTATGGCGGCATGTCGATCGCGGCGGGCCTGTGCAGCTATCTGGTGGTGACGCGCGAAGCGCGACTGGGCCTGAATGGCCCGGCGGTGATCGAGCAGGAAGCGGGTATCGAGGAATTCGACTCGCGCAACAGGCCATTCATCTGGAGCCTGACGGGCGGCGAACAGCGTTTTCATACCGGCCTGGCCGATGCCTATGTCGAAGACGACACGGCGCAGATCCGCGCCACGGTGGCCGAACTGTTCGTACGCGGCGTGCCGCGCCAGCACCGCAGCGACCAGGCCGGGCATTTCCTGGCGCGCCTGCTTGAAGTCGACGCCGAGGTGCAAGCCACGCCCGGCGCCGTGCGCACCATTTACAGCAAAGACAGCAAAGGAGATGCATCATGAGCCAGGCGACAGAGAACAGCCGCGGCGCCATCTGGCTGGCCGCCTTGACCGGCCACGCCCCGGCGCTGCCCGACTATCCGCCGTCGGTGCAGGTGGTCGACGCGCCCCTGGCGGGCGAGACGGCGCGCTATCTGGCCGTGCTGCCCGACCCCCACAACCGTTTTCCACGCGCGCGTACCGGAGAGATAGGCCTGGTCGAAGGCTGGCAGCTGGCGCGCGCGCTGCAACAGGTGGTGGCGGAGGACCGCACGCTACCGGTCAAGCGGCCGATCGTGGCCGTGATCGACGTCGCCAGCCAGGCCTATGGCCGGCGTGAAGAGGCCTATGGCATCCACCAGGCGCTGGCCGGCGCGGCAGGGGCGTACGCCGAAGCGCGGCTGGCCGGCCATCCGGTGATCGGCCTGATCGTCGGCAAGGCCATGTCGGGTGCATTCCTCGCGCACGGCTACCAGGCCAACCGTTTGATCGCGTTGGACGATCCGCAGGTGATGGTGCACGCGATGGGCAAGGCATCTGCCGCGCGCATCACCTTGCGCACGGTCGAAGCGCTCGAAGCGCTGGCGGCGACGATACCACCGATGGCGTACGACATCGGCAATTACGCAAGCCTGGGCCTGTTGTGGCGGACCTTGACGGTGGTGCAGCCCGATGCGCCGTCCAGCGAAGACGTGGCGCAGGTGGAAGCGATTTTGCAGGCGGCGCTGGCCGATATTCGCCTGGATCCCGAACGGGGCCTGGCCAGCCGGCTCGGCGCGCCGCAGCGCCAGGCCTCGGCCAGAGTCAGGGAGGTACTGGCGCAGCAGTGGTAGGTGCAGCACAAGAGAAGACGCATAAGTCATTCCAATCCCATAGCGGAGACACACCATGATCATTTACGGAACCGCATTACTGGCCTTGTGCCATTTGCTCGGCATCTTCCTGGGCGACCTGCTCGGGCAGCTGATGGGCGTGAAAACCAATGTCGGCGGGGTCGGCATTGCCATGCTGCTGCTGATCTGCGCGCGGCTGTACATGCAGCGGCGCGAGTGGATGCCGCAGATGACCGAGCGCGGCGTGGAATACTGGGGCGCCATGTATATTCCGGTGGTGGTCGCCATGGCGGCCCAGCAGGATGTGGTGGCGGCGCTGCGTGGTGGACCGGTCGCGCTGCTGGCGGCGATCGGTTCCGTGATCGTGTGTGGCGGCGTGATCTCCCTGATCAACCGCATGGAAAGCCCGGCCGCGATTGCCGCCGCCGAAGCAGAAGCAATGCTGCCAAAGGAGCCACGTCATGCTTGAGATCTTTGAAAAAGCCGCCATCCATAACGGCCTGGTGACCGCTTTCGCTTTCGTCGGCCTGATCATGCTGCTGTCGGTGGCGCTGTCCAGATACCTGACCATGGGCCGCGTGCATGGCTCGGCGATCGCCATCGTGATCGGCCTGGGGCTGGCCTACTGGGGCGGCATTCACAGCGGCGGCCACAAGGGCCTGGCCGATTTGTCGCTGTTCGGCGGCATCGGCCTGATGGGCGGCGCCATGCTGCGCGACTTCGCCATCGTCGCCACGGCTTTCGAAGTGCAGGCCACCGAGGCGCGCAAGGCCGGCCTGATCGGGGTGGTGGCGCTGATGCTGGGCGTGGTGCTGCCGTTCCTGGTCGGCGCCGGCGTGGCCTATGTCTTCGGTTACTCGGACGCCGTCAGCATGACCACCATCGGCGCCGGCGCCGTCACCTATATCGTCGGCCCCGTCACCGGTGCGGCCATTGGCGCGACTTCCGACGTGATGGCGCTCAGCATCGCTGCCGGCCTGATCAAGGCCATCCTGGTGATGGTGGGCACGCCGGCCGCCGCGCGCTTTTTGCGCTTGAAAACGCCGCGTTCGGCGATGGTGTTCGGCGGCCTGGCCGGCACGGTTTCCGGCGTCTCGGCCGGCCTCGCCGCCACCGACCGCCGCCTGGTGCCGTATGGCGCCCTGGTGGCGACGTTTCACACGGGCCTGGGCTGCCTGCTGGGGCCGTCGCTGCTGTTCTTTGCCGTCAAGGCGGTAGTGGCCTGATGCACGGCTACCAGGCGCATGATCTGTTGTGGGCCGATGCGTCGACGGCCGCGCCGCCATGGGCCAGCGACCAATGGCTGCGGCAGGCGCCGCTGGTGGTGCGCCGCGCCGTGACCGCGCCAGGGCGCATCGCGGTCGGCCTGCGTGGCCTGCTGCGCAGCGAGCGTCACGCCGGCGAGATCGAGGCGGCGAGCGTGCTGCGCTGCATGACGCCCGAGATGCTGGCGGGTGCTCCGTTCGACGGCGAGGCTTGCGCCGCGCTGGCGGCCCTGCACACTGTGGCGCCGCTGCTGGACGCCACCGGCTGGGCCTGGGGACCGACCGGCGGCGTCGGTTTTGCGCTGGCCAGCGGCCTGCCGGTGCTGCGCGCCGACAGTGACCTGGACCTGGTGCTGCGCTTGCCGGCGCCACCCGATGCGGTGCAGATGGATGCATTGCGTGACATCGCCGCCGCCGTGGCGGGTTGCCGGCTCGACCTGCAGATCGACACCGGCCACGGCGGCTTTGCCTGGGCCGAATGGGCGGCCGGACGCCCGAAAATCCTGTTGAAGACGAACGGCGGGCCGCTGCTGACGGCCACGCCCTGGGAGAGCGCATGAGCGTGCTGTTTACCTTTCCGGGGCAGGGCGCCCAGCGCCCCGGCATGCTGCATGCGTTGCCGGCCGATGCGGCCGTAGCCGGCACCCTTGCGGAAGCGGCCGACGTGCTGGGTAGCGACCCCCTGCTGCTCGATACGGCAGAAGCGCTGGCCTCGACGCGCGCCGTGCAACTGTGCCTGCTGATCGCCGGCGTGGCGGTGGCGCGCTCGCTGGCCGAACGCGGGGCCGTGCCGGACATGGTGGCCGGCTTTTCCATCGGCGAGTATGCGGCGGCGGTGGTGGCCGGCGCCCTTGATTTTGCCGACGCCGTGCAGCTGGTGGCGCTGCGTGGCCAGTTGATGGAGGAAGCCTACCCCAGCGGCTATGGCATGGCGGCGATCATCGGCCTCGACAGCGCGCAGCTCGCACCGCTGGTCAACCAGGTGCATACGGCGGCCACGCCCGTGTACATCGCCAACCTGAACGCGCGCCGCCAGATCGCGATCGCCGGCAGCGACGCCGGGTTGCAGGCCGTGATGGCGCTGGCGTTAACACACGGCGCCAGCAAGGCCGAACGGCTGGCCGTCAGCGTGCCCTCGCATAGTCCGCTGTTCGACAACGCCGCGCAGCAGCTGCAGGCGGCCTTCGAGAGCGTCACCGTACGCCGGCCGCAGCTGGTCTATTTGAGCAGCAGCGCGGCGCGCACCCTGTTCGACCCGGCCCGCATCGGCGACAGCCTGGCCTCGAACATGGCACGCCGCGTGCATTGGGCCGATACGCTACGCCTGGCTTGGGAGCGCGGCGCAAGGCTGGCCGTCGAAATGCCGCCCGGCAGCGTCCTGACGCGTTTGACGGCGCCCGAATTCGGCGAGGGGGTGGCGGTGAGCTGCGATGGCAACCGCGCCGAGAGCTTGCTGGCGCTGATCGGCAAGCAGCACGGCGCCTGCGGCATCAACAGTTAAATCTTGCCCGTCAACCCCAGCTGGAAAGCCCTGCCCGGCAAGGGCGCAATATATTTCAGCGGCGAATTGTGCGGCCGGGCCTCCGCATCGAGCAGGTTGGAGGCGCTGACAAACACGTCGATCTGCTTGATGCTGGAGTTGTGCAGCTCGAAGGCGCGGCTGATCTGCAGGTTCACCAGCGTATAGCCACCGAGCGGCACTTCTTCGCTGACGCTCTTGCCCAGGTACTTCTGCTGGTCGTAGCGTGTGCCGGACGCGCTGGCTTTCCAGTCCTGGTTTTCCCACTGCAGCGTGGCGCCGTAGCGATTGGTCGGCATATTGGGCAGGTATTCGCCGTCGTTATGGGCGCGCAGCGCGTCGGGCTTGTCGGCCTTGTTCTTGACCAGGTCGGCAAAGGCGGAGAGGTTCAGCTTGCCGTAGGCGCCAAGTTCCAGCGCCTGCGACACATCGAGTTCGACGCCCCTGAGCGTGGTATCGGTCTGTTTCCAGTATTTTAACGGCAGGCGATTGGCCGTTTGCAGTCCAGAGGTGCCAAGGTAGAGGTAGTTGGCGTATTTCATCACATAAGCCGTCGCCGACGCCTTGAAGCCGTGATAGTCGAACAGCCCGGTCAGTTCGGTATTCCTGGCGCGTTCCGCCTGCAGGTTCTGGTTTCCTTCTTCCTGGGTCATGATGGAATAGTGGCGATTGCTGGCGTACAGCTCGTTGACCTCGGGCGCGCGCTGCGAGGACGAGTAGCGCAGCTTCGCGCCAAACAAACGGCCCAGTTCCGTCGAGGCGCCCACGTGATAGCTGTTCAGGCTGAAGTCGCGGCCTGCCAGTGTCGCATTTTTCGCATTGCGCGAGGTCTTGAAGGCACTGTTCCTGACAGCGTTGTCCACTTTTTCATGGCGAAAGCCGGCATCGAACGAAGCCCAGTCGAAGTCCAGGTTCTGGATGACGAACAGGGCGCGGTTGGTGGTATCCACATCGGGCAGGTAGCGCTGCGTGCCGCTGCCGGCGATCTCCCTGGCGCGGTAAGACAGGCCCAACAGGCCACTCAAGGGACCGGCGCGCCGCTGCGCCAGCAGCAGTTCGGCCTGGCTGGTGTCGAACTGGTAATCGTTCGCTGTCGCCGAACCGAGGCGCTCTCCCGACGTATTGTTCAGCCGCGAGACGCGCAGCTGCGCGCTTTCCAGCAAGGCCACCGGATCGAGCAGCCTGGCCTCGAGCGCATATTTGTCCTGCCTGATCACCACGTCGACCGGTTGCGCCTGCTCAGGATTGGCGCCGAAGGACTTGTTCTCCATCGAAAAGCCGGGCACGCCGTATTTGCTTTCCTTGGCATCGACGCTGACGGCAACATAGCCCTGGTCAAAAAAATAGGTCGAACCGATGGCAACATGGTTGTTGCTGGACTGGCTGTTGCCCAAGCTGCCGCGGTAGTCGGGCGTGACGTCATTGCTGATCTTGTTCTGCACGGTTTTCGGCGTGCCCGGCACGTAAGCGGGGTTGGCGGGATTCACATAGGTCTTGCCCTGCCACACCGTGGTCGGCTGGTTGGTATAAAAGGAAAAATCGCCATCGGCCCAGTTCGGGTTTTGCTTGATGAACTGTTCGATATAGGGTTGCGAGCTTTTATTGTAGACCTGCTGTATGCGTGCCTCTTTCTGACAACTGTCGGCAAGGAAGGTGTTTACGCCGCCGCTGGCAGGGAACAGCGCGCTGTTGCATGCGGACGCCTTGCTGTTGCCGGGAATATCGTACTGGCCGATCTTCTGGAAAGACAGTTGCACATTGGTCGAGAAATGCCGCTGGTCGTTGAAATTGAGGCGCAGGCCCTGGGCGTTGGCGTCGTTGAACCCCTTGCGCAGCACCAGTTCCACTTCCTTTTCGCGCGCTTCCATCTTCCTCGACACGAGCCCTGAATCGACGTCGACGCTGCCGCCGATGGCATTGCCGCCCAGGCGCACGCTGTCGGACGATTTGTTGACGGTGGCGCTGCGCACGAACAGCGGATCGAAAGGGATATTGATATCGCCGCTGAGCGCATTCATGCCGAGGATGGACTGGCCGTCTTCAAGGATTTGCACGCGGCTGCCGGACAGGCTGCGGATCACCGGCGCGCCGGAGTTCGGCCCGAAGGCGCTGTTTTGCACGCCCGAGACTTGTTCCAGCATGGCGCCCAGCGTGTTGTTCCGGGCCTGCGTGTTCTCGACCACGGCGACGCTGTCGATGTTTGAAGCCCGCTCCGCCTTGATATTAATGGTTTGCAGGGTGGTCTCATCTGCTGCGTAAGCGTGTGAAAAAGTCGACAGGATGGCGGCTGCAAGGGCGTGATGGCGCATGGATGGCTCTGAAAGTGGGGGGAAGGAAAGGACTTAAATGCAATTCAGTTGCAATTTTGTCGCAATAGTAGGCGATATGCAATATTATTGCAAGGCAATTGCATTTGATGGGCGCAGGGTGGGAGGAGGTGGCAAGCCGTGAACGCGACCTGCCGACAGGGCGGTGTGTTCGCTTACGCTGGTGTCAACAGCTTTTTCGCCTGCAGCCGTCGCGCGCGCCGCTTGCGTTCCCAGATGACGATGCCGGTCACCGACAGCATGGCCACCATCACGCCCATGAAGGACATCAGGATGCGGCCCGGCATGCCGAGGATGCGGCCCGAGTGCAGCGGGAATTGCAGCTGCACGAAGACGTCGGCGGCCGTGCCTTCCCAAGGCTTGTGCTGGCCGATGATGGCGCCGTTCATGCCGTCGACGTAGAGGTTGGACAGGCCCATGCCGGCCGTGCCGAATTCGTCGGCCGGGTCAAAAAAAGACACGTTGTAGAAGGAATAATCGCCGCCATAATAGATGCCGCCGATGGGCGCGGTGATGCCGCGCTGCACGGCTTCTTTTTTCGCAATCGCGACCGCCTGCTCGAAGCCGATCACTGGCTTGACGTAGGTGCCGAACGGCGCCGGCGTCTGCGTTTCATAGGGGCCAGGCGTGGTTTTCGAGACCAGCGACATGACCGGATAGAACACTTCGCGGTACAGGTTCAGCGAGAACGAGGTGAATGCGACGACGATGATGATGGCCCAGACCCACAGGCCACCGGCGCGGTGCAGGTCGAAATTGAGCTTGTAGCCGCCCGCCTTCCAGCGCAGCAGCCACGATGGTTTCCAGCGCTGCCACCAGGTGGCGGGGCTGCGGTGCGGCGCCGCTTCGTCGGGCGCGCGCGCGCGCAGGCGGCGCGGCGTGGTGAGATAAAACGCCACCAGGCTGTCGAGCAGCCAGACCAGCGCCACCGTGCCCATCAGCCAGTAACCCCAGCGGTCCGTGCCCCAAAAAGCCGGCACGTGCAGGCTGTAGTGCAAGTGGCGCAGGAAAGGCATCAGGCTGCGGCGCGACAGGGAAATCGCGGTCGAGTCGCGCGTGCCGGTGATCTGCGCCGTGACGGGGTCCACGTACACCGTGTTGTAGCCGAGCACATGGGGCTTGCCGGTGGCCGGGTCGGTCAATGGGCGCACGAGAAACTGCGCCGCATGGCCTTCTTCGAGGCCCAGGGTGAGGTAATTGACTTCCACGCGCGGGTCGGCCTGCGCCACTTTGTCTGCCAGCTCGAACGGCGGCCGCAGCGGGCCGCGGCCCGGCGTTTCCATGATGTCGGCGTTGAGCCATTCATCGAGCTCATGGTCCCAGGAGGTCACGGCGCCCGTCAGGCCGGCAACGATCAGGAACAGGGCGACGGCCAGGCCGGCCCAGCGGTGTACAACGGTCCAGAAAGCGCGCATGCGGTAGCAGTCTTCAGTAACACGGCGTGTCGGTGCCAGCGCACACACGCATGTGAATTTATTAATGGGAATCGTTCTCATTATCCGCTGCGTGCCTCTGTTTGGCAAGCTGCATGGCCTTGCCCCATGTTAAGATGCCACCGGGAGCACAGGGCTCTCCTGGCAGTGATGTCAGTTCCATATAAACAAGGCGAGACCGGCATGCGTATCGAACAGCGCAACAATATCCGCATCAACGAACCCGCAACGCCAGCAGATGGGGCCGGTACTGCGACCATCGTGTTTGCACACGGCTTCGGCTGCGACCAGACCATGTGGCGCTACCTGGAGCCGATGTTCCGCGACCGCTACCGCACCGTGCTGTTCGACCTGGTCGGCAGCGGCGGCTCGGATTTGTCCGCCTACGACTTCGACAGCTATACCAGCCTGCACGCGCACGCCGGCGATCTGCTGCAAGTGATCAAGGCCGTGGGCGATGGCCCCGTGATCTGCATCGGCCACTCGGTCAGTTCGATGACGGCCTTGCTGGCCTCGATCGCCGAACCGCAGCGTTTTGCCGCGCAGATCATGCTGGCGCCGTCGCCATGCTATGTCGACGATCCCGAGGATGGCTACCACGGCGGCTTTTCGCGCGAAGACATCGACGACCTGCTGGGTGCCATGGACAGCAATTACCTGGGCTGGGCCAGCACCATGGCGCCGGTCATCATGGGCGCACCCGGGCAGCCCGCGCTGGGCCAGGAGCTGGCGCACAGCTTTTGCCGCACCGATCCGACCATCGCCCTGCATTTTGCGCGCACCACGTTTTTGTCCGACCACCGTGCCGACCTGCCGCGCAACACCACGCCGGCGCTGATCGTGCAGTGCGATGACGACTTTATCGCACCGATGCCGGTCGGCGACTACCTGCGCGCCCATATGCCGCACAGCACCTTGCAGGTGATCGAGAACATGGGCCATTGCCCGCACATGAGCGCGCCGCAAGCCTGCCATGCGCCGATTCGCGCCTTTCTCGACGGCCTGCATCTCTGAGGCGACGCCGTACCGTGAGCTTCCTGCCTGATGTCGAAACCCTGTTCCAGCATGCCGCCTGCGGCCTGCTGCTGTGCGCCGTCGACGGCACCATCCTCAAGGCCAATGCGACCTTTTGCGGCTGGCTCGCCTATGCCGAGCATGAACTGGTCGGCAAGAAAAAGCTGGAGGACCTGCTGACCATCGGTGGTCGCGTGTTCCACCAGACGCACTGGCGTCCGCTGATGCAGGTGCAGGGTAGCGTGGCCGAAGTGCTGCTCGATGTGCGCCAGCGCCAGGGCGAAAAACTGCCGATGCTGTTCAACGCCGTGCGGCGCAAGCATGGCGAGGTGCAGTACGACGAGATCGCCGTGTTTGTCGCCACCGACCGCCGCAAGTACGAGCAGCATCTGCAGCTGGCGCGCAGCGACGCCAGTGCCCTCAATGCGCAGCTGGCGCAAGCCGACCGGCGCAAGGACGAATTCCTGGCCACCCTTGCGCACGAGCTGCGCAATCCGCTCGCGCCGATGCGCAATGTGCTCGAAGTATTGAATCTGGTGCAGCTCGATGACCCGCAGCTGAACCGCGCGCGCGAGGTGCTGGGACGGCAGGTCAGTCACATGACGCATCTGGTCGACGATTTGACGGAAGTATCGCGCATCACCCAGGGCCGGCTGGAACTGCGGCGCCAGAATATGGAGCTGGCGCCGGTGCTGGAGATGGCCGTGCACAGCGTGGCGACGCTGGCCACCCAGGCCGGCCATACGCTGCTGGTGGAGCAGCCCGACGAGCCCATCTGGCTCGACGCCGACGCCACGCGGCTGTCGCAGATGATCGCCAACCTGCTCACCAATGCCGTCAAATACACGCCGCACCAGGGCCAGGTCTGGCTCACTGTCGCGCGCGCCGACGGCGAAGTGGTGATCACCGTGCGCGATAGCGGCATCGGCATCGCGCACGAGCACCTGGGCACGGTGTTCGACATGTTTTCGCAGCTGGAGCCGGCCCTGTCGCGCGCCCAGGGCGGACTGGGCATCGGCCTGTCGCTGGTACGCGGCCTGGCGCAGCTGCATGGCGGCAGCGTCTGCGCGCGCAGCGCCGGCGTGGGGCAGGGCAGCACATTCGAATTGCGCCTGCCTGTGCTGCCCGCGCCGCCAGCCGCCGCGCAAGCGCCGGCCAGGGACCAGCTGCGGCCGGGTCAGAGTGCCGGCAAAGTACTGGTGATCGACGACAATGCCGACGCCGCCGACACCCTGGCGATGGCGCTCGAACTGCTCGGCTATGAAGTGGGCACGGTCTACGATGGACCGTCCGGTCTCACCTTTGCCGCCGCGTTCGGACCCGACGTGGTGCTGCTCGATATCGGCTTGCCGCACATGAATGGCTACGATGTGGCGCGCCGCCTGCGCGGCCAGCCCGGCGGGCGCGACACGATCCTGGTGGCGGTGACCGGCTGGGGCCAGGACAAGGACCGCAAGCTGGCCTCGGACGCGGGTTTCGATCTGCACCTGACCAAGCCGGTCGACTTTGCCGAGCTCGACACGGTATTGCAAAAGATGCTGGCCGCCAGGCCGGCCTGAATCATCTTCCAGATTATGCCGATAGAAAAAACCGCATTGCAGCAACGGCTGCCGCCGCGCATGGCCATTGCCCTGGCTCCCGAAGAAGCGCGCGCCAGGAAACAGGCGCGCGAACAGAAAGACGCGCAGGTGCGCGGCGTCGCGTCCATCGACACCATGCGCGAGGCCATCAAGCGCGTCGCGCGCACCTTGCCGGCCATTACCGGGGTACCGCACACGGGGCCGCTGGATGCCGCCCGTTTCCGCGCGCTGGCCGCGCAGGGCCTGCCGTTCCTGATGACGGGCGTGGTCAAGCGCTGGCCCCTGTGCCAGCTGACGCCGCAGGCCCTGCGCGAGCGCTACAGCCATCTGCCGGTGCGCGCGCGCGTGGGCGACTATATCAATACCGCCTTCGCGCCCGACCGCGCAATGCAGGACATGTCGATGGCCGAGTACCTGGACCTGGTGGCGCAGGGCGTGCACGATTTGCCGCCGTATCTGGGCAACCTGGAACTGCGCGAACTGAACCGCCTGTGCCACTGGCCCGCGTATTTCGACAAGATCGGCCCGCCGCGCTACTGGCTGGGGCCGGCCGGCACCGTCACGCCGCTGCACTGCGACTACGACGACAATCTGTTCGCGCAGATCTGGGGCAGCAAGCGCATCATCCTGGCGCCACCGCATCATGATGAATTTTTGTATCCGCGCGAAGCGAACGCCATTCTGTTCGGCTCGCCGTTTGACCCGGAAGCACCCGACTACGAGCGATTTCCGCTGGCGCGCCAGGCCACCATGATCGAATGCGTGGTGGCGGCGGGCGACATGCTGTATGTGCCGGCGGGCTGGTACCACCAGGTGCGCTCGCTGACGTTCTCGCTGTCGTCGAACCGCTGGGCCAGGGCCGTGCCGTTTGCCCTGCGCGGCGACGCCGCGTTCGACATCGGTTAGACTGGCAGCTCGCCATTTTCCGCGAGCAGTCAACGATGACGCGTCGTCTTTCCATCCTGGCCAGCCTGCTGCTGGCCACCGCCTTTTCGCCAGCGCATGCCGCCACCTATGGACCGGAGCTGCAGGGCTTCAGCTATCCGCATCCGGTCCGGCATTACAAGTTTGCCTCGCAGGGCCAGCAGTTGCAGATGGCGTATATGGACGTGGCGCCGACCGCCAAGGCCAATGGGAAGACAGCCGTGCTGATGCACGGGAAGAGTTTTTGCGGCGCTACCCGGGACAGCCAGATCACGGCCTTGCGCGGCGCCGGCTGCCGCGTGATCGCGCCGGACCAGATCGGTTTTGCGCCTCCAGCAAACCGCCCGTTACCAATACACCTTCAGCAGCTGGCCGCCAATACGGCTGGGCTGCTGAAACAGGCGGGCGTGGAGCGCGCCGTGCTGGTGGCCCATTCGACCGGCGGCATGCTGGCCACGCGCCACGCGCTGATGTACATGTACCCGCAGGCCGTGTCGCAGCTCGTGATGGTCAACCCGATCGGGCTGGAAGACTGGAAGGCGCTGGGCGTGCCGTGCCGCAGGTGGATCAATGGAACGAGCGCGCACTCAAACTGACGGCCGACAGCGTGCGCAGCGATGAAAAAGCGACCTATTACGGCGGACGATGGAAACCGGAATATGAACGCGGGGTCGACATGCTGGCCGGCCTGAACGCGGGGCCGGGCAAAAAAGTGGTGGCGTGGAATTCGGCGCTGATCTGCGACATGATCTTTACCCAGCCGGTGATCCACGAATTCCCGAAGCTGACGGTACCCACCGTGCTGATGATCGGCGACGCCGACACCACCGCAATTGGCAGTGATATCGCGCCACCGGAGTCCAAGGCCAAACTGGGCAACTATGCGGTACCGGGCAAGCAGGCCGCCGCCCTGATACCGGGCAGCAGCCTGATCGTGTTCCCGGGCATGGGCCATGCGCCGCAGATGGAGGAGCCGGAAGAGTTCAACCGGCAGCTGGTGGAGGCGATGGAGAGTGTCGCGCCGTAAATGATGCGTAGGTGAGCCCCGGCTGAAGGTCGCAAGCCAACAACATTGTTGCCGCCATGGGTGGTGTCGGATTACGCGCAAGCGCTAATTCGACCTACGCCAAACCGTTGAGACGCGTAGGTCGGATTAGCAGGGCCGCAGGCCCAGCGTAATCCGACAACATTGTTGACGCCACATGTTGTGCCTGAAACTGTTCAAGCCGGCTGCACGTCCGCCAGATTGCGGCTGCGGTTTTCCACCATCACCGAAATGCCCAACACCACGATGCCGCCGCAGGCCAGCAGGGCGCCGACCCAGCCGGTCGACTGCAGGCCGGCGCCCATGGCGATGGCGATGCCGCCGGCGTAGGCGCCCAGGGCGTTGGCGATATTGAAAGCCGAGTGGTTCAGGGCGGCGGCCACGGTCTGGGCGTCGCCGGCCACGTCCATCAGGCGGGTCTGTACTGCTGGCGCTACCGCAATGCCGGCGCCGATGGCGAACAGGTTGATCGCCGTCAGCCAGACATTGGTGGTGGTGTAGCTGAAGGCGATCAGGGCCACCACGTTCCACACCAGCACGCCAAAGATGGTCCACAGGCGCGAGCGGTCGGCCAGCCAGCCGCCGATCATGTTACCGACCGTCATGCCGACACCGATCACGGCCAGCAGGATCGAGATCACCAGCGGCGACACCTTGGTGATTTCCGTCAGGGTCGGCGTAATAAACGTATAGACGGCAAACATGCCGCCAAAGCCGATCGCCACCATCAGCAGGGTCAGCCACACTTGCAGGCGGCGGAACACGCCCAGCTCACGGCGCGGGCTCGAGTCGCCAGCGGCCACTTTCGGCACGAAAATACGCATCATCAGCATGGTCAGCAGGCCCAGTGCGGCGACCAGCAAAAAGGCCGGGCGCCAGCCCATGGTCTGGCCGATATAGGTGGCCAGCGGCACGCCGAAGATATTGGCTACCGTCAGCCCCATCAGCACACGCGCCACGGCCTGGCCGCGCCGGTCCGGTTCGGCCATGGCCGCCGCCACCAGCGCGGCGACGCCAAAGAAGGCGCCGTGCGGGATGCCGGCGATAAAGCGGGCCACCACCAGCAAGCCGTAGTTCGGCGCGATCGCACTTAACAGGTTGCCGCCGGCGAACATCAGCATCAGGCAGATCAGCATCAACCGGCGCGGCATGCGCGCCAGGAAGATGGTGATCAATGGCGCACCGACCACCACGCCCAGCGCATAGGCGCTGATCATGTGACTCATTTCCGGCAAGGTCGTGCCCAGGTCGTTGGCCACCACGGGCAGGATGCTCATGGAGGCGAATTCGCCGGTGCCGATCGCCAGGCCGCCGATGGCCAGCGCCAGGTCGGCATAGCCAGCGCCAAAAGGCGCGTTTACGCGCGGTATGAATGAGTCTGCGGAAGCGTGCATGTTCTAGGATTCGGTAAGAGGGTGGAGACGGGGTGGGAAAGCGTGCCCGGATGCGGGCTGCCACAGCCGTTATTGTATTGGATACCGGCCGGCTCTGCAGGTGGCACTGCAAAAATGCTGCGCCGCACACCACAGCTGGCGGCAATCAAACCGGCGCGCGCCTGACGCGGCCAGGCGCCAGATTGATTAATTTGACAAGTTTGTTGTCATAAAGCCTGCTGCAGTGCACGCCGGTGTCAACGGTGCGCCGGACCTGGCCTGAACCGGCGTATAAATATGGCAAGCTTATCCCGGGAGGCTGGCCATGTTCGAACTCGATGTGCCGTGGTGGGAACTGATGTCGCGCGCCGCGCTCGTGTATATCGCGTTGCTGCTGATGATGCGCATGACGGGCAAGCGGACGGTCGGCCAATTTACGCCGTTCGACCTGCTGGTGGTAATGCTGCTGAGCGAGGCGGTATCGAATTCGCTGTCGGGCGGCGACGATTCAATCCCGGGCGGCCTGCTGCTGGCCTTGACGCTGCTGGGCCTGAACATGCTGATCGCCTTGCTGACCTCGCGCAGCCGCAAGATGGCCGAACTGATCGACGGCACGCCGGTGCTGCTGGGGCGGGACGGCAAGATCTTTGACGAGGTGGTGCGGAAATCGCGCGTGGCGGCAGGCGATGTCGAGCAGGCCCTGCGCGAAGCGGACTGTCCGCTGGCCGACATGAAATGCGCGTTCCTGGAAGCCGATGGCAAGATCACCATCCTGCAAAAGTAAATCACCGCGCCGGTTTTGCCGACGCAGTCCTCGGTCAGATAGTGGTGCTGCGCCGCAAGTACAGTGGCATCCACCACCACATGGCCATGATCAGCACGGCAATCATGGCGCAGGCGATGATGCCGGCCATGTGCCCGAAGACTTCGGAAATGACCAGGTTGGTGCCGAGGGTAAAGGCGAACGCCAGGGCCAGCGCACCGGCCATCATGATGCGGTCGGCCACGCGTTTGAAGCGCTCGCGGTCGTTCAGCGGGCGCATGATGCGGTGCTGGATGGCGGGCGCGCTCAGCAGCACCAGGCTGGTCATGGACAGAAAGAAAGTCGCGAGGAAGACGATCTTTTCCGCCTGCACGATTTTCGCAAAGCCGCCGTTGAAGGGCAGGATGATCAGGAACGCCGTCAGCATTTGCGCGCCGGGCAGCAAGATGCGCAGTTCGCTCAGCAGATCGGACAGGTCGCCGCTGTCGCTGGCGTCCTGCTGTTCTTTCTGGTCCCGCGCGGGATCGATATCGTTGACCATATTGCAATCATTCAATTCTGTAAAAACGCCAGTCTAGCCCGGATCGGCGGGCCCGACTGTTTGCGGGCGCACCTTCAGAACCATTGCTGCCATCGCTGCGGCGTGCGCAAGGCAAATTCGCGCAGACGCTGCAAGGGATTCGAGACCATCGCTTGAACGCTGTGCGTGCCGTCGTGGCCGCAGTTGCCGCAGTAGTGGCGCCGGTGCGGCTCGGCCGCGAAGTCGCCCAGGTCCAGGTGCGGATGGCCGCAGCGGCTGCAGTCGCTGCAACCGAGTGGTGCACCATCGCGCAGCGCCTGCACATAGGCCAGCGCGGCCGGCGGCGTGATATTGATCTGCAAGACGGACGGGTGAAACAGGCCGGGCAGCGCGCGGCAATCGATGGCCAGCGCCATCGCCGTGCGTACCAGCAAGGCGCCGCCATCGTCGGACCTGGCCCGCAAGCGCAGCAGGCCGTCCTCGCCCATGCAGAGGCTGCTGGCGTGATGGCGGGCCGGGTCGAACACTTCCGGGTACAACAGATAGCCCATGCCGCTCTGGTGCAGCTTGCACTGCCGCCGGCCCGACGCTTCCAGTTGCGCCAGGTCGGCATTGACCCCCCAGTAGCACTGATGGGTGCGGCACCACTGGCGCGGCGCGCCATTGCGAAATTTGCCGGCCTCGACCAGTTCACATTCCACCGTGGCATTGATGCCCGCAGCGGCCTTGAAGTGGCCGGTAATGCCGGGCGTGGTGACGGCGATATGGCCAACCGTCGCTTGCAGCGGCCAGCTGATGCCGGGCAGGGTCAAGCGCGGCATCGCCATCAGCGGCCCTCCTGCGGCGGCAAGCAGCGATCCCGGGTTTCCTTGATGCGGGCCAGGCCGCCCGACAGGCTGGCCTTCATGCCGCGGCGCAGTTGGACCTCGCGCGCATGCCGGTTGGCGGACGGGCCCGAGGCGCAGCTGAAGATGGCCTGGTGCTGGCGGCCAAAGGCGCCGTTGATGCCATCGCCGGGATAGCCGAACACGCGTTCCACGCCCCATTCATGCAGGCGCTGCAAGAGAAAGTCGGCAACGGTCGCGGCCATGGCATATTCTCCAATCAAGTCATGCTGAAAGAGCCATCATAATATTTTCTCAAGTGGCATGGCGCACGTGCGCGAGGAACGGCGCCGCAGGACACAGTACAATCATGCAGGGCAGGGGCGTTCCCTGCCGGACGATACAGGAGAACATCATGGGACTGTTTGATCAACTGGCGGGACAGGCCATCGATATGCTGGGAAACAATAAAGAAGCGGCGGGCGCGGCGGCGGGCCAGTCAGGCTTGCTGGCCAGCGTGATGGAGCTGATCAACCAGCATGGCGGCTTGCAGGGCCTGCTGCAGAAATTCCAGGAAAGCGGCTTGCAGGACCAGGTGGCCAGCTGGATCGGCACGGGCGCGAATGCGTCGGTGTCGGGCGAGCAGGTACAGGGCGCGCTGGGCGCCGACACCATCACCCGGGTCGCCGCCAAACTGGGCCTGCCGGCCGATGCCGCTTCAGGCGGCCTGGCGGCGCTGCTGCCGCAGCTGATCGATCACCTGACACCGAACGGCCAAGTGCCTGAAGGCAACGACCTGATGGCGCAGGGGTTGAATTTATTGAAGGGCAAGTTTTTCGGCTGACCCGCAGGATTCAGGCCGCGCGCAAACCCTGGCGCTGGCCCGGGTAGCCGGGCTCGCTTGTCAGGCGCGCCGTGCTGCCCTCGATCAGGCAGGACATATAGCGCCGGCTTTCGGCCTTGCCCTGTCGCCGTTCCAGCATGGCAACGGCGTCAGCCGCCATTTTTTGTATCGGCTGGCGCAGGGTGGTGACGTCGTAGCTGAGCCAGCCCGAAGCCTCCAGCGCGTCGAAGCCCGCCACCGACATGCTCAGCGGCACTTGTATGCCCAACTGGTGGCGCGCCGTGTCCAGGCAGCCGATGGCCATGATGTCGTTGCCGCAGATAACCGCGTCCGGTACCCGCCCCAGGCGGTCGATAATCTTGCGCAAGCCCTGGCCACCGCTGGCATAGTCATAGTTGCCGCTGACCACCACCGGCGCCGGCAGGCCCAGTTCCAGCAGCCGTTCGACCATGCCGGACTTGCGTTCCTGCGCCGTGGCCGAGTCGCCGGGGCCGTCGATCATGGCGAACTGGCGGTGGCCGGCCTCGGCCAGGCGCGACACCAGCAGGCGCGCCGCGTCGGCCTGGTCGCACAGCACGGCGTGCACGTCATGGCCGCGCGGGCAGCGGTTGTAGAGCACCAGCGGCACTTTGCGGCGGGTAAATTCGGCCAGTTGCTCGTCGGACAGCCAGGCCGCGACGATGGCGCCATCGACCTGATATTGCCAGACATCGCACAGCACCTTGCCGACATCGGCCTCGCGCTCCAGCGTAAACAGCAGCAAGCGCTTGCCCTGGCGCGCGATCTGCTCGCTCAGGCCGGACAGCACTTGCGGATAATACAGATTGGCCAGGCTGGAGACGATCACGGCCACCAGGTTGGAGCGGCGCGTCGACAGGCTGCGCGCGGCCGCGTTCGGAATATAGTCGAGCGCGCTGGCCGCCCGCATCACCTTGCCCTGGGTGGCGGGCGACACGCTGGCGCCCGGCTTGAAGCTGCGCGACACGGCTGATTGCGACACGCCGGCCAGCAGCGCCACGTCGTAGGAGGTGACACGGCGCGCGGCGCCATCCCCGGCGCTGTTCAGGGTCCGGCTTTCAACGATCGTCTTTTTTCGCATGGTATTCTGGCTCGCCACCTGTCCCGGGGTCGTCTTGCGGTACTGGTCGCTTTTATTGCTCGTCGGCCAGGTCGGACGGTGAGCATAGCGTAAAAGATTGCTTAATGGCAAGACTGTTTCTTATGAATGTGGCAAATATGATGCTGCTGGCAAGGACGCCGTGCCGTGGCGTTCATTGCGCGCTATCGCAGCTGCCCGTGCCATAGGGGCTGGTTTGGCCCGGTGGCGGCACGCGGCGCACGCTGAAATCCGTGGACAGGGTCGGTAGCGTGATTTCCATGGTCGACGCCGCTTCCGTGCCGGCGACACTGCCGCGCACGCTCAACGCCAGTTGCAGCCATGCGCCATAATTGCGCGGATAGCTGATGGTGACGGTAGCCAGGCCCAGTGCATCGGTCTGGCCGCTGGCGCTGACCGTCAGCGCGATGCCGGGGTCCAGCACGCCATTGCCATTCAGGTCGTAGGCCAATTCAAAGATGCCGTTGCGCAGCACGTCTTCATTGGCGCAACTGTAGCGGGGCAAGGCCAGGCGCCAGGCGCCCGTGTCGGGAAAATCGGGCTTGTCCGCCTCCCACACAAAATAGCCCTTGCCGTAGCGGCTGGGCCAGCCGGCCGCCGTGATGGCCACGCCCGCGACGGCATTGCCGGCGCTGTCGGAAACAAAGACGGCAATGTCCTTCTGCAAGACGCTGGAGGAATATTCGCGCACGTTGTTGCCGGTGCCAAACTTGATCGACAAGGCTTTTTTTGCCACCGTCAGGCGCACTTGCGCGGTGGCGGCGGCCTGGCTGGCACCGTCGATGCTGGCCTGGATCAGCACGCCGTCGCGCCCGCTGTCGGCCGGACCGGCCACGTAGACGGCTTGCGCCAGACCGCCGGCATCGGTCAGCACGCGCCCCGTTTGCCGCAGGTAGCCGCCGCTGGCGTCGCTGAGGATGGTAAACAGCACCGGCGCATGCTTGACCAGATTGTTGGCGGCGCCATCGCGCACCACGGCGCTGATGGTGGCGATACTGTCGGTGGCACCAAAGGCGTTCGGACCCAGCACGGCCGGACCGGCTTGCACACTGAGCTTGCTGGCCGAGCTCAGTGGGGCAATGAATTCCAGCCGCGTCTGCGCCGTGGGGCCGCCGGCAACCGCCGCCGTGATGGTGGCCATGCCCGCGTAGGCCGAGCGCACATAGCTGGTCGGCAAGCTGCCATTGGTAAAGATCAGGCTGGACGGCAGGACCGCGGCGCAGGCGCTGTCCGCATGTAAAGTACCGCGCGAGGTGGACAGGCTGGCGCTGCCGGTGCGCGCCACGCCACCGGACTCGTAGCGCACATCGATGGGCTGGCAGGCCATCGCCGGCACTTCCTGCGGCAGTTCCGCGCCACTGGCGTCCAGGCCGACGGCGGGACTGAGGCGCAGTTCGCCGCCGGCCACCGTGTAGGCATGCGAGACCGAGGCGCCGAGCGCGCTGGCCGACACCGCATTGTTGCCCGGCGCGCCAGCGGCCAGGCGCAGCAGCAGCTGGCCTTGCGCATTGCTCACCGTCGCCGCGCCATCCCTGACTGTGAGGCCGGTGGCGCCATTGCCGCTGTAGCGGATGGCCGCGCCGCTGACGGGCTGGCGCGCCGAGTCGCGCACGGTCACTACCAGATCCGCCTGCTGTCCGGTGGCCAGCAAGGACGGGCCGGCCAGTTGTACCGTGGTGCCGGTCACCGCCACCGCGCCGCTGCCAGCCTGGCTGCCGACCCTGGCCGTGACCTTGATGCTGCGATTATGCTTGTCGCCACCGGTGCCGAGCACGGCGCGCGCCTGGCCGTTCCTGTCGGTCACCGCATCGACGCTGGCCAGCAGGCCGGAGTCGGCGGCAAAGCTGATCTTTGCGTTTGGCAAGGCCAGGTTGGCGGCGTCTTTCACCAGCGCGGTCACCCCTACTTCGCTGCCGGCCACGCCACTCGAAGGCAACTCGGTGCTGGAAAACAGCAGCCGCACGGAGCTGGCCAGGCTGGCCGGATCGGGCGGGGTGAGCGGCGTGGTCACTGGAGGGACGACCGGGGCGGGCAGGGTGCCGCCGCAGCCGCCGGTACTTTGCAGGGTGCAGCCGCCGGTGGGCTGTGGATCGGCGGAGCCACCCCCGCAGGCGTTCAGCAGGATCGCGATAAACAATGGCAAGGTATGGCGGCGCAGTCGGCTCGGGATCACGGCGGTCTCCAGGAACGGTATAGTTGCTTTGCATTAATTTCCTAAGAGTAGCTTTTAGCCATCGTCAGCCTTTGATGCAGAGCAAGCTTGTCGCGCAAGCCGGCAGCCGTGCTTATTTTTCTGGTGCAAGAGATCGCTTTCTGGTAGCATGACGCCCCTTTATTCAGGGAAGGGTCGACATGGCCAATGCTTGCGGCGTCGATTTCGGTACGTCAAATTCCACGGTAGGCTGGGCGCGTCCAGGGCAGAGCACCATGCTCAGCCTGGAAGATGGCAAGCCTACCCTGCCGTCGGTGGTGTTCTTCAATGCGGAAGACGAGGAGGTGAGCTTTGGCCGCGCCGCCCTGGCCGGCTACCTGGCCGGCTACGAAGGCCGTTTGATGCGCTCGCTCAAAAGCCTGCTCGGCACCAGCCTGATCGACGGCCAGACGGAAGTGGGCGGCCGCGCCATTCCATTCCGCTTGCTGTTGTCGCAATTTATTGGCGAAGTGAAAAAGCGCGCCGAGCAGTCGGCGGGCCGCGAATTCAGCTCGGCCGTGTTTGGCCGTCCCGTGTTCTTTATCGATGACAACGCCCAGGCCGACCAGTTGGCGCAGGACACCCTGGCCGAAGTGGCACGCTCGGTCGGTTTCAAGGACGTGGCTTTCCAGTTCGAACCGATCGCCGCGGCGTTTGACTACGAGTCGCAGATCGACCGCGAAGAACTGGTGCTGATCGCCGACATCGGCGGCGGCACCTCTGACTTTTCGCTGGTGCGCCTGTCGCCCGAGCGCGCCAGGAAGACCGAGCGCCGCGAAGATATCCTGGCCACCGGCGGGGTGCATATCGGCGGCACCGACTTCGATAAATACCTGAGCCTGTCGTCCGTCATGCCGCTGCTCGGCTATGGCAGCCGCCTGAACAACAACAGCGAAGTGCCATCCAGCTATTATTTCAACCTGGCCACCTGGCACACCATCAACCTGGCCTATACCAAGAAGATCTGGGTGCAGCTGGCCGATGTGTGCCGCGATGCGCGCGAGCAAGATAAGGTCAAACGCCTGCAAAAGCTGATCGACGAGCGCGCCGGCCACTGGCTGGCGATGAAGGTGGAAGAAGGCAAGATCGCGCTGTCCGACGCGCAGGAAGTGCGGCTCGAACTGGACCGTTTGTCGCCGGCGCAAAACCTGCTGCTCCAGCGCGCCCAGTTCGACGAGGCCATCGGCCACCTGTGCGGCAGCGTGGAGGAGACCGTGCTGCGTTTGCTGCGCGACGCCGGCGTGGCGCCGGAAGCGGTCGACACCGTGTTCTTTACGGGCGGCTCGAGCGGCGTGCGCCTGCTGCGCGAAAAAATCGCGGCCCTGGTGCCGTCGGCGCGCAAGGTGGAAGGCGATCTGTTCGGCAGCATTGGGGCCGGTCTGGCGCTCGACGCAGTGCGCAAATTCGGTTAAAAATGCCCATGGCAGCGTTGCCGCGTCTTGCCGTACTATCGTACTGTCTGCAACGCGGCGCCTTGCCCTGAGCATTTTATTGATGTACCCACCGCCGCCCCCGAGAAAGCCCGCCCATGCATGTGTTTGAGCAACCGATCGTCATGATCGACTTTGAAACCACCGGTTTGTCGCCCGAGATGGGCGACCGCATCACGGAGGTGGCGGCGCTGCGCATCGAAGGCGGGCGGATCACCGACCGTTATGTCAGCCTGATCAACTGCAATGCGCGCATTCCGTCGTTTATCACGGGATTGACGGGGATTACCCAGGCGATGGTCGACAAGGCGCCGCCGGTGGCCGAAGTGGTGCCGCAGTTGCTGGACTTTATCGGCAACGACGCCTTGTCGGCCCATAACGCCAGCTTCGATGAAAAATTCCTGCGCGCCGAAAGCGCCCGGCTGGACCTGGCGCCGGCGCACCGCGCGCTGGTGTGCTCGTTGAAACTGTCGCGCCGCGTGTTTCCCGGCTTGTCCAGCTACAAGCTCGGTTTGCTGTCCGGCCAGCTGGGCATCGCCTTCAAGAGCGCGGCCCACCGCGCCGAGTCCGATGCGGAAGTGGCCGCCCAGGTGCTGATCCATATCGGCCGCCATTTGCGCAGCAATTATGGCATCGACGGCGTCGACGCCGACCTGCTGGTGTCGCTGAACAAGCTGGCCGCCGCCAAGGTGCCGCAGTACCTGCAGAAACATCCGGGACGGCGTTGAGCCCGGGATGACCCTCGCCCGTTCTTAAGGCGAACTGGTCAAGTAGATGTAATTTTATTATTACCTTTGAGTTCGCTCAAGCCTGCCCGGTCCCCTGAATTTACAATGCACTCCATCAGCGATGTTGCCGTTGCGGACTGCCGTGCCTGGCCGTCTCGTGTCATCGCAAGGCGAGCGAGGGGACGACATGGACAAGCACCATACGGCAAGAGACAGTCACCAGGCCTATATCTGGTTTCGCACGGCGGCCGAACAAGGCAATGCTTACGCACAATTCAACCTGGGACTGATGTATAAAAAAGGCGAGGGCGTCAGGCACGACGACGCGCGCGCCTTTGTCTGGCTGCGTCTGGCCGCGCTGCAGGGGCTGGCGTTTGCGCAAAACCACCTGGGCGCCATGTATTACCACGGCCGCGGCGTGGCGCAGAGCGACGAGGAAGCGGCGCAGTGGTTTTTGCGCGCCGCTTCCCAGGGCGACGCCTCGGCGCAGCAGAACCTGGGCCAGATGTACCGCAAGGGGCGCGGCGTGCTGCAAAGCGACGAGCTGGCGCTGGCCTGGTTCTACCGCGCCTCCGAACAGGGCGTGGCCAGCGCCCAGTCGCTGCTGGGCGAAGCCTACGCCCGCGGCCTGGGGGCAAAAAAGAACGATGCGCTGGCGCTGGCCTGGTTTCGCAAGGCCGCGCTGCAGGGTGACCCGCAGGCCCAGCTGAACCTGGGCCTGGCCTACCAGCGCGGCCAGGGCGTGATGCAAAGCGATACCCAGGCCGTGGCCTGGTTCCGCCAGGCCGCCGCGCAAGGTCTGGCGGTGGCGCAGCGCCAGCTCGGCGTGGCCTACGGGCAAGGCGTCGGCGTGGCGCTGGACCAGTTGCGCGCCTACGCCTGGCTGCTGCGCGCCGCCGAGCAGGACGACGCCGACGCCCAGTTCAGCCTGGGCCTGATGCTGGCGCGCGGCCAGGGCGTGGACCAGGACGAGGCGCGCGCCGTGGCCTGGTACCGCCGCGCCGCGCGCCAGGGCCATTGCTCGGCGCAGTACAACCTGGGCGGCATGCTGGCCGGCGGGCGCGGCGTGGCGCGCAATGTGCGCGAGGCCGTCGAGTGGTATGGCAAGGCGGCCGAGCAGGGCGCGGCCAACGCGCAGTTCAACCTGGGCGTGCTGTACGCCAACGGCCAGGGCGTGCCGCACGATCCGGCGCGTGCCGTGCGCTGGTACCGCAAGGCGGCCGACCAGGGCGACGCCAGCGCGCAGAACAACCTGGGCGTGATGTACGCGAACGGCCATGGCGTGCCGCAGGACGACGACATGGCCGTGCACTGGTATGCGCGTGCGGCCGAGCAGGGCCATGCGCTGGCCCAGTACAACCTGGGCGGCATGTACAACAGCGGGCGCGGCGTGCCGAAGGACCCGGTGCGCTCCTATATGTGGGTGGCGCTGGCGGCCGAGAGCGGCGACAGCACGGCCGGCGGCGCCGTTGCCGGCTATGCGCGCAAGCTGTCGACCGACGACCTGGGCCGTGCCCACGCGCTGACCCTGCAATGGAAGCGTGCTCGCGCGCCTGCGCCTGACTGTTAAGCGCAGTCCGCGCAGTTTGCCACCGCCTGGCGCCGGTCCAGGAACAGGCTGTTGCCGTGGATTTTCTTCGCCTGCCGCTTCGCTTCGGCCGCCTGCGTGGCGATCTGGTGGTGGGTGTAATACTGGTGCGCCGACACCTTGATCACGCCCAGCGACAGGCTGATCAAGGAATAAAACACTTTTTTCCCTTGCCGGTCTTCGCTGATGTAGCCGCCGCGTTCGCAGTCGTCCACGCTGTAGAAGGCCAGGATGGCGGCCGCGAAGTCGTCCAGTATGGCCTGGCAGCGCGTTTCCCAGTCTTCGCTCTGGAACAGGATCATGAAATCGTCGCCGCCGATATGGCCGATAAAGTCGCGGTTCGGATCGCAATGGCCGCTGAGGATTTCACCGGTCAGCTGTATCACGTCGTCGCCCTTGCGGTAGCCATAGACGTCGTTGAACGGCTTGAAATGGTCGAGGTCGCAATAGCAGACCCAGAAACGGCTGCCACTGTGCAGCAGGCGGTCGATATGCTCGTTGATCGGCACATTGCCTGGCAACTGCGTGAGCGGATTGGCGTAGCGCGCCGCGTTGATCTGCATCTGCGTGATTTCGCGCATCAGGTCGTGGCCCGTGCCCATGCCCATGTAGCGGCCGTGCTCGGTGATAATGAAACCGTTGTACAGGTGATGCGCGTCCGATTGCGCCATGGTATAGCTCAGTTCCTGCAGGCTGGTTTCATGGTCGGCGATCAGAGGCTTGGCGTCCATGAACACGCTGCACGATTTCTTGCCGTACAGTTCGCGCTGGTAGGGACGGGCAAAGTGGTCGATCATGTCGAAGCGGCTGATCAGACCCAGCGGCACGCCATTGTCCACCACGGGAATGATCATGAGCTTGGGTTCCTTCATGAAAATCTCGTAGACCTCGTTGTTGTTTTTCGCTGGCGAGATCGACGACACGCGGTGCAGCAGCTTGCGGATGCTGGCGCCATTCTTTTCCAGGCTGCTGCGCTGCGGATACACGGCCACGCCATGGCGTCCCAGCGCCTGCACCACTTCGGCCGGCAGTGCGCGCGCCGGCATCGCGTTGGGCCGGCCCAGGTGATAGCCCTGGCCGAATGCCACGCCAAGATCGCGCAAGACCAGCAATTCCGTCTGCGCCTCGATGCCCTCGGCGATCACCAGGGTGCCCGACTTTTCCGCAATCTCCTGGATCGAGCGCACGAACTGCAGTTTCACCGGGTCGTTATTGATACCCTGGATAAAATGCATGTCGATCTTGACGTATTCGGGCCGCAATTCCGACCATAATCGCAGGCTGGAAAACCCTTCGCCCAGGTCGTCGATGGCGATCTGGAAGCCCATGTTACGGTAGTGCAGCACTGCTTCGCGCATCAGCTCGTAATCATAGGTGGGCTGGTTTTCCGTCAGCTCGATGATCACCCGTTCCGGGTTGATGCCGATCTGCGCGATGTATTCCAGAGTTTCGCCATGGCGCGCATTGCGCAGCAGCAGGCACTCCGGGCTGACATTGAGGAACAGCTTGCCCGGCAGATTCAGTTCCGCAAAGCGCTCCAGCACCACTTGCCGGCACAGATGCTCCACTTCCAGGGTCAGGCCGCAGGCGCGCGCCACCTTGAACAGATTCATCGGCGCATGCAGCGGGCTGTCCGACGGTCCCCGGATCAGGCCTTCGTAGCCGATGATGTCGCCGCTGGCCATCTGGATGATGGGCTGGAACAGGGCCGTGAGCTTGCGTCCGGCGAGAATGTCGTGCAATACATCGTCGGCGTCGACTGTCACCGGGAAAGGTGCCGGCGGTTTCAGATAGGCCACATTCGCAGGAAACGCTGGGTCCGGAATGGACATGGCGGAAGGCAGGGCGAATGTGTGCATGGCGGAAGGTGGTGCGTGGAGAGTGGCATGGCCACCGGACGGGCCATGATCATGTTGTCTATAGTAAATATGTTTTATGACGGCTTGATGAAATACCCAAATAAAAGATGGAGAATGGCCAGGATAACTGTGCATTAAAAGTGGCGATACGCGCTATGATTTACGTTGGCGAAAGTCAACATGGGCAGCCACGCAGCTTCCCTTCTTAGACATCCAACAATGAGACATCCATCCATGCAATTACGTAGTGCAACCCTCGTATTCAGTCTGCTGGCCGCCTTCGGTGGCAATGCCCTGGCGCAAACCGCTGCGCAGCAAGCCTGCCCGGCTGGCAACAGCCCTGCCGTGACCTATCCGGTGACCAAGAAAGTCGACCAGCAGGACAGCTATTTCGGCACGACCATCGCCGACCCCTACCGCTGGCTGGAAGACGCCAACAGCGCCGAGACGCATGACTGGGTGGTGGAGCAGAACAAGCTGACGCAATCGTTCCTGGGCACCATCCCGGAACGCGAGGCGATCAAGCAGCGTTTGACCAAACTGTGGAACTACGAGCGTTTCAGCACGCCGACCAAGCAGGGCGGCCGCTATTTCTACACGCGCAACGATGGCCTGCAAAACCAGGCGGTGCTGTACACGGTCAAGAAACTGACGGACGAGCCACGCCTGCTGCTCGACCCGAACACCCTGTCCGCCGACGGCACGGTGGCGCTGGCCGGCACCTCGATCAGCCCGAATGGCAAGTTCCTGGCCTATGCGACGGCCGCTTCCGGTTCCGACTGGAATGAGTGGAAAGTGCGCGACATCGACACCGGCAAGGACCTGAGCGATGAAATCAAATGGGCCAAGTTCTCGGGCGCATCGTGGACCAAGGATAATGCCGGCTTCTTCTACAGCCGCTACGACGCACCCAAGGAAGCGACCAAGCTGGCCGATATCAATTATTTCCAGAAGCTGTACTTCCACAAGCTGGGCACGCCGCAAAGCGCCGACGTGCTGGTGTTCGACCGTCCTGACCAGAAGGAATGGGCGTTTGGCGGCAGCAAGGTCAGCGATGACGGCAACTACCTGATTATCACCGCGACACAAGGCACGGAACGCAAGAACCGCATCTTCTACAAGGACTTGCGCCAGAAAAATGCCAAGGTCGTCGGCCTGCTGGAAGAGTTCGACGCTTCGTATTCGTTTATCGACAATGTCGGCCCCGTGTTCTACTTCGCCACCGACAACAAGGCGCCAAAGTCGCGCGTGATCGCCATCGATATCCGCCAGCCGTTGCCTGCCGACTGGAAGGAGATTGTGCCGCAAAGCGAGCAGACCCTGGTGTCGGCCAATATCCTCAACAACCAGCTGGTGCTCGATTACCTGAAGGATGCGCAGACGCAAATCACCATCACCGACCTGAACGGCAAGCTGGTGCGCCAAGTGGCGTTGCCGGGCATCGGTTCGGCCGGCGGCTTCAGTGGCAAGCGCCATGACACGGAAACGTTTTACTCCTACACCAGCTTCACCACGCCGGCGACCATCTACCGCTACGACATGAAGACCGGCAAGAGCACGGTGTACCGCCAGCCGAAAGTCGATTTTGACCCGAACGCGTTTGACGTGCGCCAGCAGTTCTTCACCAGCCGCGATGGCACCAAAGTGCCGATGTTTATCGTGTCGAAAAAAGGCATGAAGCTCGACGGCTCCAACCCGACCTATCTGTACGGCTACGGCGGCTTCAATGTCTCGCTGACGCCGTCGTTCTCGGTGGCCAACCTGGCCTGGGTGGAAATGGGCGGCGTCTACGTGATGGCCAACCTGCGCGGCGGCGGCGAATACGGCGAAGCCTGGCACCAGGCCGGTACCAAACTGAACAAGCAAAACGTGTTCGACGACTTTATCGGCGCGGCCGAATGGCTGGTGGCCAACAAGGTCACCTCGCCATCGAAGCTGGCGATCGGTGGCGGCAGCAACGGCGGCCTGCTGGTCGGCGCGGCCATGACGCAGCGTCCGGACCTGTTCGCCGCGGCGATCCCGCAAGTGGGCGTGCTCGACATGCTGCGCTTCCACAAATTCACCGTCGGCTGGGGCTGGGTGCCGGACTACGGCTCGTCGGACGACGCCGAGCAGTTCAAGGCGCTGGTCAAATACTCGCCGCTGCACAACCTGAAAGCGGGTGGCTGCTACCCGGCCACCATGATCACCACCGCCGACCATGACGACCGCGTGGTGCCGGCCCACAGCTTCAAGTTCGCCGCCGCCGCCCAGGCCGCGCAAGGCGGCGCCGCGCCGGTGCTGATCCGCATCGACAGCAAGGCCGGCCACGGCGCCGGCAAGCCGACGGCCAAGCAGATCGAGGAAGTGGCCGATCGCTGGGGCTTTCTGAGCCGGGCGTTGAAGATGACGGCGGAGCCGGCGAAAGTGGCGGCGCAATAGGCAGGGTAGGTCGGATTAGCGGGGCGCAGCCCCGCGTAATCCGACAACATTGTTGGCGTTGATTGACGTTGATTGACGTTGATTAACGCCGCAGGTGGCGTCGGCTTACGCGCTTGCGCGCTAAGCCGACCTACCGTCATACCGTCACACTGTCACACGGACGCAATCCTGGCCAATACCCCCTCCCCAAACTCCGTCTGAAACGGCAAGTCCTTGCGCTGCGCATAGCCGATATAGCAGTCGCACTTGAAGCGCGGGCAGCTGCGTTCCTGCAGCATGTCCGCCAGATCATCTTCGTACAGATTCCCCAGCCGCTCTGGCAAAAAATGGCAGCGCGTCAGTTCGCCGTCGCCGTCGACCGACAGCGCCGCCTCGCCCGCGAAGCAGCCCTTGCCGCGTGACGGGACAGGACGGCGGCTTTGCGCGAACCACGGGTCGATCTTGTCGAGCCAGAGCAGGTCATCGGCAGCGTAATAGCCGGGACCGCGCCGGTCGTAGGCGTTCAGCCACAGATAAACGTGGCCAGGCAGCGCCGCGCGCAGCGCTTCGATGGCGCCATAGTGTTCATGCAGCGCCACCACGCCGACCGAATAGCGCACGCCCATGGCGTCGAGGTGCGCGCAGCGCTCCAAAAAGCGCGCGATCGTCGTCTGGCCGGGATGGAAGGTGCACCATAAACCGATCTTTTCCAGGCCCGCCATGCCATCGAGCCATTTCAGGGGGCCGGCCAGGTTGGTCTGCAGCGCCACCTGCCGTACATGAGGCAGGGCGGCCAGCGCCTGCATGGCGCAGCGGTAATGACGGCGCACCAGCGCTTCGCCCCACGGCGTAAACAGCACGCCGATGGGGCGCGTCTGCCGCGCCACCCAGTTCGTGAAGCGCACGACTTCGCGCGCATCGCGCGCCAGCGCGGCGCGGCTGTCCTGCTTCTTGGCGAACGGGCAGTAGCCGCAGGCGTAGTTGCAGCTGGCCAGGGTGCCCCGGTACAGCAGCGACAGCATGGTTTGCGGCGCCGTCAGCACGCCTGGCCGCTTTCGGCCATCAGCGCGCGCACCGTGTTCGACGCCAGCCAGGGGCCGATGGTGTCGGCGTAGGCATAGCCCTGGTCATTGAGGCGCAGCAGCGGCCCGTCTTGCGTGACCAGTTCCAGCGCAAACAGCTCGGCCAGCTGCGGCAGGTCCGCCAGGCAGTCGCTGCCAAAACGGCCCGTGTAGGCGTCAAGATCGAGGCCCGGATCGGTTAGCAGCGACTGGATCACGTAGCGGCGCCGCTGGTCCTCGTCCCCCAGTTGATAGCCGTGTTCGGCCTGCGCGAAGCGCGCTTCGTCCAGCGCCAGGTAGTTGTCGATAATGCCGATCGTCTCGGTGCGCGCCACCGCGTACTCGCTCGAATAATGCAGGCGCGAGGTGTACGAGCGGGCGCCCGCGCCGAGGCCCACCATGCCGTCGTTCTGGCAGCAGTAGGACGGGCCGGCATCGGTGGGTGCATGCGGCGCGCGGAACATGCGCATCGAGACCTGCACATAGCCCTGTGCGCGCAGATGGTCGCGCGCGGCCGCGTACAACGTCAGGCGGCTGTCGCCGTCGCGCGCCAGCATGATGGGGTTCAGGGTATCGGCGCCCTGGCGGCGCGCGATCTTGCCCAGGCCTGTTTGCTCACGCACGTACAGCGGATACAGATAGATCTCCTCGGGCCGGAACGCCAGCGCGCTGTCGATCGAGGCCAGCAGGCTGGCCACCGTCTGGCCGGCGATGCCGTAGATCAGGTCCAGATTCAGGGTCGGAAAACCTGCCTCGCGTATCAGGGCGATGGCCTGGCGTACGGTGGCGTTCTGCTGCGGCCGCGCCAGCGCGCGCATCTCGCCGGCGGCAAAGCTCTGGATGCCCAGGCTGACCCGGTCGATGCCGTGCGCGCGGCAGACAGCCAGCCGTTCGGCCGTGATGGTTTCGGGCGAGGCTTCGATGCCGGCCGGCGTGGCCTGCAAATCGATGCCGAGAATATCGCGCGCGCCGCACAGCAGGGTGTCGAGCTGCGCCGCCGACAGATAGGTCGGCGTGCCGCCACCGAGCGCGAAGCGGGCAAAGCGCCGCTCGCCCAGCACGCCGTCCATGGCGCGCATCTGCACCAGCACCTGCTGCACATAGCGCTCGACCATTTCGGCGCTGGGCCGCGCCATGGCGAACAGATTGCAAAAGCCGCAGCGCATTTCGCAGAACGGGATATGGATGTAGGCAAACAGGGCGCAGCGGTCCTGCCGCGCCCAGATCGGCGCCAGCGGCGTGGCTTGGGCCAGCGTGCGGTAGGCAGCCTTGTGCGGGTAGGAATAGGAGTAGGCCTGGTAGGGCGTGTGGCGCATGCGCTGCGCCAGGGTGCCCGGCTGTTCGGATGGATTCACGGTGCGGCTCCCTGGGAATGCTGGTGTGAAGAGTCAATAAAAAAATGCGCATACGGCACGTTCCAGACGCTGTCGTGCGCCACGCGGTGGCCGCGATAACCGTCTTCGCCATAGGCGCTGCCGTGGTCCGAGCAGACGATGGCAAAGGTCGGCGCGCGCGCGGCGCAGGCGGCGAACAGCGGCGCCAGGGCGCCGTCGACATAGCGCAGCGCCGCCGCGTGGCTGTCGATGTTATCAACGCGGCAGCCGGGCAGGTAGGCGCGGTTCGGTGTGTGCAGAGCGGCCACGTTGATGAACAAAAAGGTGCGCTGCTCGTTTTCGGCCAGCAGGCGGGTCGCCAGCGCCACCTGTTGCTCGGTCGAATGGCGCCCGGCCACGCCCATGGCCGGTCTCCAGTGGCTTTCCTGGAACAGCGCCGGCAGCACGCGGCCCAAGGCGGTCTGTTTGTTAAAAAAGCCGACGCCGCCGATGCAGATGGTGCGGTAGCCGCGCACGGCCATGGCTGCGGGAATGCTCGCCTCGTCAAAAGCAAAGGTGCGCGGCGAGGTCGTCTCGCTGCCGGCAAAAGCGCTGGCGAACAGGCGTGGATGGCGGCCTGGCAACGCTGGCGTGGGCAAAAAGCCGGCAAAGAAGGCCTGGTGCGCCGCATAGGTAAAGGTGGCGGGCGAGTGACGGCGCTCCCAGCCGGTGGCCGGCAAGTAGCGCCCCAGCACCGGCAGTTCGCCCGCCTCGAACAGGGCCTGCGCCACATCGTGGCGCAAGGTGTCGAGGGTAATGAAGACGATATCGTGGCTGCCCACGACAAGGTTCATGTCGGGAATGGCGGCTTCAGGCATCGCGCATATGCCATCCATAGGTGTCCAGGCCGCGCCACAGCAAGCCAGGCAGCAGGTCGCCAAAGGCGTTCGCTTCGAGCACATGCGCCTGGCCCCGGCGCACCACCAGGTCGTAGCCGGCCACGCCGCTGGCGGGAAAGGCGCGCGCCGCCTGCAGCACGGTGGCGTCCAGCGCGGCCATGTCGGCCTCGTTCAATAGCGTCGCGGCGTCACCGCGCCGATTGTCGAGGTGCAGATTGGTCATCATCTGCCTGCCCAGGCGCGCCACCCGGTGCGCGGGCTGGCCGGCGATGGCCACCACGCGCAGGTCGTAATGGCTGTCGCCGCAGCGCGGCTTGGCCAGCCAGGCTTCCGCATACAGTTCCTGCGCCGCCAGCGCGTCGACCAGTGTGGCGATCTCGGCGGCGCTTTCATGGCGCACCATGCGCTTGACATTGAACAGCCGGGTTTCGCCATTTGTGTGGACGATGCTGGCCGACGTGGTCGCCTGCTGGCGCCCGCTCCTGTTCCTGCGGTAGGCCACCACGCCCGAGGCGGAGGAGCCATAGCGCGGTTTCAGGTAGACCCGGTCAAGATCGTGCTGCTGCAGCAGCGATTGCAAATGATCGTAGCTGTCGATACGTCCCAGCAGCGCGGGGATCGCCGCGCCGTGTCCGGCCAGGTGGCCCTGGCAGGCCAGCTTGTCGGTCATCAGGGTGATCTCTGAGGGGGCGTTGACGACGCGCGCCTGCGGCAGGGCGGCGAGCCGGATCGACAGGCGCCGCATGGCGGCGGAAAAGCCGGCAAACCAGGCGTCCATGGCCAGCAGTTCGCCATGTTCGGGCGCTCTCACCGGTGCGCGCTCGAGCAGGCGGCAGCCGTCGTGCAGCAGCTGCAGCTGCGCCAGCGCATCGTCGCCAGGCGGCTCGATCTTGAACAGGCATGGGGTTTTCAGGGCCGCGTCGAGCAAGGCCGGTTCGGCCAGCCAGTCGCGCCATTCGAGCACACGCGCTGGCGGCAGGTCACGCTGCGCACGCGCCGCCTGCAGCAGGCGCACGCGCTTGCTGCCTTTGGTGGCCAGCAATATCATCGGCACTTACTCGCCGACGGCCACGTAGCGATAGACTTCGCCGTCGTCCTCGTCGTCTTCCTGCGGATCGTCCAGCACCACCTCGAAGGGCAGCGCCCTGAGTTTTTCCTGGTTCGCCTCCGAGATGTAGTGGTGCGACAGGTCGATGCGCTTCAGATTGCCCAACTGCGTGCCTTGCAGCAGTGCTTCGGCGCCGATGTCGCCCAAGGTGCCCAGTGACAGATCCAGTGTTTCGACGGTCGCCAGCAGCGGCTCGTTGGCCAGCCAGGCAGCCAGCTCGTCGGCGATATGCGCATCGCGCAGGCCCAGGTAGCGCAGGGTCGGCGTGGCCAGCTGCGCCAGCACCTTCCGGTACAGCGCCACGTCGCCGGAAAAACCGTAGTCGTCGGTGCCCAGCCACAGTTCCAGGTGTTCCAGCTTCGGCATGCTCGATTGGCTCAGTGCCTGGGCGATTTTCTGGTCCAGGCCACCGGACTCGATGGTGAACTTGCGCAGGTTCTGGTGCGCGAACGCATCGAGGCTCAATTCATTGCCGCCACGGATGCGCAGCTCTTCGAGCTGCGGGAACGCGTCCAGCAGTGGCTTGTAGCTGCCTTGCACGATCCACGAAATCTCGCATTCCTCATACGTCATGTCGCCGATAAACAGGGCGCGCACGTTGGGCAGCTGCGGCGCGTGGCTGGCCAGCGCGGCGATCACTTCATCGGCACCTGCTTCGTACGGATCGCCCCACATGCCGATGATCAGCGCCTCGAGCGCATGCTTGTCGGCTTTTTCCAGGAAGCCGGCAATCAGGTCCGGCATCTTGCGTTTGTCGTCATAGTCGAGTGACAGGCGGTAGACGATATCCTGCCCAGGTTGCAGCGCGATATCAGGATCGTACTGGACGACCTTTTTCTTGTGGAAGAGGGTGGTACTTTCGGAAATCGTCATTGTGATGGCTCCATGAGGGACAGTGGAAATCTTGTCTGTTCCAAAATCTTAGCATGGACGTAACAGCATATTGCACACTGCTGACAAGCAACTATCGGTGGATCACCACCAATAATGCCTTGCCTTCGGTCTTGCCCAGGTTGCGGATGGTATGCGGCAAGTCGGCCGGATAGCGCGCCGTGCCGCCGTTCTTGACCTTTTTCTTCGCCGTCCCCACTTCCAGTTCCAGGTTGCCGTGCAGTACAGTCAGGTGCTCGGTGGTGCCCGGGTCGTGCGGCTGCGAGGCCAGCTCGCCGCCCGGCGCCAGGGTCACCTCATACCATTCGTATTTGCCGGCCAGTTCCATCGGCCCCAGGATGCGCAGCACATAGCCGGCATGGTCGCCGGGCAGGGTAGGGGTCTCGTGGGCGTCGGTGACGCGGATGGTTTCCACGGCTTTTTCCGCGCTGGACAGCAATTCGCCGATCTGCACGCCCAGCGCATTGGCCAGGCGCCAGGTAATGGCGATGGTGGGGTTGGCTTTTTCGCGTTCGATCTGCGACAGCATGGACTTCGAGACCCCCGCGATGCGCGACAAATCCTCCAGTGTCAGGCCGCGCGCCAGGCGCAGCCGTTGCAAGGTGGCGCCGACTTCGGGCGGAGAATTGGTCGAAACACTGGTTTTCATCGGCAGTTGGCTTGCAAAGTTCAATCGGCTTGGGTAATATCCACTATATTGAATTTCAGTTCGACATAGTGGATTTCGGAAGTGGCTCGGGAAAAGCGTTAAACTGTACACTGCACTCCGAACAGCGCCCCACGGTACAGCATGCGGCGCACACCGGTCAAGCGGCGGCTTTTCCGCTATGGCGACAACCCAACACGGACACAAGGATCATCATGAGCGAGCAAGCGAAGAACACCTTTTTCAGCGGTCTGCAACAGAACCTCGATCAACTGCGCCAGCAGGGCTTGTACAAGAACGAGCGCGTGATCGCCTCGCGCCAGGGGGCTGAAGTGGTGTGCGACGATGGCCGCACCCTGATCAATATGTGTGCCAATAACTACCTGGGCCTGTCGGGTGACCTGCAGACGCAGCAGGCGTCGATCGACGCCACTGAAAAATACGGCTACGGCCTGTCGTCGGTGCGCTTTATCTGCGGCACGCAAACCGTGCACAAGCAACTGGAGCAGGCGATCTCCGGCTTTCTCGGCACCGAAGACACGATTTTGTACGCGGCCGCGTTCGACGCCAACGGCGGCGTGTTCGAGCCGCTGTTCGACGAAAACGACGCCATCATCTCCGACGCGCTGAACCACGCCTCCATCATCGACGGCATCCGCCTGTGCAAGGCCGGCCGCTACCGCTACCTGCATAACGACATGGCCGACCTTGAAGTGCAGCTGCAGGCCGCCGTGGCCGCCGGCAAGCGCCACAAGGTGATCGTCACCGACGGCGTGTTCTCGATGGACGGCACGATCGCCCAGCTCGACAAGATCTGCGACCTGGCCGACCAGTACGATGCGCTGGTGATGATCGACGAATGCCACGCCTCGGGCTTTATGGGCGCCACTGGCCGCGGCACGCACGAACACCACAATGTGATGGGCCGCATCGACATCATCACCGGTACCCTGGGCAAGGCCCTGGGCGGCGCCATGGGCGGCTTTACCTCGGCGCGCAAGGAAGTGATCGACACCTTGCGCCAGAAGTCGCGCCCGTATCTGTTCTCGAACACGCTGGCGCCATCGATCGCCGGCGCCTCGCTGTCGGTATTGGAGCGCCTGGCCAGGTCGACCGAACTGCGCGACCGCCTGCACGAGAACACGGCGTTCTTCCGCAGCGAGATCGAGCGCATCGGCTTTACCATCAAGCCGGGCACCCATCCCGTCGTACCCGTGATGCTGTTCGACGCGCCGGTGGCGCAGCAATTCGCCGCCCGCCTGTATGAGCTGGGCGTGCTGGTGACGGGCTTTTTCTATCCGGTTGTGCCGATGGGCCAGGCGCGCGTGCGCGTGCAATTGTCGGCCGCGCATAGCCGCGAGCAGCTGGTCACCGTGCTGGCCGCCTTCGAGCAGGCCGGCAAGGAACTGGGCCTGATCAAGACCACCGACACCACGACCAATCAATAACAAGAAATCAGGAAACCAGCATGGAACGCATTTTAGTCATAGGCGCAAACGGCCAGATCGGCAGTGAACTGGTCGGCGCCCTGGCGCAGCGGCATGGCGCGGACAACGTCATCGCCGGCGATATCGGCGCCAACAACGTCTACGAAGCGAAGCGCTATGCGCAGCTGAACGTGCTCGACAAGGACGGCCTGGCAGCCATCATCGCCAATGAAGACATCACCCAGGTGTACCAGCTGGCGGCCATGCTGTCGGCCACCGGCGAAGCGGCGCCATTGAAGGCCTGGAGCCTGAACATGGATGGCCTGCTCAATATCCTGGAGCTGGCGCGCGAGCGCGGCGAGGCGGGCAAACCGCTGCGCATCTTCTGGCCCTCGTCGATCGCCGCCTTCGGTCCGAATACGCCGCCGGTCAACACGCCGCAGATGACGGTGATGGACCCGACTTCGATGTACGGCATCAGCAAACTGGCCGGCGAGCGCCTGTGCGAGTACTACCATGCCAAATACGGCGTCGACGTGCGCAGCATCCGCTACCCGGGCATCATCAGCTACAAGTCGCCTCCGGGCGGCGGCACCACCGATTACGCCATCGCGATTTTCCATGCGGCCCTGCGCGGCGAGCGTTATGACTGCTTCCTCAATGCGGCCACCACCTTGCCGATGATTTACATGCCCGACGCTATCCGCGCCACCATCGAACTGATGGACGCGCCGGCGGAATCGATCAAGATCCGCTCCTCGTACAATGTGGCCGGCGTGTCGTTCAACCCCGAGCAGCTGGCCGCTGCGATCAGCGCCAAGGTTGCCGACTTCAGGATCGGCTACAAGCCCGACAGCCGCCAGGCGATTGCCGACAGCTGGCCGCAAAGCCTGGACGACAGCACGGCCCATGCGGAATGGGGCTGGACCGCGCAGATCGGCATCGAGCAGATGGTGGCCGACATGCTGGCCAATGTCGATGTCGGACAGTCGGCCAAGGCGGCCTGAGTTTCACTGAGTTTTGCATAGCAGTACCACCATAAAAATACCAGCAAAGAGACCGGCCATGGATATGAGCGTATTTGACCTTTTCAAGATTGGCATCGGGCCGTCGAGTTCCCACACGGTGGGGCCGATGGTGGCGGCGCGGCGCTTTCTGGTCGAATATGGTTGTCTCGATGAGGTGGTGGGGGTGGAAGCGGCCCTGTATGGCTCGCTGGCGCTGACCGGTGTCGGCCACGCCACCGACAAGGCCGTCATCCTCGGCCTGATGGGCGAAACCCCGCAGGACGTGTCGCCCGATGCGGTCGACGCCAAGCTGGCGGCGATCGAAGCGGCGGGCGAGATCGCGCTGCTGGGGACCCACGCCGTGCCGTTTACGGCCGCCACCGGCCTGTTGTGGCACAAGAGCGAATCTCTGCCCGAGCATCCGAACGGCATGCGCTTTACCCTGAAACTGGCGGACGGCGCGCGCGTCGACAAGGTGTATTACTCGATCGGCGGCGGCTTTATCCGCGAGGCGGGCGAAGTGCCGGTGCCGGCGGCAGCGGGTGCGCAACCGGTGTTCCCGTTCGACACCATGGAGCAGCTGCTGGCCCATGGCGTGGCGAGCAGCCTGTCGATCCCCGAGATGCTGCGCGCGAACGAGTGCGTGCGGCGCAGCGACGATGAATTGAACCAGGGCCTGGACCGCATCTGGCACGTGATGCGCGACTGTATCGCGCATGGCCTGGAGACCACCGGCAAGCTGCCGGGCGGCCTCGATGTAAAGCGCCGCGCGGCCAAGCTGTGGCGCCAGGCGCAGGACGCGAAGGCGTCCGACAACCGCGCCAACGACCTGCCGCACGACGCCGTGCACCTGGTGAGCCTGTATGCGATGGCCGTCAACGAGGAAAACGCGGCCGGCGGCCGGGTGGTGACGGCGCCGACCAATGGTGCAGCCGGCATCATCCCTGCCGTGCTGCGCTACTACGCCGAGGATTGCCGTCCCAGCGATCCGGTTGGCGGCGTGCGCCGCTTCATGCTGACGGCAGCCGCCATCGGCATGCTGTGCAAACGCAATGCCTCGATCTCGGGCGCCGAAGTGGGCTGCCAGGGCGAAGTGGGCGTGGCTTGCGCGATGGCGGCCGCCGGCCTGGTGGCGGCCCTGGGCGGCAGCAACGAACAGATCGAAAACGCGGCCGAAATCGGCATCGAACACCACCTGGGCATGACCTGCGACCCGATCGGCGGCCTGGTGCAGATTCCGTGCATCGAGCGCAACGGCATGGGCGCCGTGAAAGCCATCACCGCCGCCTCGCTGGCACTGAACGGCGACGGCACGCATTTCGTCAGCCTCGACGAAGTGATCGAAACCATGCGCCAGACGGGCGCCGACATGCAGGACAAGTACAAGGAAACGTCGCTCGGCGGGCTGGCGGTGCATGTGATTACCGTCAATCACGCGGCTTGCTGACTCTCTTTACTCCTCTTCGAACAACTGTTCCAGCCTTCTCGGATAATTGTTCAGGAAGTCGCGCGTCACGGCAAAATGTTCTGTGTCCTCATACGCCACCTCGTGGATGCCGCCGCCCGTAAACATGTAGATTTTGGCATGCGGGTAGGCCAGCAGGATCGGCGAGTGGGTGGCGATGATCAACTGCGAGTCGTCTTCCACCAGTTGATGGATTACCGACAGCGCGGCCAGCTGGCGGCTCGGTGACAGCGCCGCCTCGGGTTCGTCCAGCAGGTACAGGCCTTTTCCGCGCAGCTTGTTGATCATGGTGGCCATGAAGGCTTCGCCGTGCGACTGGGCGTGCAGCGACTTGCCGCCGTAGCTGTCCAGGTATTCGGGCATCTCGTCCATGTAGCTGGCGACATTGAAAAAGCTTTCGGCCCTTAAAAAGTAGCTGTCGTTCGGTTTCTTGTAGCTTTTGCTCAGGCGCAGGTGCTCGTGCAGGCCCGAGACCTGATCCGACACACCCGTGATGCGCACGTTGCGCGTGCCGCCATCCTTGCCGAAACCCAGCGCCACGGCCAGCGCTTCGAGCATGGTCGACTTGCCGCTGCCGTTCTCGCCGACAAAAAACGTCACGTCGCGATGGAAATCCATCTGCACGAAGTCGCGGATGGCCGGGATGGTAAACGGGTAGCGTTCCAGGTCGACCACCGCGTCAGGGCGCAGCGCGGCGCTTTGCAGGTAGGGCTTTTTGCTGATGGTCATCGTGTCTCCCGGGGCCAGGCATTGAAGGGGCCATGCAATCGAGTGTGGCGCAAATGGCGCGGGCGCGCCAGCACGCGCCTGCGGTTTCTTGACTTCAGAGCTGGTTCATATGGTTGCCGAAGTAACTGTGAAACAACGCGGTCGGTTTCGCATGCTCGTCGAGCAGGCCGAAATGCTGTCCGACCTGCTTGCCGGTGGTCTTGATGATGCCTGCACTATTTGCTGTGCCAGCGTAGCCCCTGGCGATCAGCCAGGCATCGCGCTCCTTCGGCTTCAGATGAGCCACGCGGCCAAGCAACAGCGCGTTGACCAGGCAGATGCGCTCACGTTCCTCGCCCGCCCGATACGGCTGATCGCTGCCGGTTGCCTGTCGCAGTCCTTCGGGGCCACCTTTGACGATGCTGGCAAGACGCTCCTCGTTGCTGTCAAACAGATCGAATTCGCTGGCGCTGTAGGGAAAGCTGTAGGCAATGCCGGTGCTCTCGGCAACGTCATAGGTTCGGCTGTACCAACTGGCAAAGCCTTGCTTGTCGTCTTTTTCGCCAGCCTGCAACTGGCCTCGGAACAGTGCGTAGCGTGGCAGCGTTTCGGCAAATGCGCACCCTGTCGGTACCCAGCCTTTTTGCGACACGCCATCGTCTGGTACTTGCTCCTGTTCCACAGGCACGCTCGGCTCATGCGTATCGCCAAAGCAGCGCAAATCGTAACCCAGCATGAACAGGCAGGCCTCGAAAGCATGGCAGCGCGCGGCAATGTCGGCGCCGTCGGACTGGAACCAGTCGCAGCGTTCCAAGGTGGCGCGCAGGATCCAGCCCAGCTTGACTTGCCACTGGGCCCACGACTGGCGCGATACCGCGTTGCTGAAGAATTGCGGCGCACTTGGCAAAGCAGGGTCGAGGAGTTTGGGGTTGCGGATCTGCATGCCGCGCGCCGCACCCGAAGGAAAAGCCATCAAGCGGCTTTTTGCCACCTTGGGTTGCCCGTTTTTTCGATACTGCGCATACAGCATGGCGATTGCGGCACCCACGCGGCTGTCGTAGATCGGCGAGCCTGTGTCGTCGAGCAGCGCATGTATCTTGGTCAGGCCCGCGTCGAACCGTTCCACGCTGTTTGCATCGAGCGCCGTCAGCGAGGACTCCGAGGTGAGCGACATCAGCGGCGCGAGCCGCGTGAAATAGGCGACCAGGCGGCGCTGTGCATGGAGCCGGCGCAGGAAAACGATGGCGCCGCGCACGCCGCCCCATTCCAGTATGGCCAGGCAGGCTGCCAGCGCCTGGTCCTCGTCCTGCCGTGCGATTGCTGTTTTCAGCCACGCGCGCAAGGCGGCCAGCGATGCGCGCGTATCGGCCCAGTTGCCTGATTTGACGGTCTTGCCTTGCGCATCGGTCCAGCCGGTGTGCCATGCATAGTGGCGCAGCACCGCCTCCAGGCCGGTTGCCCGCACTGCCAGGCCGCCGGGCACATAGGCGCTGGGCGCCATTTTCAATTGAAATGACTGCGTCGGCAAGGTGCTCGCCAGCCAGTCGATAAAACCCGTTACGTCATCTTGCTTGAGGAAATCGTCGCGATTCATGTATTTTGCATTTCATGTAATTGGGGGAGGGGAGCGTAGCGTGAGCAGTGGCGCGGTTTCAAAAATCTTCGGCCCAGCGATCCCAGTAGCCTGGTTCGTCATGGGCGACATTTTTCATGGCGTGGGCCAGCGGTTGCACACAGAACCGCACACCGGCGTGGCGCATGCTGCCATCGGGTAGTTCAAGATAATCGCGCAACTGGCAGTATGCCGGCAGTGCCTCGTCATAGGCAATGTCAAAACAAAGCTGGCCGCGCCAGGAACTCATGGCAAGCGGGGAGCTGGCATTCGATCCGCACGGCAGCCAGTCGATGCCGTGGTCAGCGAGCCAGGCCAGGATGGTGTCGCGTTGCGGGTCGGCCTCGGGGTGGTACGAACGGTATTGTTCGTAGTCTTGCGGATGGAACTCCAGGTACAGCACGTCGCATTGACGCTGACGCGCGATGGCGTCGATATGGTGGATCAGGGTGGGCATGATGTTTGTGCGCAATCAGTTGGCTGGGGTAAGAGACACGCCGCATCATACAGTTGCTATACGACAAGATGTGTCGTTTGATAATGGTTCTTGCCTGAATGGCCGACGACTTGACCTGGCGGACGTCGCGCGGTTCCCCATGGACTGCCGCTCGCACTATAATATCGGCTCGTTTGCCATTCTTTTTCACGCTCTCAGCTCAACTGGACTCTACTCTCATGCACTATGTGTCTACCCGCGCTGACCAAGCGCCATCGCAATCGCAACAGCCGCAACAATTTTCCGACATCCTGCTGGGCGGCCTGGCCCCCGATGGCGGACTGTATCTCCCTGAACACTACCCGCAAGTCAGCGGTGCCGAGCTCGATGCCTGGCGCACATTGTCGTATGCCGACCTGGCATTCGAAATCCTGAAAAAGTTCGCCACCGATATCCCGGCGGCCGACCTGAAGGCGCTGACCGCGAAGACCTATACCAAGGCGGTTTACCGCAATGCCCGCGCCGGCGAAAACGCCGCCGACATCACGCCGCTGCGCGTGCTCGAAGAAAACCTCGTCAAGGGCGGGTCGACCACCCTGATCCTGCAAGCGCTGTCGAACGGCCCGACCCTGGCGTTCAAGGACATGGCGATGCAGTTGCTGGGCAATCTGTTCGAATACACCCTGGCCAAGACCGGCGCCGAACTCAATATCTTTGGCGCGACGTCCGGCGACACCGGCAGCGCGGCCGAATATGCGATGCGCGGCAAGAAGGGCATCCGCGTCTTCATGCTGTCGCCGCACAAGAAGATGAGCGCCTTCCAGACGGCGCAGATGTTCAGCCTGCAGGACCCGAACATCCACAATATCGCCGTCGAAGGCGTGTTCGACGATTGCCAGGACATGGTAAAAGCCGTCTCGAACGACCTGCCGTACAAGGCCAGGCAGAAGATCGGCACCGTCAATTCGATCAACTGGGCGCGCGTGGTGGCCCAGGTCGTGTACTACTTCCGCGGCTATCTGGCGGCCACCACCAGCAACGAGCAAAAAGTGTCGTTCACGGTGCCGTCGGGGAACTTCGGCAATATCTGCGCCGGCCACATCGCGCGCATGATGGGCTTGCCGATCTCGAAACTGGTGGCCGCCACCAACGAGAACGACGTGCTCGACGAATTCTTCCGCACCGGCGTCTACCGCGTGCGCAAGTCGTCCGAAACCTACCATACCAGCAGCCCGTCGATGGATATCTCGAAGGCGTCGAACTTCGAGCGCTTCGTCTACGACCTGGTCGGCCGCGACAGCGCGCGCGTCAAAGCCCTGTTCGCCAAGGTCGACACGCATGGCGGCTTCGACCTGTCGGGCAAACCGGGCAGCGACGGTGACGAATTCAAGCAAGTCGCCAAATACGGCTTCAAGTCGGGCAAGTCGACCCACAAGGACCGCCTGGACACCATCCGCGACGTGGCCGACGACTACGGCATCACCATCGACACCCATACCGCCGACGGCATCAAGGTGGCGCGCGAGCACCTGGAAGTCAACGTGCCGATGATCGTGCTGGAAACGGCGCTGGCGGCCAAGTTCAACGAAACCATCCTTGATGCCCTGGGCGTGGACGCGGAACGGCCAAAAGGCTTCGAGAACATCGAAGAGCTGCCGCAAAAGTTCGTGGTAATGGATACCGACGTGGCGAAAATGCAGGCGTATATCGCCGCGCATACGGGACTGTGATGGCGCAGGAGACTGAACGCAAGGCCATGCTGTCGGTGGCCGAGGCGCTGGCCTTCATGGCCGCCGCCGCCAGGCCGGTGAGCGACGTCGAACTGGTCGACACCATGCACGCCAACGGCCGCGTGCTGGCCGTGGCGCAAACCTCGACCCTGAACGTGCCCGAGCGCGACAATACGCAGATGGATGGCTATGCCGTGCGCGCGCTGGACTGCGCCAGCGGCGCGGCCAGCTTGCCGGTGTCGCAGCGCATCGCGGCCGGCCATGTGGGCCTGCCCTTGCAGCCGGGCACGGCGGCGCGCATCTTTACGGGCGCCCTGATACCGGCGGGCGCCGACTGCGTGGTGATGCAGGAGCAGTGCGTGCTCAACGAGGGCGTGGTCACCATCCACCATGCGCCGCAGGCGGGCGAATGGGTGCGCCGCCAGGGCGAGGACATCCGCGCCGGCAGCGTGATCCTGGAAGCGGGCCGGCGCCTGCGCAGCCAGGAGATGGGCCTGGCCGCGTCGGTGGGCCTGGCGCAATTGCCGGTGCTGCGCAAACTGCGCGTGGCGCTGTTTTCCACCGGCGACGAGCTGGCCATGCCGGGCCAGCCCTTGCCGCCCGGTGCGGTCTACAACTCGAACCGTTTTACCTTGCGTGGCTTGCTGGAGAATTTGGGCTGCGAGATCCATGACCTCGGCATCGTGCCCGACACCCTGGACGCCACGCGCGCCGTGCTGCGCCAGGCGGCGCAGGGCAGCGACCTGATCATCACCTCGGGCGGCGTGTCGGTCGGCGAGGAGGACCATATCAAGCCGGCGGTGGAGGCGGAAGGGCGGCTGAACCTGTGGCAGATCGCCGTCAAGCCGGGCAAGCCGCTGGCGTTTGGCGAAGTCGAACAGACCTTTTTTGTCGGCCTGCCCGGCAATCCGGTATCGAGCTTCGTCACCTTTTTGCTGTTCGTGCGGCCGTTTGTCCTGCGCCTGCAGGGCGTGACGGGCAACGTGGCGCCGCGCAGCTACCGACTGGCGGCCGCCTTCGAGCGATTGAAAGCCGACCGGCGCAACGAATTTTTGCGCGCGAAAATCAACGACGACGGCGCGCTGGAGCTGTTCGCCAACCAGAGTTCGGGCGTGCTGACCTCCACCGTGTGGGGCGACGGCCTGATCGACTGCCCGCCGGGCCTGTCGATCGCGCGCGGCGACCTGCTGCGCTTTATCCCGTTTAACGAATTGTTGTACTGAAGGAGCAGGGTTTGAAGATACAGTTGCGATTTTTTGCCAGCGTGCGCGAGCTGGTGGGCGTTGGCCAGGAAGTGCTGGAGTTGCCGCAAGCAGCCACCACCGTCGGCGAGCTGCGCGCCGTGTTGGTGGCGCGCGGCGGCAACTGGGCCGATGCACTGGCCGAAGGCAAGCTGCTGCGCATGGCGCACAACCAGCTGATGTGCCAGGCCGACACCGTGGTGGCGGACGGCGATGAAGTGGCGTTTTTTCCGCCCGTCACGGGAGGGTAATACCGTGGTGGTGTCGGGTTACGCTTTGCTAACCCGAGCTAGCTATTTGACCGCATCGCCGCAGCTGGCGCATTGCACCGCCTTGCGGTAGCGCCAGTATTTCGAGCCGATAAAGATGGCCGAGGCCACCAGCGACCAGGCCAGCGCGCTTAAAATGTCGGCCTGGCTGGTGGTGCCCTTGCTGTATTCGACCACGGTCAAGATGATGAACAAGATGCCGCTGGCCAGCAAATAACGGGAAATCCAGAATCCTGCGCCCATGCCACTCTCCTTTTTTATCGTCATCAAACGGGGTCTGTCGCCGCAGTATGCACTAATTTTCAGTCCCGTTGCCATCGGGCCAGGCTATCTCGACTAAAATGCCGGGGTTTTCATCGCCGGCGTTCCTGTTCATGTCCTCTCTTGCACCTACTGCTTTTCGTGTCGCCGTGATCGGTGGCGGCCCCGCCGGGCTGATGGCCGCGCAGGCCGCCGCCGCCGGTGGCGCGCAGGTCGAACTGTTCGACGCCATGCCCTCGGTCGGCCGCAAATTCCTGCTGGCCGGACGTGGCGGCATGAATATCACGCATGCGGAAGGCTACCAGAGCTTTGTCACGCGCTATGGCCGGCAGTCGCACCGGCTGCGCCCCGCGCTCGACCAGTTCGGCCCGCAGCAGGTGCGCGACTGGGTGCATGGCCTCGGTGTCGACACCTTTGTCGGCTCGTCGAACCGCGTCTTCCCGACCGACATGAAGGCCGCGCCCCTGCTGCGCGCCTGGCTGCACCGGCTGCGGGAAAGCGGGGTGCAGTTCCACATGCGCCACCGCTGGACCGGCTGGCAGGACGGTCAGCTGGCCTTCGATACGCCCGACGGCGCGCGCCTGCTGGTGTTTGACGCCGTGATCCTGGCGCTCGGCGGCGGCAGCTGGGCGCGTCTCGGTTCCGATGGCGCCTGGGTGCCGCTGCTGCGGGCGCAGGGCGTGGCGGTGGCGCCGTTGGCGCCGGCCAATTGCGGTTTCGACGTGGACTGGAGCGAACATTTCAGCAGCCGCCATGCGGGCGAGCCGCTGACCACCGTGGCCATCACGGCCATCGATATCGATGGTTTGAGGGTCAAGCGGCAAGGCCAGTTCGTGATCACGGCGGGCGGCGTCGAGGGCAGCCTGATCTACGCCTTGTCGGCGGCGCTACGGGATCAGATCGCGCGTGACGGCAGCACCACCATCTGGCTCGACCTGGCGCCCGACCACAGTCACGAGCGCGTGTTCGACGAGGTGACGCGCCCGCGCGGCGCGCGTTCGATGTCCAGCCATCTGCAAAGCCGGCTCGGCATCAAGGGCGTGAAATCAGGCCTGCTGCGCGAATGCGTCAGTGCTGCCGACTTTGCCGACTCTGAAACACTGGCGCGCGCCATCAAGCTGCTGCCGGTGACGCTCAAGCGCCCGCGGCCGATTGACGAAGCCATCAGCAGCGCCGGCGGCGTCGCCTTTGACGGCGTCGACGGCGCCATGCTGCGCGCCATGCCGGGCGTGTTCGTGGCCGGTGAAATGCTGGACTGGGAAGCGCCGACCGGCGGCTACTTGCTGACAGCCTGCCTGGCAGGCGGCAAGGCGGCGGGGGAGCAGGCGCTGGCGTGGCTGGAAGGCCGCCGCCAGTAACACGTCAATGCCAGGTAATCTCCCCCGATCCCGTGCGCTGGGCGTCGCGCTGGCGCGGCTTGCCGTGGACGTGGATGTCGCCGCTGCCGCGCAGGGTCAGACTGGCCTTCTCGCGCACGAAGACGGTGCTTTCGCCCGAGCCTTGCAGGACCACATTGGCGATATCCGAGGGCAGGTGTTCGGCGTCGATATCACCCGAGCCGCTCAGTTCGGCATTGAGCACCTTGCTGTTGCCGCTGGCGCTGATGCGGCCCGAACCGATCATTTCCAGGCTGACCTTGTCGCTGTTGCCGCCATTGATGTCGAGATTGCCGCTGCCGTTGACGCTCGCTTCGACCTGCTTGTAGCGGCCCGTGAAACTGATGTCGCCCGAGCCGGCCAGTTCCAGCGTGAACTTGTCGCCGCTGAAACCGGTGATGCGGCTGTTGCCCGTGCCGTGCACTTCGACGCCGGTCAGTGTTGGCAATACCAGTTCCACCTGCAAGGGCTGGCGGTGGTGGAACAGCATGCCTTTCGGGCCGATATGGATGGTGGAACCGTCGACGGTGGTGTCGACATTGGCCAGCAGGCGCTGTTCGCCGCTCACTTTCAGCGATGCCGTGGCGCCGCGGCGCAGGGTCAGGTCGATCGGGCCGTTCAGGTCCACATACGTGACGGCGGCGGAAATGGCGCGGGTGTCGGCGCGCACGGCGCGGCCCGCTGAACTGCTGGGGTTGCTGATCCCCTTGGCGCGCAGGGCGGTATAGGACAGGGCGATCAGGACCAGGGCCAGCAGGAACATGGACAGGCCGACTTTGAACAGGCGTTTCATGGCGTGCCTCCTTAATGGCCTTTGAGCAGGGAAATATTCATCGCGATATAGCGCCGCACGCCGATCAGCGTATAGCGGGTTACGACCAGGCTGAGCAGGAACAATACGATGCCGCCGAGCACCATGCCCATGCCGAACAGGGTTTGCGTGGTGCGCGCATCCTGATCCAGGTCGGTATAGATATGGATGCCGCTGCCGGCCAGCGCTTCGGCCCGCTCGATCACGCGCGAGGACGGCGACGGCGACGGCGGGCTGTCCTCGGCCGCCTTGACCGGGCCGGGCAGATGGTCGATCTCGATACCGGTGTCGCCGATGGTGATGCGGGTCTGGCGCTGGTCGTCGCCTGCGCCGCCATCGTCATCATGGACCAGCATGTAGCGCAGCGGACCGTCGAGCAGCAACTCGTTGGCGCCCGACAGGCCGCTGGCCGTGATCGCAATGCCGGCCAGGTAAAAGCTCAGGCCGACGGCATACAAGGTGGCCAGCAGCGCCGCATAGACGGCGGCCGGGATCACCATGAACAGATTGAAGATGGCCAGGCCCGCCAGCGAAACGAGCAGGCGCAGCAGGTTGACCGGTGTTTTCCTGTGTTCGAAGGCGCGGCGCTGCGTGTTGGCGCGCAGGGTGAGAGCGATTTTTTTCGGGTCGCCCAGGTCGTGCGCGATTTCTTCGGCACTGCGCCCGGCGGCCAGGCCTTCATTGTAGCTTTGTTCGTAATACGCCATGGTCTTGGCGACCAGGTCCGGCGGCAGGCCGGCCAGCGCGCGCCGCAGCGCGTCGAGATAGTCTTGTTGATGCATGATGTTTGCTCTGCCTTCCATTTTGCGCGCTACCGGCCTGGCCTAGCCCAGCGCAGGCAGCAGCATGCTCGCCTGGCTCAGCATCAACGGCGCGTGCTGCGCCGCATGGCCTTGCTGCGTGCCGGCCACGATCGCCATCGCCAGCGCCACGAAGCCCAGCAGCAGCACGGTTTTGCAAGCGGTTTTGAATGGCGTGGTGTTCATGGTGGTTCCTGTAGTCATATCGTTGTTGGCCTCAAGTGTTGCTGGCCGATGATGTGACTGTATCCAAACAGGCTCTGGGGCACCACCGCGGTGCGACAGGCTGCACAATTGAAGGGGTCAGCGACACAGGCAGACGATACGCGGTCACGCTTTCGTGCCGGCTGTCTTGATCTGGCACACGAGACTGGCCGCCTGCACGCCGCTGCGCACGGCCGCCTCGATGGTGGCCGGGTAGTCGCCGGCCGTGTAGTCGCCGGCCAGCACCAGGCCCGGCAAGCCGGTGGCGTTGCCTGGGCGCGGCAGATCCGGCGTGCAGGCAAAGGTGGCGCGCTTTTCGGTAATCACCTGCGTCCAGGCGGGCTGGGCCAGCTGCGGCATGTGCAATACCTGCGCCAGCTGCGCGGCCACCGCCAGCGCCAGCGCCTCGTGGCCTTGCGCGGCGGCCGCGCCTGATGCGCTGATCACCACCGCCAGCAAACCCGCCTGCCGCGCGTCGAGCTGGCCGCGGTCGAACACGAACTGGCCCCAGTGCGCCTGTGCCGGTGCATCGGCCAGGGCGTAGAAGGGCAGGCCCAGACGCACGGTGCCGTCGTACCGCAGGTAGCAGGTGCTGATGGCCTCATGGGTAAATGCCTGCAGCTGGGCGATCACCGCATCGACGGCCGGCTCGCCTGCGCTGGCCAGCAGGCTGGCGGCCTGGCTGCTGGAAGTGGCCAGCACCACGCGGTCATAGGCGTCTGTATCGTCCAGCTGCCAGCGGCCATCAGCTAGCGCATGCAAGACTTGCACCTTGGCGCCGAGCCTGACCTGGCCGCCATGGCGTTCAACGTAACGGGCGGCGGCCTCGGGAAACAGGGCGCTCAGATCGGTTTTGGGGATCAGCATGTCCGACGCGCTACGGCGGCGCGCGCCCAGGCTGTCGCGCAGCACGTTGACGAAGACCCTGGCCGAGGCCCGTTCGGGTGGCGTATTCAACGCCGCCAGGCATAGCGGACGCCACATCAGCGCTGTCAGGCGCTCGGTCTGGTCGAAGCGCTGCAGCAATTCGCTGACCGTGCAATCGTTGTACAACTGCCAGCCCATCCAGCGCATGGCGCTGGAAAAACGCAGCAGCGCCACCTTGTCGGCGCGCGCCAGGCCCTTGGTGCGCAGCAGGGCCCAGGCCAGGTGCAGCGGCGCCGGCCAGCGCGGCGCGACAAAATCCATGCCGCCGCTGCCTTCGGGATAGCGCATCTGCAGGGGCAGGTCGAGGATCAGCGCCTGCGGGTCCTGGCCGGAAAGTTTGATCAGGCGCAGGGTTTCCCGGTACGCGCCGAGCAGGATATGCTGGCCGTTGTCCAGCATGGTCCCGTCGAGCTCGACCTTGCGTGCCCGCCCCCCAAGCGTGCGTGCCGCTTCGTGGACGGTGACAGCGTGGCCGGCGCGCGCCAGTTCCATGGCGGCGGCGCAACCGGCCCAGCCGGCGCCGATAACGGCAACCGACAGCGGTGCTGGCACTGGCTTAGCCACGTATCCAGGTCTTCCAGGCCAGCCACAGTTTGCGGATCGGCGTCAAGGAAATGCGCTGCTTGAGCACATGGTAGCCGTCGCGCTCGACTTCATTGAGCAAGGTGCGGTAGATGGCGGCCATGATCAGGCCAGGGCGCTGGGCGCGGCGGTCGACCGCCGGCAACAGGGCGAATGCCTCGTCGTAGGTCTTTTGCGCGCGCGCCACCTGGAAACGCATCAGGTTTTCAAAGTTCTCGGTATGGCGCGCGTTGAGCAGGTCGGCCGCCGTGACGTTAAATTGCTGCAACTCGCTGATCGGCAGGTAGATGCGCCCCTTGCGCGCATCTTCGCCGACGTCGCGGATGATATTGGTCAGCTGGAAAGCATGGCCCAGTTTCTCGGCGTACAGCAACGTTTCCGGGCGGGTCGCGCCAAAAATGCTGGCCGACAAGATGCCGACCACGCTGGCGACATGCCAGCAATAGCGGCTCATGGCCTGGTAATCGAGGTAGCGTGTCTGGTTCAGGTCCATTTCCATGCCGTCGATAATCGCCTGCAGGTGTTTTTCTTCCAGCGTGTAGACGGCCAGGTGCGGCTCGAGCGCGCGCATCACGGGATGCGTGGGGTTGCCTTCGTACATGGACTTGACTTCCTTGCGCCACCAGACCAGCTTGGTACGTGCCACGTTTTCGTCCGTGCATTCGTCCACCGTATCGTCGACCTCGCGGCAGAACGCATACAGGGCCGTGATCGCCTTGCGGCGCTCGACCGGCAGGAACAGGAAACTGTAGTAAAAGCTGGAGCCGCTCTGGGCGGCCTTTTGTTGGCAATATTCGTCGGGAGACATAGTCAAAAGTGCAAGGGTTACAGATCGAAGCCGCTATTCTATCGTCTTAGTGGGTGGGCGACGGGGGAAATAGCGGGTTTTCTTGAGCGGCGGCGGCCACGCTTTTGCGCGACATGCGCAGGGCGCGCCACAAAATGATCAGCCAGTCGCGCCTCGACAGTTTGGGCCGGCGGCGGAAGACATCGTAATTGACGGCCTCGATCATTTCCAGGATGCGCAAGCCGCCTTGTACCACCAGCCGCAGTTCCCAGCCGATGCGTCCGCGCAGGCGCAGGGCCAGCGGCGCGCCCGACAGCATCAGCGCGCGCGTGCGCGCCACTTCGAAACGCATCAGCGCGCTCCATTTGCCATGCGCCTCGGGCCGCTCGAAGGCGGCCGGCGAGACGGCAAAGCGGTTCAGGTCTTCCATCGGCAGGTAAATGCGTTCCTTTTGCCGGTCGATCGCCACATCTTGCAAAAAATTAATTAATTGCAAAGCTGAACATATTGCGTTGGAATCGCGTACATTTGCTTCATCGGCCGCTTTATACAGGCTCAGCATCAGCAGGCCGACCGGATTGGCCGAACGGGCGCAATAGTCCAGTACGTCAACATGGGTGGCGTAGCGCGTGGTGCGCACATCCTGTTTGAAGGCGGACAGCAGGTCGTAAAACGGCTGCATCGGCAGTTCGAATTTGGCGATGGTGGCGGCCAGGCGCACGAACATCGGGTCGGTCTCCGGTTCGTGGGCGGCGATGCGGTCCAGCGCCGACTCGTACGACTGCAGGGCTGCCAGCCGTTCGGCCGGCGTGGCGTCGCCTTCATCGGCGAGGTCGTCGGCGCTGCGGGCGAAGGCGTAGATGGCCTCGACGGCGGGCACCAGGCGGCGCGGCATTAACACAGATGCTACGGGAAAATTTTCGTAATGGTCTACAGGCATGAAACACTTCTCTCATCATGCACGGCCGCACGGGGCCGGTGCAAAGGCGACACGGTAAATAGTTATCGACGCAACAAAATATGGATTAATGACGCAAAAGTCACTAAAAAAATTTCGCCACGATTATAATTACTAACCAGAAAGTCAGTAAGGGATAACGCTCCCTGAATGACTGAGCTGACATTGTCACAAATTTAAGGATATTGCGTGAGAAAAAGTTTGGCGCTACCCAGTCGGCAGGCAAAAAGTTTCCTCATATAAAAATCTAACAGCCCGCATAGTAAAGGAAAATACCTTGTTTGCCCTGAAAACCCTGCGCCGCCAGACCGGCGCCCCAGCTCTTCCCGCCCTGCGCCTGCTGGCCGCCGCAGCCCTGGCCATGACCCTGGCGGCCTGTTCCAAGCCGGCCCCCAAGGCCGAGGACGTGCGCCCGGTGCGCGCCATCGTGCTGGCCAGCAGCAATGTCGATGTAAATGCCGAGTTCTCCGGCGAAGTGGTGGCGCGGGTGACCTCGCAGCTGGGTTTTCGCGTCGGCGGCAAGATCGTCGAGCGCAATGTCGAGGTCGGCACTGTCGTCAAGCGTGGCCAGGTGCTGATGCGCCTCGATCCGCAAGACCTGCAATTGTCGCAGGCCCAGGGCAAGGCCAGCCTGAACAGCGCGCAAACCAATCGCGACCTGGCGCGTGCCGAACTGAAACGTTACCAGGAACTGCGCGACAAGAATTTCGTCAGCCAGGCCGTGCTCGATAGCAAGGATGCCGCGTACAAGGCGGCCCAGGCCCAGGTGGAAGCGGCGCAGGCCGCCTATCGTGGCCAGGCCAATCAGTCCGGCTATGCCAGCCTGCTGGCCGACGGCGATGGCGTGATCACGCGCATCGATGCCGAAGTAGGGCAGGTGGTCTCGCCCGGCACGCCGGTGGCCGTGCTGGCCAGGAACGGCGACCGCGAAGTGGTGATCGGCATTCCTGAAGACAAGGTTGACACCATGCGCCGTGTCAAGAACGTGGTGGTGCGTCTGTGGGCCGACCCGAAACAGGCGCTGCCGGGCAAGATCCGTGAAGTCTCGCCGGTGGCCGACCCGGCCACCCGCACCTACCTGGCCAAGGTCACCATTCCGAACGCACCGGAAGCCTTGCTGGGCATGACGGCGGTGGTGCAGTTCGCGTCCACCACGGCCACGCCGCAGATCAGGGTGCCGCTGACGGCGCTGTTCAATGAAAAATCGCAAAGCTCGGTGTGGGTGGTGGAAAACGGCGCCGTGAAGCTGGTCAATGTCACCGTGGGCGGCGTGGCCGGCAACGATCTGTTGCTGAGCTCGGGCGTAAAAGAAGGCCAGACCGTGGTCACGGCCGGCGTCAATCTGCTCAAGCCTGGCCAGAAAGTATCGATCCTGGGCGCCGAGATGGCCGCACCGGCCAAGGCTGATCCTGTCATCACCGCCGGGGCCGCCAAATGAGGGGCGGCTTCAATCTGTCACGCTGGGCGCTCGAACATGTTCCGCTGACGCGCTACCTGATGGCGGTGCTGCTGATCGGCGGCATGCTCAGCTATGCCAATCTGGGCCAGGATGAAGATCCGCCGTTTACCTTCCGCGCCATGGTGCTGCAAGCCTATTGGCCGGGCGCCACCGCCCTGCAGATGGCCGAGCAGGTAACCGACAAGCTGGAGCGCAAGCTGCAGGAAACGCCGTATATCGACGAGATCACCAGCTATTCCAAGCCGGGCGAGACCTTGATCCTGCTGGAATTGCGCGAATCGACGCCACCCAAGGAAACGGCGGCCGCCTGGTACCAGGTGCGCAAGAAAATCGGCGATATCAAGAACACCTTGCCGGCCGGTGTGGTCGGGCCGTTTTTCAACGACGAGTTCGGCGACACTTATGGCTCCATCTTCGCGCTGTCCGGCGACGGCTTTACCTATGCTGAAATGAAAGACTATGCCGATGACGTGCGCCAGCAGTTGCTGGGCGTGTCGCAGGTCGCCAAGGTGGAACTGTTCGGCGTGCAGGATGAAAAGATTAATATCGTCTTTTCGCACAAGAAATTTGCCCAGCTGGGCATCCCGTTCGAAGCGATCGTCAATCAGTTGTCGGAGCAGAACAGCATCAACGCCACTGGCGTGCTGGTCACGCCGACCGACAACCTGCAGCTAAGGGTCACGGGCGCCATGCTCAAGGTCAAGGACCTGGAGAACCTGGAGCTGCGCGCCAACGGCACCACCTTCCGCCTTGGCGACTTTGCCACCGTGAAACGCGAATTCATCGATCCACCCAAGGACAAGATGCGTTTCAACGGCAAGGAAGTGATCGGCCTGGGCGTGTCGATGGAAAAGGGCGGCAATATCATCGAGATGGGCAAGGCCTTGCAGGCCACCGTCTCGCGCATGGAAAAAGCGCTGCCGGTGGGCATACAGTTGCAGCGCGTGTCGAACCAGCCGGCGTCGGTGTCGGCCTCGGTCGGTGAGTTTGTCCACACCCTGATCGAAGCGATTTTGATCGTGCTGGCGGTCAGCTTTGTCGCGCTGGGCCTGCATACAAAACCGCTGCGCATCGACGTGCGCCCGGGCCTGGTGGTGGCGCTGACCATCCCGCTGGTGCTGGCGGTCACGTTCTTGTTCATGCGCATGCTCGACATCGACCTGCACAAGATTTCGCTGGGCGCCCTGATCATTGCCCTGGGCCTCCTGGTCGACGACGCCATCATTGCCGTGGAGATGATGGTGCGCAAGATGGAGGAGGGCATGTCGCGCTTTGACGCCGCCACCTTTGCCTACACCTCGACCGCCATGCCGATGCTGACGGGTACCTTGATCACCGTGGCGGGCTTCCTGCCGATTGGCCTGGCCAAGTCGACTGCCGGCGAATACACCTTTTCCCTGTTTTCGGTCAATGCGCTGGCGCTGATCATTTCCTGGGTGGTGGCCGTGGTGTTTACGCCGTATATCGGCTACCTGCTGCTGAAGGTCAAACCGCATGCGAATAACGACCACGAGCTGTTTGATACCCCGAACTTTCGCCGTTTCCGCCGCGCCGTCACCTGGTGCGTGGAGTGGCGCAAGACGACGATCGCCGCCACCCTGGCCATCTTTGCACTGGGCATCTATGGCTTCAATTTTATCGAGAAGCAATTTTTCCCCGATTCCAGCCGTCCGGAACTGATGGTGGAGATGTGGTCGCCCGAAGGCACGACGTTTGCGGCCAATGAAAAGCAGGTGAAAAAATTCGAGGCCTTTGTCAGCAAGCTCGACGGCGTGGACAGCGTGACCAGCTATGTCGGCACGGGCAGCCCGCGTTTCTACCTGCCGCTGGACCAGATTTTCCCGCAGACCAACGTCTCGCAAATCGTCGTGCTGCCGAAAAGCCTGGCCGACCGTGAATTGCTGCGCAAGAAGATTGTCGATGTTTTCAAGCGGGACTTCCCGGAAGTGCGGGGCAGGGTAAAACTGTTGCCGAACGGCCCGCCGGTGCCGTATCCGGTGCAGTTCCGCGTCACGGGCACCGATGTGGCCACGGTGCGCGGCATCGCCGACCAGGTCAAGGATTTGCTGCGCGCCAATCCGAACACGGTGGGTGTCAACGATAACTGGAACGAGTCGGTCAAGGTGATGCGCCTGGACCTGGACCAGGACAAGATGCGCGCGCTGGGCATTACCTCGAAGACAGTGATGCAGGCGGCCAATACCATCTTGTCGGGCACCGTGATCGGCCAGTTCCGAGAGGACAACAAGCTGATCGATATACAGGTGCGCCAGCCATTGGAAGAACGCAACACGATTTCCGTGCTGAATGACACGAATATCCCGGCCGCCAACGGCAAGTCGGTGACGATTTCGCAGATTGCCCGCACCCATTTCGTGTGGGAGCCGGGCGTGGTCTGGCGCGACAAGCGTGAATGGGCGATTACCGTGCAGTCCGACGTGGTCGACAATATCCAGGGCGCCACCGTCTCGACCCAGCTGGCGCCGCAACTGGACGCCTTGCGGGCAAAATTGCCGCCTGGTTACCGCATCACGCTCAAGGGCGTGGCGGCCAACAGTGGCAAGGCGGAAGCGTCGATCGCGGCCAATCTGCCGCTGGCGATCTTCCTGATCTTTACCTTGCTGATGCTGCAGCTGCACAGCTTCTCGCGCGCGCTGCTGGTGTTCCTGACGGGGCCACTGGGCGTGGCGGGCGCCGCGTTCGCCCTGCTGGCCTTGCACCGGCCGCTCGGTTTCGTGGCCAACCTGGGCGTGATCGCGCTGTTCGGCATGATTATCCGTAATTCGGTGATCCTGGTCGACCAGATCGAGCAGGACATCCGTGACGGCTCGGCGCCCTGGGACGCGATTATCGATTCGGCCGTCCGCCGCTGCCGGCCCATCGTGCTGACGGCCGCCGCCGCCGCGCTGGCCATGATTCCCTTGTCGCGCTCGGTGTTCTGGGGGCCGATGGCGGTCGCCATCATGGGCGGCCTGATCCTGGCCACCGCCCTGACCCTGCTGTTCCTGCCGGCCCTGTACGCGGCCTGGTTCCGCGTCAAGAAGCCGGTGGCGCTGGACAAGTAGCGCCGCAGGGCGCCGTGCCGTAAAAAAGGCGGCATTCCTCTGGGAAATCCAGTAGAATGCCGCCTTTGCTTTGGCCGCCTCTGATGGCGCGCAAGAGCGAGGTAGCCAGAATGCTCCCGAGTTGTTAGAATCAGGAGCGCCTGGCTTGGCGGTGCAAGTATGCGGATGTGGTGGAATTGGTAGACACGCTGGTCTTAGAAGCCAGTGCTTCGGCTTGGGAGTTCGAGTCTCCCCATCCGCACCATTCCGGGTTGCTCAACCCGGAAGTGCACAGTGGTCATTTCAAGGCATGCGCCGCGCGCCATCCTTTATTCGTTCGTTCCCCATCTGCCCGTGCATGCCTATCGTGTTGCTGCAAGGTGCTGTCGCACTGTTTTGCATGAAAAATGGCCAAATTGAGGCAAATCAATCGTTTTTCGCATGAAAACTTCGCTCCCGCCCCATTTCTTTGTTTGGGACGCGGCGGCAGATGGCATATACTAATAGACGAAGCGGGCTGGAAGGCCCGTTTTCAGGCGAAATGAAGCAGACTGACAGCTGAAGTAAAGACAGGGAACGGCCGGCTTGTGGCGAGTGATCGCCAGCGCCGCGCATCCTCTGTGGCCGCGCCGCAAAGCCAGCCACTTTTCCAAAGTCCTTTGTTATAATGCCACGCTTTACCGAATGAAGCCCGGCCCTGCGATTGAACCCGAAGCAGTGCCGGACAGTCGGAGCCCTGCCGCAGTGTCGAAGACAGCGGATTGTCTGGTGCCTGGTGAATATCACCGGGCAGACCGGGTCCACTACCCTGTGTTGCCGCTGTGGCAGATGAATATGCGAGCGAGTGAAGCTGGACCCATGTCTTGCCGCCAGTAATGGCGCAAGGGGTCGGGTCTTCTTTTCTCGCACCAACAGTGTTTATTTTTTGGACGATTTTTTACATGGCAACTGCAGTCGAAACCTTGGGCAAACTCGAACGTCGTATCACCATCTCCTTCCCGCTGACGGACGTCCGCACGGAAGTCGAGAAGCGCCTGAAAGTGCAAGCCCGTACGGCCAAGGCACCGGGCTTCCGTCCGGGTAAAGTGCCGTTGAAAATGGTCGCAGCACAATACGGTTATCAAATCGAATCCGAAGTGCTGAATGACAAAGTCGGCCGCGCGTTCAACGACGCCGCCAACGAAAACAATCTGCGCGTGGCCGGTTTCCCGAACATCGTGCCGAAAGAAGAAGCAGCCGAAGGCCAGCTGGCATTCGACGCCACGTTCGAAGTGTATCCGGAAGTGACCATCGGTGACCTGGCTGCCGTTGAAATCGAAACCGTGCAAGCCGAAGTGTCGGAAGCCGAAATCGACAAGACCATCGACATCCTGCGCAAGCAGCGCGTGCACTTTCACACCAAGGGCGAAGCTGGCGAACACGGTGACGGCGGCGAGCCAGTTGCCGCTGACGGCGACCGCGTGACCGTTGATTTCGTCGGTTCGATCGACGGCGTCGAGTTCCCGGGCGGCAAAGCTGATGGCTACGCTTTCGTGCTGGGCGAAGGCCGCATGCTGCCAGAATTCGAAGCCGCGACCCTGGGCCTGAAAGTGGGCGAGTCCAAGACGTTCCCGTTGTCCTTCCCTGAGGACTACCATGGCAAGGACGTGGCCGGCAAAACGGCATCGTTCACCATCACCCTGCAAAAGCTGGAATGGGCGCACCTGCCGGAAGTCGATGCCGAATTCGCCAAGTCGCTGGGCGTTGCCGATGGCGACCTGGCCAAAATGCGCGAAGACATCAAAGTCAACCTGCAGCGCGAAGTCGCTGGCCGCGTGAAAGCACGCAACAAGGAAGCCGTCATGGACGCGCTGGTCAAGGTTGCCGAGCTGGACGTGCCAAAAACGCTGATCACCCAGGATTCGGACCGCCTGGCTGAAATGACCCGCCAGGACATGGCGCAGCGCGGCATGAACGTCAAGGACGTGCCTTTCCCACCTGAACTGTTCGCGGAAAAAGCCGAGCGTCGCGTACGCCTGGGCCTGATCCTGTCGCAACTGGTCGGCGACAACAAGCTGCAAGCGACACCTGAGCAAGTCAAAGCGCAAATCGAAGATTTCGCCCAAAGCTACGAAGACCCGCGCGAAGTGCTGAAGTACTACTACAGCGACCGTCGTCGCCTGGGCGAGATCGAAGCCCTTGTATTGGAAGAAAACGTCGTCACTTACGTGTTGGGCCTGTCGAAAGTGACCTCGAAAGCAGTCGCTTTCGATGAACTGATGGGAAGCAACGCACAAGCGTAAACCAGTTGGCATCCGGATGCCGCCCTCGGTCGCAAGGCCTGGGCGGTGCCCTCTAACTGCTTCACAAGGAAATGAAATGACAGGTATGTACCGTAATCCAGCGCTGGACACTGAAATGCTCGGCCTGGTGCCGATGGTGGTGGAACAGAGCGGCCGCGGCGAGCGCTCGTATGATATTTACTCGCGCCTGCTCAAGGAACGCTTGATTTTCATGGTCGGCCCGGTCAATGACCAGATGGCCAACCTGGTGGTGGCCCAGCTGCTGTTCCTGGAAAGCGAAAATCCTGAAAAGGAAATTTCGCTCTACATCAACTCGCCAGGTGGTTCGGTTTCGGCCGGCATGGCCATCTACGACACGATGCAGTTCATCAAGCCGGACGTGTCGACCCTGTGTACCGGCATGGCCGCGTCCATGGGCGCCTTCCTGCTGGCCGCCGGCGCCAAGGGCAAGCGTTTTTCGCTGCCGAACTCGCGCATCATGATTCACCAGCCGTCCGGTGGTTCGCAAGGCATGGCGTCCGATATCGAGATCCAGGCAAAAGAAATCCTGTACCTGCGGACACGTCTGAACGGCATCATGGCCGAGCGCACCGGCCAGTCGATCGAACAGATCGCACGGGATACCGACCGCGACCGTTTCATGTCCGCCGACGAGGCTGTCGAGTATGGCCTGATCGACAAAGTGTTGACCAGCCGCGCTTGATGTGCCCCTACCGGTATTGCTAAGTACGTCAGTAAACGCCCGGGCGCTCAAACGTTCGGGCGTTTCGCTTTTATTTCGGGTAGCATGGCGCTTGTGCATGCTTATCCGACTTGCGCCATGGGTGCCAGCCTCACGGCTTCGGCACCGCTGTTCCGGCCAGCGATTTTGCAATATTGTTAATGCAGTTCCAACCAAAATGCCTTATGTCAGACAAAAAATCCTCTAGCGGCGAAAAATTATTGTATTGCTCGTTCTGCGGCAAAAGCCAGCACGAGGTGAAGAAACTCATCGCCGGCCCGTCCGTCTTCATTTGCGACGAGTGCATCGACTTGTGCAACGACATCATCCGTGATGAAACGTCGAGCATCGAGACGGTGACCGGCGCCAAGTCCGACCTGCCGACTCCGCAAGAAATCGCCGCCATGCTCGATCAGTACGTGATCGGCCAGCAGACTGCCAAGCGCATCCTGTCGGTGGCGGTGTACAACCATTACAAGCGCCTCAAGCACCTCGGCAAGAAAGACGACATTGAACTGGCCAAGAGCAACATCTTGCTGGTCGGTCCTACCGGCTCGGGCAAGACGCTGCTGGCCCAGACCCTGGCGCGCATGCTCAACGTGCCGTTCGTGATCGCCGACGCGACCACCCTGACCGAAGCCGGTTATGTCGGTGAAGACGTGGAAAACATCATCCAGAAGCTGCTGCAAAGTTGCAACTATGATGTCGAAAAAGCCCAGCGCGGCATCGTCTACATCGATGAGATCGACAAGATTTCGCGCAAGTCCGACAACCCGTCCATCACGCGTGACGTGTCGGGCGAGGGTGTGCAGCAAGCGCTGTTGAAATTGATCGAAGGCACGATGGCGTCGGTGCCGCCACAAGGCGGACGCAAGCATCCCAACCAGGATTTCGTGCAGATCGACACGACCAACATCATGTTCATCTGCGGCGGCGCGTTTGACGGCTTGTCGAAAGTCATCTCGAACCGTTCCGACAAGAGCGGCATCGGTTTCTCGGCCAGCGTGAAGAGCAAGTCGCAGCGCTCGGCCAGCGAACTGCTGCTCGAAGCCGAACCGGAAGACCTGGTCAAATTCGGCCTGATCCCGGAACTGGTGGGTCGCCTGCCCGTCATCGCCACCCTGGCGGAACTGACGGAAGAGGCGCTGATCCAGATCCTGGTCGAACCGAAGAATGCGCTGATCAAGCAATACTCGAAGCTGCTCGACATGGAAGGCGCGGAACTGGAGATTCGTCCGGCCGCCCTGCATGCGATCGCCAAGAAGGCGCTGGCGCGCAAGACCGGTGCGCGTGGCCTGCGCTCGATCCTCGAGCATGCGCTGCTGGACGTGATGTACGAACTGCCGAGCCAGCAAAACGTGGTGAAAGTCGTCATCGACGAAAACACCATTACCAGTGGCGCCAAACCTTTGTTGATTTACCAAGAGACTGCCAAGGCCTCCGGAGAAAATTGATTACTGCCGAGACAAATGCATAAAAAGGGTTTTGATTCCTTAATGCATGGCAGTACAATTTAAATCAATAATATTGCAGGCTTCAATCGGAAAGCCACTCGCGGCAGACCTGCTGCGCGTGGCTTTTTTACTATGAATGCCGTAATCATTAGAGTCATGCGGGTGTGTTTTTGCGAAATAAACAAAAGAAAGTTTGTTTCACAGAATTATTTATTCTCGCCGGTCTTGTGTTTTGGCAGCGAGCGCCAACATCGTAAACACGCTTTCTATAAGGTACGCCATGACAACTTCCAAATTAACTGAGCAAACTCAACTGCCGTTATTGCCGTTGCGGGATGTCGTCGTTTTCCCGCATATGGTGATACCGCTGTTCGTTGGCCGTCCCAAGTCGATCAAGGCGCTGGAAGCTGCGATGGAGCAGGGCAAGAGCATCATGCTTGCCGCTCAAAAAGCAGCTGCGAAGGACGAACCATCCCCTTCGGACATCTATGAAATTGGCTGTGTCGCCAATATCCTGCAAATGCTCAAGCTGCCCGATGGCACCGTCAAGGTGCTGGTCGAAGGCGCTCAGCGTGCCCGCATCAATCACATCAGCGATGCCCCGACGCACTTCATCGCCGACCTGACGCCGCTCGAATCCGAGCCGGGCGACGAGTCGGAAGTCGAAGCGATGCGCCGCGCGATCGTGCAGCAATTCGACCAGTACGTCAAACTGAACAAGAAGATCCCGCCGGAGATCCTGGCCTCCTTGTCGGGCATCGACGATGCCGGCCGCCTGGCCGACACGGTCGCCGCGCACTTGCCGCTCAAGCTTGAACAAAAACAAGTCATCCTGGAAATTTTTAGCGTGGCCAAGCGCCTCGAACACCTGCTGGGCCAGCTCGAAGGCGAGCTCGACATCCTGCAAGTGGAAAAACGCATCCGTGGCCGCGTCAAGCGCCAGATGGAAAAATCGCAGCGCGAGTACTATCTGAACGAACAGGTCAAGGCGATCCAGAAGGAACTGGGCGAGGGCGAAGATGGCGCCGACCTCGACGAACTCGAGAAGAAAGTGGCTGCGGCCAAGATGCCGAAGGAAGCGCTCGACAAAGCCACCAACGAGCTGAAAAAACTCAAGCTGATGTCGCCGATGTCGGCCGAAGCCACCGTCGTGCGCAACTATATCGACACCCTGGTCAACTTGCCGTGGAAGAAAAAATCCAAGGTCAACAATGACCTGTCGAATGCCGAGAAGGTGCTCGAGGGCGATCACTATGGCCTGGACAAGGTCAAGGAACGCATCCTGGAATACCTCGCGGTGCAACAGCGCGTCGACAAGCTCAAAGCGCCTATCCTGTGCTTCGTCGGTCCTCCTGGTGTCGGCAAGACGTCGCTGGGCCAGTCGATCGCCCGCGCCACCAACCGCAAGTTCGTGCGCATGGCCCTGGGCGGCGTGCGCGACGAAGCCGAGATCCGCGGCCACCGCCGTACCTACATCGGTTCGATGCCGGGCAAGGTGCTGCAATCGCTGTCGAAAGTCGGCGTGCGCAATCCGCTGTTCCTGCTCGACGAGATCGACAAGATGGGTGCCGACTTCCGTGGCGATCCGTCGTCGGCCCTGCTCGAGGTGCTGGACCCGGAACAGAACCACACGTTCTCCGACCATTACATCGAAGTCGATTTCGACCTGTCGGACGTGATGTTCGTGGCGACGTCGAACTCGTACAATATTCCGCCAGCCTTGCTCGACCGCATGGAGGTGATCCGCCTGTCCGGTTACACGGAAGACGAGAAAACCAGCATTGCCCAGCGCTACCTGCTGCCGAAACAGATCAAGAACAATGGCCTGAAGGAAGAAGAGATCTCGGTGGCCGAATCGGCGCTGCGTGACATCATCCGCTACTACACGCGCGAAGCCGGCGTGCGTTCGCTGGAACGCGAAGTGTCGAAGATCTGCCGCAAGGTGGTCAAGATGCTGCTGCTGAAAAAGTCGGACAAGAAGGTGATCGTCAACTCGAAGAACCTGGACAAGTTCCTTGGTGTGCGCCGTTATGACTTTGGCGTGGCCGAGAAGGAAAACCAGGTAGGCCAGGTCGTCGGCCTGGCATGGACCGAAGTGGGCGGCGATCTCTTGACCATCGAAGCGGTGTCGATGCCGGGCAAGGGCGGCGTGATCCGCACCGGCACCTTGGGCGACGTGATGAAGGAATCGATCGAAGCGGCCCGTACCGTCGTGCGCAGCCGTTCCGCACGCCTCGGCATCAAACCGGATGTGTTCGAGAAGAGCGACATCCATATCCACGTGCCGGAAGGCGCGACGCCGAAGGACGGTCCGTCCGCCGGCGCCGCCATGACGGTGGCGATGGTGTCGGTATTTACGGGCATCCCGGTGCGCGCCGATGTGGCGATGACGGGCGAAATCACCTTGCGCGGCGAAGTGCTGCCGATCGGCGGCCTGAAAGAGAAGCTGCTGGCGGCCCATCGCGGCGGCATCAAGACGGTGCTGATTCCCGAGCAGAACGTGAAGGACCTTGCCGAGATTCCGGACAATGTCAAGAACAAGCTCGAGATCGTGCCGGTGCGCTGGATCGACAAAGTGCTGGAAATCGCGCTGGAACGCCTGCCTGAACCGCTGGTGGAAGTGCCGGCCGTGGAGCCTGTCGCCGCCGCGGCGGCCAAGCCGGACGCCGCGGGCGAGGTGGTAAAACACTAACGTTTTACCGCGGTTTTACCCAAACAAGCGCTTTTAGGGCGCTTGTTTCATATGCAAACGTGAATTGCGGCCCCAAAGCGCTTGACACATATACAGTACGGCTTGTTTAATACGGCTGCACATTTTTTTCGCCGGACCCGCAGCGCCAAAAGCGCCGCAACAGGACGGTAAACGTTTTATACCTTTGTAATTGGGGATGCTAGTGAACAAGACTGAATTGATCGACCACATTGCTGAAACAGCTGACATTTCCAAGGCCGCCGCTGCGCGCGCACTCGACGCTGTTATCGGCGGCGTGACGGAAACCCTGAAAAACAACGACAGCGTGACACTCGTTGGTTTCGGCACTTTCTCGGTGAGCGAGCGTGCGGAACGCACCGGCCGCAATCCACGTACCAAGGAAGCGATCACCATCGAAGCGGCAAAAGTTCCAAAATTTAAAGCTGGTAAAGCTTTGAAGGATGCTGTAAACTAACGGACTTCGGTGAGGTGACAATCACCGGAAACATCTGGCGGCGCTTTCGGGTGCCGCAATTTTCGGCACGGGAAACTGGCCGCTAACAGATGCAAGCAGCAATGTGTATTTTTCGGAGTGGTAGTTCAGTTGGTTAGAATGCCGGCCTGTCACGTCGGAGGTCGCGGGTTCGAGTCCCGTCCGCTCCGCCAAAAAAATACGCTCTTTAGGAGTGGTAGTTCAGTTGGTTAGAATACCGGCCTGTCACGTCGGGGGTCGCGGGTTCGAGTCCCGTCCGCTCCGCCAGAATATGAAAACCCGCGCTGCATGAATATGCAGCGCGGGTTTTTTGTTTTATATGCCCGATTATGTTGTTGATCGCCGCTGGCATTCGCAGCCGGTGTTTTGATTATCAAACATGTCTGGTTTTAAATCATGCTTAAGCTTCGGCAGGTTTAATTCGCGGGCTGCGAACGCCGCCGGCGGGCGCGGCGCGCGCCCTGATTTACCCTTGCTATAGCGCTATGGGCATTGTAGAATCAGGAAGTAAAGGGGAAGTGGGCTTGTGTCCCGTCCATTCCGCCGAAGAAATCAAGGCGAACGCATGTTCGCCTTTTTTTATAGTGTTCCACTCATCCCGAATTGGCTGACCATGTTTGAATTTATTCGTACCCATCGACGCTTGATGCAGTTCCTGCTCATGCTGATCATCGTTCCGTCATTTGCACTGGTCGGTATCAGTGGCTACCAAAGCTTCGGCGACAGCGCGAACACCATCGCCAAGGTCGGCGACCAGGTCGTCACGCAGCAGCAATATGAAGAAGCCCAACGCCAGCAGATCGAACGCTACCGCCAGATGATGGGCGAGCAGTTCGACCAGAAAATGTTCGACACGCCGGAAGCGCGCCAGAGCATCCTCGACAACCTGATCGCCGAGCGCGCCATCGCCGCCGAAGTCGGCCGCAGCAAGCTGGTCATCAGCGACGCCGTGCTGCAGAAGGAAGTCCTGGAAATTCCTGGCCTGACCCTGCCGGACGGTAAATTCGACCTGGAACGCTACAAGGCCATGCTGGCCGCCCAAGGCATGACGCCACAGATGTACGATGCCCGCCGCCGCAGCGACCTGGCCCTGCAGCAACTGGCCGGCGCCGTGCAGAACAGCGCCTTCGCGCCGAACTCGGTCGCCAAGCGCCTGTCGGACATCACTTCGCAAGAGCGTGAAGTGCAGGAGCTGCTGCTGCCGGTGGCCCAGTTCGTGCCCGAAGTCAAAGTGACCGACGCCATGGTCAAGGATTTCTACGACAAGAACGGCAAGTTCTTCGAGATTCCCGAGCAGGCGAAAATCGAATACGTGGTGCTCGACGGCGCCGCCGTGGGCGACCAGGTCGACGTCAGCGACGCCGACGTGCAAAGCTACTACGACAAGAACCAGAAAGCCTACACCAGCGGCGAAGCGCGCAGCGCCAGCCATATCCTGGTGACGGTCAAGAAAGATGCCTCCGCCGCCGACAAGGCCGCCGCCAAGGCCAAGGCCGAAGCGATCCTGGCCGAAGTGCGCAAGGCGCCGGCAACCTTTGCCGCCGTGGCCAAGGCCAAGTCGGAAGATCCGGCCTCTGCCGAACTGGGCGGCGATCTGGGCCCGGTTGTCAAGGATGCCTTGCCAAAACCGCTGGAAGAAGCCGCCTACAAGCTCAAGCAGGGCGAAATCAGCGACGTCATCACCTCGGACTACGGCTACCATGTATTGACGGTCACCAGCATCAAGCCACAGCATGTCAAAACCCTGGACGAAGTGAAGGGCCAGATCACGGCCGACCTGCGCAAGCAGTTCGCGGCGAAAAAATACTCGGAAATGGCCGAACAGTTCACCAACACCGTGTATGAGCAGTCGGACAGCCTGAAGCCAGTGGCCGACAAGCTGAAACTGAAAGTGGAAACCGTCGCCAGCCTGTCGCGCACGCCGTCGCCGGCACTGGGCGCCGCGCCGTACAACAACGCCAAGTTCCTGACCGCCATCTTCTCGAACGACTCGCTGAAAGACAAGCGCAACACGGAAGCCGTGTCGGTTGGCGCCAATACCCTGATCGCCGGGCGCGTGGTGGAATTCAAGCCTGCGACCAAGCGTCCACTGGCCGAAGTCGACGCCATGATACGCCAGCGTGTAACCCTGGAAGAAGCGGCCAAGCTGGCCAGGAAAGCTGGCGAAACCAGGCTGGCCGCACTGAAGACTTCGGGTGACGCCACCGGTTTCGGCGCCGCCCAATGGGTATCGCGCAGCAAGCTCGACGGAATCAACCGCGCCGCCATCGCACAAGTGATGAAGGCCGACACCAGCAAGCTGCCAGCCTATGTGGGCGTGGAGCTGCCGGCCCTGGGTTATGGCATCTACCGCGTGGGCAAAGTGCAGCAGCCAGCCGAAGTGGACGCCGCCCGCCGCCAGCAGGAGAAAGACCAGATCAGCGGCATCCTGGCGCAGCAGGAAATGTTCGATTACGTCGAGTACCTGAAACACAAGGCCAAGGTGAAGATCGTCAAACCGGTCACCGCCGCCGCCCCGGTCGCCGAAGCACCGTAAGCTTCCGCTACCACAAAAAAATAGCCGCTTTCGAGCGGCTATTTTTCTATCTGAGCAAAGTTCGTAGGTCGGATTAGGCCCATCGGGCCGTAATCCGACAACATTGTTGGCCGCGACCGTGGTGGTGTCGGATTACGCCGCTGCGCCGCTAATCCGACCTACTTTGCGCCCAACAACGGCGACAACTGCGGCCAGATATTTTTCAGAATCGTCGGATGCGCCTCGGCATTCGGATGCAGGCGGTCGGCCTGGAACCATTGTGGCTTGTCCATGATGCCTTCGAACATGAAGGGCACCAGCGGCGCCTTCCATTCTTTCGACAGCTTGCCGTACACGCCATAGAACTTGTCGGCGTAATCGCGGCCATAATTGGGCGGCATGCGCATGCCTACCAGCACCACTTGCGCCCCGGTTTTCCTGGCCGCGTCGCCCATGGCGCGCAGGTTTGCTTCGGCGGCCGTCACCGGCAGGCCGCGCAGGCCGTCGTTGGCGCCCAGTTCGATCAGCACCACATCGGGCTGGTGCCTGGCCAGCAGGGCCGGCAGGCGCGCGCGGCCACCGCTGGTGGTCTCGCCGCTGATGCTGGCGTTGACGATGCGCGTGTCGTTCTTCTGTGCCTTCAGTCGCTGTTCCAGCAACGCCACCCAGCCCGTGCCGCGCGCCAGGCCGTACTCGGCAGAGAGACTGTCACCGAGCACCAGCAGCGTTTTTGGTGCAGAATAGGCGTTCGTCATGCTTGACGCCAGCAGCAGGGCTGCCGCAGGAAGCAAGGACAGCGAGCGCCGCCGCGACTGGCTCGTATTTCCGGTACTTATTTGTTCACGAAATTTTTTAAGATAGATCAGCATGCCCGAATTCCCTAAAGCGACTTCCACCAATTTCATTCCCCATGCTGCCTCAGGCCAGCGGCCGGCGGCATCCACAGCGAACCAGAGCGGCCAGCAAGCCATCGAAGTGGTGGGGCTGGCCAAGCGCGTACCCGATGCCGATGGTGAGCTCACCATCCTGCATCAACTTGATTTTACCGTGCAAACGGCCGAGACGCTGGCCATCGTCGGCGCTTCCGGTTCCGGCAAGTCTACCTTGCTCGGCTTGCTGGCTGGCCTCGATACGCCCAGCGCGGGCAAGGTGATCCTCGACGGCACCGATATCTTTGCCCTCGACGAAGACGGCCGCGCCGGCTTTCGCAAGGAAAAACTCGGCTTCGTGTTCCAGTCGTTCCAGCTGCTGGCGCACCTGACGGCGCTGGAAAACGTGATGCTGCCGCTGGAACTGCGCGGTGACCCCGATGCAAAGGAAAAAGCCCAGGCCATGCTGGGCCGGGTCAACCTTGGCAGCCGCCTGAAGCACTACCCGAAATACCTGTCGGGTGGCGAACAGCAGCGCGTGGCGCTGGCGCGCGCTTTTGTCACCGAGCCGCCGCTGCTGTTTGCCGACGAGCCAACCGGCAGCCTGGACGCGGCCACCGGGGAAGCGGTGATACAGCTGATGTTCGAACTGAACCGCGAACGCGGCTCGACCCTGGTGCTGGTCACGCACGATACCTCGATCGCGGCGCGCTGCGGGCGCACCATCACCATCGCGGCGGGACGGCTGGTTTAAAATCAGGCCGACAAGGCATTGATCAGCTTGCGTAGCGCCGGTATCAACTCGCCGGCGGTGAGGCCGATCGGCCCGGCGCCCGAGGCCACCAGCGCGTCGGCCGCCGCGCCATGCAGCCACACGGCGCCGAGCGCCGCTTCCCACTCCGGCCAGCCTTGGGCCAGCAGGCTGCCACACAGGCCCGCCAGCACGTCGCCGGTGCCGGCGGTGGACAATGCCGGGCTGCCGGTGTTATTGATCACCACGCCGCCATCCTGGGCCGCGATCACCGTGCCCGAACCTTTCAATACCACGATCACGCCCAGTTGCGCGGCCAGCTGGCGCGCGCAGGCGAGGCGGTCGGCCTGCACTTCGGCCACCGTCATGTCGAGCAGGCGCGCCGCCTCCAGCGGATGCGGCGTGAGGATGGTGGCGCCGGCGCCGCTGCGCGTGGCCAGCGCCGACTGCAGTTCCGGTTCGGCCGCCATCAGGTTCAGCGCGTCGGCGTCCAGCAGCAGCGCGCTGTCGCTGTCGATCGCCCGCTGCAGCAACTCCACGCTGTCGGTGTCGCCACCCAGGCCGGGGCCGGCCACCAGCGCGCCGAACTGCAGCCCCGTAAAATCGATGTCGCGCGCGCGCCGGCACATCAGCTCGGGCTGGCCGCTGTCATAAGCGAGCGGCGCGTCGGGAAAGCCGATGGTGACGCGGCCCGCGCCCGCATGCAGGGCCGCGCGCGCCGCCAGGACCGGTGCGCCCGACATGCCGGTGGCGCCACCGAGCACCGCCACGCTGCCATAGCTGCCCTTGTGGGTATTTTGCCGGCGCGGCTGCAAATGGCGCGCGAACAGGTGCACGCCGTTCAATTGTGCGCCGGCCTGCGGCAGCAAGGCTGGCGCTATGGCCAGCGCCGCCACTTCCACTTCGCCCGCGTGATCGCGACCGTCGGCCGTGTGCAGGCCCGGCTTGTCGCCGATAAACGTGATCGTGTGCGTGGCGCGGATGGCCACGCCTTCGACCGTCCCGGTATCGGCATGCAGGCCGCTGGGCACATCGAGGGCCAGCACCGGACAGCTTTGCTGGTTGACCAGCTGCGCCATCTCGCCGCACACGCCAGTCAAAGGGCGCGTGGCGCCGATGCCGAACAGGCCGTCGATGATCAGATGCCATGGCGCGGCATTGATGGCGGAGCTGGCCATGGTGGTCGCGCCATCGATAAAGCGCGCCGCGCTGTTGCGCGCGCGCGAGGCCGCCTGTTCGCGTTCGGGCGAGGTCGATGCGGCTTCCGGCGCCAGCCACACCAGCACTTCGATGCCGCTGCCGGCCAGGTGGGCCGCCGCTTCCAGCGCGTCGCCGCCGTTGTTGCCGGGGCCGGCCAGCACCAGCACGCGCATATGGGCCGCGTCACCGTCCGACAGATGGTGCAGGATTTTCAGGGCGGCGCTGGCGGCGGCCTGGCCGGCGCGCGCCATCAGGACGCCTTGCGGCAAAGACTGCGTGGCGGCTGTTTCGATGGCGCGGATTTCGGCGATGCTGTAGAGCGGGGTGGCGGTGGCAAGCGGGGTCATGGAGCGTTTCCTTGGTGTCGATGCCATCAACATAAGGCCGATCGGCGTGCAATGCAAGGCGATCCTGTCGAACAACCGTATCTATCCTCCGTTTGGCATGTCCGGCGGCGCACTTGGCGCGCGGGGACGCAATTCAGCATTATTCTTGACGATCAGTTTTTATTAATTTCTTGTATTTTTTTTCGCGCACGAAAAGTCATCACGACAGAAAATATCAATGCATAGAGAATGTTAGCTCTGAAGAAAGCCGTATCCTTGTCTAACGACCCGGTCAACGCCCCCCCTATTCGCGCAAGAAACTCCATCACTCGAAGAAATGCCTCTATGCGTTGGCTATCCGGTCCGGTCGCCAGAAATGCTGCGGACAAATTCAACATGAAATAAATAAATCCGAACAATAGGAAACTTCCGCAAAAAGTCACCAGTAGCGACAATCGATCCAACCAGTTCATAGCATTCACCAATCAAAGTTTTATTGGAGGATTTAACCCTTGCGCGCAGCTTCCCCCACCGCCTTCTTCAAAGCAGCGAGCAGATACTCCAGCACCGTACGCCGACCGTGATGGATCTCCGCGACCACCTGCATCCCTGCCGCCAGCGGCCGCATGGCGCCGTCCGGTGCACGCAATTGCTGCGGTAAGCGGATGCGCGCCCGGTACATCGTCGCAGCGTTCGCACTGCTCTGCCCATCGTTGGCCCGCACACTCACGCCCGGCTGCACGGAGCTGCGGATGTTGCTGCCGTTGCCGGTGGCGCCCAGGCTCAGGCGCACGACTTCACCGGTCAGCATGCCGTGGCGTTGAAACGGATAGGTGGCCCGCTTGACCTGCACTTTCTGGCTAAGCTCGCTGCGCGCCCGTCAGCTGCGAGCGCAACTGCCCCACGTCGCGCATCGGCGCGCGGCCGAACTGGCGGCTGTATTCGCGGCTGAACTGCGATTCGCTGGCGTAGCCGACGCGGTAGCCAGCCGTGCCGGCGTCGATTTTTTCGACCAGCAGCAGGCGGCGCGCTTCCTGCAGGCGCAGGGTTTTCTGGTACTGCATCGGCGTCATGGCGGTGATCGCCTTGAAATGGTGATGCAGCGACGATACGCTCATGTTGGCCACACCGGCCAGCTGTTCGATGCGCAGCGGTGCGCAGTAATTGTGCTGTATCCATTTGATGGCCTGCCCGACCTGGTGCGACTGGCTGCTGGCCAAAGCCATGTGGCGCAGCCGCGCGCCCACCGGCCCATTTAACAGGCGGTAGGTCAGTTCGCGCTGGACCAAGGGCGCCAGCGCGGCGATATCGGCCGGCTGGTCGAGCAGGCGCACCAGGCGCAGCATGGCGTCGAGCAGGTCGCTTGGCACGTCGCTGACGGAAATGCCGCGCGTGACCGGAATCTGGCGCGACAACGCCGCGTCGTCGCGGGCCGTCAGCGCGGCCACGTCGGCGATATCGATGCCCAGCACCACGCACAGATGCGGCGACTGCTCGCTCGCCTCCACCACGCGCGCCTGCACCGGCAGGTCGACCGAGGTCAGCAGATACTGCATGCGGCGATAGTGAAACACCTCGCTGCCCAGTGTCACTTCCTTCGCCCCCTGCGCAATGATGGCCACGCTGGGGCGCGCCGCATGGCACAGCGAGTCGGTCGGCGCATCGCGGCGGTGGAAGGACAGGCTGTCGATGGCCGTGCCGTAGTCGCCGCTGCCGGCGGCATGGCGGCCGATCAGGGCGGCGAGTTCATCTTGTGGGGTAGGGAAGGTGGGCATGGTGGCGCCAGTGTAGCAGGGGGAGCGGCGGGAAGGAACGCGATCCTGGCCACATTCGGACTATCGTGCAAAGTTCTTGCAGGATCGCGGTAACGCGCAGGCGCCGGCTGGTGCACACTGGGGCTTGTCGCATGCAAGCCATGCGAGATCCCCGCAACCCGACTACAGGAGTGTTCAATGACCACCACCGCCAAAGGCTACGCCGCCCTCAGCCCGACCAGCAAACTGCAACCGTTCAGCTTTGAGCGCCGTGCCCCGCGCGAAGACGACGTCGCCATCTCGATCAAATACTGCGGCGTTTGCCATTCCGATATCCACCAGGCGCGCGACGAATGGGGCAACGCCGCCTTTCCGATGGTGCCCGGCCATGAAATCGCCGGCGTCGTCACCGCCGTTGGCGCCAACGTCACCAAATTCAAGGCCGGCGACCATGTCGGCGTCGGCTGCTTCGTCGATTCCTGTACCACCTGCAAGACGCGCAATGTCGACCTGGAGCAGTACATGCCCGGCCTGGTGCAGACCTATAACAGTGTCGAAGCGGACGGCAGGACGTCCACCCAGGGCGGCTACTCGGACAGCATCGTCGTCAAGGAAGGCTATGTGCTGTCGATACCCGACAACCTGCCGCTCGACGCCGCCGCGCCCCTGCTGTGCGCAGGCATCACCCTGTATTCGCCGCTGAACCACTGGAAAGCGGGGCCAGGCAAGCAGGTGGCCATCGTCGGCCTGGGCGGCCTGGGCCACATGGGCGTCAAAATTGCCCACGCCATGGGCGCCGACGTGACGGTGCTGAGCCAGACCCTGTCGAAGCGCGAAGACGGCCTGCGCCTGGGCGCCTCGCATTATTACGCCACCAATGACGCCAGCACCTTCGAGAAACTGGCCGGCACGTTTGACCTGATCATCTGCACGGTGGGCGCGGCCATCGACTGGAACCAGTACATCAACCTGCTCAAGGTCGACGGCAGCATGGTCATCGTCGGCATTCCGGACGGCGCCGTGCCACCGGTCAGCGCCTTCGGCCTGGTCGGCGCGCGCCGCAGCCTGGCCGGCTCGATGATCGGCTCGATCAAGGAAACCCAGGAGATGCTGGACTTCTGCGGCAAGCACGATATCGTCTCCGACATCGAAGTGATCCGCATCCAGGATATCAACGAGGCGTTCGAGCGCGTGGTGAAAAGCGATGTGCGCTACCGCTTCGTGATCGATATGGCCAGCCTGGCGCAATAAGGCCGCGCTGGTGGCGTCGGCGTACCGCGCGGCGGCGGTACGCCTGCGTATTTTCAACAATGCCAAATATTATAAAACGCCTTAAAAATGTTAAAAACAGTTTTATTTGTTGTTTTTAATTGCCGTTCATGACACAATTGCTTCTATGAACTATCTTTACAGGACGTCAGATGGCGCAGGCAATCAAACCGGTCCCGCAGGCCGACGGCAGCGCGGCTACCTTGAGAAAAATATCCATTCAGCAATTACGGGTTGGCATGTACGTGCACAAACTGTGCTGCTCCTGGCTGACCACGCCGTTCTGGCACAGCGCCTTTGCCATCGAGTCCCGGCAGACGATAGCCCAGATCCAGGCCAGCGGCACGACGCAATTGTGGATCGATCTGGCCAAGGGCGTGGATGTGGATGTGGATGTCGGGATGGCGGCGCCGGCGTCCGCGGCCGTGCCCGACGCCATCGACGACTGTCCTGCCGCCATCTTTCGCTTCGCGCCGGTCACGCCCGCGCCGATGGCTGATGAAATGCGTCGCGCGGCACTGCTGCTCGACCGATCGAGACAGGCCGTGCTGTCGATGTTCCAGGATGCGCGCATGGGCCGCGCCATCGACATGCAGGCGGCCATGCCGCTTGTGGACGAGATCGCCGGCTCGGTGATGCGCAACGCCAGCGCCCTGATCGGCCTGGCCAGGCTGAAGACCGCCGACAACTATACCTATATGCATTCGGTCGCCGTGTGCGCGCTGATGATCGCGCTGGCGCGCCAGCTGGGCCTGGACGACGCCGTCACGCGCGAAGTGGGACTGGCCGGGCTGTTGCACGATGTGGGCAAGATGACCGTGCCGCCGGCCATCCTCAACAAGCCTGGCAGACTCACTGCGGAAGAATTTGACAGCGTCAAGCTGCATGCCGTCGCTGGCCACGCGCTGCTGCAGGGAGCGGGCGGCATCGGCGCCATCGCCCTCGACGTGTGCCTGCACCACCATGAAAAATTCGACGGCAGCGGCTATCCGCACGGTTTGAAAGGCGAGGAAATCAGCCTGTACGCGCGCATGGGCGCCGTGTGCGACGTGTATGACGCCGTCAGTTCGAATCGCCCGTACAAGGCGGGCTGGGGACCGGCCGAATCACTGCGCCACATGGCCGAATGGAACCGTGGCGGGCATTTTGACGAAAAAATCTTTGCCGCCTTTGTCAAATGCCTGGGCATTTACCCGGTCGGCACGCTGGTCAGGCTCAAGTCGGGCAGGCTGGGCGTGGTGGCCGAACAGAAACAGCAGGGCTCGCTGTTGCAGCCCAAGGTAACGGTCTTCTTTTCAACCCGGTCGCTGACCTATATCGTGCCGCAGTTGCTCGATCTGGCGCAGCCGGGCGTGGGCGACGCCATCATCTGCTGCGAGCAGGAACGAACCTGGGGCCTGTCCGATATCGACCGGTTCTGGCAAGCTCCGCCGGGCGCCAGCCGTGACGGTTAAGCCGGGTCCGCATAGCGCTGCTGAATCTGCAGCAATTGCGGCATCAGATCGATGAACAGGGTGGTCAGTCGCGGATCGAACTGCAGGCCCGCGCCCGCCCGCAGGTGGCTGACGATATCGGACACCGGCCACGCCTCCTTGTAAGGACGGCGCATGCTGAGCGCGTCGAACACATCGGCGAGCGCCACGATGCGTGCCGATTCCGGAATATCGGTGCCCGCCAGGCCGTACGGGTAGCCGCCGCCATCCCAGCGTTCATGGTGGTACAAGGCGATTTCCGCCGCCAGCCTGAATACTGGCGCATCGCTCTTGCTCAATATGTCGTGGCCCAGCCGCGGATGAGTCCGCATGATCGCCCACTCGCCGGCGTTGAGCGGGCCCGGCTTTTGCAAGATGGCCTGGGGCACGCCGAGCTTGCCCGTGTCGTGCATCGGCGCGGCCAGTTCCAGTTGCGCGCAGCGCTGCGCATTCCACCCTGCGGCATGGGCCAGCGCCACCGCATAGGCGGCCATGCGCCAGATATGCGCGCCGGTATCGTTGTCGTTGAAATGACCGGCATGCCCCAGCATCTGGATGGCGTCGCGGTAGCTGCGCTCGAGCATGGTCGCGCGTACCAGCGACAGGTGCGCCGCGACACGCGCGCGCACCAGTGGCGCATGCACCGGCTTGACGATGTAATCGACGCCGCCGGCGGCAAAACCGGCCGCTTCCTGTTCGGCGCCGCTGTTGGCGGTAATGAAAATGACTTGCAGCGCCTGGCCGGGATCGATCCGGCGCAGCTCGGTGCATAGCACGTAGCCGCAGATATCGGGCAGCCCGACATCGAGCAGCACCAGCGCCGGCCGATGCTTGAGCACGGCGGCCATGGCTTCGGCGCCATCGCGCGCATACACCATCTGGTAATCCTGGCCCAGGATGCTGCGCAGCTGGGCCAGGTTCGCCGGTTCGTCGTCGACCACCAGAATCACAGGGGCGCTCATGAATGCTCCTCGGCGTGTGCAAGCTGCCGCGCCGCCAGGATGCCCACGGCTGCGCGCGCGGCGCGGAAATCGAAATTGGACAGCGCCGTCGTCACTGGCTCCAGCTGCGCGCCAGGCAGCCAGGCGCGCAGCTGGCCGAGCAGCGGCTCGGCTGGCGCCGGGTCGTCCTGGTCGAGCACCGCCAGCAGCTGGCCGAGCAGTGCGGCCAGTGGCGCCGGCGCCTCTTGCGCCAGCTGCGGCGCCGGCGGCAGCGCCGCAAGATGCACGGCGATGGCGCGCTGCGCCCGCGCCAGCTCCTGCTCCAGCACGTCCAGCGCCCCGTTCACCTCATCGATCGCATGCTGGTCCCGGCTGGCCAGCAGCAGCCGTTCGACGCCGCGCGCCGCGCGTGCGACGCCTGGCAGCGCCAGGTTGGCGGCGATGCCGGACAAGGCGTGCGCCAGCGCCAGCATGGCGCCGGTGTCGCCGGCGCCGAGCTGCTGGCGCATGCGCGAGGCGCTGTCGGCATGACTGGTGCCGAAGCGTCCGAGATGATGGCGGTAGGGCGCCTCGTCCAGCCATTGCGCCATGCCGCGTACCGGATCGAGCGCCGCGCCGGCCGCGGCGGGCTGTGGCGCCTCGGGGCTGTTCTGCGCCGGTGGCGGCGCCATGGCGGGCGCCGCGCCGCCGTGGCACCGGTGCAGCCGGGCGATCAGGGCAATAGCCAGCGGCACATCGAACGGTTTGCTGATGAAATCGTTCATGCCGGCGCGCAGCGCCACCGCGCGCTGTTCCTGGAAGGCGCCGGCTGTCAGCGCGATGATGGGCAGCGTCTCGAATTGTCGCATGGCGCGCAGCCGCCGCGTCGCCTCGATGCCGTCCATGACCGGCATTTGCACGTCCATCAGGACGATGTCGGCTTGCGCCGGGTGCGCGCACAGCCAGTCGAGCGCCTGCCTGCCGTCGCTGGCGAATACCGCGTGGGCGCCCTGGTCCTGCAGTATATGGCCCGCCACCTCACGGTTGATGTCGCTGTCATCGACGACCAGCACGCAAACATCCTGCAGGGCGCGCCCGGAGGACTGCGCGGGCGGCGCCACATCCAGGTCCGCCGGCGCTTCGGGCAGCATGCGTAGCGGTATCGTGAAGCTGAAGGCGCTGCCTGCCCCTAACTGGCTGTCGACGCTCAGCTCACCGCCCATCAGTTGCACCAGCTGGCGGCAGATCGTCAGTCCCAGCCCGGTGCCACCGAAGCGCCGGGTGGTCGAATCGTCCGCTTGCGTGAACGGTGAAAAGATGGCCTCGCGCTTGTCGTCGGCGATGCCGATGCCGCTGTCGCGCACGCAAAAGCGCAAGCGCACCTGCTCGTTCTCGCAGTCGGCCACCGCGATCCGCAGTTCGACCTGGCCGGCGGCGGTGAACTTGACCGCATTGCCGGTCAGGTTGACCAGCACCTGTTCCAAGCGCAGCGCGTCGCCGACCAGCCGCACCACGCCGACCGGCGGCGCGTCGATCAGCAATTCCAGCGCCTTGCCATTGGCGGCCACGGCCATGCCGGCGGCGACCGTGGCCAAGACGTCCGCCAGGCGAAAGGGGGCCTGCTCGATGCGCATGTGGCCAGCCTCGATCTTCGACATGTCGAGCACGTCGTTGACGATGGACAGCAGGGACTGGCCGGCGGCGCGCACCTTGCGCACCATGTCCTGCGCTTCGGCGTCGAGCCGCGCCCGCTCCAGCAGCCAGGCCATGCCGAGGATGGCATTGAGCGGGGAGCGGATCTCGTGGCTCATGTTGGCCAGGAACTGCGCTTTGGTAAGGCTGGCGGCCTGGGCCGCGTCGTGCGCCAGCCGCATTTCCTGCTCCGCATGCTTTTGCGCCGAGATATCCTGGGCAAACACCAGTGTTGCCGGCCCGTCGGCCAGCAGCACCCTGGCGGTGGTTTTGAACACCGGTACCAGGCTGCCCTGCTTGCCCAGGCCCAGCGCTTCGAAACGTTGTTCGTCGGGCGAATCGGCGTCGATCATGGCCGCGCTGGCGGCCAGGCTGGCGCGCGATTGTGGCGCGATCATGCTGTGCCACGGCAGGCCGCCCAGGTCGTCGTGCGGCGCGTAGCCGTGCAGCGCCCGATAGCGCGGGTTGGAATAGAGGAAATAGCCGCCGCGCAAGATGGCGATGGCCAGTGGCGCATCCTCGATCAGGGTGCGAAAGCGCGCTTCGCTGCTGGTCATGGCCAGCAGGGCCTGGCGCTCCTCATCGCGCTTCTCTTGCAGGGCCGCATGGTAGGCGCGTCGCCGCTGCAGCCAGTATAACAGTGCGCTGCTGGCCAGCGTCACCAGGCCGCTGGCCAGCAGCCAGGTCCACGCCTGGCGCTGCAGCGGCGCCGCGATCGCCGCTTCGCTGCGGCTCAGGCCGATCATCAGGGCGCGATCCATCTTCAGCGCGTCCGGCCTGACCGTGTTGATCGCCATCACGCGCGCCTCGCCGTTGTCATGCAGCGTACCGCGCAGGATGCTCGCCGGCAGGGCACTGTCGCGATGACGGCGGAAAAACGAGCCTGGCCGGTCCAGGTCGTCTCCATCGACGGCGCCGCTGAGCGGATAACTGAGAATCTGCCGGCCGTCTCCATGCATCAGTACGCCCCAGACATCGGACGCATACATGGCCGTATGAAATTTTGCCTTGAAATAGGCGGGATCGAGGGTCGCCACCACCACGCCGTCAAAATTGCCGGCCGCGCCAGTGACCATGCGCGCCACCGAGATCACCAGATCGTCCCTGAATGAGCGGTAGGGCGCCGCGACGTGCAAGGCGCTGGCGTCGGGCGTGCGCAGCAAGGCCTGGAAATAAGCGCGGCCGGAAAAATTCTTGCCGATGACGTCCGGTGCGCTGGCGGCCGTCGCCAGGCCGGATTTGTCCAGGACCGCCAGCGCGCGCACGCCCGGCATCGCCGCCACGATCGCGTCCAGGCGCCGCGCCAGTTCCACGCCCTGGCCGATGGCCGCGGGGCCTGCGAGATAATCGTGGATGATGCCGGCCAGGGCCGCATTGGTGGCGGCGAGGTCCGCTTCGATGTTGTTCGCCATCAGGGCCGACAGCACGCCCAGTCTCTCGCGCTCGGCGTGGTACTGGCGCGCCTGTTCGGCCAGGTGTGACAAGGACAGCGCCGCGCCTGCCATCAGCAAGGCCGCCGCCAGTCCCAGCCATTCCATCACGCTTCTGCGCCTGCCTGTCACTGGTTTTTTTAACATGCATTCAATGCTATACCTCTTGCGTATTATCAACAATGACACAGTCGACTTGCAACTTGATAGTGTTGTTGAACAGCATGAAATAGCATCAGCTTGGGCTTGACTTTCAGCCATTTTTGACCTGCAGGCCGAATATCGATCCCTTGCCCGGCGCTGATTGCAAGGTGATGCTGGTGTTCATCAGCATGGCCAGCCGGGCGGCCGTGGCCAGTCCGAGGCCGGCGCCCGAGCGGGCGCGGCTGGGCGCATCGTCGATCTGGGAAAACTTGTCGAAGATGCCCGCTTGCCGTTCCGCTGCGATGCCGGCGCCGCTGTCGGCCACCTCGAAGCGGCAGGCGCCGGCTTGCTGGCTCACCCTGAGCGTGACATGGCCGGCGTCGGTGAACTCGAGCGCATTGCCCAGCAGGATGTCGAGCACACGTACCAGCTTGCTTCGATCACATGGCAACAGCGCCGGCAGGCCGTCCTGCCGCGACAGCGCCAGGGCGACGCCTTTTGCCGCAGCCTGCGCGCGGTGTGGCGCGAGCGCCTGTTCCAGCAGCTCGTCGAGCGGCGACAGGGCGATCCTCAACTGCTGCTTGCCCGATTCGAGCGCGCTCAGCTCGAGCACCGCCTCGATCATCCCGAGCAGCTTGCGTCCGCTGGCGGCGACCGCCTCGGCGCATTTGATCTGCGCGGGCTGGTCGAGCTGTTCGAGCAGCAATTCGGAAAAACCGAGTATGCCATTGAGCGGTGTCCGCAATTCATGCGACATGTTCGACAGGAAGCGGGACTTTGCCAGACTGGCCGCGATGGCGCGCCGGCGGCTGTCGATCAGCCGGCCGATCAGCAGGATCAGCGCACCGCAAAACAGCACGATCGCGGCGCTGCTGATGCCGGCAAGCAGCAGCGACTGCTTGCGGCGTGACTGGTATTCGGCCAGCACTGCGGTGCCGTCGAGTCCGACCAGCATGTACAGCGGGTAGTTGGTCATCTTTTCAAACGCGTAGTAGCGCAGCACGCCGTCCACCGGACTGCGCTCGACGAAGCTGCCGCGCTCACGTCCCCGCATGCGGCCGAACAGGGCGCTGCCACTGATGTCCTGGCCGATCGAATTGGCGCTGCCCACGCGCCGCGCGCGCACCACGCCGTCGGTGCCGATCATGGCGATCGAACTGCGCTGACCGAGATCGACCTCGTCATACAGGCGCGTGAAATAAAACGGGTCCATCGAGACCACCACCACGCCCTTGAAGGCGCCGTCGGCGTGATTGATGCGCCGGGTCATCTGGATCGACCATTTTTTCGACACCCGCCCCAGCACCGGTTTGCTGATGAACAGGCTGCCGGTATCCTGCCGTGCATGCACGCGGAAGTGCTCGCGGTCGCTCAGGTTGGTGGGCTTGAACGGCTGGCTCGACAGCACCATGTCGCCATGCGCGTCGACGATGGTAAACAAATTGTAGAGATTGCCCGGATTCAGGCCCTGCCTGAGGTCCTGCGCGATGTCGAGCGCGGCGCCGGCCGTGTTATAGCGGTGGCGCAGATAAGTGACGGCCTGATCGGCTGCTTCGATGGTGCGTACCGCATGCTCGTCGAACACCCGTGCCAGCCCGCGCACTTCGCGCTCGGCGTCGGCGATGGCGCCGTCGCGCGCCTGCCGCAATTGCAGCAGTGTCGCGCCCCATATGCCCGCCATCAACAGCACCACGAACGCGCACAACAGCATGCGTGCATCGACGCGATCCCAGCTCCGGCGTTTGACGATGGACCACATGGCATCTCCGGAACACAAGGTAAATGAAGAGCCTAGTGTAACAAAGTGCAATGAAAAAAACAAATTAAATGATTTTAATTTTTAAAATTAATTTAATCGTTAAAAAATCTGTGCGATTCAGGTGCGAAAGCCGATTGTGGCGCGCCGTTCAGGCATGACTCAGCCAGCGTGCGATGACGGCGTTCAACTGGGCGGCACTGAACGGCTTGGACAGATAGTCGTCCATGCCCGCCTGCAGGCAGTGCAGGCGGTCATCGTCAGTGGCGCCGGCCGTCAGCGCGATCACCGGCGTGCGCGCCAGTCCCAGCCGCGACTCTTTCTCGCGTAGTGCGCGGCAAGCCTGGTAGCCATCCATCACCGGCATCATGCAGTCCATCAGCACCAGGTCGTAGCGCTGGCGCTCCAGCGCCGCCAGCGCCAGTGCGCCATCTTCGGCGATATCGATCTGGTGGCCATGGCGGCGCAGCTGCAGCGTGACCAGTTGCCGGTTCATTTCGGTGTCGTCGACCAGCAGGATGTGCGCCGGCGCGCTCGGCGTGATCGCGGCGCCGGCGGCAAGCTCGGCTGGCTCGGCGGCGGCAGCGACGGCGGGCGCGGCGGCGCAGACGATGCGAAAGGCGAAGCGCGAGCCGCTGCCGATGGTGCTGCTGCAAGTGATGGCGCCGCCCATCAGGCTGACCAGCTGCCTGCAGATGGCCAGCCCCAGTCCGGTGCCGCCGTAAGCGCCGTTGATGCTGTCGTCGGCCTGCGAGTAGGGCAGGAACAGGCGCTCCTGCTGCTGCGGCGTGAGGCCGATGCCGCTGTCGCTGACGGCAAAATCGAGGCAGGCACGGCCCTGCTCAACGGCGCCGGCCAGCCGCACCGTGACCAGGCCGGCCGGCGTGAACTTGACCGCGTTGCTGACCAGGTTGCCCAGCACCTGAGCGATGCGGGCGCGGTCGGACCAGGCCAGCGGCGCGAGCGCGGCGTCGATCTCGGCACGGATCTGCACGCCCTTGGCGTCGGCCTGCGGCCGGTGCAGCGCGATCACGTCGCGCACCAGGGCGCGCGGATCGAACGGCGCGGTCATGATCGGCATCTGGCCCGCTTCCACCTTCGACAGGTCGAGGATATCGTTGACGATGCGCGTCAGGTCGCGCACGCCGTCGCTGACATGGCGTGCATAACGGCGCTGGCTGTCGTCCAGCGGCGTGTCGGCCAGCAGTTCGGCCATGCCGGCGATGCCGCCCAGCGGCGTGCGGATCTCGTGGCTCATCAGGGCCAGGAAGCGCGACTTGGCGGCATTGGCCTGTTCCGCCTCGGCTTTCAGCGCACGCGCCAGCGCCGCATCGCTTTCCTGGCGGCGCAGCAGCCGCGCCATCAGCCATAGCGCCACCGACAGCGCGGCCAGGCTCAGCACCATCGAGCCGCCCATTGCGCGCAACATGCGCCGCCAGTCGGCCAGGAACACCTGTTCGGTGACGGTCACATTGACCAGCAAGGGATGGTCGCGCACCACGCGCGCGGCGCCCAGGCGGTGCACCGGCTTGCCGTCGTCGGCCGCCCGCGGTCCGCGCGTTTCCAGCACGCCATGGTCGGCGCCTGGTCCGATGATGCTGTGCGTGGTGCCGCCCAGGTTCTGCCTGCCCATCTGTCGCGGCGCGGCCGGCCAGCGCGCCAGCAGGGTGTAGTCCTTGCGGTACAGCGAGACTGCGGCCGATTCGCCGATGCTGGTGCGGCGAAAGAAATCGCTGAAAAAATCGCAGGAAAGGCCGACCAGCGCCACGCCGATGAACTGGCCGCCGGCGCCGTCGATGCGCCGGCTCAGGTAAAACGTCCACTTGCCGTTGACCTTGTTCTGCACCGGCGCGCTCACATGCTGGCCGGCGTCGCGGTGCTCGCGGTGGTAGGCGACATAGTCGCGCTCGGCCAGGTTGACCGGCGGCGCCGGATAGGCGCGCGTGGAGGCGACCAGCGTGCCGTCGGCGCCGACGATGCTGGCCACGTCGATCTGCGGCGCGCCGCTGATCTTGTGAAGCAGCATCTGGTGCGTTGGTAAAGTGGCGTAGGCCGCCACCAGCGCCGGCACGCCCGGCGGCGCGCCAGCGGCCACTTCGGCGGCCACGCTGTCGAGCACCAGGCTTGCCGAGGTCATGCTTTGCGCCGTGTTTTCCGCCATCAGCAGCGACAGATTGCTCAGGTCGCGGCGCCAGTCATCGACCGCTTCCTGTCGCAGCACCCAGGCCGAGGCCACGCTGCGCACGGCCAGCGCGCCGATCAGCACGGCGCCGATCAAGGCCAGCGTGGTGCGCGGACGATAGCTGCCAGCAAGACGGCGCAGCGATGGGCCGATGCCGGCAACGGCCTTCATCGGTCGTTTTGGCCGTTGGCGATGCTCAGCCGCACTTCGTCACAGGTCAGCGCGAACAGGCGCGCCACCTGCCGCAATGGCGCCGCAGCGGGCGGCTCGCCAAGCCGCGCCTGGCGTTCCAGTCCGGCCAGCAGCGCGCTCAGTTCGTGCCCGCCCAGCAGCACGGTGGTGCCGCGCAGGGTATGGCAGGCATGCATGAAGGACGGCAGGTTGCCGGCGCTGGCGCTTTGTTCCAGCTTTGCCAGCAGCGCCGGCGCGGTGTCGAGGAAGGTTTGCGACAGGCTGCGGAACAGCTCCAGGTCGCCGCCGGTGGCAGCGAGCAACACTGGCGGATCGATCATCAGGTAGGGCTGGCTCATGGTGCTGCGGGGCAGGCGGCGAATCAGGCGCCTGGCGCCACGCGTCGTGCGTGGCTGGCGCAGCAGGCGCGCAGATAGCCGCGCAATTCGTCGTAGTTGACCGGCTTGGAAAAGAACACCACGCCGGACGGAATGCCACCGCGTTCGGCCAGGTCGTCCGGTGTCAGGCTCGACAGCATGGCGATATGCATTTCGGCCAGCTGCGGGTCGCGCATGATGGTACGGATGACTTCATAGCCATCGATGCCCTCCATGACGATGTCGGCCAGCAGGATGTCGGGCTTGTGGCGGGTGATCTCGATCAGCGCCTGGTAGCCATTTTCACAAAAGCGCAAACTGGCCTGCAGGCCCCAGGAATTGATCTGCTTGTCGTACAACTGGCGCTGCATCGGATTGTCTTCGATGACCAGGATGGCCGGAACGGCGTTGGCAGCCTGGCGCGACTGGCCACCCGCATCCGGCGCGGGCGCGCCCCGATAGGCATGGACCGCCGCCAGCGGGATGCGGCGGTGTCCGCCCTTGGTCTTCCAGGCTTCGATCACGCCCGCCTCGACCAGTTGTTGAACCGAGGTGACCGAGATGCCGAGAATTTCGGCGGCTTTTTGCGTGGTACAGACGTCAGCGCTTTGCATGAGTGGCAATTCAGACAGAGAAATGCCTATCATACCTATTTGAGTGAAATAAATCAAATTCCACAAATTGCATGAATTTCAGCGCATGCCTGGCCGTCAGGATCAGGTAGCGATGCCGTATTTGTGCTGCGTGGCCTCATACTGATTCTTCAGCGATTCGAGTTTCGGATGCGTGGGGTCGATCTTGCGGATCACCCGCAGCTGCTCGACCAATTGCTCGGCCAGCACCGGCTCCCAGCCCAGCATGTTCAACTGGCGCAGGATCGCCTCGACCGAGGCGAACAGCACCGGCATATTGCCCGGCGTGCGTCGCAGGGCCTGGCGCAGCATGAAGACGGCGCCCTTGAATTCGCCGCTTTCGGTCTTGCCGGCCGCGTCTTCCAGCAGTTCCTGCACCTGGTTTTTGATCTGCTGGCCCAGGCCCTTGGCCAGGTCGTGGCGGCCGGCCTTTTCAAACACGTCCACCGCCTGTTCCATGCTGACGCTACTGTCGGTCTCGTTGACCATCTTCATCATCACTTCCGCGGCGGCGTCGTCGAGATTGTTTTTCAGGCAGCTTTGCACCAGGCCGATCTTGAGCCGGGTCGACAAGCCTTGCGCCATGCCGGCGGCGCTGGCGGCCTGTTGCAGTTCGTGGGCGGCCGCCAGGTCGTTGCCAGCCAGTTCATGCAGCATGGCGGCCGAGATGGCGCGGCACGCTTCCACATTGGCGCCGCCGCGCAAGGAGCGCTCCATGTCGCGCAGCACGCCACTGGCTTGTGGCGCATCGCCTTTTTTTACCAGCGTTTTCACCAGGTTGACATGGTCTTCCGGGTCGCGGAATTCCGAATACTTTGCCTTGATCACCACCTGCTTGTAGGACCGTTCGGCCGCGCCGATATCGCCCGATTCGAACGCCATGCCGCCCAGGCGGCGCAGGCGGCGCACCACGTGCGGCGAAATCGTCACCGCGTCTTCAAGGATTTTCTTGGCCTGCAGCTGCTGGCCCATCGCTTCATGGTTTTGCGCCAGCAGGTCGTAGGCGGCCATGAAGCGGGGATTCTGTTCGATCAATACGCCCAGCGCCTCGGCCACTTCCTCGTGGCGCTGCTGCTCGAACAGGGTGCGCGCCAGGCCCAGGTGCACCCAGGCCATCGGCCGCGTGGCCAGCATGTCAAGGTAGATCTGTTGCGCGTCCTGCCAATGGCCCAGCGACAGCTGCAGCTCGGCGCGCAGGCGCGCAAAATCGGCGGCCAGGCGCGGATGCTTCGCTTCGGCGGCCAGGCAGGCTTTCACCGCGCCCTGCAGGTCGCCCTTGTCCATCAGCTGGTAAGCGGGCAGGAAGATGGCGCGCCGCTCGATGGCGCGCGCGATCCGCCCGCTCAGCACATCGACCGTAAATGGCTTGAGGATGTAGTCCGAAGGCGACAATTCGGCGGCGCTGACCACCTTGCCGTGGATCGCTTCGGAGGTCAGCATGATGAAAATGGTCCACGGCTTGACCAGTTCGTGGTGGCGCAAGTCTTCCAGCAGTTGCTGGCCGTCCTGGGCCTCCGTGCCACTACCAAGATCGTATTCACACAGGATGATATCGAACGATTTCTTGGTCAGCAAGCGGATCGCGGTGCCGGCGCTGACCGCGTATTCGACCTTGCTGATGGCCGCCTGGTTCAGCATATTGTGCAAATTGCCGCGCATGCTGGGGTTGGGGTCGACAATGAGGACAGATAAGTTGCTATTTTCCGGCATCGTTCAGCTCTCGTTCATCCGTTCGGCCGCCAGGGGCCGGTATGCAAACAGGTGGTCGTGGCAACCGCGTTTTTATCAGCATACTGCAAAGCCGCGTCTTCTTGCCAACTACCTGGCGTGTATCGGCGCGCGCCGTGCCGGCGGGCCAACTTCGGGCAAAAAGAGGGGGCAAAAACGGGTATAATGCGCGCAAAGGAAATTTGCCACACCATGATCTTGTCTTGTCATACCTACCTTTAACCCGCAGCCACGCTGCATCAACCACCTTCCAACCATGTTGATACTGCCGGGTTCCAATGCCCTGTCCGCCTTCCGTAGCCACCGCCTGCTGACCCAACTGCAAGCCGTCTCGCCTGCCATCGTCGCGGTGCAAGCACGCTATGTCCATTTCATCGATGCCAGCGCGCCCTTGTCCGCCGACGACAGCACGCGCCTGGGCGCCTTGCTGACCTACGGCGAGCCGGCGCAGCCTGACAATACCGATGGCGGTGTCGAAGAGTTCTTCGTCATCCCGCGTTTCGGCACGATCTCGCCGTGGGCCTCGAAAGCCACCGACATCGCCCATAACTGCGGCATGGCGCACATCAGGCGCGTCGAGCGCGGCGTCGCCTTCCGCATCAGCCTGAAGTCGGGCATCCTGGGCAGCGTGATCGGCGCCGGCAAGCTGGCGGCAGAACAGATTCAGGCCGTGGCCGACCTGCTGCACGACCGCATGACCGAATCGGTGCTGCGCAGCGCCGACCAGGCGCAGGATCTGTTCCGCACCCTGGAAGCGCGCCCGCTGGAATCGATCGATCTGCTGGGGCAGGGCAAGGCCGCGCTGGAAACGGCCAACGTGGAGCTGGGCCTGGCCATGTCGGAAGACGAAATCGACTACCTGGACGCCGCCTTTACCAAGGCTGGCCGCAACCCGACCGACGTCGAACTGATGATGTTCGCGCAGGCGAACAGCGAGCATTGCCGCCACAAGATCTTCAACGCCGACTGGACCATCGACGGCGTGGCGCAAGCCAAGTCGCTGTTCGGCATGATCAAGAACACCCACGAACTGCAGCCGAAAGGCACGGTGGTTGCCTACAGCGACAACTCGTCCATCATGGAAGGCGCCACCGTCTCGCGCTTCTACCCGCGCGGCGAAGGCCACGAATATGCCGCCTCGGAAGAACTGACGCATACGCTGATGAAGGTGGAAACGCACAACCACCCGACCGCCATTTCGCCATTCCCCGGCGCCTCGACCGGCGCCGGCGGCGAGATCCGCGACGAAGGCGCGACCGGCCGCGGCGCCAAGCCGAAGGCCGGCCTGACCGGTTTCACGGTCTCGAATTTGTCGCTGCCGGGCGCCGTGCGCAGCTGGGAAAGCGCAGCTTCCGTGACCGCGCCGCTGGCCGGCCGCCAGGAAGCGGCGCAGTACGGCAAGCCCGAGCGCATTGCTTCGCCACTGCAGATCATGATCGACGGCCCGCTGGGCGGCGCCGCGTTCTCGAACGAATTCGGCCGCCCGGTCTTGGGGGGCTACTTCCGTACCTATGAGCAGAACGTCGGCGTGGACAAAGATGCGGTGTTCGGCTACCACAAGCCGATCATGATCGCCGGCGGCATCGGCAATATCTCGGCGCAGCACACGCATAAAAACGATATCCCGGTCGGCAGCCTGCTGGTGCAGCTGGGCGGCCCCGGCATGCGCATCGGCATGGGCGGCAGCGCCGCCTCGTCGATGACCACCGGCAGCAACACGGCCGACCTGGATTTTGATTCGGTCCAGCGCGGCAACCCGGAAATGGAACGCCGCGCCCAGGAAGTGATCAACGCCTGCTGGCAGATGGGTCCCGACAATCCGATTATCTCGATCCACGATGTGGGCGCGGGCGGCTTGTCGAACGCTTTCCCGGAAATCACCAACGACGCCAAGCGCGGCGCGATTTTCGACCTGCGCAAAGTGCCGCTGGAAGAATCGGGCATGGCGCCGAAGGAAATCTGGAGCAACGAGTCGCAGGAACGCTATGTGCTGGCGATCGCCCCGGAAAGCCTGCCACTGTTCAAAGCCATGTGCGAACGCGAACGCTGTCTGTTCGCCGCCGTCGGCGTGGCCACCGAAGAGCGTCAGCTGAAGCTGATCGACACGGAACTGGGCAACGAGCCGGTCGACATGCCGATGGACGTGCTGCTGGGCAAACCGCCGAAGATGCAGCGCGACGTGGTCCACGTGGCCAACGACTTCCCGGCGATTGACCTGACCGGCATGGACCTGGCCGACGTGGCGCAAAAAGTGCTGCTGCTGCCGACCGTGGCCGACAAATCCTTCCTGATCACCATCGGTGACCGCAGCGTGGGCGGCATGACCGTGCGCGACCAGATGGTGGGCCCGTGGCAGGTGCCGGTGGCCGATTGCGCCGTCACCACCATGAGCTTCGAGGGTTATCTGGGCGAAGCGATGGCGATGGGCGAGCGCACGCCGCTGGCCGTGATCGACGCGGCGGCTTCGGGCCGCATGGCCGTCGGCGAAGCCGTCACCAATATCGCCGCCGCCGCGATTGGCGACATCTCCGACATCAAACTGTCCGCCAACTGGATGGCCGCCTGCGGCCAGCCGGGCCAGGACGCGGCCCTGTACGACACGGTCAAAGCGGTCGGCATGGAACTGTGCCCGGCGCTGGGCATCAGCATCCCGGTCGGCAAGGATTCGCTGTCGATGCGCACCACCTGGAAAGACGAAGACAATGGTGCTGCCAAGTCGGTCACGTCGCCGGTGTCGTTGATCGTCTCCTCGTTCGCGCCGGTCACCGACGTGCGCAAGTCCTTGACGCCACAGCTGAAAACCGATGCCGGCGAAACTTCCCTGATCTTGATCGACCTGGGCCGCGGCAAGAACCGCCTCGGCGCTTCGGCACTGGCGCAAGTCATGGGCCAGCTGGGCAATGCCACGCCGGACGTCGACAGCGCGGAAGACCTGAAAGCCTTCTTCACCGCCATCCAGCAATTGAATAGCGACGGCAAGCTGCTGGCCTACCACGACCGTTCGGACGGCGGGCTGTACGCCACCCTGGCGGAAATGGCGTTCGCCGGCCACACCGGCATGTCGGTGAATCTGGACATGCTGACCATGGAAAGCGAACACGCCAGCGACTGGGGCGACGCCAAGAACTGGACCGGCCAGGTGGCCGAGCGCCGCAACGAACTGACCCTGCGCGCCTTGTTCAGCGAAGAGCTGGGCGCCGTCATTCAAGTGCGTGCCGAAGAAAAATCCATCGTCATGGACGTGCTGCGTACCTTCAACCTGGGCGCCTGCAGCCATATCATCGGCAAATTGAACGACCGCGACGTAATCGAATTCACGCGCGACGCCAAGCTTGTCTACACCCAGCCGCGCGCGCAACTGCACCGCCTGTGGAGCGAAACGAGCTGGCGCATCGCCCGCCTGCGCGACAACCCGGCCTGCGCCGACGCCGAGTACGACCGCCTGCTGGACGTGCAGGACCCGGGCATGCTGCCTGTCGTCACGTTCGACCAGAACGAGAACATCGCCGCGCCGTTCATCGCCACCGGCGTGCGCCCGCGCGTGGCCATCCTGCGCGAGCAGGGGGTCAACTCGCATATCGAAACGGCGTACGTGATGCACCAGGCAGGCTTTGTGGCCGTCGACGTGCACATGAGCGACCTGATCGCCGGCCGAGTGAAACTGGACGACTTCCAGGGCGTGATTGCGGTCGGCGGCTTCTCGTACGGCGACGTGCTGGGCGCCGGCGAAGGCTGGGCAAAAACCATTTTGTTCAACGCCAGCCTGGCCGACCAGTTCGCGCGCTTCTTCGCCCGCAGCGACAGCTTCGGCCTCGGTATCTGCAACGGCTGCCAGATGATGAGCAATTTGAAATCGATCATCCCCGGCGCCCACGCCTGGCCCAAGTTCACGCGCAACAAGTCGGAGAAATTCGAAGGCCGCTTTGCCATGGTCGAGGTGATGGACTCGCCATCGATCTTCTTCAACGGCATGGCCGGCACGCAAGCCGGCATCGCGATTGCCCACGGCGAAGGCTATGCCGACTTCTCGCAAACCGGCGACATCACCCAAGTCAGCAAAGCCATGCGCTTTGTCGACAACCAGGGCGCGGCGACGGAGGCGTACCCGTACAACCCGAACGGCTCGCCAGAGGGTATTACATCGGTGACCACGGCGGACGGCCGCTTTACAGTGTTAATGCCGCATGCGGAGCGGGTGTTCCGTTCAGTCCAGCAGTCGTATCATCCTGAGGCGTGGGGTGAGGATTCGCCGTGGATGCGCATGTTCAGGAATGCACGGAAGTTTGTGGGGTGATATAGTTGTTCGCAAGGTAGCACTTTATTGCAACGTGCTGCCAGTGCCGAAAAATGAAAAGCCGCTGTTGCAAAACAGCGGCTTTTTTCTTGCCCAATGACAGGGAAATATCGGTTGATGTCCAGAGTGTCTATCCAAACATATTGCGCATGGATATACGCGGCCTGTAACTGTCACTTCAGTGCGCGGCTTGCTTGTATTTCAAGCTAGCGCCCCCAGCTAGCAACCAGTGGTAGTGTTCATCGCTGCTCAAACCCAACCAACCCGGAGATCCCCTATGAGTTTCGATTCCTTTCTGTCCAAACTGAAGACCAAGGCAAGTGAACTGAAGACCGAAGCGCTGAAGTACAAGAACAAGGATTTCCTGAACGCCGCGATGGCTGGCTCGGCCCTGATCGCCATGGCGGATGGCAGTGTCAGTGCGGAAGAGAAGCAGAAGATGGTCAAGTTCATCGAGAGCAATGAGGCGCTGTCGGTGTTTACCACCACCGATGTGATCAAGGCTTTCCAGGACTTTGTCAGCCAGCTGGAGTTCGACAAGGATATCGGCGAGGCCAAGGCTTACCAGGCGCTGGGCAAGATGAAGTCGAACGTGGAAGCGTCGCGCCTGCTGGTGCGGATGATTATTGCGGTGGCGTCGTCGGATGGCAATTTCGATGGGAATGAGCAGCGGGTGGCCAGCAAGATTGCCAAGGAACTCAATCTGAATCCGGCCGAGTTCGAACTGCAGTAAGCCATGCTTGCAGGCGCCGGCTGATCCCTGCCGCGTGGCACGGCCGGCCCGCGCTGTTGTTACATGGGGCGGCGCATGTTACCTCTGCGGAAACTGCAGCGCCGCCACTTCTTCACCGCCGATGCTGCCGTCGGGCGGTACGCGGCCCGGCACCACCATCACCAGTTCTCCCTTGATGCTGCCGTCGCGGCGGTGTTCGATGCGCAGCTTGAGCTTGCGGTTGAGGGCCACGAAGACGTTCTTGCCGGCGCCGACGATGCGATGCTCTTCCTGCTTGCCGATCCTGGCGTACATGGCGCCGCCGCTGGCGCAGGGTTTGGCCGCTGGCGCAGGGTCTGGCCGTTGGCCAGCGCGTATTGGCCGGCGTACGATTTGAATTTCTCGGCGCTGATGTAGCGTGGCTGGTCCGGCGCGGTGATGCGCAGCGACCGGGCCGGCACGGACACGCTGCGATCCGGCGGCAGCACTTGCGCCGTGGCCAGGGTGGAGGAGGCGATGACGATAGCGTAAATCAAACCATTTTTCATGTTGGATGCTTGAGGTCGAATGCCATGCGGGCCACGCTGCCGCTTGCCTGGCATAGGCAAGCGGCGCGACCTGTGGCGGTTTCTATTTGCCGGGGAAGTTCATGGCGGCGATGCGCTCCTGTGTCACGCTGCCGTCGGCCAGTTGCTGCGACGGCACCACCATCACCAGTTCCCCGCCCACCGTGCCGTCGTCTTTATGGTCGATGCGCACTTTCAGCTGACGGTCGAGCGCGACGAATGCATTGCGGCCGGTGGCGACGATCTGGTGTTCCTGCTGATTGCCGATGCGCGCATACATGAAGCCGCCGGCGCGCCGCAGTTCCAGTGTGTCGCCGTTCGACAGATCGTAGCTGCCGGAAAATTGTTTGAAGTCTTCGCGCATCATGTGATGCTGCCGGGCCGGCAGGTCGATGCTGAGCGAGTTGCCGGGCACTACCACGCGCTGGCTGTCGGGCAGCATTTGCGCGGTGGCGGCGGTGCAGGTGGCGAGGGCAAGGATGGCGCTTGCTAACAGGGTTTTCATGATGTGTACTCTCCAGGTTGGTATTCCGTAACGGAATGTGGCTTGAACGAATGGCCTCTGATGCGTTGTCTTGAAAGCAAGGCATGCAGGAGGTGGATGCAGTCTAGGCAGGCCATGACCGCGTCGCATCATCCATTCGAAGGAGGTACAGGAAAACAATCAAGCCTGATGCACGAGGCCGTAACCGCCGGCGAGGCACGGGTGCGGCAGGGCGTCAGCGCCAGTCACCGCGCAGGCGGCTGTGCAGCGCCGATGCCGCCCGCGCATTGGTGTAGCAGGGCGATCAGCTCGCCCTGGCGCGCGGCGCCGGTTTTGCCGTAGATGTGATGCAAATGGGTCTTGACGGTATTGACCGATACGCCGCCGGCGGCGGCGATGGCATCGATGCCGGCGCCTTGCGCCAGCGCCTGGCCTACCTGCGCTTCGGCTGGCGTCAGCGCGAACAGTTGCTGCAGCGCCTGTGCGCAGATGCCGGCTGCTCGGGCTTCGCGCGCCAGCACGATGGCGCAGCGCTGGTCGGCGCATGCGCCTTGTGGCGGGTGGAACGGCGCAACGTTCAGATACAGGTCAGGGCCACCGGCGCGCGGCAGTCGCAGCGCCTGCGCCACCGGCTGCACCGCGTCGCGGCCGGCTGCCGCATTGGCGCCGATGGCCTGGCGCACGGCGCACGCCAATTGCGGCGGCATGCGCCAGCGCGCGTCGGCGCCTGCCAGGCACTGCAGGCCGCGTGGCGGGTCGGGACCGAACAAGTCCAGCGCCCTGGCGTTCGCGTACAGCACGTCGAGACGGGTGTCGAGCAGCAGTACGGCCGTGTCAAGTGCGTCGAGCGCGGCGCGGCTGTAGCGCTCGGCCATGCTGCTGTGCGCCAGGCGCGAACGTATCTGCAAGGCACGCTGCAAGTGCGGCAGCAGTTCCTGTAATTGGGCTTGCAGCAGCGCGCCTTGCGAAAACTGGCCTTGGGCGCGCTGCCGGTGCACACCCAGCAAGGCCACTTCGCCGGGCGTGATCGGCACGATGGCGCCGATCACGTGGAACAGGTCGCGCGGACGGCAGAAGTAAGCATAGAATTCGGTGCTCATCAGCTCCTGGTCGCGCACATGCTCGGCGCTGCGATGGACTCTCGATACGCCCAGCCGGCGCGCCCAGGCGGCCCAGATGTCGTGCTGCCAGTAGTAGGCCTCGTAGGCGCGCACGGCGTCCTCGTCGAAGTTGCGCGTGGAACTGAACAGATGCGCGCCATCGGCGTTTTCAAGTATCACGATGGCGTCGCTGGCGCCGCCAAACAGGTCGGCCAGGTCTGCGCACAGGGCGCGCCAAAGCGAGTCGTCCAGCGCGCAATCGTAGAGCCGGCCAACCAGTGTTTGCTGTGCTTCCGTCAAAAAGCTTGCCATGGCGCTACCATCGGGTGAATCTGGCAGATGATCACAATAGATCAAATATTCGCGTCAAGCAACGTGATCCACGGTCTTCCGCGGCCCGGAAAGGCATGTCGAAGGCTGGAGTTCGGCAAGGATATCGGCGAGGCCAAGGCTTATCAGGCGCTGGGCAAGATGAAGGTGGAAGCGTCGCGCCTGCTGGTGCGGCTGATTATTGCGGTCGCTTCCCTGGATGGCAATGGCGTGGCCACCCGCTGTACCAACTCAGCTTAATATTGTCGTAGTGGCGATCGCCAGTACGGCTAAAGGCCAGTGGATATGTCTTCTGATCGAATCTGATTCCTGCCAAGCCCCTCCAGTCAAGGAGATTGCGAAACGTGTCATTGCCTTTTTTATCAGATTTGCCAGCATAATGCCCGGTATCGCAATCAAGGCCGTGCAAATGCTCGCGCCTAACAGCAGAAACGTGAATTTCGCATCGAAGTATTCAGCCAGATGCTCATTGCCAAACAGTCTTTGGAAGACTGGTGCCCAGGGCAGTTGTAGCACGGCGGCAAGCAGGAAAAACATGGCCGGCCAGATGGCGTTGACCAGGTTTCCTTTCCAGCCTTTGCCCGAAGGTTGTATCAGCAAGGCCGAGGTGAACAGGAACAGGCCGTAGATGATTACGGCGTTTGCCAAATGTAGTTGTTGTCTTGCAATTGCAAATGTGAAAAAGAAGGCAACGATGCAGCTGATCCCGATGCCAATGATTTCTTCGGGAGGACGTGGCAGATGCTGGCTTTTTGTTTCTGCGGAAGTCCAGCGGTGCTTGCTCATGACGGCGTAGACGTGCGAACAAAAGCTGAGGAACGACAGGTAAAACGCGATTCTGCTAAGGATGCCGATATAGCCATCAAGTCGATGAAAATGCTGCAAGTTCAATAATCCCGACAGCATATCCAGGATGCTGCTGATAGCCAGGATGCTCCCAGATATGGATAAAACGATAAATGATTTTTGCATGCTGTCGACTCCCGCTCGTTGGGACCATCATTGCCGGTCCAATGGCTATGGAAGCATGTTCGCTTTGCCGTCGTCGTGTGCAACTTCAAGCTTGCCGTTGAGCTGGCGCATGGCAGGTTCATTTCCAACTGGCATTAAAAGCGTAGCGATACGTTGCCAATTTGAAATCATGCGCCCAAGAAATGCTATCGTCATGTAATATTTGCACCGTGATTGATTTTACATTTTTCCGAGCCTATGACTCCCATAATGATTCCCGATGTCGCCCTGGTCGACAATACCGAACAACGCACGCCACTGGTGCTGGTGCTCGATTGCTCCGGCAGCATGGCGGGTGAGCCCGTCGCGCTGTTGAACGAGGGCCTGGCGCTGCTGGAGCAGGAACTGAAAGCCGACGTGATCGCCGCCAAGCGCGTGCGCATCCTGGTGATCCAGTATGGCGGCTACGACAACGCGCAGGTGGCCCGCAACTGGTGCGACGCGATGGACTTCACAGCGCCGCGCCTGGAGGCGGACGGCACCACGCCGACCGGTGCGGCTGTCGAGCTGGCGCTGGCCGAGATCGAGCAGGAAAAGCAGCGCTTCCGCCAGGCTGGCGTGGCCTATACGCGGCCGTGGCTGTTTTTGATGTCCGACGGCGAGCCGACCGACCGCTGGCAGGCGGGCGCGGAGCAGGCGCGTGCCGCCGAGCAGGCCAACAAGGTGGCGATTTTCCCGATTGCCGTCGGCGAAGGCGCCAATCTCGACATGTTGGGGCAGTTTTCCAGCCGTGGCGAACGCGGCGTCAAGCAGCTGAAGGGCTTGCAGTTCCGCGAGCTGTTCCTGTGGCTCAGCGCCAGCATGCAGGTAGTGTCTCAGTCGCGCCCGGGCGCGCAGGCGCAGCTGGCGTCGACCGATGGCTGGTCGGTGGTGCCTACCTGAGATGGCGGCAACCGATCACATGGAAAATGGCTGGCGCGTGTTTGGCGCCTGCGTCACGGGCAAGTCGCACCTGGACAAGGGCATCCCTTGCCAGGACGCGCATGCGCATGTGCAGGTGGGCGGCTCGCTGGTGGCTGTCGTCTGCGATGGCGCCGGTTCCGCGCGGCATAGCGAACTGGGGGCGCAATTTGTCGCCGGCACCCTGGCGCAGGCCCTGGCGCAGCAGCTGCGCCAGGGCGCCAGCATCGAAGCGCTGCACGATGGCGCGCTCGCTGGCGCCATGGCGCAAGTGCGTGGTGAACTCGAGGCGCTGGCCGACAATCACGGCGCCGTGCTCGACGACTACGCCACCACGGTGGTGGGCGTGGTAATGGGGCCGTCCGTGGGCGTGTTCTTTCACCTCGGTGACGGCGTGGGCGTGGCGCAGCTGGACCAGGGCGGCGAAGTCATTTCGCTGCCGGCCAATGGCGAATACGCCAATGAAACCTACTTTATCAGCGGCGAACGCTGGCGCGACCAGCTGCGATTGCTGCCGATACCGCGCGGCGTGCGCGGCCTGGTGCTGATGAGCGACGGCTGCATGCCGTTTGCGATGAGCAAGAACAACGCCTCGCTGTACGCGCCGTTCATGGGCGCGGTGCAAAATTACCTGAGCTGCATGGACGACATCACCCTGGGTGAAGAAGCGCTGGCCCATACCCTGGCGGACCCGCGCACGCATCAGATCACCGGCGACGACAAGACCTTGCTCCTGGCCATGCGCGCATGAAGGGCAGCAAGCTGGCAAAGAAAGCGGCGGGGCAGGGCGATACGATCTGGCTCGATGGCGCGCGCAGCCTGGTGCTGGGCAAACTGATCAAGAGTGGCGGCGCCGGCAGCGTGTATCTGCTGCCGGGTTCACCCGCGCAAGTGGCCAAGCTGTATCACCCTCACCTCGATAGCAATACCAGCCGGCGCAAGATCGACGCCATGCTGGCGCTGACCCCCGACTTGCCCGACCGGCTCGAAAACGGCCGGCGTTATGTGCAGATCGCCTGGCCGCAGGCGTCCGTGCACGACAAACAGGGCGGTTTTCTCGGCTTTGTGATGCCCTTGCTGGACATGGCGCACACGGCCGAGCTGGAAGAAGTGCTGCTGGAGCGCCAGGCGCGCGCGGCCGGCTTGCCGGTGGGGCTGGGGCCGAAGGTCACCCTGGCCGCCAACCTGGCGGGCGTGCTGGCGGCGCTGCACCAGCAGCGGCATTATGTGGTCGACCTGAAACCGGTCAACCTGCGCTTCTACCGCGATACGCTGACGATTGCCATGCTCGACTGCGATGGCTTCAGCATCCAGGGCCAGGGCGAGCGGTATCGCGCCGAGCAGTTTACCGCCGACTACCTGGCGCCGGAATTCCAGCACAAGGGCATGCGGGCGGGGGCGGAACCGGCGCAGGACCGTTTTGCGCTGGCCGTGGTGATCTTCCAGCTCCTCAATTTTGGCATCCATCCCTACAGCGGCCAGCCCGCAGGCCGCCAGGTGCCGACCGACATCCCGGCGCGCATCCGCGATGGCTATTACGCCTATGGCGTCCAGCGCCACAAGGCGATCGCGCCGAACGTGACCAGCGGCCATGCGCTGATGCCGGCGGAGCTGCGCGCCTTTTTTGACCGCGCCTTTACCAGCAATAACCCCGACCGGCCGTCGGCCAGCGACTGGGCCGAGCTGCTGCGCGCGCTGGCCCTGCGTGGCGGCGCGCCTGGCGCCAGCCGCATCGTTGTGTGCAAGCGCAATGCCGAACACCAGCATTTTGCCGGCTTTGGCTGCGCCGCCTGCGCGCGCGAGCAGGCGATCGCGGCGGCGGCCACGGCCGCGCAGAAGGCACAGAAACAGCTGCAGGCGCAAGCGCCGCGCGCGCAAGCGGCACGGCGTACGGCGGTGGCACAGGCCCAGGGCGCCCCCGGCGCCCTGGGCCTGTCGAAAAATAGCTGGGCCGTCATCATGACCCTGCTGTTTTTTTTCCTGATCGGCATGGTGCTCTATGTCGCCGAGCCTACGCCGCGGGCGTCCATGACTACCGGCCCGGCACAGTCCAACAACAAGGCCGCGCGCGATGTGCTGGAGTGGCGTGACCGCGGCAAGACCGTGACGCTGCCGTCGGACGCGCGCGCCAGCCTGCGCGCGCTGGACCGGGCAGTGGCCGAGCAGCGCGGTGCCGATATGCAGCAGGGGCTGCAACTGCTGCACGGCACGCAGCAGGAGAACGGCCGCAGCGACCCGAGCCTGGCCAGGCTGCGCCGCACCATGATGGAAATGTCGGTCTGGGCGCCGGCCATGAAAAAGGGTGAAGCGGACAAGTTCCGCGACCAGCTGATCGCCCAGCCGCGTGACTTCATGGTGGCGTCGGCCCTGGGCCGCATGCACCTGTCCGCCGGCGAACCGCTGGCCGCCGCCCAGTATTTCGAGCAGGCGATCTGGGCCCAGCCGACCGATGGCGTGGCCTATCTGGGCCTGGCCGCCACCGCCATGCGCGGCAACGACAGCGAGCAGGCGGCAAGGCTGGCCGCGCTGGGCCTGCTGACGGCGCAGCGCTATCCGGACACCAACGAGCCCGACGATGGCGCCAAACGCATCGAGCGCGCCGTCATGATGCTGGCCATGAGCATGCCGCCGCAGGCGCGGAAAGACTGGCAGGCGGTCATGGGCAACGCCCGGGCGCTGGCGCAACGGCTGGCCAGCCTGCCGCCGCTGGCCGACCGGCCCGCCAGCGTGGCGCCCGACTCCTTGCGCGCGATCGCCCACAACGACAGTGGCGCCGTCCAGCCGGCCAGCGAGACGCGCCTGACGATCGTTTTCAACCCGGCTGGCGTGCCACAGCACATCAGTTCCAGCCCGGCCGCGCCCACGCAGCTGAACCAGGCCTGGCTGGAGCAGGCAAAAAAATGGCGCTATGTGCCGTCCATCAGCAATGGCCGGCTGCAACCGTCGTCGGTCGAGGTGCTGGCGCGCTACCGCGACGGCAACAGCAGTTTCAGTGTCGTGCCGGCGCCAGTGCCGGCAGCGGCGAGCGCGCCATGAAGCCGGGCGACACCATCGCGCTGGCCGACGGGCGCAGCCTGCAGCTTGGCAAGCTGATCAAGAGCGGCGGCGCCGGCAGCGTGTATATGCTGCCGGGTTCGCCGGCGCAGGTGGCGAAGATCTATCATCCGCAGCTGGACATGGTGGCCAGCCGGCGCAAGCTCGAAGCCATGCTGGCCTTGACGCCCGAGTTGCCCGACCATCTGGAAAATGGCCGGCGCTACGTGCAGATCGCCTGGCCGCAAGCGGCCGCGCGCGACAGCCAGGGCGGTTTTCGCGGTTTCGTGATGCCCCTGCTGGACATGGCGGAAACTGCCGAGCTGGAGCAGATATTGCAGGAGCGCCAGGCGCGCGCGGCCGGTTTGCCGACCGGCCTGGGACCGAAGGTGACCCTGGCGGCCAACCTGGCCGGCGTGCTGGCGGCGCTGCACCAGCAGCAGCATTATGTGATCGACCTGAAACCGGTCAATCTGCGCTTCTATCGCGATTCCCTGACGATTGCCATGCTCGATTGCGATGGTTTCAGCATCCGGGGCAAAAACGAGCGTTACCGCGCCGAACAGGTCACCGCCGACTACCTGGCCCCGGAATGCCAGCGCTCGGGCCTGCCGACGGGCGACGAGGCGGCGCAAGACCGTTTTGCGCTGGCCGTGGTGATCTTCCAGCTCCTCAATTTTGGCATCCATCCCTACAGCGGCCGCGTGAGCGGTGCGCTGGCGCCGACCGATATCGCGGCGCGCATCCGCGATGGCTATTATGCCCATGGCGTCACGCCGCACCAGCAGATCGCGCCGAATGTCACCAGCGGCCACGCCCTGATGCCGGCCGAACTGCGCACCCTGTTCGACCGCGCGTTCGCCGGCCCGCCGCAGTCGCGGCCGACAGCGCTGGACTGGATGGCCTTGCTGCGCCGCTATGCGCTGCGCCACCCCGATCCGTCGGCCAACGCGCTGCTGGTGTGCCAGGCCAATGCCGCGCACCAGCATTTTGCCGGTTTCGCCTGCGCCGCCTGTGCGCGCGTGGACGCCATTGCCCAGGCCGCGGCTGACGCCCAGGCCGCGCAGCTGAAGCTGCAAGCACAGGCGCCGGCGGTCGCGCCGTATGCCTATCAGGGTGTGCCGCTGACGCCGCGCGCCTCGTTCGGTCCGGTGCCACGCCCGCCACGGCCAGCCTTCGGCCTGTCGGGCAGGAACTGGACCCTGCTGGTGCTGCTGATTGCGCTGTCGATGTTTGCCTTCAGCATGTTTACCACCTCGCGTAACGCTGCCACGCAAGCACCTGCGGACACGGCGGCGGCACCGGTGCAGACCGACAGCTCGATACGGCTGCTGGACTGGCAGCGTCGCGGCAAGGCCGGGAAGGGCGCGGATCCATCGGCCGCGCGCGTCGCCATCCGCGCGCTGGACCGTACATTGGGACAGCAACGCGACGATGACGTATTGCTGGGTTTGCGCATGTTGTACCGCATGCAGCCCGACGACAAGGGCAATGATGGGGCCAGGGCGCGCATGCGCCGCAGCATGATGGAAACCTCGATTTTTTCCGCCGACATGGACGAACAACTGGCCGACGCCTACAGCGATCAGTTGCTGGAGGATCCGCGCGACTATATGGTGGCGTCCGTGCTGGGCCGCATGTACCTGGCCGCCAACGAAGCGCTGGCCGCGCGCCAGTATTTTGAGCAGGCCATCTGGGCCAGGCCCACCGATGGCGCCGCCTGGCTGGGCCTGGCGGCCTCGTCGGTGCGCCGCATGCAGGGCGCATCCGCCGTCAACCAGGCGGCGCTGGGGCTGGTGATTGCACGCAGCCACGCCGATGGCGCCACGCAAGAGCAAGTGGACCAGCGCATGGAGCGCGTGGCGAGCATCCTGGCGCTCAATCTGCCGCCTGCGCGCCGCAAGGACTGGCAAGCCGCCATGGCCGAGGCCACCGCGATCGCCGGCCGCCTGCTCAAGGCGTTGCCGGCGCCAGAGCGCGCGGCAGCGGTGGAAGCGGAATCGCTGACGCCGCTGTCGTATGACGACGTCGCGGTCGGCACGCCCACGCGGCTCGCTGGCGACAATACGCTGACGATTGCGTTCGATGCCGCCGGCGTGCCGCAAAAGGTCAGCGCCAGCCAGCCGGCGCACACGCGCATCAACGAGACCTGGCTGCGAGCGGCCCGCCAATGGCGTTACCTGCCCGCCGTGCAGCGCGGCGAGTTGCAACCGTCCACGGTGCAAGTGGCCGTGCATTACGCCAGGGGCAAGATGGTGTTCCGGCCGGTAACACCGCAGTTGGCGTCCACGACAGGAGAAAATAAATGAGCAAATGGAAGACGATTGCCCAGCTGGCCATATTGCCGCTATTGGCCTGGCCCGCTACGGCACGCCTGGAAATACTGCAGCGGCAGGTCGTCGCCGCCATATCCGCCGAGCCCGACAGCGAAGGCGCCGACGGGCTGACCATGGCCGCGCCCACCGGCTGCGGCGGCAAACATCTGCGCATGGATGCCGGTTCGCTGGGCATGGACGACGCCGCCTATGGCGCCATGAAGCTGGAGCTGGCCAAGCGCATCCGCAGCAAGACGGCGATGCTGGTCAGCCTGGACGAATGCCCACCGCCTGGCAGCGCTGGCGACGCCGCCGTGCCCGTGATCCGCAAACTGGTCGGCTGCGAACCGTCCGCGTGTGCGGATGGCAAGGCGCGCATGTATCTTGATGAAAACCTGTTCCCGCAGGAGCGGCGCCGTGCGCCCTATGTGCTGGTGCTGCCGCTGCCGCCGGGCAAGCAAAAAAATACCTGGAAGGTCGAGGTCTATTCCACGCAGCAAGGCAAAAACTTGCGCCTGGCGACCCACCTCGATGCGCCCGATTATGTCGAGGGCAACCGCGTCGGCGGCTACACTTTGTATTATGCCAACGGCCAGATCGAAAAGCAGCTGCCGCAAAACGCCCAGGGCCGCGAGGAAGGCGAGTCCGTCAGTTACTACCAGGATGGCACGGTCAAGTCGCGCAGCCACTGGCGCAATGGCCTGCCGGAAGGCAAGCACAGCGACTACCACCGGAGCGGCAAGCTGCGCGAGGAAACCACCTACCGTAGTGGCGCAAGGGTCGATGGCCCAGCTGAAACCTTCGATGAAGACGGCAGGCTGCGCACGCGCATGAACTACGTCAACGGCAAGCTCGAAGGCGAGATGCTCATCTATTATCCCGACGGCATGGTGTCCAACCGTAGTGTGATGAAAAATGGCAGGTTCAACGGCCTCAGCACTTATTATTATCGCGACGGCAAGGTGCGCAGCACCGTCAGCCATGTCAACGATGCGCCCGACGGCGAAGAGCGCGAGTATTACCAGGACGGCAAGCTGTCCAGCCTGCGCGTCTACAGCGACAATGGCGTGATGCGCAGCGAGCAGCAATACGACGAGCAGGGCCAGCTGCGCGTACAGCGGCAGTGGGACCGGCGCCAGCGCGAACAGGGCGGCTTCCATGTCTGGCATGGCAACGGCAAGCCGCAGCAGCTGGTCGAATATGTCGACGGCCGGCGCGAAGGATGGAGCCGTACCTGGCGCGAAGATGGCAGCGTGGAAAAAGAGTGCAGGTTTGTGAAAGATGAAGGCCAGGGCTGTACCAAGTAGACTACCGTGAAGGATGCAAGCAATGCCCCTCAAACTATCGACTGCGGCCGGCCTGGCCGCCTTGTTCTTGCTGCCTGCGATTGCCAGCGCGGACATCGTGCAGCGGCAGGTGATTACGGCCTTCGCTGCGCAGCAAGATGGTGACGGCGCCGATGTGCTGACCATGGCCAGCACCACCGGTTGCGGTGGCAAACTCTTGCGCATGGACGCGCCGTCGCTGGGCATGTTGCGCGCCGACTATGCGGCCATGAAACAGGCGCTGGCGAAACAGATCAGCCATAAAACGTCGATGCTGGTGATCCTGGAGGCGTGTCCGGCGCCGGGCAGCGCTGGCGACGCCGCCGTGCCCGTGATACGCCGGCTGCTCGCCTGCGATCCTGCCGCCTGCAAGGATGACCAGGCCCGTCTGTATCTGAGTGAAGAGCTGATGCCGCAGGACCATCGCGCGGCGCCCTATGTGCTGGTGGTGCCGCTGCCGCCAGGGCAGCAGAAAGCTAGCTGGCAGGTCGATGTCTATTCTGCAAAGCAAGCCAGGACCCTGCGCCTTTCAGCCCACATCGATGCACCCGACTATGTTGAAGGCAAGCGCGTCGGCGGCTATACCTTGTATTACCCGGATGGCAAGGTCGCACTGCGGGTGGCGCAAAATGCGCAGGGCCAGCAGGACGGCGAGGCGGTCCAATACAATCAAGATGGCAGCGTGCAGGCGCGCGGCCTATGGCGTAACGGCGTGCGGGAAGGCAAACACAGCGAATACCACAAGACGGGCAAGCTCAGCGAGGAGATCACTTACCGCAACGGCGAACGGGTCGATGGCCTGGCGGAGACCTTCCATGACAATGGCCAGCTCAGCTCCCGCACCAATTACGTCAACGGCGAGATGGACGGCGAGCTGCTGACGTATTATCCGGACGGCACGCTGGAGAGCCGCAGCACGAGGATCAAGGGAAAGCTCAACGGCACCAGCACGTTTTACTATCCCGATGGCAAGGTGAAAAGTACGCTGGACTATGTGAATGACGCGGCCGATGGCTGGGCCCGGAGCTGGCGCCAGGATGGCACGCTGGAAAAAGCGTGCCGGTTCGTGAAGGGGGAGGGGCAGGGGTGCGACGTCAATTAGTCCACACCCCAGTCCATGCCGTTGCGTTGCTTAGCGATGCGGCGGCGTCAGCACGCTGGCGATCGCCTTCGGCAAGGTCTCGGGATAGTCACGGCTGAAGTGCAGGCCACGGCTTTCGCGGCGCGACAGGGCGCTGTTGACGATCATCGAGGCGACGTCGACCAGGTTGCGCAGTTCCAGCAAATCATGGGTGATGCGGAAATTGCGGTAATACTCGTCGATCTCTTCCTTGAGCAGGGCGATGCGATGCTGGGCCCGCTCCAAACGCTTGGTGGTGCGCACGATGCCGACATAGTTCCACATGAAGCGGCGCAGTTCGTCCCAGTTGTGGGCGATCACCACTTCCTCGTCGGCGTCGGTGACGCGGCTTTCGTCCCAGTCCGGCAGGTAAGGCGTGCCCAGTTTTTCCTTGCTTTCGATATCCTGGGCGCAGGCGCGGCCGATCACGATGCATTCGAGCAGCGAGTTCGACGCCAGGCGATTCGCGCCATGCAGGCCGGTGCAGGCCGTTTCGCCGACCGCGTACAGGCCCGGCAGGTCGGCGCGGCCTGCCAGGTCCGTTACCACGCCGCCACAGGTATAGTGGGCGGCCGGCACGATGGGAATCGGCTGCCTGGTGATGTCGATGCCCAGTTCCAGGCAGCGCGCGTAAATGGTGGGGAAATGTTCGATCAGGAATTCGGCCGGCTTGTGGCTGATGTCCAGGTGCACATAATCGAGGCCGCGCTTCTTGATCTCGAAGTCGATGGCGCGCGCCACCACGTCGCGCGGCGCCAGTTCGGCCCGCTCGTCGTGGGCCAGCATAAAGCGCTGGCCCGCTGCCGCGCCCGCTTCAGGCGGCAGTTTCAGCAAGCCGCCTTCGCCACGGATGGCTTCGGTGATCAAAAACGACTTGGCGTACGGGTGGTACAAGCAGGTCGGGTGGAACTGGATGAATTCCATGTTCGACACGCGGCAGCCGGCGCGCCACGCCATGGCGATGCCGTCGCCGCTGGCCGTGTCGGGATTGGTGGTATATAAATACACCTTGCCGGCGCCGCCCGTGGCCAGCACGGTGTGCTCGGCGGCAAAGGTCAGCACCTTGCCGGTCTGCTCGTCCTGTACATACAGGCCGTGGCAGTGCGGCTGGGCATTGCGCTGCACCGGCTTCATGCCCAGCTTGTCCGAGGTGATCAGGTCGATCGCGCAGTGATGTTCGAACAGGGAGATATTCGGGTGCGCGCGGACTTTTTCTTCCAGCGTCACCTGCACCGCGTGGCCGGTGGCGTCGGCCGCATGGATGATGCGGCGCTGGCTGTGGCCGCCTTCGCGCGTCAGGTGGAAACCCAGCTCGGCCGTGGCGTCGCGCGTAAATGGCACGCCTTGCTCGATCAGCCATTCGATCGCTTCGCGGCCGTGCTCGACAATGTAGCGCGTGGCGCTCTCGTCGCACAGGCCGCCGCCGGCGACCAGCGTGTCTTCGATATGCTGCTGGTGGCTGTCTCCCGAATCGAGCACGGCGGCGATGCCGCCCTGGGCCCAGTTGCTGGCGCCATCGAGCAGCGCACGTTTTGAAATGATCGCGACCGTGCGCGTCTCCGCCAAATGCAGTGCAACCGAAAGACCCGCCAGGCCACTGCCGACAATCGCTACATCAAATTTCATGACATGTATATTTTTTTAGGGGAAGCATACTATAGTCCATTTCACATCAAACGGACATGTGTTGAGATAAATTCTGTAAATCAAAGATAGCTGAGGTTGCGGTTTGCGGCTCATCAAGGCTTGCGTTGAACAGTTCGCCATGATGGATAGACCGGTTCCAGCCTGCCAGTTTCCTGGTGGTAAGAGCCTTGCCGCAGGGGGAGCGATGATCCGCATATTCAGCCATTACGTCTCAAAAACAGCGTTTGTATTGCTGTTGCTGGAAATTTTGATACTGCTGTTTTCAGCGACGTTTACCTCCCTGATCGGACTGGCCGACAGCCGTGGCATGCTGCGCGCGGGCGAGGTCTACCTGGCCTCGTCGATCTTCGCGCTGGTGATCGTGTTGTCGATGAGTGCGCTGGGCATGTACCAGCATCGCTCGCGCGAGGATATTCGCAACACCCTGCTGCGCATCCTGCCGGCCTTTGCGCTCGGTTTCGCCGTGCTCAGCCTGCTGGTGCGTTTCGTGCCGTCGCTGCATTTCGGGCGCGGCAGCGTGATCATCTTCGGTCTGGGCGCCATCGGCGTGCTGCTGGCGCGGCTGGTGGTGTTCAAGTCGTCGCAGTCGGCGCTGATGGAAGGCCGGCTGATTCTGGTCGGCGGCGGCGCGCTGGCCAGGGAATGCATGGACCTGGCGGCCAGCAAGATCGGCTTTCATCAATTCACGGTGGTGGGCTGCATCAATGTGCCGGGCGAGCAATGCTGCGTGCCGGCCTCGTCGATGCTGCCGGCCGGCCTGTCGCTGCTGGCCATGGCCCGGCGCTACGACGCCCATGAAATCGTGGTCTCCGTCACCGATCGCCGCAACGGCGCCTTCCCCGCGCGCCAGCTGCTCGAATGTGCGCTCGGCGGCGTGCGCGTGATCGACGCGGCCACGTTCTTCGAGCGCGAAACCTGCCAGATCCGCATCGATTCCCTGCAGCCCAGCTATCTGATCTATGGCGGCGGTTTCGACCAGAGTTTTTTCCGCGCCGCCTCCAAGCGATTGTTCGACCTGGCCGCCAGCGCCACCATTTTCGTCGCTTCGCTGCCGCTGATGCTGCTGACCATGCTGTGCATCCGCCTGGAAGACGGCGGCCCGGTGTTTTACGAGCAGGAAAGGGTCGGGCGCGATGGCGCGCCCTTCAGCGTGCTGAAATTTCGCAGCATGCGCTGCGACGCCGAGCGCGACGGCACGCCGACCTGGGCCCAGGCCAATGACAGCCGCGTGACGCGAGTTGGCCACTGGATACGCAAGCTGCGCATCGACGAATTGCCGCAGATGCTCAATGTGTTTCGCGGCGAAATGAGTTTTGTGGGGCCACGCCCGGAGCGTGCATTTTTTGTCGATCAGCTCAATGCGCAGGTGCCGTATTACGATATTCGCCACAGCATCAAGCCCGGCATCACGGGCCTGGCGCAGGTGCGCTACCAGTACGGCGCCTCGGTCGACGACGCCGTCAAGAAGTTGCAATACGATCTGTATTATGTGAAAAACAACAGCCTGTTCCTCGACCTGCTGATCTTGCTGGAAACTGTGCAGGTGGTTCTGTTTGGCAAGGGGAGCCGGTGAATCCAGCACCGGTCTTGCTGGCCGTGGCCGACGCGGCCGCGCTCAGCCATGCGGTCGCTTCGCTGGCGTTTTTCCTGCTCTCCCTTTTATTGATCAGCAACTGGCGCGCACGCCGCCATGCGCGCGCCTTGCTGGCCGCCTGCCTGGTGACTGGGCTATGGGCCACCGGCATCGTGATGCTGGTGCTGCTGGGGCGGCGCTGGTCGCTCGCTGGCGATGGGCTGGAATTGCTGCGCACCCTGGGCTGGCTGGTGTTCCTGCTGCTGCTGATCGCGCCCTCGCGCGCGCGTTTGCTGGCGCTGGTGGCCGGCGGTGCTGGCGTGGCGGCGATCGCCATGGTGCTGTGGTGGTCGGTCTTGCCGCAGCTGGGCGCAGAACAGGCTGCCTTTGCCCGTACTGCGGCGATCGCCTGCCGCTTGCTGCTGGCGGTGCTCGGCATGCTGCTGGTGGAACAGTGGTACCGCAACACGCCGCCGCTCAAGCGCTGGGGCATCAAGTTTGCGTGCCTGGGCGCGGGCGGCCTGTTTGCCTATGATTTTTACCTGTACAGCGACGCGCTGCTGTTTCGCGAAATCAATGACGATATCTGGGCCGCGCGCGGCGTCGTCGATGCGCTGTGCGCGCCGCTCCTGGGTGTATCGGCCGCGCGCAATCCGGGCTGGGCGCTGGGCTTGTCGGTGTCGCGCCAGATGTTGTTCCGCTCGGCGGCTCTGCTCGGTTCGGCCATCTACCTGCTGGCGATGGCGGCCAGCGCCTATTATCTGCGCTATTTCGGCGGCGCCTGGGGTTCCCTGATGCAGATGGCCTACCTGGGCGGCGCCATGCTGCTGCTGGCCGGCGTGCTGTTTTCTGGCGCCTTGCGCGCCAGGCTCAAGGTCTTCATCAACAAGCATTTTTACCAGGCCAGTTTCGATTACCGCGAAGAATGGCTGCGCTTTACGCGCGCCTTGTCCGAAGATGGCCCGGCGCTGGGCGAGCGCACCATACAGGCCGTGGCGCAGCTGGTGGAAAGCCCGGCCGGCGGGCTGTGGATCGCGCGCGAGGCCGGCGTATTGACGCCGGTGGCCGGCTGGAACTGGCCGCCGCAGCTACCGGCCGTGCCTGCTGATGGCCCCTTGTGCCGCTTCCTGAAAGCGCGGCAATGGGTGATCGAGGTGGCCGATGGCAACCACCTGCCGCAGCATTACGGCGGCCTGGTATTACCGCCGGCGCTGCTGGCGCTGCCCGCCATCTGGCTGCTGGTGCCGTTGATGCTGCATGGAAAGCTGTTCGGCTTCGTGGCGCTGGCGCGGCCGCGCGCGCGCATCGGCCTGAACTGGGAAATTCGCGATGTGCTGAAAATTGCCGGCAGCCAGGCCGCCAGCTACCTGGCGCATCGCGAATCGCTCGATTCCCTGATGGTGTCGCGCCAGTTTGAATCGTTCAACCGCATGTCGACCTTTATCGTGCACGACCTGAAGAACCTGGTGTTTCAATTGTCGCTGCTGCTGAGTAACGCCGAAAAGCACCGCGCCAATCCCGCCTTCCAGCAGGACATGCTGGCCACGCTCGACCATTCCGTGCAAAAAATGAAGACTTTGCTGCAAAAGCTGGCGCGCGGCGAAACCCCGGATGCGGCGTCACCGTTGCAGCTCGACGGCTTGCTGCGGCAGGCGGTGGCGGCCAAGGCCAGCCTGGAACCAAAGCCGCAGCTGGAAATTGTCGACGGCGAACTGACGGTGCTGGCCAATCGCGCCCGCCTCGAACGCGTGCTGGGCCACCTGATCCAGAACGCCGTCGAGGCCACCGCCAGCAGCGGCCAGGTGGCCGTGCGCCTGCGCCGCGAACTGCGCACGGCGGTGGTCGAGCTGAACGATACGGGCGCCGGCATGAGCGAGCAATTCATCCGCGAGCGCCTGTTCAAACCGTTCGACACCACCAAGACGGCCGGCATGGGCATCGGCGTGTTCGAAAGCCGTGAATATATCCGCGAAGTGGGCGGCAGCCTGGAAGTGCGCAGCGAGCCGCAGGTGGGCACCACGTTTCGCGTGATCCTGCCCTTGCATCCGGCCTGAACGGAAATACACTCCCAGTACAAAGGAAAGCGCATGGGCAAGCAGAAACTGCTGGTGATCGAGGACGATCCCGGCCTGCAAAAGCAGTTGCAATGGAGCTTTGACGGCTACGAGGTGCTGCTGGCGGGCGAGCGCGAGGCGGCGCTGGCGCAAGTGCGGCGCCACCTGCCGGCCGTCGTGACCATGGATCTGGGCCTGCCGCCCGATCCGGACGGCGCCACCGAAGGGCTGGCCACCTTGCAGCAAATCCTGGCGCTGGCGCCCGACACCAAGGTGATCGTGCTGTCGGGAAACCAGGAGCGCGCCCATGCATTAAAGGCGATCGCGCTGGGCGCCTATGATTTTCACCAGAAACCGTTCGACGCCGACATGCTGGGCCTGGTGATCGCGCGCGCCTTTTATTTGCACGCGATGCAGCAGGAAAACCGCCGCATGCTGCAAACCCAGCGCGACTCGCCGCTGGCCGGCATCGTCAGCCGCGATGCCGGCATGCTCAAGCTGTGCCGCAGCGTGGAAAAAGTGGCGCCCTCGTCGGCCAGCGTGATGCTGCTTGGGGACTCGGGCAGCGGCAAGGAGCTGATCGCGCGCGGCCTGCATGCGCTCAGCAGCCGCAGCGGCCAGCGTTTTGTCGCCATCAACTGCGCGGCGATTCCCGAAAACCTGCTCGAAAGCGAACTGTTCGGCTACGAGCGCGGTGCGTTTACGGGCGCGGCCCGGCAAACCCTGGGCAAGATCGAACTGGCCCACGGCGGCACGTTTTTTCTCGATGAAATCGGCGACATGCCGATGGCGCTGCAGGCCAAACTGCTGCGCTTCCTGCAGGAGCGCGTGATCGAACGGGTCGGCGGACGCGGCGAGATCGCCGTCGACGTGCGCATCGTCTGCGCCACCCACCAGGACCTGAAAGCGCTGGCCGGCCAGGGACGTTTCCGCGAAGACCTGTATTACCGGCTCAGCGAGATCGTGCTGCGCATTCCGCCGCTGCGCGAACGGGCCGGCGACTGCGCCTTGCTGGCCCATCATTTCAAGAACAAATTCTGCGCCAGCGAAGGGCGCGCCAGCCTGCATTTCAGTAATGACGCATTGCAGGCGATCGAATCATACGACTGGCCCGGCAATGTGCGCGAGGTGGAAAATTGCATCAAGCGCGCCGTCATCATGTGCGACGGCCCGCAGATCACGGTGGACGACCTGGGCCTGCCGGACCACGCCCACGCCGTGCCGCAGGAAGAGAGCGTCAACCTGCGCCAGGCGCGCGACGCGGCCGAATACAAGGTGATGGTGCGCGCGCTGGCGCGCTCCGACGGCAATATCGTCAAGGCGGCCGAACTGCTGGGCGTCAGCCGGCCCACCCTGTACGACCTGATGAATCACCACGGCATCAAGTAGCGGTTTCCGACCTGTATCAAATACAACCTTCTGTATGACGTCGCACATACGCTCGCGGCGTGGCGCGGCATCCTTGTCCTCATCAACTACAAGGAGGCGTCATGAACGCAATCAGCTTATTAATGAAGGACCACAAGGACGTCAAGGCGCTGTTTGCCCAGTACGAAGGCTTGAGCGATCGTTCGTTTGCAACCAAGAAAAAACTGGCCGAGCAGATCTGCCACGAACTGACTGTGCACACGCAACTGGAAGAAGAAATCTTCTATCCGGCCGTGCGCCGCCCCATCCACGATGGCGACCTGATGGACGAGGCGGTCGTCGAACACGCCAGCGCCAAGGAACTGATCGCGCAGATCCTGGCCATGGACCCCACCGAAGACCTGTACGACGCCAAGGTCACCGTGCTGTCCGAGCAGATCGAACACCACGTCAAGGAAGAAGAGGGCGACATGTTTCCCAAGGTGCGCAAGAGCGCCGTCGACCTCGACGCGCTGGGCGAGCAGATGGCCGCCCGCAAGGAACAGCTGGCCGGCGCGAAAGCGTGACGCGCTGACCTACAATATTTGATAACAGGGAAACATCATGCAAACTACGCAATTGTCCGTCCCGGACCTGAATCAAGCTGGCGTCTCCTGGGGCGCCGTGTTTGCCGGCGCCGCCGCGGCGGCCGCCTTGTCGTTCATCCTGCTGATCCTCGGCGTGGGCCTGGGCCTGTCGTCGGCCTCGCCGTGGTCGTTCAACGGCACGGCGCTGGGCGTATCGGCCATTGCCTGGCTGGCGTTCATGCAGCTGGCCGCGTCCGGCATCGGCGGCTACATGGCCGGCCGCCTGCGCGTCAAGTGGAGCTCGGTGCATACTGATGAAGTGCATTTCCGCGACACCGCCCACGGCCTGCTGGCCTGGGCCGTGGCAACCCTGGTGACGGTGGCCATGCTGGCCGGCGGCACGCGCGCCGTGCTGAGCGGCGCCATCGACGCGGGCACGGGCGTGGCGGCGGCGGTTGCGCCAGCGGCGGCGGCCGGCGCCGGTGCGGCGGCAGGCAACGCCAGCGAAGGCACCAGCGGCGCGGTGCATCCACTCGACTATTTTTCGGACATGCTGATGCGTTCAGCGCCGGCGCCAGCCGCCGCCGGCGCGCCGGCCATGCCGGTGACCGACGCACATGTCAACGCCGCCGACCAGCGCGTCGAGATCGGCCGCATCTTCGCGTCGAGCATGTCGAATGGCAGCCTGGCCGCCGATGACCGCGTCTACCTGGCGCAGATGGTTGCCAGGCGCACCGGCGCCACCCAGGCTGAAGCCGAAGCGCGCGTCGACGCCGTCTACGCCCGCGCCACCAAGGCCGCCGCCGACGCCAAGGCGAAAGCCAAGGAAGTGGCGGACGCTGCCCGCAAGGCTGGCGCCAAGAGCGCCCTGTGGATGTTCGTTGCCCTGTTGCTGGGCGCCTTTGTTGCCGCGCTTGCCGCAACCTTTGGCGGCCGCCAGCGTGACCACGAGCGCGTACTGCGCCACGTGACGATTTGATTGACGACCTTATTTCAGGAGAAACTCCATGCGTTCCATCCTCTTGCTGTTGCTGGGCATCCCGCTGCCGATCGTGATCCTGATCGCCATCTTCGTCCATTAAACGTTTCCGCCTGGCGGAGACGATGAACCATCAGGCGCAGCCCGCAAGGCCTGCGCCTGATTTGTTTTGTGCTGGCTCAATCGGCTGTGTAAGATAGCCGGACTTATTTTTCGAGAACTTCCATGACTGCCACCTCCAAGCGCTGCTTCCTGAAAACCGCCGCCATCGCCGCCGCTGCCTGCACCATGCTGGCCTCGTGCTCGACGCTGATCGGACCGCGCGACGTGACGGTGTCGCTGGCCAAGATGCAGCAGGGCCTGGAGCGCCGCTTTCCGATCGACAAGCGGGTGCTGTCGCTGATCGACGTCAGGGCGACCAACCCGCAATTGTCCTTGCAGCCCGAGCGCGAGCGCGTGGCGCTGTCGGTCGACGCGGCCGTCACGCCGCCTTTCCTGCGCCAGCAATGGCGCGGCAACCTGGCCATGTCGGGCCGGCTGCGGCTCGATGTGCAGCGCAACGCCGTCTACCTGTTTGATGCCAGCGTGGACAAGCTCACGATCGACGGCATGGATGAGGCGCAGCAGCGGCAGTTTGCCAAGGTGGCCAGCCTGCTGGCCGACCAGCTGATGCATGAGACGCCGATCTATACCTTCAAGCCGGAGGACTTGCGCTATGCCGGCGTGCAGTTCGTGCCGACGCTATTGCGCACCACCGCCAGCGGGCTGGTGGTGTCGTTTGAACCGGTAAAGTAGGACGCCCATGAAAAAACCGCCCGCAGGCGGTTTCAGGTATGCAGCGCAAGCTTGTCAGATGTAATAGATCAGGGCGATCACCGCCACCACCAGCGCGATGCGCGCCAGGTTGTAGGCCGGCTTGCTCCAGGCCTTGAAGCGGCGGCGGTACTGGCCCATGGCCCAGGAAATACGGAACAGCTTGCTGATGCCGCCGGCCTGGTCGCCCAGTTCGTTGGGCGAAGCGGCGGCCGTCATCAGGGTGCGGCCCAGCCAGCGGTTCAGCGCCTGTGCCCAGCGGAAACGCATCGGACGCTCGATATCGCAGAACAGGATGATGCGGTCGCTGTCGGCGTCGTTGCGCGCCCAGTGGATATAGGTTTCGTCGAACATCACGGCCTGGCCGTCGCGCCAGCTGTGGCGTTCGCCATCGACGTCGATAAAGCAGCGGTCGTCGTTCGGCGTTTGCAGGCCCAGGTGGTAGCGCAGCGAGCCGGCGAACGGGTCGCGGTGCGGGTTGAGCTTGCCGCCGGTGGGCAACTCGGCAAACATCGCCGCCTTGATCGACGGAATCGATTGCAGCAGCGCATAGGTTTGCGGGCACATCTGCTGCGCCGACGGATGGCTGGCGTCATACCATTTCAGATAGAAGCGCTTCCAGCCATATTTAAAGAAGGAATTGAAGCCGACATCGTCGTTCTTTTCCGCCGCCTTGATCTTTTTCAGTTCCTGCAGGCGCAGCGCCTCGTCGCGAATGATGTGCCAGTTCTGCTGCAGTGGCGCCAGTTCGGGAAAGTCGGACACGGCCAGGTAGGGCGTGGCCGGCACTTTCGAAAACGTGTGCATGAACAGGTTCAGCGGCGCCATGAACGAGGAGTGGTCGAAAATCTGGCGCCTGAACGGCAGGCGCACCTTGCCCCGAAAATGGATATGTAAAACAGAAAACACAAAAATGCCCAGCAAGGCCCACTTCATATACAACCTCGATTTGAAAGAATGGGCAATTATAACCAGTTAATGCGCGCCGCTTCCGGCAGGGGGCTCATGGCGATGGCGCAGCCGGATGCTTGAACGCCGCTGGCGTGTGCGGCGGCCAGGCCCAGTTACGTTAACTGGCGCACATTATGGCAAAATACCTGTGAAAAATTTGCTTTAAAGCAAATATTAAGTGCTTTTAAGCATCAAAATTAAGTTTCTGAAAATCTTTTTTTGTTTCTCATGCGTTATAGTCTCACTCTTAGGAAAAACGCCGGCCCACACCCACACCCGCGCCACTCCCGCAGCACGCTCTCCGACAGCCCAAAAAACGCCAGTCACAGGCCGGCATCCTGATACAGGATGCCGCCACTCCCGTACTACCTACCGTATCGAGCCGCCGTGTCCGGCACGCATGTTCATTACAGCAACAGGATTAATCATGAAGTCACAACGTAGTCTGACCATCGGCATGCGCCTGACCCTGGGCTTTGCCGCCCTGGTGGTGCTGATGCTGGTGCTGGCCGCCTTCGCCTTGCTGCGCATAGGCGCCATCTCGAACGCCATGCGCGCGCAGGAAACCGTGCAGCAGCAAAAACTCGAGCCCTTGTATGTGGCGCGCGAAGCGCTCGACCAGACGGGCCTGGCCGCGCGCAATGCCTATATCTTCCGCGATGACGCGGCCGCCACCAGCGAGCTGGCCATCCTCGACCAGCAAAAGGCGCTGTATCTCGATGCGCTGGCAAAACTGGCGCCCGTGTTCAAGGGCGATCCCCAGTTCGACAAGGTCAGCGTCGGCCTGAACGCCATGGCGCAGGAGCTGCTGCGCCCGCGCCAGTTGCGAGAGGCAGGCAAGATGGAAGAATACGGCGCTTTCCTGGTCAATGACTGCAGCCCCTTGCGGCGCCGGATCGTGGCCGATATCGATACCGTATTGAAATCGGTGCAGCGCGAGTCGGTAGTTGCCAGCGAAGCGGCGCACGCCATCTATGGCCAGTCGGTACGCTGGATCGCCGTGCTGGCGGCCATCAGCGTGCTCGTTTGCGTGGCGGTGGCCACCGTCATCACGCGCCGCCTGCTGCGCCAGCTGGGCGGCGAGCCTGACTATGCGGCGGCGATTGCCGACCGTATCGCCCATGGCGAGCTGGCGATCGAGGTGCTCACCCGTCCGGGCGACGACAGCAGCATGCTGTTCGCCATGAAAACCATGCGCGACAATCTGTCGGCCATCGTCGGCAAAGTGCGCCTGGGTACGGAAAACATCACGGCGGCATCGACCGACATCGCATCCGGCAACCGCGACCTGTCGCAGCGTACCGAGCAGCAGGCCGGCTCGCTGGAGGAAGTTGCCTCTTCGATGGAGCAGCTGATCGCCACCGTGCGCCAGAATGCCGAAAACGCCCAGCAGGCCAATCACCTGGCGCGCGTTGCGTCGGAAGTGTCGGAGCAGGGCGGCAAGGCGGTGGCCGAGGTGGTGCTGACCATGGGCCTGATCAATGAATCATCGAACAAGATAGTCGACATTATCGGCGTGATCGACGGCATCGCTTTCCAGACCAATATCCTGGCGCTCAACGCCGCCGTCGAAGCGGCGCGCGCCGGCGAGCAGGGCCGCGGCTTCGCGGTGGTCGCCACCGAAGTGCGCAGCCTGGCCCAGCGCTCGGCCGCCGCCGCGCACGAGATCAAGGCATTGATACACGATTCGGTCAGCCGGGTCGGCACCGGCACCATGCTGGTCGAAAAAGCCGGCGCCACCATGCACGATGTGGTGGCCGGCATCGGCCGCGTGACCGGCATCATGGCCGAGATCAGCCACGCCACCCAGGAGCAGGGCGCCGGCATCGAGCAGATCAACCGCGCCATCGTCGACATGGACAAGGTGACGCAGCAGAATGCGGCGCTGGTCGAGCACGCGGCCGCCGCCGCCGTGCAGCTGCAACAGCAAGCGGAACAGCTGGAGCAGGAAGTGGGCATCTTCAAGCTGGCCCAGGCGCACAAGCAGCCGTTGCTGCTGGCTGCCTAGCCAAACATCGTGCCGGACGTGCAAGTCCTGTTTTAGGCGCTACAATGGAAGTCGGACCAGCGCCCCCAGGAATCGCATATGCAGCCGCATAGGAGTCACGATGTGGACAGCCCGGACTTCTTCTTGAAGGCCCGCGTGCCGGTGCTGCGCAATATTCTCGGTGCCATGGGCTGGGCCGTGCTCACCTGCATCATCAGCTTTGCCATCCTGGCCGCCGCCAAGGCCTTGCTGCCGCCGCAATACTGGGGCGCACACACGGGCCTGGCGCGCTTCCAGCGAGAAATGTCCTTGCCGCTGCTGCTGTTCTGGGTGCTTATTTATTCGCCCATCCTTGAAACCTTCCTCGGCCAGCTGCTGCCGCTGGAAATTTTGCGGCGTTTCCGCGTCAGCGAGCCAGTCAGCATCTTTATCGGTTCCATTCTGTGGGGCATCGTCCATTATCTGAGCGGCGGCTTGCTGCATGCGATCGTCGCGCTTGGCTCGGGCGCCATGTTCAGCCTGGTCTATCTGCGCTACCGCGCGCCCGGCGTGGCGCCGGCCTACACCACCACCGCGCTGGCGCGCGCTTTCAACAATTGCCTGCTCTTGATCGCCGTCGCCTACGGCATTGACGCCTGAGGGCGCTCCTTGCGCAGCAGATACACCAGCAGCAGCGCGGTCGCCACCGCCAGCGCCGACAACAGCAGCAATAAGTGACGGAACGCCACGTCATAACTGGCGCGCAGCAGTTCCATGTTGAAAGGCAGCAGTTGCGCGGCCTGGTGCAAATCGCCCAGCGCGGCGCGGCTGGCCGCTTGCGCCAAAGGCAGGCTTGCCGGCAGCGTAGCGGCCAGGCTAATGCCGATCAGGCCAGCCATCACGGCGCCGGCCACCGCCAGCGCCACGCCATCGGCCGACACGCGCACCGTATTGAAGATGCCGGTCGCCATGCCGGCCCGATCCGCTTCCACCACATCAAGGGCCATGGCGTCCATCAGGCCCCATGGCAAGCCGATGCCCGTGCCGATCAGCAGCAGCGCCCAGGGCGTTGCCGCACCGGCCATGGCCAGCCAGGCCAGGCCCAGGGCGGCCAGCAGCAAGCCCGCCGCGCACAGCAGTGACGCGCTGCACCAGCGCAGCAGCATGCTGGCCAGCACAGGCACCAGCAACAGCGGCGCGGCCAAGGCCATCATCAGGCGCCCGGCCGCCAGCGGCGCCATGTTGTCGACACCGATAAAACGCCCGGGCAGCATGACGATCAGCACGATGAACAGGAAAGCGGGCGAGGCGGCCAGCACCTGCACGCCGACAAAGCGGCGCTGGCGGAACAGCGACAGGTCCAGCAAGGGCTGCGCCGTGCTTTTTTCGATGTGGATGAACGCCAGCAATAGCAGCAGCGCGGCCAGCGCCGGCCAGATGACGGCCGGACTGCGCCAGCCATGTTCGGGCGCCAGCAGCAGCGCCACCGTCAGCAGGCCCAACGCACCGCTGAAGGTGAGGGCGCCGGGCCAGTCCAGCCGGCCACTGGGGTGCGCCGGGTCGCGCGGTACACTGGCGCCGGCCAGCAGCAGTCCCAGCACGCCGAGCGTGGCGGTGGCATGAAAAATGGCCGGCCAGTCGGCAACAGCCAGCATGGCGCCGGCCGCCAATGGCCCGAAAGCCAGGCCCACGCCAAAGGTTGTGCCCAGCAAACTCATGACCCGGTTGCGCGCCGCGCCCTGGAACAGCGGCGACAGTGAGGACATGGCGGCGGCAAACGCGGCCGCACCACCGAGGCCCTGCACGAAGCGCAGCAGGCCGATCAAGGGTACGGACCAGGCGCAAGCGATGGCCAGCGTGGCCAGGCAGAACACGCCCAGGCCCGATAGCCACACGCGGCGCCTGCCCAGCAGGTCCGTCAGGCTGCCGGCCACCATCATGGCGCTGCCGTAGCTGAGGATGTAGGCGTTCAGCACCCAGTTCAGGGCCGCTGGGCTGGCGCCTGCCAGCTTGCTCAGGGCGGGCAGCGCCACGGCGGGACCGGTAAAGGAGAGCGGAATCAGCAGGCCGGTCAGGCAGGCGGCCAGCACTTGCACGGCTAGGGTCCAGTGGGTGGAAGGCTTCAAAGTGATATGCATGGCAAGGCGTTCGAGTGAGGGAAGGACGAGTATGGTGGCCGGGCCATTGTGGAAAAATAGGCTAGACTGACGAACACAGCGGACAAATATGTCTTGCATGAGTCACGAGGGAAGCAAATGGATAGCCTGGGTAGTATTGCCATGTTCGTGCAGGTGGCCGACAGCGGCAGTTTTTCGGCCACCGCGCGCCAGCTGGGGCTGTCTTCCTCGGCGGTGGGCAAGAGCGTGGCGCGGATGGAGGCGCGGCTGGGCGCGCGCTTGTTCCGGCGCAGCACGCGGCATTTGTCGCTGACGGCGGAAGGGGAACAGTTTTTGGTGCGCTGCCGGCGCATCCTGGCGGAAGTGGAAGCGGCCGAGCAGGAGCTCAGTGCCTCAAGCAAAGGCCCCAGCGGACGGCTGCGCATCAGCCTGCCGCGCTACAGCGGGCTGTTTCATGAGGTGATGTTGTCGTTTATGCGGGCGTATCCTGCCATCGAACTGGACCTGGATTTTTCGGATGGCCTGGTCAATGTCATCAGCGATGGCTATGACGCAGTGGTGCGCACCGGTGCGTTGGAGGATTCCGGCCTGACGCGCCGGCGCCTGTGCGGTTTTCGGCGCTTGCTGGTGGCGGCGCCGTCTTATTTGGCGCGGCAGGGAACTCCCACCACGCCGGCGCAGTTGGCTGGGCATGCGCAGTTGCATTACCGGTTTCCTGCTACGGGCAGGTTGGAGCGCTGGCCCCTGGCGGCGGATGAGGTTTTATCGGTGAATGGCATGGTGTGCAATAGCGTGGAGATGCGGGTGTTTCTGGCTGTGCAGGGCGCTGGGATTGCTTATTTGCCGGCATTTACTGTTGAGCGGGAGCTGGCGGCAGGGCAGTTGGCTGGTTTGCTTGATGAATATACGCAGGACGAGGCGAGTTTCTGGTTGCTGTGGCCGAGCAGCAGCCATCTGCCTTCCCGGCTGCGCGTCTTTATCGATTTTCTGGTTGAAAGGCTTGGGAATGGCGGGCCGGAGACGCGGGCCTGAGAAAATGCCGATGGCGGCCTTGCGGCTTCCTTGCCGACCATGCGTACTGTCCGCGTCGCCGCGCCTTGCCCTCGGCATTTTTCAGGCCCGCTTGGCCCGGGAGCCTGTCTCCCTGACTTGGGCCGCATCGAAATTTTAAGGTTTTCATGCTCTGGGGTGGCGACTGTCTGGCGTGCGCGCTGTCAAAGCACGCCTGCATTTGTTATAGTTCCAGCCATCTTTCCTTACGCTCACACACTCCTGCCCATGACCAACGCTTTCAGTACGCCCCGCACTTTCGGTACGCCTTTGTCTTCCACCGCCATCAAGGTCATGCTGCTCGGTTCCGGTGAACTGGGCAAGGAGGTGATCATTGCCTTGCAGCGCCTCGGCGTGGAGGTGATCGCGGTCGACCGCTATCCGAACGCGCCCGGCCATCCTGTGGCGCATCGTTCGCATGTGCTCGACATGAGCGACGGGGTGGCGCTGGCGGCGTTGATCACCCTCGAAAAGCCGGACCTGATCGTGCCTGAAATCGAGGCGATCGCCACCGATACCCTGGCGGCGCTGGAAGCGGCGGGGCAGATTACCTGCATTCCGACCGCGCGCGCGGCGCAGCTGACGATGAACCGCGAGGGCATACGGCGCCTGGCGGCCGAAAAACTTGGCGTGGCGACGTCGCCCTACCGCTTTGCCAGCAGCTTGCGGGAACTGCAGCTCGCCTGCCAGGAGATCGGTTTTCCCTGCGTCGTCAAGCCGGTGATGTCGTCGTCGGGCAAGGGCCAGTCCAAGCTCGATGGCGCGCAGGACGTGGAAAACGCCTGGGCCTATGCGGCCAGCGGCAGCCGGGTCGATACGGGGCGCGTGATTGTCGAAGGCTTTATCGATTTTGACTACGAAATCACCTTGTTGACGGTGCGCGCCATCGGCGCGTCCGGCCAGGTCGAGACGCAGTTTTGCGAGCCGATCGGCCACTTGCAGGTACAGGGCGATTATGTGGAATCGTGGCAGCCGGCGCGCATGGCGCCGCTGGCGCTGGAACGCTCGCGCGAGATCGCGCGCAAGGTGACCGATGATCTCGGCGGCCTGGGCCTGTTCGGCGTGGAGCTGTTCGTCAAGGACGACATGGTGTGGTTCTCGGAAGTGAGTCCGCGCCCGCACGATACCGGCATGGTCACCATGGCCAGCCAGGTGCAGAGCGAATTCGAGCTGCACGCAAAAGCCATTCTGGGACTGCCCGTCAATGTGGCGCTGCGCTCGCCGGGCGCCTCGGCCGTGATCTACGGCCAGCTCGAAGCGAAGGGCATCGCGTTCGAGGGCGTGGCCGATGCCTTGCGCGTGCCAGGCACCGACCTGCGCCTGTTCGGCAAGCCCGAATCGTTCGCGCGCCGCCGCATGGGCGTGGCGCTGGCCACCGCCGACGATACCGATACCGCACGCCAGCGCGCCGTGCTGGCGGCGTCGAAAGTCCAACCCGTGGAGAAAAAATGAGCGAAGAAGATATGCCCCATGTAGCACCGTCGGAACACGCGGTAGTCGGCAAGGAAGCCGGCGCACAGATGCTGGCCAGGGCCTGCGCCGCGCGCGACGCCTTTTACGCCAGCCTGGGCGCCATCGATGGCGATGTGCTGGCGCCGCTGGTCAATCCTTCGTTCATGGGCGGGCCGCGCTGGCCGTCGCTGCGCCAGGCCTGGCGCGTGATCCGCCGGCCCAATTCCATCATTATCGCCAGCGATGGCCTGAGCGACCCGTTCGAGGATGACGACGATCTGTTCGAGCCGCGCGGCTATCTGGTGGAGGTGTGCGTGGAAGCGCCGCTGGCCAGCTTCGACGAGGGCGATATCGCCGGCTCGTGGCTGTTCGACCTGGTGTATCAGCTGAGCCAGAACGTGGCCGACCACGGCTCGATCGATTTGCTGGTCGAGCGCCACGGCAGCGTGTCGATGGCGCTCGACCTGCAAGCCCCGCCCGAAGGACTGGAAGACGAGAACGAACAGGTGGGCGTGCTGATCGACGCGGCGGCGCCGACCATTCCCGCTGCGTTCGAGACGCCTTATGGGCCGGTGATGATGCTGACGGCCACCGTGCTGCAGCCGGCGGAGCTGAACTATATTGGCGAAGCTGAAAACCGCGCCGGGGCGCGCGCGGCGCTGTCTACGGCGCTGGCGGCGTCGCCGACCGGGCGCCTGAGCGTGGCGCGGCGGCCGGCCGTCATTCTGCCGTAGCGGTATCTTTCGCCTGGGCCGGTGGCTCCTGCCACTGGCCGGCTTTTTTCAGCTGGTTTTTCAATCCCGGCAAAGGGAAGCCCAGGGCGTAGGCCCTGGCGGCGTGCTCGCGCGCCTGCGCGTAGTCCTTGCGTTTCACATACAGCAGCCCCAGGTTGTACTGCAAGGTGGCATGCTGCGGCTGGCGCCGCGCCGCTTCCTGCAACTGCTCCAGCGCCGCCGCATCCTGCTTGTTGGCCAGCAGGTAGTTGCCGAACACCATGCGCGCCGTCGTGTCGTGCGGCGCATAGGCGATGGCGCGCTCGAAATAGCAGCTGACGGTATAGCGCGCGCCGACCGGCTGCACGCGCTTGTCGCGCAGGCCCAGCTTGGCCATCGCGGCCAGCGCCTTGTGATGGTTGGGGAAGTGCTCCAGCGTGTAGCTGATGTCGCCGCCGAGGCTGCCCGTCATGCCCTGTTTCAGGGTTTCCACATTGCGCGAAAAATGGTATTGCTCGACCACCGCCAGGCCGGCGCGGTCGTCCGCATTGGTATAGTCGCCGCCCGGATCGTGTTTCACATATGGCGGGCAGGCCGACTGCGCGGCGGCGCTGGCGGCCACGCAGGCGCAGGCGCAAAACATCAGCAGGGTTTTCATGATGGACTCCGGTAAGTGACCTGGTCGAGCAGCTCGGCCAGCGCGTGGCTGCGGGCCTGGCGCGACTGCAGCGCGATGGCGCCCTGGCTGGCCAGCGGCGCGCGGCCCTGGCGCGCCAGTTCCAGGAAGCGCAGCAGCGCCCGCGCGCAGTCGCTGGTGGACGCCAGCTGGCCGATGGTGTCGATGCCGCACAGGCGCAGCTTGGCCGCGCTGTCGCCGGCCAGGTCGGTCAGGGCCAGCACCGGCCGGCGGCAGCGCAGGTATTCGTACAGCTTGGCGGGGATCTGATCATTGCAATTGGCCGCCTGCAGCAGCAGCAGGCCGTCGGCCGACTGCATTTCGCGCAGCGCCTGCTGGTGCGGCAGCAAGGGCGCCAGAGTGACCAGGTCGGCGATGCCGTATTTGGCCAGCAGGCCGGAGAGCCAGTCATCGTGGCCGGTGGCGCGCAGCAGCAGCTGGAAGTTGTGTGCAGCGAGCACGCCGCCCTGGCGCAGCCGGCCCAGCGCGGCGAACAGCGCCTGCGGGTCGCGCTCGGACGGATAGATCACGCCGCTATGGAGCAGCAGGAAGCGGCTGCGGTGGCCTTGCGGTGCGGCGGCGTGGCCGAAGCCGGCGTCGTCGTAGCCGTTTTCGATCAGGCAAAAACGGCCGGCCTCGACCTGCGCCAGGCGCCGGCGGTGCGCGGCGATGGCGCCCGGCGTGGTGCAGACGATGGCCGCGCTGCGCGCCGCGATGCGCTGCTCGATCCAGCCGTGCAGGCGGTGCAGCCGGACATTGGCCGGATACGGCGCCTGCGGGTCGCTGTCATCGAGCATCGGGTCGCGCTGGTCGGCGATCCACGGCAGGCCAGTGAGCTTGTGCAGGGTGAGGCCGATCAGATGGGCGGTGGCGATCGGGTAGGTGGACCAGATCGCGTCGGGCCGGTAGCGCCGTATCATGGCCAGGCCGGCCGGCACCGCGCTGAGCCACCAGGAACTCCAGCGGTCGGGCAGGGCCAGGCAGGCCGGATAGCGCCCGCGCAGCGACAGGTGGCGCGCCGCGTCGAGCGCGGCGCTGCGCCGCACCGTCAGCGCGCCATCGCCCGGGTCTTGCTGGTTGATGTGGACATGGGCGCGCGCGCTGGCCGTCAGCACCAGCGGCTGCCAGCCCGCTTCGGGCAGGTAGCGCGCGAAGCTCTGGGTGCGCAGTACGCCGCTGCCGCCCTGCAGCGGCGGAAAATGGTAGGCGACCATCAGCACGCGGCGCGGCGGCGGCATGGCGTTCATGAAGCGATCCAGTCGGCGCACAGGCGCTCAACTTGCGCGCGCGCCTGGGCGCTGGAAAAGGTATGGCTGGCGCCGGCCACTTCCTCGTGGCGCCAGCTGCGGCTGGCGCCCAGTTCGCGCCAGGCGCGGTCGCGCGCCATCAGGGTGGTCCATTCGCGCGCGCCCAGGTCGTCGCCGCTCAGGATCAGCAGCACCCTGCCGCGAAAGCCGCGCAGCGCCTGGAACAGCAGGGCGGCCGGCGCTTCCGGCTCTTCTTGCGCGTGCTGGCTGTCGGCGGCCACCTGGCGCAGCGCGGCCAGGCTGTCAGCGATCCGCACCCCGCCGCCGGCGAGCTTGCGCCAGAAGTTCTTTTGCAGCAGGCGTGGCAGATAATAGTGCAGCAAGGTGGCGCGCGCCAGCACCGCCGGGCTGCGCACCCAGGGGTTGAGCAGGATCAGGCCGCTGATGCGCGGGTCGCGCGGCGCATGGCAGGCGGCGGCCGTGGCGCCGTCGCACAAGCCCCACAGCACCACCTCGCGCAGGGCCGGCACGGCGGCGAAAAACTGCGCCAGCGCGGCGCCGATATCGGCGTCGACACTGCGGTAGTCGCGCGGTGCGCCCTCGCTGTCACCCATGCCGCGGTAGTCGAAGCGCATCACGGCCATGCCGCGCGCTGCCAGAAAGCGCGCCAGCAGCACGAACTGGCGGTGGCTGCCGGCACGGTACTGCGGCCCGCCCGTGACGATCAGCACGCCGCGCGGCCCTGGCGCACGCGGCATGGTCAGGATGCCGACCAGGCGCGCGCCGGCGCAGCGAAAGCGCAGCGCCAGCTGATGTACTTCGGTGAGCGGCGACAGTTCAGCGTGCATGCGGATGGCCTCCTTGATCGAGCCAGTCGTGACAGACGCTGGCGGTCGCTTCCAGCAATTGCGGGCATTCGAGCAACTCCGCGCTGCTCCAGAAGGCGCCGTCGCCAAAGCCGGCGAGGTGCAGCGCCACGCCCTCGCCGCGCCATTGCGCTGCCAGCCTGGCGGCCGGTACCGGCAACGCCGAGGCGTCGCCGGCCACATATTCGAGCCAGCAGACCGGTATCGACGGGCGCAAGCTGGCCGCCGCCATCTTGTCGATCGCCTGCGCCAGTTCCGGCGCCAGCAGATAGCCGGCCACTTCGACGGCGCGCCCGGCCGCCAGTTCGGCGCGCGCATGGCCTGCCGCTTCGGCTTCGCCGGCCAGCATGCGGCCGGCGAGGCGCAGGCGCAGGAAGCGGTCGATGGCGCGCCGGCCATCGAGTTCCGGCTGCCACAGCAGCAAACGCGCGAACGGCAGCGGCGCATGCGCGGCCAGTTCCAGCGCCAGCAGCGCGCCCAGGCGCAAGCCCCATAAGGACAAGGGACCGTCGACGCGCTGCGCCAGCCAGGCGCAGGCCAGGTGCAGGTCGTTGCGCCAGATGGTCCAGCGCGCGTCGCCGAAGTCGCCGCTGCTGTCGCCGCAGCCGTACAGGTCCAGCTGCAGCACGCTGTAGCCGGCGGCGGCAAAGGCGCGCGCCTGCACGGCGGCCACATGGCGGCATTTGTTGAGTTCCTCCGCAAACGGGTGGATGTAGACAATGCCGCCGCGCGCCGGCTGGCCCGGCGCCGGCAGGTGCAGCAGGCAATAGCGCTGGCCGCCTTGGGCCGGCAAAAAGAAGGGCAGCAGGCCGGTGGTGACGCCCCGCATCAGCGCAAGTCCGCTTGCGCCAGCTTGGCGTCGACAAACGCCTGCAAGCTGCCGACGGTGGCGAAGTGGCGCGCGTGGATGTCGTCGTCCTCGATGGTAAAGCCGAAATGGTCTTCGAGCGCGGCGATCACGCCGATCACGGCCATCGAATCGAGCTCCGGCAAGCTGCCCAGCAGCGGCGTGTCGCGGGCCAGCGGCTGCGCGCCCAGGCCCAGCGCGGCGCGCAGGATGGCGGTGATGGTGTCAAGTGGCGGCATGGCGGCTCCTGGGCAGGGTATTGAAATGAAATTGCGGGAAACTGGCGGGGTGGCGTGACAGATGGAGATACGGCGGCAGGCTGGCGAGCATCCACTGCCAGCGGCCGCAGCGAACGAACGTGGCGCGGCCCATGTTGACGGCGCCCAGGCGCGCATGGGCCGTGAGCGAGCCGGGATTGAAGCGCGAGATGCGGCTGCACGACCAGCGCACGCCCTGGGCATGCAGCACGGCGTTGGCTTCTTCCCACAGGCGGGCAAACACCAGCGCGCCGCGCTGCTGCGGGTGTACCCACACGTCGAGATCCCACGACAGTTCGGGCGCCAGCACATAGCGCGCGCGCACCTCGTCTTCCTGGCAGGCGCCGCGCAGCATCCACAGCCAGCCAGCCATCGCTTGATCCTGGTCATTGGCCGGCCTGATCCGCGCCACCAGGCATTGCGCGCCCTGGCGATAGCGTTCCTGCAGCACCGCGTATGGCCGGGCGGGGCCGGGCGGCAGCGACTCGGCGGCCAGGCAGGGCGTGATGGCAATGGCCTTGCCGCGACCGTGGCACAGCGAGCCGGGCGCCACCGGCTGTGCCACGAACTGGTAGCGGTGCAGCGCGCAGCGTCCTTTCGTGACAGCCTGCAACAGGCGCGCAGCCATATGCCAGGCGCCGTCAATCCAGCCCAGCTGGCGGACGGTGGCGGCGATACGGCGGAGAAATTGTGTGGAGCTGGCCATGGCGGATGCGGATGGGGCGGCTTTGCAGCCAACGTTGTCCATTAGAGCGCAGCGGCGCGCCGGAGTATTGCGCCGCCTCAAGTTGGGCCGCCGCGCCCCGTGAGTTGATTAGTTGATAAAAATCAAGAGCCGCGCCGGGGTTTGTCCCAATCATAGGGGATGCATGAAATGCATCATGCCCGTACCCGACAAGGAAAGACGATGGCGACACTGATTCATGACTTGATCTTCGAGACGGCGCGCCGTCTGCCTGCCGCACCGGCGCTGTCGTATCAGGGAGCGCAGCTTTCCTATGGCGCGCTGGCGCAAGGCGTGCGCGACTGCGCCGGCGCGCTGCTGCAGCTCGGTTTGCAGCGCGCGCAGCGGGTGGCCGTCTACCTGGAAAAGCGCGAGGAAAACGTGATCGCCATGTTTGGCGCCGCGGCGGCCGGCGGCGTGTTCGTGCCCGTCAACCCGCTGCTGAAACCCGAGCAGGTCGCCTACATATTGAGTGATTGCGCCGTCACTGTCCTGCTTACCTCGCGCGAACGGCTGGCCCAGCTGGCGCCGGTGCTGGCCGGCTGCCCGGCCTTGCGCACCGTGATCGTCACCGGCGAGCGCGGCCCGGACAGCGCCCTCGGTGGCGTGCAGCTGATGTCCTGGTCATCCGTGCTCGACTTGGGCGCGGACCTGCCGGCCACGCCGCACGCCGTGATCGAGCAGCCGGTGATCGACCAGGATATGGCGGCGATTTTATATACCTCGGGCAGCACCGGGCGGCCCAAGGGCGTGGTGCTGTCGCACCGCAATATGGTGGCCGGCGCCACCAGCGTGTCGAGCTACCTGCGCAACACGCCGCAAGACCGGCTGCTGTGCGTGCTGCCGCTCAGCTTTGACTATGGCCTGAGCCAGTTGACTACCGCGTTTGCCAGCGGCGCCTGCGCCGTGCTGATGAATTACCTGTTTCTGCGCGATATCATCGAAGCGGTGGAGCAGGAAGCGATCACGGGCCTGGCGGCGGTGCCGCCGCTGTGGATACAGCTGTCGCAGCTGAGCTGGCCCTTGTCGACACTCTTGCGCTACATCACCAATTCCGGCGGCGTGATGCAGCCGGGCACCGTCGACAAGCTGCGCGCGCAGCTGCCGCGCACGCAGATCTTTTTGATGTACGGGCTGACGGAAGCGTTTCGCTCGACCTACTTGCCACCGGAACAGCTGCAGACGCGCCCCGATTCCATCGGCAAGGCGATCCCGAATGCCGAAATATTGGTGCTGCGGCCTGACGGCAGCGTCTGCGGCGACAACGAACCGGGCGAACTGGTGCACCGTGGCGCGCTGGTGGCGCTCGGTTACTGGAACGATGCGGCGCGCACCGCCGAGCGCTTCAAGCCGCTGCCGCCGCAAGCCGATGGGCTGGTCGTGCCCGAACTGGCGGTGTGGTCGGGCGACACGGTGCGCCGCGATGCCGAAGGCTATCTGTATTTTGTCGGGCGCAATGACGAAATGATCAAGACCTCGGGCTACCGGGTCAGCCCGGCAGAGATCGAGGAAGTGGCGTATGCCAGCGGCCTGGTGGGCGAGGCGGCCGCGCTGGGCGTGCCGCATCCGCAGCTGGGCGCGGCGATTGCCCTGCTGGTGACGGCCGCGCCCGGTGTGCAACTGGAGCGCGAGGCGCTGCTGGCGGCTTGCCGGCAGCGTCTGCCTGCCTATATGCTGCCGCTGTGGATCGAGATCCGCAGCGAGGCGCTGCCGCGCAATCCCAACGGCAAGATCGACCGGGCCCTGCTGGCGCGCGAAATGGCGCGGCTGGCCGAAGCCACCGCCGGAGAGCGGCCATGAACGCGCGCGGCCTGCCGGTGCATGCGGCCCTGCAACAACTTGTCTCGGACGATGATGTGCTGCGCTTCGGCGGCCTGCCCTTGACGCGCCTGGCCCAGAGGGTCGGGCGCACGCCGTTCTATGCCTACGACCGCGCGCGGATCGCACAGCGGGTCGCCAGCCTGCGCGCGGCGCTGCCGGCCGGCGTGCACCTGCACTACGCGCTGAAGGCCAATCCCATGCCGGCCGTGGTGCAACTGCTGGCGAGCTTGGTCGACGGCATCGACGTGGCCTCGGGCGGCGAGCTGGCCAAGGCGCTCGACACCACCATGGCGCCAGCGTCCATCAGCTTTGCCGGACCTGGCAAAAGCGAGAGCGAATTGTCGCGCGCGGTGGCCGCTGGCGTGCTGATCAATGTCGAATCGGGCGCGGAACTGGAAAAGCTGGCGCGCGCCGGCGACCGGCTGGGCGTGGCGGCGCGGGTATCGGTGCGGGTGAACCCCGATTTTGCGCTGCGCCGCGCCGGCATGCGCATGGGCGGCGGCGCCCAGCCGTTTGGCGTCGATGCGGCGCTGGTGCCGGCCTTGCTGGCGCGCATAGCCCAGCTGCACCTCGATTTTCATGGCTTTCATTTGTTTTCCGGTTCGCAAAACCTGTCGGCCGTGGCCCTGGCAGAGGCCCAGGCGGCCAGCGTCGGGCTGGCGCTGCAACTGGCGCACGACGCGCCCGGGCCATTGAAAACGCTCAATATCGGCGGCGGCTTTGGCGTGCCGTATTTTCCTGGCGACATGCCGCTCGACCTGGCGCCGCTGGCCGACAATTTGCAGCGGCAACTGCACAAGCTGGCTCTTGCCGCTCCGGGCGCACGCCTGAATATCGAGCTGGGCCGCTATCTGGTGGCCGAAGCCGGCATTTATGTGTGCAAGGTGATCGAACGCAAGCTGTCGCATGGCCAGGTATTCCTGGTCACCGACGGCGGCTTGCACCATCACCTGGCGGCGTCCGGCAATTTTGGCCAGCTGATCCGCAAGAACTATCCGGTGGCGATCGGCAACCGCCTGCATGGCGGCGAGCGCGAAATCGTCTCGGTGGTGGGGCCGCTATGCACGCCGCTGGACTTGCTGGCCGAACAGATGGAGATGGCGCGCGCCAGCGATGGCGACCTGGTGGTGGTGTTCCAGTCGGGCGCCTATGGCCTGAGCGCCAGCCCGACCGGCTTTCTCGGCCACCCGCTGCCGGCCGAGGTGCTGGTATGAGCGGCCTGTGCGGTTGGCTGGGCGCCAGTGATGAATCGATCACGGTGATGGCCGCGCCCTTGGCGCGCTTTGACGCGGCGCCCTTGCAGGCGTGCAGCAGCCCGGGTGGCGCCGTGGCCGTGGCCGCCGGCGAGGGCTGCGGCCATCTGCATCAGCACGGTGACTTGCTGATTGCCGTATGGGGCCGGCCCGTGCTCGATGCATCGTCTGTTGGCGTGGCGCAGCGCCTGGCGCCGCTGTGGCTGGCGCGCGGCGCGGCGGCCTGCGCGGCCTTGTGCGGTGAATTTGCGCTGGCCATTCTTGACGGCGCCTCCGGCCAGCTGCTGCTGGCGGTGGACCGCGCCGGCAGTTATCCGCTGGCCTATGCCCGCCATGCGCAAGGCGTGTGCTTTGCCTCCTCGCACGACGCCATGCTGGCCCAGCCGGGCATGCGCGGCGCGCTCGATCCGCAGGCCCTGTATCACTACCTGTTTTTTCATATGGTGCCGGCGCCGGGCACAGCTTACTTGGGCTGGCAGCGCCTGTTGCCGGGAGAATACCTGCACGTGCGCGCAGGAACGCAGTGCAAGGGCAGTTACTGGTCGCTGGCGTTCCAGGAAAACACCATCGCCACCTTTGCCAGCCGCCAGCAGGCGTTTTTGCACACCTTGCGCCTGGCGGTGGAGAGCAGCCTGGGCGGGGCGGCGGAGCGCACCGGGGCATTCTTGAGCGGTGGCACCGACAGTACGACCATTGCCGCCATCGTCGGGCAAGTGACGGGCACGGGTGCGCGCACCTACTCGATCGGTTTTGACGCGCCCGGCTACGATGAGATGGATTACGCGCGCCTGGCCGCCGCGCATGCCGGCTGCGTGCACCATGAATATTATGTGACGGCCGACGATGTGCTGGCGGCCATTCCAGCCATGGCGGCCGTGTTCGACCAGCCGTTTGGCAACGCCTCGGCGATTCCCGCCTATTACTGCGCCAGGATGGCGCGCGACGACGGCATGACGCGCATGCTCGGTGGCGATGGCGGTGACGAATTGTTTGGCGGCAACGAGCGCTATGCGCGCCAGGCCTTGCTGTCGCGCTATGAACGTCTGCCGGCCATGCTGCGCCAGGGGCTGATCGAGCCGCTGCTGTTTCGCCAGGGAGTAGCGCGGCCATCACGCCTGGGCGACAAGGCGCGCAGCTATATCGGGCAGGCGACGATGGCGCTGCCGGCGCGGCTGGAAAGCTATAACTTGCTGCAGCGCTATGGCCATCGCACGGTGCTGGAGGACGGTTTCCTGGAAACCATCGACCCCGGCATGGCGCTGGCCTGCCTGAACAGCGCCTGGTGGCAGCGGCCCGAACGCAAGCTCAGCCAGATCAACGCGCTGCTGGCGCTCGACATGCGTTTTACGCTGGCCGACAACGACCTGCCCAAGGTGCGCAAGGCCTGCGAACTGGCCGGCGTGGAGGCGGCGTTTCCCTTTCTGCACGACGCCATGGTGGCGTTTGCCGCCAGCCTGCCGCCCGGTGACAAGCTCAGCGGCATGCAGCTGCGGCCGTTTTTCAAGCAGGCGCTGGCCGGCATCCTGCCCAAAGCCATCGTCCGCAAGAAAAAGCACGGCTTCGGCCTGCCGTTCGGCCTGTGGCTGCAAAGCCATGCGCCGCTGCGCGAATTTGCTTTTGACAATCTTGCCCAGCTGCGCCAGCGCGGCATTGTGCGCCCCGGCTTTATCGATGACCTGCAGGGCCGCCTGCTGCTGGAGCACCCGGCGTATCACGGCACCATGGTGTGGATATTGATGATGCTGGAGCAATGGCTCAGCGCCCATGCACGTGGCTTTGCCGCCGGTTCTGCCGCAGCCGCCACAGAAACGCCATGCGTCCTCGATCCCACGGCGTAAAGCGGGGCAGCTGGAACAGGTCCAGCCCGGCGCCCGCGCGCGCCACGCCCCAGTCGGTCGCCACGGCCGCCGCAAAGCCCAGGCTTTTGACGATCTCCACATGGGCCGGCCCGTAATCGCGGCCAGCCTTGCCGTTCGGATAGGCAAACAGGGTCACGGGCGCTTGCAGCAGTTGCTCGAGTTCGTGCTTGCCATTGGCAATATCGTTGCGCGCCGCCCGGTCCGACATGGCCGCCAGGATAGGGTGGCTGACCGTGTGCGCGCCGATGCCCATGCCGGCCGCCTGCAGGCGCCGCAGCTGCTCGGTAGTGAGCATCGCATGTTCAACAGTGCGCGTGGCGCCACCGGCGCGCCGGCGCAGGTCGACGGCCATGCGCTGGCGCTGCTCGAACGGCAGGTATTTCAGTTTCCCCAGCACATGGCCGATGGCGGCGCGGCGCTGCTCCAGGGTGGACAGCGGTACGCAATCGAGGCCCAGGTCGCGCAGGTCCAGCGTGTCGCCCGGCGCATGGCGGATGGCTGCGATGACCCGGTCATTCCACATCTGCCCGCCATTGAGGTAACCCGTGGCAATAAAGAATGTCGCGTGCAGGCCGTATTGCTGCAGCAACGGCAGCGCATGGTCGGCATTGTCGGCATAGCCGTCGTCGAACGTGATGCAGGCCGCACGCGGCGGCAGGGCGCCATCCTGCAGGCGCCGCAAGGCGACGGGCAGCGGCAGCACCGTGTAAAAGCGCTTGAGCAGGCGCAACTGGCGCTCGAACAGGGCGCGGTCGACTTCACCGGGGAACAGCGGGTCGGGCCGCGCCAGCACCCGGTGATAGATCAGGATCGACAGCGTTGCGCCGCTCATGGCTGGCCCGCCATGCCGGACTTGGCGGGTGCCGCCGGGGTCTTTCGCAGCGGCACGGCGCGTTGCGCCTTGACATGCTGCTCGACCAGGATGCGGGTGGCGATCAGCGCCGCCATCAGGTAATACGGCATGTCGAAATACAGCAGGCTGAGGAAAGCGCCGCCGACGGCAAAGCCCACCATGCTGGCCTGGCACATGGTCGCCAGGCCCAGCGCCCAGGCCAGCTCGGGCTTGCCGCGCGACAGCTTGATAATGGTGGCGGCCGTGCGCCAGCTGGCCCAGCCCAGCGCCAGATAGATGGCCAGGCCAACGAAGCCATGCTCGCCGAGGGCCTGGAAATAGATGCTGTGCGCCGCGTGCACGGCCTGCGGGTTGGGCGCATAGCGGGCAAAGATGCCGGCGTCGGACACTTCGAAGCCGCCACCGAGGAAGCGGTCGCGCGCCAGGTTGTACGCCATCTGCCAGGCATTCAGGCGGCCCTGGGCGGAAATATCATCCTGGAAGGTATTGATGGTGTCCATGCGTTCGGCCCAGCGTTCCGGCATAAAGGCCAGCAGCAGCGGACCCAGCAAGCACAGCAGCGCGCCCAGCGCCACTTTTTTGCCGCTCTTGACCCACATGAACAGACACATGGCGGCGATTGCCAGCAGGCCGCCGCGCGAATACGAACCGAGCGCGGCCAGGGCGCTCAGCACCATCGCCCCTGTCAGGCCACGGCGCACCCAGCGCTGGTCGCTGTTTTGCTGCAGATAGAACATCAGCGGGATCGTGATGATCAGCGCCAGGGCCAGCGCATTGTTGTCACCGATAAACGTCGCTTCCGGCCCCCACACCCGTTCCGTGCCGCCACTGCGGATGGTAAAGATGCCGCCCTTGACGCCATAAAAGCCGATCGACACCACCAGCACCCACACCAGCCTGATGATATCGGTACGGGTGCGTATCACCATCATCACCACAAAGCTCATCAGCATGATCTTCATGACCTTGTTCCACTGCACCCACGACGGCCCCGGTATCAGGGCAAACGGCGCCGTCACGTTCATCCACACCACGAAAAGCAGCAGCAACACGCTGACCGGTGTCATCGGCAGGCTCTTGGGCGTGCGCGAGAGCAGCATGCTGGCCATGGTGGCCACCGCGATGATCATGGCAAACGGCAACTGGGTGGCAAATCCCCAGCCTTGCGTATGGGGATTCATCACGCTGACCCAGACCCACATCAGGGCGCCATGGGCAGGCACCTTGAAAATAAAGGGGAGCGAACCGAACACGATCAGGGTAATCAGTATGTCACGCATGGGATTTAGGTTTCCTCGCTGGCGGTGTCGCCTAGTGTTATCGCATCGCAGGCACCGGGCATTGACGCCTGTCAACGGCTCTGGCGATACGCTCAGTACACTGCTCGGTAACCTTGCATTCCTAAAACATGGGAGACGCGCTTGCTGACCGTACTCATGGCGACCTACAACGGCGCCGCCACCTTGCCTGACGTGCTGCAGGCGTATACGGCGCTGGACCAGCCCGCTGGCGGCTGGCGCCTGGTGATCGCCGACAATGGCAGCAGCGACACCACCGCCGAGGTGCTCGCGGCCTACCAGGGGCGCTTGCCCTTGAGCACTTTGTACGTGGCCCGGCGCGGCAAGAATGCAGCCTTGAACGCGGCGCTGGAACGGGTCTTGCAGCAAAGCGGAGACGGCCAGGACTTGCTGGTGTTGACCGATGACGATGCGATTCCGCAGCCCGACTGGCTGCGGCGCCTGCGGCAGTGCGCCGAACGGCAGCCTTGCCATGCGCTGTTTGGCGGCGCCATCGTGCCGGCCTGGCGGGTGCCGCCCGCGCCCTGGCTGCTGCAGCACACGCCGCGGGGCCTGACCTGGGGCCTGACCGAACCTGCCTTGCCGGACGGCCCCATCTATCCGGGCCTGGTGTGGGGCGCGAACATGGCGGTACGCCGGCGCGTTTTTGACGACGGCCTGCGCTTTGACGAGGGCATCGGTCCGAACGGCGCCAGCTACGCCATGGGTGGCGAAGTCAATTTCAACCTGCGCCTGGCGCAGGCGGGGCACCTGGCCTGGTTTTGCCCGCAGGCACGGGTGGCCCATATCATTCGCCCACACCAGGTATCGGCGCCGTGGGTGCTGCGCCGCGCCTGGCTGCATGGGCGGGGACGCTTTCGCCAGCAGACAGACACTGCCGTACCACGCTGGATGCTGGGACGGTTCATGCGCGACGCACTTGCAATGCTTGCCGCCTGGCTGCGGCGTGACCAGGCACAGGTTTTCGTGCGGCGCTGGGAGCTGGCCAATATTGCCGGCTATTGCCAGGAAGCGTGGCAAAGCAAGGGCCGACAGCGTTTGCGCATCCTGATTACCAGTTATTCGGGCGAGCTGGGCGGCATGGAACTGCGCATGGCGCAGGAAGCGCGCATGCTCGACGGCGCCGGCTACCACAGCCTGCTGGCGCTGCGCCGCTTTGCCGGTTTTGAGCGCTGGGCCCAGGCCTTGCGGGCCCAGCAAGTGCGCATCAGCGTCTACCAGCCGCCGCTGTTCATCGAGCACTGGCCATGGCGCAGGCTGAACCTGCTGCGCGCCTGGCTGACGGGCGCCTGGCGGCTGCGGCGCTATCGGGCCGACCTGGTCCATGTGGCGTTCTGCTGGACGGCATACGGCGCGTCCATCCTGTGGCAGGCCAGCCGTTGCCGCTTGCCGGCCGTGATCAGCGTGCACAATGCGTTTCCACTGGAACCCTTCAGCGCCTGGCAGCGGCCGCTGCTGGCCACGGCCATGCGCTGCGTGAAAGGCGTGTACGCCGTGTCGCCATCAGCGCTGCAACATTTCATGGCGCTCTATCGCGACATGCTGGCGCCTGGCACGCGCCTGGCCGTGATACCGAACGGCGTCGATACCGACGTCTTTATCGTGTCGCTCCAGCGCAGAAAACAGGCGCGCGAACAGCTGGGCTTGCCCCAGGATGCGCTGGTGCTGGGATCGGTTGCCCGGCTGTCGCCGCAAAAGCGGCCCGCAGCGCTGCTGGCCATGTTCCTGCGCCTGCTGCCGCGTTTTCCGCAACTATATCTGGTGCTGGCCGGCACCGGACCGCTGGAAGCGGCGCTGCGCCTGGAGGTGCAGGCGGCCGGCGTCGGCGCAAAGGTCATCTTTACCGGCTACCAGGAACGCATCGAGCTGCTGATGCCGGCCTTCGACCTGCATCTGTTGCTTAGCCGCAACGAAGGCTTCGGCATCGCCACCATCGAGGCGATGGCCTGTGGCGTGCCGGCGCTGGGCACCGACGTGCCTGGCACGCGCGATATCCTGCACCAGTGCGCCGGTGGACTGCTGCTGCCACTTGATGATGAACTGGCGGCCTGCGCGGCCGTGGCCGACCTGCTCAGCGATGGCCCCCGGCGCGTGCAGATGGCGCTGGCGGCGCGCCAGGAAGCCGAGCAGCGCTATTCGATGCCGCGCCTGGAGCGGCAGTTGCGCCAGTTCTATGCCGGGCTGGTCTGAACCATGAGCGCCACGCGCCATTCCCTGCTGTTTTCGTTTGCCGAGAAATATACGGTGCTGCTGCTGGGCATCGTGGCCACCATGATCTTGTCGCGCCTGTTGACGCCGGCCGAGGTCGGCGTGTATTCGCTCGGCGCGGTGCTGGTGGCGCTGGCCCAGGTGGTGCGCGACTTCGGTGTCGGCCAATACCTGATCCAGGAAAAGCAGCTGGACATGGCCAAGCTGCGCGCGGCGCTGGCCACCAGCCTGCTTGTTGCCTGGCTGCTGGCGCTGCTGGTGCTGGCCGCCAGTGGGCCGCTGGCGCGCTTTTACGAGGAACCAAGGTTACAACTGGTGCTGCAATTGCTGTCGATAAATTTCATTCTGATCCCCTTCAGCGCGCTGACCATGCCCATATTGCGCCGGCAACTGCGCTTTCGCGCCATTTACGCCATCAATGCCAGCAACAGCGTGACCAATCTGCTGGTGGCCGTGGGGCTGGCGCTGCTCGGTTACAGCTACATGAGCATGGTGTGGGCGGCGCTGGCTGGCAGCGTGGCGTCGTTGCTGGCGAGCCTGCTGCTGCGGCCCCGTGAGCTGCCGTGGCTGCCGTCACGGCGCGGCATGCGCACGGTGGCGGCGTTTGGCGCGTATGCGACCGGAGGCGGGCTGATCGACGAAGCCAGCGTGGCGGCGCCGGACCTGATCATCGGCAAGCTGATCGATATCGAAAGCCTGGCGCTGTTCGGCAAGGCGCAAAGCGTGCTCAATATGTTCAACCAGTTGATTACCAGCGCCATCTCGCCGGTGGTGTTTCCGCTGTTTGCGGCCAGGGAACGCACGGGCGGGCAGGGCGGGGCGGCGCCGGCCTATTTGCGCACGGTCAGTTATATGACGGCCCTGAGCTGGCCGTTTTTCTTCTTTCTCGCCTGCATGGCTTTGCCTTTGGTCAAATTACTGTACGGACAGCAATGGATCGCCTGTGTGCCCTTGATACGCATCATGTGTCTGTCATCGGCCGTCTATAGCATGTTCAGCATGGCACGCTACCTGCTGGTGGCCAGCGGCCAGATGCGCGTGCAAGTGGGCATCGATACCTGGGCCGGCGTGCTGAAAGTGGCGTTGGTGCTGGCGGCGGCGCCATTCGGCCTGGTGGCGGTGGCCTGGGCGGTGGTGCTGGCGCTGTTGTTGCGCAGTTGGCTCAGCTATCGTGCGCTGCGCGCGGCCTGCGAGCTCGACTGGCGGCGGCTGCTGCGCACGGTGCAAAAAAGCCTGCTGCTGTGTGCCTGCAGCGCGCCGGCGCCCTTGCTGGTGGCGCTGTGGCTGCCCGAGCAATTGCCCGATGCCATGCCGCTGCTGGTGTTGCCGGGCACGGCCATGGCAACCGTACTGTGCTGGATCGCCGGCATTTTTCTGTTGAAACATGAACTGGCTGCCGAGTTGTTACTGCTGCAGCGCAAGCTGGCCGGCAGGATGCTGGCGGCCAGGACACCGCCCTGAAGGAAAACCATGCGAGTCGGCATCCTGTCTTATCCCATGCTGTTCCAGCGCGAAGGCGGCCTGCAGATACAGGTACGCGAAACCGTCGCCGCACTGAACCGCCTGATGCCCGTGCCGGGCCGGCCTTTGCAGGTGGGGCTGGTGGACGTCAATTACGACCGCTTGGCCGATTACGACCTGATCCACGTGTTTTCCGCCATCAACGGCAATTTTCGCATCGTTGAAATGGCCCATGAGCTGGGCCTGCCGGTGGTGCTGTCGCCGCTGCTGTCGCCTGGCTGGAACCGCGCCGCCGTGCGCCGCGCGGAGCTGGCGGATCGGCTGGCGGGCCGGCTGACGGACTGGATGGTGCAAACCAGCTATGCCCAGACCAGGCGCGCCTTGCATTTGTCGACTTTGGTGCTGGCGCTGGGCGAGGCCGAGCGCGAGGCCATCGCGCAGGGCTTCGGCGTGGCGGATGACAAAATCCGCGTCTTGCCGAACGGCGTCAATCCTCATTTCTTTACGGCCAATGGCGACCTGTTCCGGCGCGAAACTGGCATCGCTGGCCCATTCGTGCTGATGGTGGGCAGCATTTCGCCGTACAAGAATCAGCTGGGCCTGGCGCTGGCCCTGGCCGGCAGCGCCTTGCCGGTGGTGCTGATCGGTCATGCGCCACGCCATGAATTGCCGTATCTGCAGCAACTGCTGGCCTTGCCCAATGTCACCTGGCTGGGCAGCCTGGAACACGTCGACCCGCTGCTGGCCAGCGCCTATCATGCGGCCGCTGTGGTGGCCTTGCCCAGCCAGGGCGAAGTGCTGCCCTTGTCCGTGCTCGAAGCGCTGGCGGCAGGCACGCCGGTGGTGATGACGGCGCAAAGCGCGCTCGACCTGCCTGACTCCGCGTTTGCGCTGCGCAAGGTGCATTGGGAAGACGGCGCCGCCCAGCGCCTGGCCATCGAGCAACTGGCGGCCCAGCCGCCCGAGCGCGCCAGGGTGCAGGCGCTGGTGGAACAGTTCAGCTGGGACCGCGTGGCCGGCCAGATCGCCGAATGCTATTTCCAGCTGCACGCCGCCAGTGCGCCGGCCGGGAGGCGCCATGCTGTTTAATTCCTTCAGTTTTCTGTTTTTTTATCTGCCCGTCGTTCTGTCCGGCTATTTTTTGCTGGGACGGCTGGGTCGTCCTTTGTTGCCCGCCACCTGGCTGGCGGCGGCCTCGCTGTTTTTCTATGGCTACTGGGATGCACGCTACCTGCCGCTGCTGCTCGCCTCGATTACCGTCAACTATCTTGGCGGGCGGCTGATCGGCGCTTGCAGCGGGCAGGCCAGAAAGCGCGCGCTGGTGGCGGCGCTGGCGGCCAATCTGTGCCTGCTGGCCTATTATAAATACGCCAATTTCTTTGTCGACAGCGTCAATATGCTGGCGGCCGCTGCTGGCGCTGGCCGCTTGCAGCCGCTCGACATCATCCTGCCGATCGGCATTTCCTTCTTTACCTTTACCCAGATCGCCTTCCTCGTCGACTGCTACCGGGGCGAGGTGCGCGAGTACCGCTTTATCCACTATGTGCTGTTTGTCAGCTATTTTCCGCACCTGATCGCCGGCCCCGTGCTGCACCATCGCGAAATGATGCCGCAATTTGCCGATGCGGCCAATACCCGGCCGCACGCCGGCAACTTTGCCATCGGCCTGTCGATTTTCGTGGTCGGCCTGGCAAAAAAAGTGCTGATTGCCGACAACCTGTCGCCGCTGGCCATTCCCGTGTTTGCCGCCGGCGCCGAGCCGACCCTGATCGAAGCGTGGATCGGCGTGCTGGCCTACACCTTCCAGCTGTATTTTGATTTTTCCGGCTATTCCGACATGGCCATCGGCCTGTCGCGCCTGTTCGGCGTCAAGCTGCCGCTCAATTTCAATTCGCCTTATAAAGCCGTCAATATCGCCGAATTCTGGCGCCGCTGGCACATGACCCTGTCGCGCTTCCTGCGCGACTATTTATATATTGCGCTCGGCGGCAGCCGGCGCGGCCAGGCCCTGCGCTACCGCAACCTGATGCTGACCATGCTGTTGGGTGGCCTGTGGCATGGCGCCGGCTGGACTTTCGTCATCTGGGGCGGCTTGCATGGGGTGTACCTGGTGGTGCAGCAAGCCTGGCGGCGGCGCTTCGGGCCGGCAAGCAGCCGCTGGTGGCCGCCGCTGCTGACCTTTTTTGCCGTGCTGCTGGCCTGGATCTTCTTCCGTGCCCCGGATGTGCACACGGCGTGGGATATCACGGGCGCGCTGTTCGGCGCCAATGGCGTGAGCCTGCCACGCGGCCTGGAGACGGTGGCCGCACCGCTGGCGCAGTGGGGCTGGCAGCCCGCGTTTGACGGCATCCGCTGGATCGAGCTGGCCGGCCCCGGCCTGCCGGTGCTGTTACTGGCGATGTTGCTGGTCTTTAAGGCGCCGAATACGCAAGAAATATTCCTTCATTACGAGCCTTGTATTGAACAAATATTTCATGACGGTAAGGGCAGCCGCTGGGCCTGGCACTGGCGGCCGACGCGCCGCTGGAGCCTGGGCTTTGCGGCGCTGTTCGTTGCCTGCATTTTCGGCATGAACCGCGTCACCGAATTTCTCTATTTTCAATTCTGACCATGGAAACCACCGACACCCTCTCCGCGCGCCGCTATGTGGCGCTGTTCTGCGGCTGCGCTGCGGCCGCGCTGGCCATCGTGACGATCCTCAATTACCAGGTCGACCCGTATCTGCTGCACCAGTGGGACAGCCCCTTGCTGCAGCGGCTGCAGCCGACGCGCGAAAAGCTCAGCGTGTGGGGCAAGACCTATGCGGTGGCGCGCTACCGGCCGGCGATCGTGTATATCGGCAATTCGCGCACGGAGATGGGTTTGCCGGCCGGCGTGCGCGAGCTGTTCGATGGCAAGAGTGTGTTCAACAGCGCCGTGTCGGGCGCCTCCATCGGCGACGCCATGCTGCTGGCGCGCCATGCGGCGCAAGTGAGCCATGTCGACACCATGGTGTGGGGCATCGACGCGCCCTCGTTTTCCATGGAGCAGGGTTCGGCCGGTATCGAACCGGGCCTGACGGATGACGGTCCGGCATTTTTCGCGCGGCGCGCCTTGCTCAACGTCAAGCGTGGCCTGACGGTCGACATGACGCATGATAGCTTGCGCTTGCTGCAAGGCAATTTTGGCAGCGTTTGCCTGTCCAGCCTGGCCCTGCACGGCCAGCGCGACCACCGCTGTTTCAGCGACCGTATCAAGGGCTGGGGCGGCACCGCGCCGGCCATGGTGCCGCGGCTGCAGGAGTTCGGCGACGGCGCCGGCCCCACGCCGGAGGCGCTGCGGGCCTTCGATGCCACTGTTGGCAAGCTGTGCCGCGACGGCACGCGGCTGCGCCTGTATATCAACCCGACCCACGCGATGACGATGGACGTGCTGTACTGGCGCGGCAAGTGGCCGGCCATGGAGCAGTGGCAGCGCGATATCACCATGCTGGCCGAACGCCACCGCGCGCAGGGCTGCGACCTGCGCCTGCATGATTTTTCGGGTTTTAACAGCATCACCAGCGAAGCGATCCCGCAATTTGGCGGCGCGCGCGAAATGCGCTACTACTGGGAAGCGTCGCACTACCGCGACAATGTCGGTCGCATGATCCTGGCACGCCTGTTTGGCGCCGGCGACGGCGAGCCATTGCCGCCCGACGACTTCGGCATCGAACTGACGAGCGATAAGCTGGCCGCGCACCAGGCGGCCATGCGCACCGCGCGCGACCGCTTTCATGCGCAGCATGTGCAGGAAACCGCCTTTGTGCGCAAGCTGATCACCTTGCCGCGCGTGCGGCAATAAGCCGCCGTTTGATGACACCGGGAAGCGTGCGCTATGATGGCGTTTTTGTCATGGCCTTAATATTCCTCGGGGAAGCAACATGAAAATCGCCTTCTTTGGCAGCCAGCCTTACGACCGCCGCTTCTTCGACGAAGCCTTGTCGTCCCAGCCGGACGCATCAAGCATTGAACTGGTCTATCACAACGCCTTGCTGAGCCAGGAAACGGCCATCCTGGCGCTGGGCGCGAACGCCGTCTGCGTGTTTGTCAACGATGTGCTCGACGCCACCGTGCTGGCGGCCTTGCACGATTACGGCGTGCGCGCCATTCTGCTGCGCTGCGCCGGCTATAACAACCTGGACTTGCCGGCCGCCAGACGGCTGGGGTTTTTCGTTGCGCGCGTTCCCGCTTACTCGCCCGAAGCGGTGGCCGAACACACTTTGGCCATGGTACAGACCCTGAACCGCCACACGCACCGCGCCTATGCCCGCGTGCGCGAGGGCAATTTTTCACTGGACGGCTTGCTGGGATTCAATCTGCACGGCAAGACGGTGGGCATCGTCGGCACCGGCAAGATCGGCCTGGCCACGGCCCGCATCTTCAAGGGCTTTGGCTGCACGGTGCTCGGGCACGACCCGTATCCGTCAACTCACTTTGCGCCATTGGGCGCCATGGTGGATCTGCCGCAGCTGCTGGCCGCGTCCGACATCGTCTCGCTGCATTGCCCGCTGATGGACAGCACGCGCCACCTGATCGGCCCGGCCACCTTGCCGCAGATGAAGCGTGGCGCCATGCTGGTCAATACCTCGCGCGGCGGCCTGATCGACACGGGCGCCGTGATCGAGGCGCTCAAGTCGCGCCAGCTGGGATCGCTGGCCATCGATGTCTACGAGCAGGAAAGCAGCCTGTTCTTCCACGACCACTCGTCCGACATCATCGACGACGATGTATTCCAGCGCCTGATGACGTTCCCGAACGTGCTCGTCACCGGCCACCAGGGCTTCTTTACCATCGAGGCGCTGCGCGAAATTGCCGCCATCACTTTTCATAATCTCGATTGCTTCCGCCATGGCGGCGACTGCGGCAACAGCGTCGCATGAACGCCATCATTCATCGCGGCATCACCATCGTCACGCTGGCGGCGGGTGACGATATCGCCGCCTGCTGTCAGCCGGGCCAGACGGCGATTTGCGCACGGCCAGACGGCTGGTGGCTGTATTTCGTCGACAGCGACGGCAGCGTGGACGGCTACGACAGTGCGTTTGCCAGCCATGCCGAAGCGCTGTGGGCGGCCAAGGCGGCCGCCGAATTCAGCGCGGAATAAGTGTCGGGCAAATGCCGCACCATCAGTGCAACGGCGCCAGCGTGGGATGCGGCTGCCGTGACTGAGCCAATATTTCCTCGGGCATGCTGTCCTTGACCAGCCGCGCGCAGCCTTTTTCGCACGACAGCAGCGACTGGCGCAGCTGCGGCAATTCGCTGCGCCAGCGCCGCAGTATCGCTTGCTCGTCTGGCCGTGCGGCGTCATCGAGGAAGACCGCCGCGCCTGGCGCCAGGCGCGGGAACAGCAGCGGACCGGCCGGGTAGCGGGCCAGTTTGCCGGTCGCTTGCGGTGGCCCGTCGATCACCAGCATGCCGATCTCCAGGCCAGCAGGCAGGTGATCGGTGTCGTACCAGGGCCAGGTTTCGCCTTGCAGCCGATGCGCGCGCAGCGGCGCGTCGATCACCTGCGCCCAGGCCGACAAGCCATGGCGCGCCAGTTCGGCGCGCGTCTGCGCCGCGTAGGCGGCATCATGCTCCAGGCTGTAGACCTGGCCTGCGCCTTGCAGCTGCATGCAGCGCGCCAGCACCACGGTCGAGGCGCCGCTGCTGCATTCGACCACTACCTGTGGCTGCGCCAGGCGCGCGTGGCGCGCCAGTGTCAGCAGGAAGTCGGGCGAGCCGGCCCAGCCGCGCGTCGGCGGCAGGCTGTGCTCGAGCCTGAGTTCCCGCTGCAGGCCATCAAGCGCTTCGAGCTGGCGAAACAGGACGGCCGGCGAGCTGTCGGCCTGGTCGCGCAACTGGTGCACCAGCAAGTGGATCAGTCGTACCTTGTGCAGCATCCACGTACACAGCACCAGGTAAGCGGCAAGCAGGATGGCGGTGATCAAGTCGGTCATGGCTGGCCCTTTCAGTAAAACATCAAGTGATCTTGCTGATGACATAGCGGTATTTGCCTGACGCCTCGGCGGCAATCTCGTCGACCTCGTCAATATCGACCGCCACCTGCGCCCCGAGCCTGGCCTGGAAGCCGGCCACGATGACCGCGCGGGTCGGCGCGTCCAGGGCCGGCAGGCACACCAGCAGCACGCGTGTCCGCAGCAGGCTTTCCTGGACGATCTTGAAGCTGCGCACCTGCGGCAGTTCGCGCAGAATGTAGACCAGCGCCAGGCCATGCATCACGGTGCCGTCGGTGGCGGTGAGGAAGTCCGTGCTGCGCCCTTCGATTTTTTGCAGCAGCGGCAGGCCGCGCCCGCAAGCGCAGGGTGCCGTGCCCAGCGCGCCGATGTCGCCGGTGGCGTAGCGGATGAACGGATAGTCGCGCGTGGCCAGATGGGTGACGACGATTTCGCCGAGGCTGCCCGCTGGCAGCGGCTGGCCGGCAGCATCGACGATTTCGACGATGATGTCTTCGGCGGTGATGTGCATGCCACCGTGCGGGCACTCATGGGCGATAAAGCCGGCGTCGCGTCCGCCGTAGCCGTTGGCCACCGGGCAGCCGAAGGCGCTGGCGATCTGCGCGCGCTGCTCATCGTACAGCCGCTCGGAGGTCACGAACGCCACCTTCACACCGAGGCCGTCGAGCGGCACACCTTGGGCGCCGGCTTGGCTGGCGATACGGCACAGCGCCGACGGGTAGCCGAACAGCATGCGCGGGCGCAGTTCCAGCAGCCGTTTGATGAAGCCGTCGACCTTGCCTGGCGACATGGCGAACGCCGGCAGCAGGGTGCTGCGCAGCAGCCAGTCGCGCAGCCGGCGCAGGCGGTCCTGGGCGTGCAGCTCGATCGGCGAGCCCCACAGCACCACTTCGCGCTCGCCGATATCGACGCCCCACCAGCGCGTGGCGCGCCATTTGGCGGCGATGTCGTGGCTGATGCGGCGCCGGCCCAGGAAGAACAGCAGCGGCTCGCCACTTGATCCGCCGGTGGAAAACGGCCGCAGGCCAACCGCGCGGTCCGACTTGAAGGCTTCGCGCGCGGTGCTGATATCGCGCTTGCGCAGCAGCGGCAGGCGCGCCAGGTCGGCCAGGTCATGAACCTGGCGCGGATCGAAACCGAGGCGCTGAAACAGCGCGCCATAATAAGGTACATGGGCGCCCGCATGGCGCAGCAGGCGGCGCAGCCGGGCCAGGCGCCAGCGTTCCAGCTGCCCGGCGCTCCACCATTGCGAGCGCTCCATGCGGCGCAGCAGGCGCACGCTGTCGTGCCGCTTGAGCTTTTCATGCAGGGGAAACAGCCAGTGCGCCACCAGGCGCGCATAGCCGGAGGGGCGCGGCGCGGCCAGGATGCGCCGGTACAGCACCGCCAGCTGCGGCCCGACGTGCTGCCAGTCGAAGCGCGCCGCATGCGCCAGGCCGTTGGCAGCCAGCCGGCGCGCCTGTTGCGGCTCGCGCAGCAGCGCCAGCATGGCCTGCGCCATGGCCGGCGCGTCGCCGGGCGATACCAGCAGGCCCGTCACGCCATGCTGCAGCAAGGCCGGCACGCCGCCGACATTGGTGCTGACCACCGGCACGCCGCAGGCCAGCGCTTCAAGCACGGAAATTGGCATATTGTCGGCCAGGCTGGGATTGAGCACGATGGTGCTGGCCTGGTACAGCGCCGGCATGGCGTGGTTGGCGACATGGCCGGCAAACAGTACCGCCTCGGCCACGTTGAGGCTGTTGGCCAGGCTCTCCAGCGCGGCGCGCTCGGGGCCGTCGCCGGCCAGCACCAGGCGCGCGGCGGGAAACGCCTCGCGCACGATGGCAAACGCGCGCACGGCGCTGGCGTTGTCGTACAGCGCCTGCAGGTGGCGCGCCACCAGGATCACGGGCCCCTGGTTGTCCCGCTCGCCGTTGGCGGGCGTGAACCTGTGCAGGTCGATGACATTGGGCACGATATGGGCGGCATGGCCGCATTGCTCGAAAATCTCCTGCAGGAAACGCGATGGCACGGCGATGGCGCCGGCGCGCCGCAGGCTGGCGTCGACCAGGCGCCGATGGCGGGCAAAGAAGGCGGCCGCTTCGCCGCCGCGGTAGTTGAGCAGCACCGGTTTGCCGCACAGGCTGGCGATCCACAGCGCTGGCGCACCCTGCAAGTGCCAGGACCAGCCCGAATTGGCCATCACGTGGAACAGGTCGACCGTGCGGCTGGCACGCCACAAGCGCCACAGGAAGACCGGCAGGCGCAGCGCCGCGCGCAGATAGCGCACACGCGCCAGCCAGGGCGGCAGCAGCGGGGTATTGACGGCCAGCAGCTCGACCCTGGCACCTTCGGCGCGCAGCAGGGCGGCCAGCTGCGCCGTCTGGTTGGCCATGCCGCCCGCCGGCGGCGCCTGCGGACCGACCAGCGCGATGCGCATACCGGTGAGCATCATCTGGTGTGCTCCGCCGGCGGGCGGGCCATGCCGCGCGCTGGCCGCGGCGCCGTCAGGCGCTGGTAGACGCCGGCATAGCGCGCCACGCTGCCGGCCCAGCTGCGTTCGCGTTCCACATAGGCGCGCGCCCGGTGGCGCAGCAGCGGCCAGCGCGCCGGCTGGCCGAGCAAGTCCAGCACCGCTCGTGCCAGCGCATCGGGGTCATTGGCGCGAAACAGCACGCCGGTCTGGCCATTCCTGATCAGTTCGCGATGGCCGCCCACGTCGGAGGCGGCCACCAGCCGACCTTGCGCCATCGCTTCGAGCGGTTTCAGGGGCGTGACCAGCTCCGTCAGCCGCATCGGCAGGCGCGGATAGACCAGCACGTCGATCAGCTGGTAATACTGCGCCACCAGTGCGTGTGGTACCCGGCCGGCAAATACCACCTGGCCGGCGATGCCCAGCTCAACGGCCAGTGCGCGCAGCATGGCATCCTGCGGGCCGCCGCCGGCCAGCAGCAACCGCAGCCGTGGCTGCGTCGCCAGCATGCGCGGCATGGCGCGCAGCAGCAGCGCCAGGCCTTCGTAGGCGTAAAACGAGCCGATAAAGCCGATCACGGGGTGGCCTTCCAGGCCCAGACTGCGTGCCAGGCCCGGCTGCACCGGCGCGACGGCGAAGGCGCCGGCGTCGACGGCGTTCGGAATCACGGTGATTTTATTGGCTGGCAAGCCGCGCGCGCACAGATCCTGGCGCAGGCCTTCGCAGATGGTGGTGACGGCGTCGGCGCGCCGCAGCGCATGGTTTTCCAGCAGGCGTGTCAGGCGGTAGCGCAGGCCGCCGGAGCGGCTGCTGCCATGGTCGGTGGCCGCGTCTTCCCAGAAGGCGCGCACTTCGTAGACCACGGGAATACCCAGCGCGCGCCCGACGCGCAAGGCGGCGATGGCGTTCAGGGACGGCGAATGGGCGTGCAAAATATCGGGTTTGTGCTCCAGGGCCAGCTGCTGCAGCCGCCGCGCCAGGCCGAGTACCACGCTCCACTGGCGCAGCACCGGCAAGCGCGCCCACCATTGCCGGCCCGGTGCGGTACGGTAGAAGTGCCAGCCGTCCACCAGCTGTTCCGGCGCCGCGGTCGCGCCTTGCTTGGCGCTGGTCAGATGGTGAGTTTCCCAGCCCAGCGCGCGCTGCTGGGCCAGGATGGCCACGCTGCGAAAGGTGTAGCCGCTGTGCAGTGGCAGCGAATGGTCGAGGATGTGCAGGATGCGCATGGCCGTTTCCGTGTCAGCAGGGTGAAAGTTCTAGGCGGTGGCCAGTTCGCGCGCGTTGGCGGCGGGCAGCGGCAGTACCTGGCGCAGGAAGGACTCGAACATCAGCAGCGACCACAGCGGCGCGCTATGGTCGCGCCGGCCCGTGCCATGCTGCTCGATCAGTTGGGCGATCGTGTCCATGTCGAACAGGCCCGATTGCGCCATCACCGGGCTGGTCAGCCGTTGTTGCAGGCGTTCGCGCAGCGGACCGCGCAGCCAGTCGGCCAGCGGCACGGAAAAGCCCATTTTCTGGCGGTACAGCAAGTCGTCGGGCAGCAGCGGGCGCAGCGCTTTTTTCAGCAGGTATTTGCCGGTGCCGCCGCGCAGTTTCAGTTGCGTCGGCAGGCCCGACATCCATTCCACCAGCTCATGGTCGAGCAGCGGCGAGCGCACTTCCAGCGCGTGCGCCATGCTGGCGCGGTCGACCTTGGTGAGTATGTCGCCTGGCAGATAGGTTTTCAGGTCCAGGTATTGCACTTGCGACAAGGCATCCTGCGCCGGGCTGGCCAGCGCATGGCGGCGCAGCACTTCCACCGCGTGGTAGCCTTGCAGATCGCGCCGCAGATCCCGGCTGAACAGGCGCCGGCGCAGGGTGTCGCCGAGGATGCTGACGCTGTGGAAATAGGCGTCGGTGGTGTCGCGCGCCAGGCCTTCGAAGGTGGTCTTGGCGCGCAGGAAGCGCGGCGCCCAGTCCGCCTTCGGATACAGCCGTCCCAAGGTGCCGAACAGCGGCTGGCGCAAGCCCAGGGGCAACATGGCGCGTACTTTTTCTTCGCGCGCATGCAGGTTGTAGCGCCGGTAGCCGGCCAGGCTTTCGTCGCCGCCATCGCCCGACAGCGCCACCGTGACGCGCCGGCGCGCCAATTGGCACACGCGGTAGGTGGGCATGGCCGAGCTGTCGGCGAACGGCTCGTCGTACAAAGTGGCCAGCTGGTCGATCAGCTCGAAATCGTCGGCCTCGACCTTTTGCGCATGGTGCAAGGTGCCATAGCGGCGCGCCACCATGCTGGCATATTGGGCTTCGTTGTAGGCAGGGTCGCCAAACGAGATCGAGCAGGTATTGACCGGCGCCGTGCTTGCGCTGGCCATCATGGCCACCACCGCGCTCGAATCGACGCCGCCCGACAAAAACGCGCCCAGCGGCACTTCGGCCACCATGCGGATGCGCACCGCTTCGCGCAGGCGCGCCAGCAGTTCGTCGGCCGCCTGCGCTTCGCTGCCTGGCGCATGCGGCACGAACGGCACGTCCCAGTACTGGCGCGGCGCCGGCAGCGGCTGGCCGGCGCGGATGGATAAGGTGTGTCCCGGCGGCAGCTTGTGAGCATGGCGAAAGATGCTGCGCGGCTCGGGCACGTAGCCATACGCAAAATAGTCTTCCACCGCCAGCGGATCGAGTGCGCGCGGCATGGCCGGGTGGGACAGCAGCGCCTTGAGTTCGGAGCCGAAGGCAACAGTGCCGTCGGTCAGTTCGCCATAGTACAAGGGCTTGACGCCGAGCCGGTCGCGCGCCAGGAACAGCTGGTGGCGCCGGCGGTCCCACAGGGCGAACGCGAACATGCCGCGCAGGCGCTGCACGCACTGTTCGCCCCATTGTTCCCATGCATGCACGATCACTTCCGTGTCGCTGCTGGTGCGAAACTGATGGCCGAACTGGCGCAATTCGGCCATCAGCGTGCGATAGTTGTAGATTTCGCCATTGAAGACGATGGCCACGCTGCGGTCGGCATTGAACAGCGGCTGCTGGCCGCTGGCCAGGTCGATCACGGACAAGCGCCGGTGACCGAGACCCAGGCCCGGTTCGCGGTGCATGCCGTCCTCGTCCGGGCCGCGGTGGCGCAGGCTGCTGGTCAGGCGCGCCAGCAGCGCGGCGTCAATGTCGCGCTGGCCTTGCAGATCAAAAATGCCGACGATGCCACACATGGACGTCCTTTCAGGGGAAGGTGGAGAGCGGGGAAGGCGCTTCGGCGCCCGTCAGGCGGTCATACACGGCCAGGTAGGCGCCGGCCATGGCCGCCAGGCTGTGTTCTGCCAGTACCAGGCGCCGGCCGCGCGCGCCATGGCGCTGGCCCAGCTCGGGTGAGCGGTAATAGTCAAGCAGGACGCAGGCCAGCAGCCCGGGTGCGCGAGGCGGCACCAGCGCACCGCTCCAGCCCGGCTGCACCAGTTCCGCATTGCCACCCACTTCGGTGGCCACCACCGGCAGGCCGCTGGCCATCGCTTCGAGGATGGTGTTGGAGCTGCCTTCGGCCAGCGAGGGCAGCACGAAGACGTCCATCGCGCGCAGCAACTGCGCCACGTCGTCGCGCGCGCCGGGCAGCCAGGCCAGGTGCTGCACGCCTGCCTGGGCCAGCAGGTCCAGGCAGGGCTGGCGGCATGGGCCGTCGCCGATGATCATCAGGCGCAGGCGCGCGCGCTCGTGCGGCTCGACCTTTTGCAGCAGCAGTAAAAAAGCTTGCACCAATGATAACTGGTCCTTCACGGCCGCCATGCGGCCCACGCTGCCGATCACAAAGGCGCCATGGCACAGGAAGCCGGGCGGCCCGATCACGGCAGGCGGCCCCAGGCGTGGATGAAACTGCACGCTGTCGACGCCGTTGCCGATATGGCTGACCCTGGCGGGCGGCGCACCGATGGCCTGCACCAGCCACTGACCCAGGTCGAAGCTGACGGCGATGAAATGCTGGATCAGCGGGCGCATCAACTTGCGCAGCAGCCGGTATTTGCGGTTGGTGCCCTGCAGGTCGTTGATGTCGCGCCCATGCTCGCCATGCACGCGCAGCGGCACGCCGGCGAGGGCGGCCAGCAGCTGCGCCTCAATGCAGGCGAGGTTGCGCGTATGCACCAGGCTGGGCCGCAATTGCCGCAGCAGCCGGTACAAACGCAGGTAATGCGCAGGGTCCTTGCCTTCGCGCTTGTCCAGGCCGATGACGTCGACGCCGGGCGCGGTCAGGCGCTGGCGGAAGGCGGTGGCGTTTGTCAGGCACACGATGGCGTGCCGGTAGCGCCCGGGCGGCATATGGTTGATCAGGTTGACCAGGCCGTTTTCCAGGCCGCCCACGTCGAGCTGATGGATGATATGCACGATCAGCGGCGCCGCGCCGGCCGCCGGGGGGATCGCGGCAGGGTCATGGCGCATGCGACAGCTCCCGCAGTGCCTGTTCGATGGCCGGCAGCGCCGCCTGCAGATACGCTTGCAGCCGGGCGCGCGGCGGTGGCGCCAGCTCGTCGTAGGCGCTGGAGACCATGATGTCGGCGCCGTCCTGCCGCTCGCCCAGCAGCTTGCCTTTGGCCAGCAGCATTTTGACCACTGCCGGTCTGGCCGTCAGCACGCCGCCCTGCTGGTAGCTGCGCCACACCAGCACCCGTTCGCTACCGTGGGCCAGCACGGTTTCATGCACCTGCACGCTGCGTCCCTGCAGCTGCAAGTGCCGCGTTTCTTGGGCCAGCGGCAACCAGCGCGCGCCATAAGGCGTGACCTGGTGCGTCAGCAGTTCGGCATTGCGCGCCTGGCGCGCATACCAGGCCAGCTGCACGCTCACTTGCGGCGCGCCCTGTGCATAGCTGGCGTCCAGGCGCAGCGGCGCGCCCGCCAGCGTGGCACTCCAGTCGGGCGTACGGTGATCGACCAGGCGCCAGCCCGGCGGCGTGGACAGGGCCAGCACGGCCGGCGGGCGGCCCGCCAGCGGCGCTGCTTCCTCGCTGCGCCAGGCCAGCGCTGGCCAGGCGCCGGCGATCAGCACGCAGGCCGCGGCGGCCTTGATGGCGGCGCGCGGGGCCGTGCGCGCTGGCGGCGCGGCCGGTGCGCTGGCGGCCAGGGTCAGGACCGGCATGCGTTCGCGCCAGCGGCTGGCGAGCAGGAACAGCAGCAGCATCACCACGCCAAAGAACAGCCAGCCATACACCAGGTGATCGACGCCGACGGCCAGACGCATGTTGCTGTGGTGGCCCAGCATGACGATCAGCCAGGCGCGTACGCCATTGGCCAGGATGGGCACCAGCAGCGCGCAAGCCATGACGGCCAGGCGCCGGCCCAGGCTGCGAAAGTGCAAATGCGCAAACAGCGCACCGAGGGCCAGCGAGGCGATCACATAGCGCAGGCCGCTGCACGCCTCGACCACCGACCAGTTGCCCGTCGGTAGAGAAAAATAGTTGCCATCCCTGAACACGGGCACGCCGGACAGATGCAGGGCGCCGACCGTGAAGCTGGCCGTAAAATCGATCAGCGGCGGCAGGAACACTTCGCCAAACGGCACGGCCAGCAGCAGATACGCGAGCGGAAAAGCCAGCACGCGCATGGCCGGCCAGCCCAGGATGGCCAGCACCGCGGCCGGCAGCATGGCGGTGGCCGCGTATTGCTCGGCCACCTGCACGTAGGCCAGGTCGGCCAGCAGCCAGGCCACGCCCAGCAGCAGCAGCAGCAGCAAGCCCGCCAGCGACGGGCGCGGCGGCAGCGCGGCCAGCCGCGCGCGCTGGCGCCAGCAAAGGTACAGGCTGATCGGCACGATCAAAAAGCCATGGGCGAAGGTCTGCGAGCGCGACCATACTTCGGCCATGCCCCAGAAGGTAGCGTGGTACAGCGGCACGATGATGGCGATTGCCAGCAGCAGCGCGCGCAGGCCCAGGCCGGGCGTGGCGCGCGCCGCTTGCGCTGGCGGCGCCGGCAGGCTGGCAGCGACCGTGCGCTCGGCGAGCTTCATGGCGTTTCCTGCGCTGGCACGGGCGGTGGGCTGGCGATACCTGGAAGCGCATCGGCCGGCTTGATGTCGAGCATGGCGCCCAGGTCCTGCAAATTGCGCTCCCAGTGATAGTGCTGCAGGATCAGCCGGCGCGCGGCCTTGCCCATGCCGAGGTCGGCGTCGGCGGCGCGCAGCACGCGCGCGGCATGGTGGATGAACTCGGCCTCGTCGCGCGCCAGCAGCAGTTCCAGCCCAGGCTGGGCGCTGATGCCTTCGAGCGCCTGCGGCGAGGCCAGCACGATTTTGCCCATCGCCATCGCTTCGAGGACCTTGTTCTGCACGCCGCGCGCAATGCGCAGCGGAGCCACCGCCAGGGTGGCGCCGGCCAGGTAGGGCCGGATATCGTCGACCGCGCCGGTGACGATCACGCCGGCCACCCTGGCCAGCGCCTGCACGCGCGGCGCAGGGCGGCTGCCGACGATATAGAAGCGCAGCTGCGGAAACTGGCGCCGCAGGGCCGGCCAGACATGGCGCACGAACCATTGCACCGCGTCGATATTGGGCCAGTAGTCCATGGCGCCGGTAAATACCAGTACCTGCGCGCCGGGCGGATACGGCGAGGTGGCGCACGCCCCGGGCGCGAAGTAGGCGCTGTCGACGCCGTTATTGAAGTGGTGCGTCTTGCGCCGCGCCATCGGCGCGCACAGGCGAAACAGGGCCGCCTCGGCCTCCGAGACAAAACTGGCGGCGGCAAACTGCTGCGCGATATGGCGTTCGTACTGCAGCAGCATCTGCGACTCGCGCCGGTACAGCTGAGACAGGGGCCATGGCTTGCTCTCGCCAAACTGGCGCCATTTGTCGGAGTCGACGTCGACAAAGTCGATCACGCGGTGCAGGTGGCGCGCGCCGCTGCCATCGATAAACTGCGCCATCGGGCCGGAAAACGCCAGCGCGTGGCGTACTTTGCCGGCGGACAGCACGCCGTCGACCCATTCCAGCAGGCGCGCGTCGCGGTAGTACCGCACGCTCATGGACTGGCCGCACAGCAGCGCCTGCATGGCGCGCCCGCGCGCCGCCGTCAAACGCAAGCCGACAAAGCGTGTGCTGGCGCACAGCTCGGCCACCTGGCGCGTGTATTGCCAGTCTGTTTCATCGTCGATAAAGCAGCCCAGGTGCACGCGGAAGTGCCGGCTCAGGTATTGCAGCATGTGCCATGAACGGATCTTGTCGCCCTTGTTGGGCGGATACGGCAGGCGGTGGGTCAGGAAGAGCAGTTCGCGCATGGCTAGCCCAGCTGCCGCACAAGATGCGGCCCCAGCAGGTTGGCCAGCGGCAGCGGCAGGCGGCGCCAGGCGCGGATGAACAGCGCGTATCTGGGATTGAGGGGATTGACGTCAGGCAGCGCGTTCGCGCCGATCAGCTTGTAGGCATACGGCAGCGGCTGCGGCGCAAAGCCCCAGTTCTTTTTGAAGTCATAGGCGCCGGTGCCGGCCTTGCTGCGGCCGAAGTCGAACTGGCGCACGCCACGGGCGCCGGCGCGGCGCATCAGTTCCCAGTACATGAAGTCGTTGGCGCCGCTGCTGCGCGCCAGCAGGCTGCCGGCGCCATAATAAGGCAGTACCTCGCCGCGGAAATAGAACGACAGCACGCTGGCCTGCGCCTGCTGGTCCTGGTAGACGGTGAGGATGTCGCAATCGTTGCCGAACACCGTGCGCAGCAGGGCAAAGTGGCGGCGCGCAAACACGGGCGTGCCGAGCCGGTGCACGCTGGCCGCATACAGGGGAAAGAAGTGTTCCAGATCATAGTCGACGGCGCTGTGCAGGCCGGCGGCGATGGCCTTGCGCAGCACGGCGCGCTGCTTGCGCGGGATCGCCAGCAGGTTCCGCTCGTCGTCCGCCAGCAAGGTCTTGCGGAAAGTGGCGTACAGCGGCTTGCCCTGCCAGCCCTCGGCGATGACGCCGTCGCGCTGGCGGTATTCCAGGTGGCCCACGGCCAGCTCGCGCGCCAGGTGCTGGGCCCGCGCGTCGAGCGCGCGCCTGGCCTGCAGGTCGACGGCGGCAATGCCGCCATACACGCAAAAGGGAAGCGACACCAGCGCCTTGCCGCACAGCAGACCGCGCATGTGCACCAGCGGCAGCACGCCGAGGATGCGGCCATTCTGTTCGGCATACAGGAAATGGCCGTCGTGGCCGAAGCCTTGCTCCATGATGGTGTGCCAGCCGGCGCGGTGGAAAAAGGTGGCGTCGGGACAGCTGTGCACGAACGCGTCCCAGCGGCCATGGTCTTGCGGCAGCAAGGCGCGCACCGTGATCGCGCTGCTGCGCTGGGCGGCGGCGATCACGTCCGCCGCGCTGTCGCCTGTGTGGTGTGCCTCATGCATCATGCGCCCTCTAGAAAAATACGGTCCATGCGGTCCCAGGCAAAATCGCTCGTCAGGCGCGCCAGCCGCGCTTCCATGCGCCCCAGGTTCAGGTAGTGCCGGAAGCGTGTCTTGCGGCTCAGGCCGGCAGGTCGCGGTTGCCCCGGATCGAGCTCCCAAGGGTGAAAATAGAATATGCCAGCCTGGCCATCGCGTGAATTGATGCGGCGCAAGAGCCAGCGCGACAATGGGTAGGGCAGCAGGCGGAAGTAGCCGCCGCCGCCGGCCGGGAAGTTGTGACGGCCCAGGCGCGCCGTGCTGACGGGCAGTTCCAGCACGCCGTCCATGCCGCGCGGACGCCAGGCAAAGCGCGGCGCGTCCGGCATGCCGTAGTGGTCGTGGCGGATCGGGTAGATGCTGGAACTGTAGCGGTAGCCCGCTTCGCGCAGCACATCGAAGGCCCACAGATTGGCCGCGCCGATGGAAAAGCTGGGCGCACGGTAGCCGAGCACGGGCTGGCCCGTCAGTTGCTCGAGGATGGTCTTGCTTTGCACCACATCGTGCAGGAATTCCAGGCGCGACTGCTGCGAGGCGCGCAGATGGGCGTGGCCGTGGCTGGCCACTTCATGGCCGGCCGCGGCAATGCGGCGCAGCATGGCCGGATAGCGCTCGGCGATCCAGCCCAGGGTAAAGAAGGTGGCATGGATGCCCTGGTCGTCCAGCAGCCGCAGGATGCGCTCGACATTGGCTTCGACCCGGCACTCCAGGCGCGGCCAGTCGCCGCGCGCAATATGGGGCGCAAAGGCGGAGACCTGGAAATAGTCCTCGACATCGATGGTCAGCGCATTGCGCTGCGCGCTCGCGTTCATGGCGCCAGGCGTTCGGCAAACCACTGCACGGTGGCCGTGGCGATGCGTTCGGCCGCGTGGCCATCCCAGTGTTGCGGAATGCGGCCGCGCTTGCCGCCCGTGCGCAGCACCTGGCGCGCCAGCGAGACGATGGCCGCCGGGTCGGTGCCGGCGAGGGTATTGCTGCCTTCGTCGACCGTGACGGGGCGCTCGGTATTGTCGCGCAAGGTCAGGCAGGGCACGCCCAGCGCCGTGGTTTCTTCCTGGATGCCGCCCGAATCGGTCAGCACCAGCCGCGCACCCTGCATCAGGCCCAGCATTTCCAGATAACCCAGCGGCGGCAGCAGCACGATGGCGTGTTCGCGCAGCCGCCGCTCCAGCCCGGTTTTTTCCAGCATGGCGCGCGTGCGCGGATGGACGGGAAACAGCAGCGGCAGCTGCGACGACAGGCCGCACATCGCGTCCATCAGCGCGGCCAGGCGACCGGCGTCATCGACGTTCGATGGCCGGTGCAAGGTCAGCAGGCCATAGGTGGCCGGACAATCGTGGCCGTGGGCCCGCAGGCTGACAAGCGGCGGCACGGCCTCGGGCAACTGGCGCAGCAGGCTGTCGATCATGACGTTGCCGGCAAAATGGATGCGTTCTTGCGCGATGCCTTCGCGCAGCAGATTGGCGCGCGCCCCCGCTTCGCTGGTAAACAACAGATCCGACAATTGATCGGTCAGCACGCGGTTGATCTCTTCGGGCATGGCGCGGTCGCCGCTGCGCAAGCCGGCCTCGACATGGATCACGGGCGTGCCCAGCTTGGCCGCCACCAGCGCGCAGGCGACGGTGGAATTGACGTCGCCCACCACCAGCACGGCGTGCGGCGCCAGGTCCTGGTGCACCGGCTCATAGCGGCGCATGATCTCGGCGGTTTGCTGCGCGTGGCTGCCCGAGCCCACTTCCAGGTTGAGATCGGGTTCGCGCAGGCCCAGGTCGGCGAACACCTGGGCATTCATGGCGGTATCGTAATGCTGGCCGGTATGGACCAGGCTGATGCGTACCTGCGGCGCCAGCCTGGCAAACGCGGCCAGGATCGGCGCCATTTTCATCAGGTTGGGCCGCGCGGCCACGATGCACAGCAGATGGGGACGGGGCGATGGCAGGACAGGGTGCATGGGGTCTCCTCAGAAGCGCATGGTGAGCGTGGCGCTGACGCCGTTTTCGCGAAAGTCACCGCCGCGGTTGCTGCGGTGCTGGGTGCGGCGTACGTCGATGGCCGCCGTCAGGTTGGCGCGCAGCACGCGGCTGTAGCCGGCCGAGAACGTCAGGTTGTCGTCGCGCCGTGGCACGCTGAGCGAGCGGGCGCTGGCGTAACCGGCCTGCACATTGACGCTGCCGCGCGAGGAGGCGCGCCAGCTCCAGCCGGCGCTGGCGCCCAGCTGGCGCGTGCGATCCGAGGTGCTGAGGTCGATATCGGGCAGCAAGCCGCTGTCGACGCCGCTATTGGTCTGCGCCGTGCGGTCGATCGCCGACAGGCCCAAAATCAAGGTGCTTTTCGGCGTGGCGCGCACCATATTCAGTTTCAGCTGCTTTTGCAGGTAGTAACGGTGGCTGAAGTAATTGAAGCCGCCCAGTTGCGGACCCTGTGCGTTGGCGTAGCGCAAAAATGCGTCGATGCGCAAACGCCGTTCTTGTGCGTTGGGAAAGATGCCGCGCCACAATTGATCGAGCAGGCCGGCCGCGTCGCTGTCGCCCAGGCGCAGCAATTGCGCCGGCAAGGTGGTGATATCTTCGCTGTATTGCAGCGACCAGTTGTTGTGGCGCTGCAAAAAACGCGCGTCCAGGCTGTAGGTCTGGCCGAAGAAGCGGCGCCCGGTGCTGAACGCCACGCTGGTGCGCGGCGATGGCGTCCACACCCCGCCCAGCGACCAGAACCGCCCTTGCGGATTGCGTCCGTTGCTCGCTTCATAGCCTTCCTTTTCCGTGCCGACGCTGGCCGTGCCCGACCAGGTGCGGCTGAACGGATAGCGCAGGCCGACGCTGGCGCGCTCCTTGCGCTGCGGCGGCAGCATGCTGTCTTCGGTGCGGCGCACATCATAACTGGCGTTCCAGGTCCAGCCGCGGCCGCGCGGCTCGCCGCCGAACAGCACTTGCAATTCGTCGCTATGGGTAGACAGCAAGTTGTTTTCGCTCGACACATCGGCGCGCGTATAGCGCGCTTCGGCCGTGCCGAAACCCTGGAAACGGTGGCGCAGATACGGGCTGACGACGGTGGCGCGCACGGTGCTCTGGTTGCTGCTGTCGGGCAGCACGTCGATCACGGGCGCACCGAACGGCGACACGTTCTGGCGGCTGACGCTGGCGTGGCCGTCCAGGTACAGCCAGTCGCGCAGCAGTTCGGAATTGGCGCCGGCCTGCAGTTGCACGGTGTCGGAGTCGGCGCGCTGGCGCGACAGGAACTTGCGCCAGCTGGCGTCGAGGTGTAGCTGCAGGCGCGGGCCGCTGGCGATCACGGCGATGGCCGGCGCGATTTCGGTGATGAAGTCGGATTTTTCCTGGCCCGGCGGGGCCAGCAGGGCGTTGTCGGTATAACTCTCGCGCAGGCGCAGCGAAGGCGCCACCAGCCAGTCCAGGGCCGACGCCGGTGGCGCCATCATCAGCAGCAGCCACGGCGCCAGCGCGCGGGCCGGGCTAGTCGTAATAGCCATAACCGTAGTATTCGTTGCCCGGAAAGCCCTTGGTCTTGTTGTAGATCAGGTTGATGTGTTCGCACGATTCGATCTGGCGCAACGCTTCCTTGACCGCATGCTGGGTGGTGGTTTCGGCTTCGACCACCATCACCACCTGGCCCATCTGACCGACCAGCGCGTGCGCTTCGCTGGTGATCAACAGCGGCGGCGAATCGAAGACGACGATGCGGTCGGCGTAGCGGCTGGCAATTTCGCTGAGCATGCGGCTCATGGCCCGGCTGGCCAGCAGTTCCGTGGCGTGCTTGTTGCTGCGCCCGGCCGGCAAAATGCTCAGGGTGGCGACATTGGTCTTGAGGATCACGTCCGACATTGCCAGGCGTTCGTCAAGCAGCACGTCCATCAGCCCCGGTTCGGCTGGCAGGCCCAGCACTTTCAGCACCGATGGGCGCGCCACGTCGGCATCGACCAGCAGCACCGTCATGTCCATTTCCATGGCGATGCTCATGGCCAGGTTGACGGCGCAGTAGGTCTTGCCCTCGCCGGGCATGGCGCTGGTGACGACGATCAGGTTGCCGTGGCGGATGGCGTCGGGGCCGGTGGCGCGCGCATTGCGCAGCAGCGGGCGCTTGATGATGCGAAAGTCTTCGGCCACCGAGGTGCGCCCGCCGTCGTGGGTGACCATGCCCTGGGCCTGCAGCTTGGCCAGGTTCAGCGCGCGGTAGTTGGGCGAGGCCGGGGTGGTGTCCGCGGTGGCGTCGACCGCGTAAGGGATCGCCGTTTCCGCCACTTCCAGCGGTGCGCCATTGTCGGGCTGGCGTGCGTCGTTTGCGTTGGTATCCATCATGTCTCCCATGCCAGAGCGGCTAGAATTTGAGCAAGGCGGCCGCCACCACGCCGCCGTACAGCATGAACAGGCTGCCCAGGCAGGCGCTGAAGGCATAGCGGGCGCGGCGCTGGCGCGTCTGCTGCCTCTCGGTCCAGTTCATCGCCACCGTGCCCAGCACTGTCAGGCCGGTGGCGTCGCGCAGTTCGGACGGACTGAGGAAGGTCGGCCGGATCTGGCTGATCAGCAGGGCTGCGGCCACGCCGGCCACCAGCGCCGCCGCCAGCGCCACGCTGAACAGCAGCGGGCGGTTCGGGCCGACCGGCGACAGCGGCACCGTCGGCGGGTCGATGATCTTGAAGGCCATCATGTCGGTGGTGGAGCTCAGTTCACCCGACAGCTTGGCCGCCTCGCGCCGGCCGATCAGCTTTTCATAGTTTTCCTTGTTGATCACATAGTCGCGGTTCAGCTGCGCCAGTTGCGATTCCACTTCGGGCACGGCATTGCTGTGCGCCAGCAGCCGTTCGTTGCGGGCCGTGAATTCGGCCACGCGCGCCTTGATGGCGGCGACCCTGGCATCGGCCTCGGTCAGCGCCACTTTCAGCTGCTGCAGCATGGGGCTGTAGTTCTTGCCGGGGTCGCCCGAGGCCGAGCGCAGCTTGCTTTCCTCGATCTTGCGCTGTTCCAGCTGGGCCACCAGGCGCTTCGAGGCGACTATATCGGGATGCAGCTCCGTGTACTGCATGCGCAGGCTGTCGAGGTTTTTATTCAGCGTGGCGATGCGTTCGTCGAGCTCGGGATTGCTGATGGCCGAGGCGGTCGGTTCCAGATCCAGCACCGGTTCGTCACCCTCGATCTGGCTCTGGATGGCCTTGCGCGACTGTTCCGCTTCCAGCAGTTCCAGCTTGGCGTTGTTGAGGCTGTCGGACATCATCAGCAGCTGGCTGCCGTAGTCGATACCCTGGCGCGGCAGCAGCATATTGTTGCGGATCTTGAAGTCCTTCATCAGGTTTTCCGCCGCGCTCAGCTTGTCTTCATAGTTCTTGATCTGCTCGTCGATGAACTGCACCGCCTTTTGCGAATCGCCTTTCTTGCCCTGGAAGCTGCCTTCGACAAAGATGGTCAGCAGGCTTTGCACCACGTCGCGCGTCACCTTCGGCTGCGGCCCCGTGTAGCTGATGGTGTAGATGTCATAGGCGTTGGTGCCGCTGATCTTGATATTGCGCAGCAGGTCGTCGAGCTGGGCTTCGTGTTCGCGCACGGTGCGCGAATCGAGGTCGAGGTCGACCATGCGCATGACGCGCTCGACATTGGGACGGCTGAGCAGGGTGCGGCTCATGATGGCCACTTGCTGTTCGGTGTTGGGCACGCTGGTCATGCCGGCCATCAGGGGTTTGAGGATGGTTTGTGTATCGACAAACACGCGCGCCGAGGTCTGGTAGTTGTCCGGCAGGCTGATCACTTTGATGAAGCCGGCGATGGCCACCAGCCAGCTGACCAGCACCGCATGCCAGCGGTATTTCCAGATGCCTTTCAGGGCAGAGAGCACTTGCTGTATCAAATCCTCCATATCGCTTCCTTCAGGTAACGGTGCACGGTGCAGGGCGTGAAAAGGCAAAAACGGCTTTTTTTCTTGTCGAGTGAGCAAAGTATAGGGTGCTGCCGCGACAAAATTTCCCAAGATGATTGCTTCTTGATACTCCTCAAGAGACACCAGGCCGGTTTTCCTAATCATGGGAAGTTCCCGGCCCAGCCTGGTTTTGCGCGGCCGCATCTTTTTCAAGGAAACCAGCATGAATGTCTTACGCCGCGCCCTGATTACCCGCGCCCTGGCCTGCGCCAGCGCCGCCGTCCTGCTCGCCGGCTGCCGCACGCAGCACGCGCTGGCGCCGCCCGAAGACAGCGCGCCGCTGCACGACTACCTGATCGGCCCTGGCGACTCGGTCAATATCCTGGTCTGGCGCAACCCGGAAGTGTCGCTGACGGTGGCGGTGCGGCCAGACGGCAAGATCACCACGCCGCTGGTGGAAGATTTGATGGCCAGCGGCAAGACCTCGACCCAGCTGGCGCGCGATATCGAGCAGGCGCTGGGCAAGTTCATCCAGCAGCCGGTGGTGACCGTGATCGTCACCAACTTTGCCGGGCCGTATGCGGAACAGATCCGCGTGATCGGCGCGGCCGCCAAGCCGCAGGCCTTGCCGTATCGGCAGGGCATGTCGCTGATGGACGTGCTCATTACCGTCGGCGGTATTACCGACTTTGCGGCCGGCAACAAGGCCAGCGTGATCCGCGTGCGCGAAGGCGGGCAGCAGCAGATGCGCGTGCGCCTCGATGACTTGTTGCGCGATGGCGATATTTCCGCCAACATCATGATGCGGCCCGGCGACGTTCTTCTGATACCGGAAAGTTTCTTTTGAAGTTGCGCCATATCAAAAAAACATTTTATTTGCTGTTGCATATAAAAAAGCAAATTTATGTTTGTAATTAGTCACGATATCGCTAAGTTCTTCTGAATTTTCCGCTAATTTTGGGAACTTCTTCAGTAGAGATCTTGTCACATGGCATTGGCATCAGTTCGTCTTACGACGAACCGCCACGACAGTGAGGACAAGATGAGCTTTGAAGATGACCCCATAATTTCCTTTGACAGCCCGGTCGCGCTGAGCGATCTGGTGGTGGGCGAAGGCAAGATCGACCCGGCCATGGAGCATGAAATCGACTTGCAGCGCTTTCATATCCGCATGGCCAATTCGCGCGGCCGGCGCGAGGCCGCCAGCCTGCTGATCCGCAAGATGTACGGCTGGCGCGGCTACGCAGTCGATCCCGGCATCGCCCACGCACTCAATAAAATAACGCTGTTTGCCGAAACGGCCGGCGATACCGTCGGCACCATGACGCTCTGCCTCGATAACGAGGAAACCGGGCTGCCGGCCGACGACAACTTCCGCGACAAGCTCGACGTCCTGCGCGAGCAGGGCCGTCGCCTGTGCGAGCCGTCGCGCCTGGCCATCGACAAGGGGGTCAGCAAGCGCGTGTTTGCCGCGCTGATCCATATCTCGTATATCTACGCCCACAATATCCACGGCTTTACCGATTACGTGATCGAAGTCAATCCGCGCCATGTGGTGTTCTACAAGCGCATGCTGGGCTTCAAGGACTTCGGCGGCGAGCGCGAGTGCACGCGGGTGGGGGCGCCGGCGGTGCTGCTGCGGCTGGACCTGGCGTATATGGGCGAGCAGATCCGCAAATACGGCGGCCTGATGGAGCAACACGGTGGCGAACGCTCGTTTTATCCCTTTTTTTTTCCTACATGGGATGAGCCTGGCATTACCGAACGCCTGCGGCAGGGGCGTAACTGAATCATGGATGTTTCAGTAGCAAGGCTTGCATGTGCCGGCCCGGGATGGCATAGGTAATGCCGCTCGGGGCGGTCACGGCCGCTTCCTTCAGGCCTTTCACGTAGACCATGTTGACGATGCCATAGACCAGGCCCGTCTGCGGATCGAACAGCGGGCTGCCGCTGCTGCCCGGATAGGCCGTGGCGTCGAGCTGGAACACCGTGTACGGCGCTTTTTGCAGCTGCGCCAGCCGTTTCGGCTCCAGCCGCAGCGCGTTTGCGCTGGGCAGCACCACTGGCGTCAGGGCCGACACGGTGGCGCGGTGCGTCACATGGCGCAGGCCCAGCAAGGTGCCCAACGGAAAGCCTGTAAACGCCATCGCCTGGCCTTCGCGCACGTCGGCCGCGTCGCCCAGCTGCAGCGCGGGCAAGGGGCTGCCCGACAAGCGCAGCAGGGCCAGGTCGTGTTCGGGATCGAGCGCCTGCACGCTGGCGGCGCGAAACTGCGCCACGTCGCCCTGGCCCGTCAGGATACCGATGGTCTCGGCCGGATTGGCCGCCAGCAGCTTGTCGATCACGTGAGCGCAGGTCAGCACGCTCAGGCCGTCACCGGTAACAAAGCCGGTGCCGATAAACTGCACCGCCGGCGTGCGCGTCTTCTGATGGCTGCCGATGCCGACGATGGCCGGCTTGACGCGCACGATCATCTGTTCCAGGGTCTGATTCTGGGCCTGGGCCTGGCCCGCAGGCACGGCGCACGGCATTAACAGACACAACAGGAGCAAGGCTTTCATCGCGGGGACCTTTCCGGAACAAGGGGCGGGGACGGCTGCAGCAGCGCGCACAGCAGCAGCATATAAAACAGCAGGGCGATGCGCGGCACGTCGAGCAGGCTGTCGAACACGCCGATCACCATAAAGCCGGCCAGCGCGGCCAGCATGGCCGCGGCGCCATGGGCGCCGGGCCCCTGCGCGGCGCGCCGTACCAGATTTGCGCAGGCCAGCACACACAGGCCCAGCATGGAAAGCAGGCCGGACACGCCGGACTCGACATACAAATGCAGCCATAGATTCTTGATATGCCAGGGCAGGTGATGGTGGTCGCTGCTGAAAAACCAGTAATTATTGGCTTTGCTGAAGCTGCCATTGGCCAGCAGCTCCTCGCCATCGGGCGCGCGCAGGCTGAGGTTGTCGACATCGATAAACGACGGATCGGCCAGGCCGCTGGCGGCCAGTTCCAGCTGCACGGGCGCGCGCAGCAGCCAGGCGCCGTCACCGAGGCGCGCGCTGTCGATAAAAAGTTGATAATGTTGCCAATGCGGCGCGGCCATGTTCGCTGGCAGCAGGCGCAGCGGCGCATGCACGCAATACTGTGCATACAGCAGTTGCCGCTGGCACAGCTTCAACTGCAGCACCGGCATCGGGCCATGGCGGCGCACGTCGAGCGCCAGCGCGTAGCGGGTATCGGGCTGGACGCTGACCCGTTGCAGCAGGCGCAGCAGTTCGCCATAGCCGGCGCGGTAGCCGGGACTCGACAAGCGCAGATAGCGGTTACCTGCCCCGGCCTCGTCCGCATAGGCCAGGCGGGCCGGCACGTCGCCCAGGGTATTGCGCCAGAAATAGCTGCCAGGAAAAGTGCCCGTGCCCATGCCGAAGGCGGTGGTGGTCCAGTCGGCAGGCATCATCGCCAGCGCCTGCCGCCAGTGGCGCAGCCGGCCCTGCCAGTCGCCGGCCGTGGTGGCAAAGCGTTCATTGGCGTAGTAGCTGGCGGAAACTGGAATGGCCAGCATCAGCATCAGCGCCGCCGCCGCCGCCATGCTGACACTGGCGCGTCCCATGCGCCACAAGGGCAGGCGCAGCCGGCTATTGAGCAGCAGCAGCGCGGCCAGCAGCAGCACCAGGGCCGCCGGCCGCAAGGCGACAGCGCCGGCCCAGTGCCAGCCTATCCAGGCGGTATTGCATGCCATCATGGTCAAGGCCATCATGGCCAGCGGCAGCCACCGGCGCCACAGGCTGAACGCGAGCAACAGGCTCGACAGCAGGAACAGCGCATACGGCGCTTTCAACAGGCCATGGCCAAGCTGGTGCGGCCACAGCGCCGCCAAGGTTGCCTGCAGTGCCAGCGCGCACAGCAGGCAAGCCGGCGCCAGGCGCCAGGGCAGCGCCTGCGTGGCCAGCACAAAGGCGCCCGCCAGTAGCACAGTGGCGGCCAGCAGGCCCCGGTAGCCTGCCGCATGGAACATCAACGCCAGCAGCGCCGCCGCACCCGCGCCCAGCAGCAGGCCTGCGACCACACGGCGCGTCGACCATTTTTTTCGGCCCTGCCGGCCCTGCGCCAGCTGCCAGCACGCCAGGCCGGCGACGGCGGCCACGGGAATGGCCGCATACAGGGCACGCGAAAACGTCGCCAGCGCCGCGTGCAGCGCCAGGCCAAGCAGCAGCAAGGCCGCGGTCGCCATCAAGCGCGTGTGCGCCCTGGCCAGCCACAGCCCCGCAAACGGCAGGGCCAAGGCCAGATAGCCGTCCAGCGCCGCGCCGCCCGTATGCATGGCGGAAAACGGCGCCGTGATGCGGTAGTCGCTGGCCATATTGAAGACGCCCGGAAACACGGCGCGCTCCCACAGTGCGCACAAGGCCACCAGGCCCAGGCCGCTGAGCACACCGGGCAGCGCCAGGCGGCGCAGGCCATCGCTGGCGCCATCGCGCCGCAGCAGCGGCAGCAACAGCATGGCCCAGCACCAGGCCTTGCCCAGGCGCAGGCTGTTATACGGGCTCAAATAATTATTCCAGGCGTTCAAGTTGTCGCCAGGCAGTGGCGCCCACAGCCAGCCGCGCAGCATCGCCGCCAGCGCGGCAATGGTCGCCAGGGCCAGCCACAGGCGCGCGCCCGGCGACAAGCCCAGCCGCATGGCCGAAGGTTGCCAGCGCGCATAGCCGCAAGCGACCGTCAATAACAGCAGCAGATCGATTTCTTCGAAAAAAAACCAGCCCGTCCACGGCGCCAGGTCCAGCACCGGCAGCAAGGCCGGCAGAACGAACAGCCACAGCGCGGGCCGCCAGCACAGCAGCAGGAAATAGCAGGGCAGCAAGGCGTACAGCAGCCAGACCGGCCAGCCATGGCCCAGCGGATACTGGCGCAGCGCGGCCAGGCAGGCCAGGCCCGCGCTCAAGGCAAGCAGCCGCGCGGCAAGCATGCGCATAGCCTAGAGCCTGGCCAGCAAGGCCTGGGCCTCGGCGCGCTGCGCGAAGTCCTTGTTGGCGGCCAGCAGTTGTTCGAGCCGCTTGCGCGCGGCCGGCTTGTCGCCGGTCCTGGCCAGCGCCGCCGCCAGGTGATATTGAATTTCGGCGGCGTTCGGCGCCAGGCTGGCGGCGCGGCGCAGCAGCTCGGTGGCGCGTTTGGTGTCGCCCTGCTCGAGCGCGATCCAGCCGAAGGTGTCGAGCACGGCCGGATTGTCGGGCGCCAGCTGGTGCGCCTGCTCGGCGGTGGCCAGCGCACGGCTGTCCTTGTCTTGCAGGTAAGCCCAGGCCAGGTCATTGAGCGCCACCACATTGCCGGGATCGTTTGCCACTACCTGCTGGTAGTGCGCGATGGCGGCGCGGTACTGTTTGGCCTTGAGCTTGGCGCCGGCCAGGTACAAGCGCGTCGCCTTGTCTTCGGGATGCTCCCTGAGCCAGGTCCCGATGCGGGTGTCGGCCTGCTGTTCCATGCCGGCGGCCACGCTGGCGCGGTACAGCTGTACCTGCAGCGGTCCGATCCTGCTGATCTGAAAAGCCTGTTCATACAGCCGGATCGCCTCGCGCGGCTGCTGTTGCGCCATCAGCACATCGGCTTCAAGCTTGTAGCCGGCGGCCAGCTTCGGTTGCTGCTGCTGTACCTTGCGCGCCACGGCCAGCGCATCGCGCGGGCGCTTCAAGTCCAGCAGCAGCGCCACTTCGACCACTTGCGCGTCAAGCAGGGCCGGGTCGATCGCCTGGGCGCGGCGGGCCGCCTGCAAGGCGTTGTTCGTATCACCGAGCGCCAGGTGCAGGCTGGAAATACGCATCTGCAGCGGCGCCGAGGTGGTCTGCACGGTGGCCAGCTTGTTGTAGCTGTCGAGCGCGGCGCGCGCCTCGCCGGCGCTGTATTCGACCTGCGCGCGCAGCGCCAGCGCATCGCTGTCGTCGGGGTGGCCCACCTGCAAGGTGCGCGCCAGCGCCAGGGCCTTGTCGGTGGCGCCGGTTTGCAGGTAAAAATTACTGAGCAGCAGGGCCGGCGCGACAGCGTCGGGCTGGTCGGCATGGGCTTTTTCCAGCCAGCGCTGCGCTTCTGCCAGCTTGCCTTGCGAGGCCGCCAGCTTGGCCAGCGCGGCGGCGATATCGGGATTTTTCTTGTCCTTGGCCAGGGCCGCCTCATAGCGCTGCTTCGCGCGCTCGGGCTGTTTCTCGGCCATGTCGATCTGCGCCAGGTTGGTCAGGGCCGGCAAGTAGCGCCCGTCGATGGCCAGCGCCTGTTCGAAACTGGCGCGCGCGGCGCGCAGATCGCCAAGCGCCAGGTAGACGCCGCCCTTCAGGTTCAGCACCAGTGGATTGCTGCCATGCTGCTTTTCCATCGCCTGCACGGCGGCCAGCGCCCTGGCATTGTCCTTGTTGCGCAGCAAAGTCATGACCAGCATGGTGCCGGCCTGCGGCGTTTTGTCGTCGAGCAAGCTGGCGCGCTCCAGTTCGCTGACGGCGCGTGCGCTTTCGCCCTGGCCCAGGCGGCTCACCCCCAGCGCCGCGTGCAGCTTCGAGGTATTCGGCGCCAGCAGGCTGGCTTTCTCGAAGTAGCCGCTGGCCTTGTCATAATGGCGCGCGCGCAAATGTGCTTCGCCCGCCAGCGACAGCAGTTCCACATCGTCGGGAAACGCCACCAGCAAGGGCTGCAGCAGGTCGATCGCCGCATCGGTCTTGCCGCGCCCCATTTCGATCGAGGCCATCATCTTGGTCGCATACAGATGTTTGGGATGGGCCGCCAGAAACGGCTGCAGGTAATTTTCGGCCGGCTGCGGCGAGCCCAGCGCCAGTTGCACGGCGCCGGCCAGCAGCAGCGCCGGCATGTGTTCGGGTGCGGCCTTGAGCACCAGTTGCAGGTTTTCCAGCGCCGCCTTGAATTTACCCTGGCGAAAATCGAGCAGGGCCTGCGCCTGCAGCACGCCCAGGCTGCCCGGTGCGCTCTTGCGCGCGCTGGCCAGCTGCGCGGCGGCGTCGGCGAACTTGTTTTCCGTGATATCGAGATTGGCCAGGTCGATGCGCGCCTGCACCTGGTCCGGCTTGAGCTTGAGTATCTGCTGGTAGGCCAGCCTTGCCGCCGAGCTATTGCCTTGCAGGCGCTGTACGTCGCCCTGCAGGCGCAGCGCTTCCAGATTGTCCGGCTTGCCCTTCAAGGCCTGCTCGATCAGCAGTTGTGCGGCGGCGATCTGGCCTTCGAGCGCGGACAGGCGCGCCAGGCCCAGCAGCGCGTCCGTCTGGCCCGGCTCGCGTTGCTGCATGGCGGCAAACAGTGTGCGCGCCTCGTCGCGGCGGCCCAGGGCCAGCAAGGCGTCGCCACGCAGGGCCAGCACGGCGGCCGGCTGCGCCGGGTCGCCGGGCAGTTCTTTCAGTACCCGATCGACCTGGCCCGCCATCAGCCAGGCCTTGCCCAGCAGCGGCAGCACGTCAGCCGCGGCCGCGCCCAGGGTCTGTGCCTTGCGCAATTCCTTTTCCGCCGACAGGGCGTCGCCCGTATCGAGATAGATGCTGCCGAGCAGCAAGCGCGCACGGGCGTTATCGGGTTCTTTTTGCAGCAGGTTTTTCAGCTGGATGATGGCGGCGCGCGGTTCGCCTTTTTGCTGGTAAAGCTGGGCGTCGGCCAGCAGGCTCGCGCTGCTCTGGCCGCCATTGCAGGCCAGCAGCAGGGCGGAGCACAGCGACAGCATGGCGATACTGATCACGGGACGGGTGTTGCGCATGACATTCTCCGGTGGCGGCGTTGGCAGGGAAAGGGCACAGCACAGGGTAGGAAAGTTGCGCTGCATGCCTGTTGATTGCGCTCAATACGCCGGCGATTTTGCGGCCCGGCGCCGCGCCAGCGTCCGCCATGCTTGTTCCTGCTCAAGAATACCGCTGGACGCAACCGTAGAATTTCCAGACGGCGGCAGACCGGCCGGCAACCAGATGGAGCGAACAGCATGGACAAGGATGCAGGCGTGGTGGCAGTGGTAGGACTCGGTTATGTGGGCTTGCAGCTGGCGGTGGCGTTTGGCGCGCGCCAGCGCACCATCGGCTTTGATTTGTCGGCGCGCAAGGTGGCCAGCTACCGCGAAGGGGTCGACCCCACCGGCGAAGTGAGCACCGAACAATTGCGTGCGGCGCAGTGGCTCAGCGTCAGCTGCGACCCGGCCGAACTGCAGCTGGCCGATTTCATCATCATCGCCGTGCCGACGCCCGTCGACAGCGCGCACAATCCCGATTTTACGGCCCTGGCCGGCGCCAGCGCCACGGCCGGGCGCCACATGAAACGCGGCGCCATTGTCGTGTTCGAGTCGACCGTCTACCCGGGCGCCACCGAGGAAATCTGCATTCCGCTGCTGGAACAGCATTCGGGCCTGCGCTGGAAGGAAGATTTCCATGTCGGTTTCTCGCCAGAACGCATCAATCCCGGCGACAAGTCGCATACCCTGGCCAGCATCCGCAAGGTGGTGTCCGGCGACGACGAGGCGACGCTGGCGCAGGTGGCGCGCCTGTACGAAGGCGTGGTCGAGGCCGGCGTGCACCGGGCATCCAGCATCCGCGTGGCCGAGGCCGCCAAAGTGATCGAAAACACCCAGCGCGACCTCAATATTGCGCTGATGAACGAGCTGGCCATCATCTTCGACCGCATCGGCATCGATACCCTGGAAGTGCTGCAGGCGGCGGGCACCAAATGGAACTTTTTGCCATTCCGGCCGGGCCTGGTCGGCGGCCACTGTATCGGCGTCGACCCGTATTACCTGACGCACAAGGCGGAAATGCTCGGCTATCACCCGCATGTGATACTGGCCGGACGCCGCATCAACGACGGCATGGCCAAGTTCGTGGCCGAAAAAACCATCAAGGAAATGGTGCGCGCCGGCTTCAAACTCAAGGGCTCGCATGTCAACGTGCTGGGCCTGACCTTCAAGGAGAATTGTCCCGACCTGCGCAACTCCAAGGTGGTCGACATGATCCACGAGCTGCAAAGCTATGGCGTGCAGGTGCATGTGCACGACCCGGTGGCCGACGGGCGCGAAGCGCTGGAGGAATACGGCCTGGAACTGCTGAGCTGGGAACAATTGCCGCAGGCCGAGGCGATCATCAGCGCGGTGTCGCACCAGGCGCTGCTGTCGCGGCCACTGGCCGATTACCGCGCCAAGGTGGTCGACAACGGCTGCTTTATCGACATCAAATCGCATTTCGATCCACGTCCGTTGACCGACGACGGCCTGCATGTATGGCGGCTGTAATGGCGGACACTAGCGTTTATCAGCAGACCTGCGCGCAGTTGCGGCAATCGCCACGGCGCTGGCTGGTGACCGGTGCGGCCGGCTTTATCGGCTCGCATCTGGTCGAAACCTTGCTGCAACTGGGCCAGACGGTGCGCGGCCTGGACAATTTCAGCACCGGCCACCGGCATAACCTGGCGCAGGTGCGAGATAGCGTCGGCCAGCAGGCCTGGCGGCGATTTACCCTGCTCGAAGGCGATATACGCGACGCCGCCGCGTGCGCCAGCGCCTGCGCCGGCGCCGATATCGTGCTGCACCAGGCGGCGCTCGGCTCAGTGCCGCGCTCGCTGCGCGAACCGCAGCTGTATCATGACGTCAACCTGGGCGGCTTTGTCTGCATGCTGGAGGCGGCGCGCGCGGCCGGCGCCGGGCGCCTGGTCTATGCCTCGTCGAGCGCCATCTATGGCGACCATCCGGGCCTGCCGAAAGTGGAAGCTGCGATCGGCGAGCCGCTGTCGCCCTACGCCCTGAGCAAACGCGCCAACGAGCTGTATGCGCAGTTGTATGGCCGCTGCTACGGCACCGAAGCGGTCGGCCTGCGCTACTTCAATGTATTCGGGCCGCGCCAGGATCCGTTGGGCGCCTATGCGGCCGTGATCCCGCGCTGGCTGGCGGCCATGCTGGCCGGCGACACGGTGCGCATCAACGGCGACGGCAGCACCAGCCGCGACTTCTGTTATGTCGCCAATGCCGTGCAGGCCAATTTGCTGGCGGCCACCAGCGTCCAGCGGCAAGCCGTCAACGAGGTCTTCAACGTGGCCGTCAACGGGCGCACCAGCTTGCTGCAACTGCATGCCGCCATGCAAGCCATGGTGATGGAAGTACGGCCAGGCCAGCAAGCGCCAGCGCCGCTGCATGGCGGCTTTCGCGATGGCGACGTGCGCCACTCCCAGGCCGACATCAGCCGCGCGGCGCGGCTGCTCGGTTATGCACCCACGCATGAGCTGCGCGAGGGCTTGCGGCAGACGGTGGCGTGGTATGCGGCGCAGCAGGGCGCAACGGTGGCGGGTGGCACGCAAGCCTGACGCCGCCGCACCGCCTTATGGTTGCTTGCCTTGCAATACGCGCGGCGTGCCGCGAAAGTCGGCCGTATGCAAGGTGACGGGCCGGCGCCAGATCCTGGCAATATAAGCGAGTACCTGCTCCGCCTGTTCCAGCGCCAGGCCGCGGCCATCGCGCTGGTGGTCGTGGCGCAGCACCAGGCTGCCGTCGTCGTTGAGCAAGGTGGCGGCGATGCACGGTGCGCCATAATGGTATTTGGGCGCCAGGATCGCCTCGCGGATCGCGTGCAGGTCGCGGCTGGCCAGCCGGGTCTCGCCGTCGTGGCGGCTTTCATGCACGAACAGGCCCAGGCGGTCGGCCAGTTCCGCATCGAGATAGTTGCGGATAAAACTGAAATCGTCGTCGTCGCGGCAGATGCGGCGCGCCGCCTCCAGGCCCTGCCGCGCGATGATGTGTTCCCAAATGGCAAAACCGAGGTGATAAGGATTGATCGCCAGCGCCGCCTGCCGCTCGCCCGCATGCGGGCGCACCACGTCCGAATGCGACTTGAGCGCCGCCAGATAGAGTGCCGGCGGCAAGAAATCCGCCTCGCGCAGCAGCCGCGCATGCCAGTACGAGGCCCAGCCTTCGTTCATGATCTGGCAGGCATAGACCGGGTAGAAATAGAACGATTCTTCGCGCACGGCCAGGAAAATATCGCGCTCCCAGTCGGCCAGTTCGGGCGCGTAGTGGGCGATAAACCACAGCAGATCGTACTCGGGGCAGGGCGGCGTCAAGCGCCGCTCGGCCAAGGGCGCCAGCGCGGCCTGTTCGCCGGGCAGTTGCCGGTAGCGCCGGGAAAACGGGCCGGCGACAGCTTGTTCAGGTGCGGGCATGGCGGTGCTGGCGTAAGGCTGGCGGTACAGCTCGCCATGAATATCGACATGCTGTTCCAGCGCCAGCGCCGCGTCCAGCACCGCTTCCACCTTGTCCTGTCCATGGGCCTGCCACGCGGCATCGATGCGCCGGGCGCGCGCCGCGCTGTGTTCCAGGATGCGCTTGCCGGCCATGGCGCTGAAACGGGCAAACAGCGCGTTGCGCCGGGCAAAGTCGGCATGGCCGAGCACATGCGCCGTGACCAGGGTATTTTCGGCCAGGGTGTTGTCGTGCGACATATAGGCGCGGCAAGGGTCGCCCGGGAACATCACTTCAAAGATATGCGAGTGGCCCATCTTGCGCTGCACCAGCTGGTGGATATAGCGCACGCCGAAGGACCAGTGGCGCATGCGCACCGGCAGGCCATAGATGGCGATCTCGGCCATGAAACTGTTGGGCACCAGTTCGAAGTCGACCCGGTCGAATTCCAGGCCCAGTTGCACGGCCAGCGCCTCGATGCGTGCCGCATGGCTGGCCAGCAACGCCGGGTCCGCGGTATCGTCCGTCATGCCGCCGCTCCCTGCGCCGCATGTTCGTGCTGGAAAAAGCTGCGCAGCGCCGGCCAGATATCGTCAGGTCCTGACAAGATACTGGTCTGTAGCGGCAAGCCGCGCCGCGCCTGCTGCAGGCACAGGGCGCGGGTTTCTGTTTCCAGCGCGCGTGGCATGCCGGTGGCCGTTTCCACATAGCCCATGTAGTTCAGTTCGCTGGCCAGTTCCCCCAGCGCCACGCTGGCCGCGTTGCGGTCCTCGCTGAAGTTCTCGCCGTCGGAGGCATAGAACAGATAGGCGTTGTCGCGCGCGCCGCCATGGCGCTCGGCCAGCAACTGGCGGCACAGGCGAAACGCGCTCGAGGCCATGGTGCCGCCCATGCCGTGCACCTGGAAAAAGTCGCTTTCCGAAAACGTCCAGGCGCGCGTGGTATGCGCAATAAAGCGCGTGTCGACGCGCGCATAGCTGCGCCGCAAGCCCTGCAGGGCCAGGAAAAAGAAGGTTTTTGCCAGCCGGCGCTGGTCCAGGGCCATGCTGGCCGACACGTCGAGCACAAAGAACACCACCGCCTCGGAGCTGGGCAGCGGGCGCTGCAGCAACTGCCTGTAACGCAGGTCGTCGTTGGTGAACGGCACCGGATGCCGCTGCACCGCGCGCCGCTTGATGGCTTCCTTGACGGTGCGGCGGCGATCGAGCCGGGAGCGGGCGCCGTGCTTGTCCCAGCCGGCGCGCACCAGCTGGTCTTCAGTGATGGCGCCCTGGCGCCGCGGCTGCAAGTGGGGCAACTTGAAGTGTTCCCACAGCCAGTCGAGTATATCGTCGATGGCAAACTCCATCAGCAGGCGGATTTCGCCGTCGCCGCCGCCACCGTCCCGCGTGTCGCCGTCCCCCTCATCGTCGTCCACGGTCCGCGCCGGGCGCAGCACGTCGCCGGGCTCGCCTTCGCCCTGGCCGGCGCCCGTGTCCAGCCGTGGCGAGGACAGCCTGAAGCGCGCATGTTCCAGCAACCGCACCGGCACTTGCACACTGCGCTGCTGCGCGCCCGTGATCAGGTCCGGCCCGGCGATCAGCTCGGGCAAATGGGCCTGCACCGCCTCGCGCACTTTCTGGTTGTGGCGCAGCCAGTCGCGCGCGCCGCGCGAAAACAGGCCATACCAGGGCTGGAGGGCGGCGGTGCTCATTCCTGCGCCAGCAAGGTGGTGACATAGTTGAGCGCTTCGCGCGCGCTGTGCGCATCATAGCCATAGTCGTCAACCAGGCGCTGCTCGACCGCCGACACCTTGGCGCGCACGTCCTCATCGGGCCGCTTGCTTGAGCTGACCAGCCTCAGCACGTCGCGCCGCTGTTCGAACAGATAATGCTGGATCGCATCATGCAGCGGCGCATGGCTGGCCAGGCCGAACGCCTCGCCGCGCTTGAAGGCGCCCATGGCCTTGCGCACCACTTCCTGGCGGAACGATTGCTTGCCCGAGTCGCTGATATGGATTTTTTCTTCCACCGCGCGCAGGAAGCGCTCGTCGGGGCGGCGTTCGTCGCCGGTGATGGGGTCGCGTACCTGGCGGTTGTCGAGCATGGCCTCGACTTCGTCGAGGTATTTGTCCAGCAGATCCTGCGCTTCCTGTTCGAACGAGACGAACAGCGCCTTGTGCACATCGGCCTTGACCCAGCGGTTGTAAAAATCCTTGCGCGTGAGTACCAGGTAGTCGATCCACCGGCGTTTGCGGCGCGGTTCGATGCGCGCATCGTTGTCGATGCTGTCCTTCAAGGCCAGCAGCACATCCATGGTGCTGAGGCTGTCGCGCCCGGCCGCGATAATGGCATGCGACAGCGCATTGATCACGAAACGCGGCGACACCCCCGACAGCGCTTCTTCCTGGCCTGATTTGTCGCGTTCTCGCTCGCGCAAGCGCCGCACATCGGCCTGGTTCAGGTCCTCCACGTCTTCGCCGGCATGGATGCGCAGCCGCTGCACCAGCTCGGCCTCTTTCTCGTCGCCGTCCTGCAGCCGGCTCAGGATGGCGAACACGGCCGCGGCATGCAGGGCGTGCGGGTCGAGGTGCACGGCGCGAAACGCCGGCGCCGACAGGATCAGCTTGCGGTAGATGCGCGCTTCCTCGCGGTAATTGAGGGTGTAGGGCACTTGCACGATGACCATGCGGTCGAGCAGGGCTTCGTTCTCGCTTTCCTGCACGAATTTGCGGAACTCGGCCAGATTGGTATGGGCGATAATGGTTTCATCGAGGTAAATCAGTGGAAAACGCGAGACCTTGACGTTTTTTTCCTGCGTGAGGGTCAGCAGCAGATACAGAAATTCGCGCTTGACCTTGAGGATCTCGATCATTTCCAGCATGCCGCGGCTGGCCGCATACACGGCGCCCGACCATGACCAGGCGCGCGGGTCGCCTTCGTCGCCGTATTGCGCCACTTTGGACAGGTCGACCGAGCCGACCAGGTCGGCCAGGTCGGCCGTGGTGGGGTCATGCGGCGCATAGGTGCCGATGCCGCAGCGGCCCGCCTCGGACAGCACGATGCGCTCGACCGGCATCTGCAAGAAGTCGCCCTGGTATTGTTCATCAAGGCGGGCGCGGCAATGAGGACACAGCTCGCCGTGCAGTTCGACACCATAGCTGTCGCGAAACTCGCTGCGCATGCCCTGCGGCACCAGGTGCAGCGGCGACTCGTGCACGGGGCAGCCGGCAATGCCGTACAGCGCGCCGTCGTCGCTGCCGCTATAGGCTTCCAGGCCCCGCTTGAGCAGGATCACCAGGGTGGACTTGCCGCCCGAAGGCGGTCCCAGCAGCAGCAACATGCGCCGGCCCACTTCCGAGCCGGCCGCGGCGGCCTTGAAATAGGCGGCAACCCGGCCGATGGCCACATCGATGCCGAACAGTTCGTCGTCGAACAGCGCGCAATGGAACTGGCCACTGGCGTCTTCATGGCCATTGGCGCGCAGCATGTCCCAGATATATTGATGGGCGCTGCGGGCCAACAGCGCGGCGCGTCCGGGCAGCACCCGGGCCAGGAAATCGTCGAAGCGCCCGCTCCAGCGCACTGCGCGGTGGGCATCGTTGTAGCCGGCCATGCCGTGCAGAAACTGCGCGCGGCGGGCATCGCTACCGCCGTCCTGATCTGCCACGCCAGTGGCCAGTGTCACCCTTGAGCTTGTCATGTTCCCCTTCCATACGCCATGCATGCGGTCGATGAAAGCAGTATCGGCGCTGGGGCCTCAGGCATGCCTGATGTCGCTCAATTGTAAAAGCGGAACTATCGTGTAGAGAAGATGCCCTGCCGCCGGCACAGGGCCGGGGCAGGGCAAGTCATGACGACTTATTTGCTCAGGCGGGCGATCGCTTCGGCCACGCCAGCGCCGTAGGCCGGGTCGCACAGGGTGCAGTTGCCGATATGGCGTTCCTTGACCTGTGTCGAGGCGCCCGAGATGGCGCGCGCCGTGTTGTCGAACAGCGCCTGCTGCTGCGCTGGCGTCATCAGCTGGAACAGCGCTTTCGGCTGCGAGTAGTAATCCTCGTCGACCTTGTGATTCCAATGATCGGCCGCGCCTTCCAGGGTCAGCGGCGGCTCGCGGAAGTCCGGCTGCTCGGCCCATTCCTGCGCGCTGTTCGGCTCGTACGACAGGGTGCCGCCATGGTTGCCGTCGACGCGCATCTGGCCGTCGCGGTGATAGCTGTTGAACGGGCACTTCGGCGCGTTGACCGGAATCAGGCTGTGATTGACGCCCAGGCGGTAGCGCTGCGCATCGCCGTACGAGAACAAGCGGCCTTGCAGCATCTTGTCCGGCGAAAAGCTGATGCCTGGCACCACATTGGCCGGGTTGAAGGCGGCCTGCTCGACTTCGGCAAAGTGATTGTCGGCATTGCGGTTCAGTTCCAGCACGCCCACTTCGATCAAGGGATAGTCGCCGTGCGGCCACACTTTCGACAGGTCGAACGGATTGATATGGTAAGTGCCGGCCTCCTGCTCAGGCATGATCTGCACGAACAGGGTCCAGCGCGGGAAGTCCTTGTTTTCGATGCTCTCATACAGGTCGCGGTGCGAGCTTTCGCGGTCCCTGCCGACCAGCGCTTCGGCTTCGGCGTCGGTCAGGTTTTCGATGCCTTGCTGGGTCTTGAAGGTGAACTTGACCCAGAAACGTTCATTCTGGGCATTCAACAAGCTGAAGGTATGGCTGCCGAAACCGTGCATGTGGCGGAAGGTGCGCGGCAGGCCCCGGTCGCTCATCACCACCGTGATCTGGTGCAGCGCTTCGGGCAGCGAACTCCAGAAGTCCCAGTTGCTGTTGGCGTTGCGCAAGCCGGTGCGTGGATCGCGCTTGATGGCATGGTTCAGGTCAGGAAATTTCAGCGGGTCGCGCATGAAGAACACGGGCGTGTTATTGCCGACCAGGTCCCAGTTGCCTTCTTCCGTGTAGAACTTGAGGGCGAAACCGCGGATATCGCGTTCCGCATCGGCCGCGCCGCGTTCGCCGGCCACGGTCGAGAAACGCGCAAACAGCGGCGTTTGCTTGCCGACCTGGCTGAAAATCTTCGCGCGCGTGTAGCGCGTGATGTCGTGGGTAACGGTAAACGTGCCGTAGGCGCCGGAACCCTTGGCGTGCATGCGGCGCTCGGGGATCACTTCACGGTCGAAGTGGGCCAGTTTTTCCAGGAACCAGACGTCTTGCAGCAGCACCGGGCCGCGCGGGCCGGCCGTTTGCGTATTCTGGTTGTCGACGACAGGCGCGCCGAAGGCGGTAGTGAGCTTTTTCATCGGACTCTTTCTTTATTATAAGTTCTCGGATCATACAAGCAGACCGGCCAATTGCGCCACTCCCGAAAGGTCAGGCTCAGAAACGGTTCCAGTTGTTATGCCGGTGCTCGGTCGCTTCCTTGAGCAAGTGGCCGGCGCGCAGCGCATCGTTGGCCTGCACCGTCATGGCCAGCTCCTGGATGGCGGGCGGATAGTCGTGATGGGCCGCTTCCTCCAGCAGGGCCAGGCCCTTGCCGGCATCCTGCTCGACGCCACGGCCCTCGCGGTAGGCGTTATACAGAAGGAACATGGCGTGCGCATTGCCCAGCTCGCTGGACACGGCCAGCCAATGTGCCGCTTCCACCGGATTCTTCGCCACGCCTTCGCCATTGGCCGCCAGCAGGCCCAGCATCAGCGCCGCGCGGGCGTGCTGCCGCTGGGCCGCCATGCGGTACCAGCTCCAGGCCGCGCCAGGGCTGGCCGCACGCAGCATCTGGCCCATTTCGTACGCCGCTTCGGTGTCGCCGGCGCGCGCCGCCTGCTCGAACAGGCGCAGGGCGTCGGCGCGGCGTGCCGGACGCGCCTGGTAGACCAGGGCCAGCTCGCGCTCGGCCACCGGCATGCCCTTGCTGGCCCAGGCCCGCACGCGGCGCTCGGCCTGCTGGTCGCCGGCCTGGCGCGCATGCATGGCGGCCGCCTCGATTTGCGCCGTCGTCGGCGGTGGTGACGCCTGGCACGCCGCCAGGGCGGCAGCGAGCACGAGGGCAGGAAAGGAGAGGGCCGTTTTCATCGCATGCTCCTTATTTGCTCAGGTCGATCGCGTACCTGGCGAAACCGCTCGCATCCAGCGCGCCTTCGGCCACCACATTGGCGATGCCGCCGCTTTTCGCCAGCGCCAGATGGCCCGGCGCCGAGCGCAGGATGACCGGGCCGGCGGTGGCGGTCTTGACAAAACTCCAGCTGCGCGCGCTGCCGTTGTCGGCCAGGGTGACCTTGCCGGCGCCCTTGCCAGCCAGTGCCAGCAGGTAATTGCTGACCACCGCCTGGTTGGCGTTCGGCGACTTGATGATGGTCTTGCTGCCGTCGATGCCGGGCACGGCGCCGCCGCCGCCGGCGCGGTAGTCGTTGGTGGCGACGATAAAGTCATCGCTGTCGGCCACCGCCACGCCTTTGTGGCGCAGGTTGACGATGCGGCTGCCGATCGGCTTGGTCACGTCGATCTGGTAGGTCAGCGCATTGTTCTCGGCATAGAACACGTCGTAGTTATAGATCGTGCCGTAGGTTGGCACCAGGTCCTGCTCGGCCGTCTTGGCCGGGTCGATCTGGGCGAACTGTTTGGCCGAGGTTTCCAGCCAGGCTTTCAGGTCCGATCCCTTGATCTTGACGGCTTGCAGGTTGTTATTGCTGTATAAATACAGGTCGCCAGGATTGCGTACCTGCAGGCCGACCGGTGCGGCCGGGGTCGCGCCAGCGGCCACGTCGGTGAAGTCCGACGGCCCGTTGCGGCCTGCCTTGAATGGGGCACTGCAGGAAATCACGGGGATATTCTTGTAGCTGGCCAGGGTCGCATCGGTGCTGGTGGCGATAAAGTTCTTCACATAATCGAGCTGGGCCTGGTTGACCAGCTGGATCGCGCTGACGTCGCCGACCAGCGCGAAATAGGCCGACATTTCAAAATCAGTGCTCACCCCCAGCGGCTTTTTGGCGTAGGCGATGGTGGCGTCGTGCTCGGTGGCCACCAGCGGCGCGATCGCCGGGTCGGCCTTGACGTTACTGCCGTCGGCCTGCCTGAAGCCGCGCGACTCGACCGTGGTCTTGTCCTGCTGCACCACCCATTTGCCGCCCTGGTAGACCATGGTCAGCTTGATGATGCCCAGGCGGCGGCCCCAGCTTTGTGCCATGACGGTCGGCACGCCGTTGACAAAACCCTTGTCGCCATCGATTCTGGCACTGGCCGGGAAGGCGGAAAACGAGGCGTCCAGTGCGGCCGCGCCCGCTTCACGGCCTTTCGGGAAGATCAGGTGCGAGTGGCCGATCATCAGCGCGTCGATGCCGGTGCTGGTCAGATGATAGCTGCCGTTTTCCATTTTCGGGCTGTAGGCGCTGGTGTCCAGGCCGCCATGCGAGAGCGCCACCACCAGGTCGGCGCCCTTGGTGCGCAGCTCGGGCACATACTGCTTTGCCGCTTCCTGCACGCCGGTCACGCTGACCTTGCCGGCCAGGACCTTTTGATCCCATTCCAGGATTTGCGGCGGCACAAAGCTCATCACGCCGATATTGATCTTGACGTTGAGCTTGCTGCCATCGGGCGCCACGGCGGCAAAATCGCGCGGCAGCAGCACGTAGGGGTTGAAGATCGGCTTGCCGCTGGCCACGCCGACCACATTGCTCAGCACGGAAGGGAAGGTGGGCGCGCCGCAGTTGCCGGTCGGCTTGCTGACGCCGGGAATGCCGAAATCGGTATTGGTGATCTGGCTCAGGTAGCCCAGGCCGTAGTTGAATTCATGGTTGCCCATGCCGCCCGCGTCGTACTTGAGCGCGTTCATGGCCTTGTGCACGGCCAGGGTGGCGGTGCAGGGCACGGGCGCGGCTACGGCCTGCAGGTCGGCCAGCAGGGTGCCCTGGATCACGTCGCCGTCGTCGAGCAGTACATTGTTCGGGTTTTCCGCGCGCGCCGCCTGGATCAGGGTCGAAGTGCGCTCCAGGCCCAGGCTGGTGTCTTCTGCCAGCGCGTAGTAGTTGTAGCTCAGGACGTTCGAATGGATATCGGTGGTTTCCAGCAGCGCCACGGTGACCGTCGTGCCTTCGGGAATGTTGGCCGCCTTGTTCGAACTGCCGTTGCAGCCAACCAGGCCCGCGCTTGCCAGCGCCGCCATCATGATCCAGTTTGTTTTCATTGCCATTCCCGGAAAGATTCAAAGGACGCGACTGTAGCGCCGCCATATGACGGCCGAATGACAGTGGTTGGCTTCCCGAGAAATTTTCTTCAGATGCAATCGAGCTGCATTATAATCTGCAAACGCAACTTAACTGCAACAAGGAAAATCATGACCATATCGATGCAACCACGCAAGCTTCCCGTCACCGTGCTGTCCGGCTTCCTGGGCGCCGGCAAGACCACCTTGCTCAACCATATTCTGCGCAACCGCGAGGGCAAGCGGGTGGCGGTGATCGTCAACGACATGAGCGAAGTCAATATCGACGCCTCGCTGATACGCGAAGGCAGCGAGGCGGCCGGCGCGGCCCTGTCGCGCACCGAAGAAAAACTGGTCGAGATGTCCAACGGCTGCATCTGCTGCACCCTGCGCGACGATTTGCTGCTGGAGGTGCGGCGCCTGGCCGGGGAAGACCGCTTTGATTACCTGCTGATCGAGTCGACCGGCGTGGGCGAACCGATGCCGGTGGCCGCCACCTTTGATTTCGAGGATGAAGACGGCGTCAGCCTGAACCAGGTGGCGCAGATCGACTGCATGGTGACGGTGGTCGACTGCGCCAACCTGCTGGACGACTTCGGCAGCGAGGACAGCCTGGCGCAGCGCGGCGAGACGGCCGGCGAGGGCGACGACCGCCAGCTGGCGAACCTGCTGACGGAACAGATCGAGTTTGCCAATGTGATCGTCGTCAACAAGGTCGATATGGTCGATGCGGCGCAACGCCTGCGCGTGCTGGCCCTGATCAAGGCGCTGAACCCGGGCGCACGCGTGATCGAAACCAACCAATCGGTGGTGCCGCTCGACGCCATCATGGGCACTGGCCTGTTCGACCTGCAGCAGGCCGCCAATATGCCGGGTTGGGCACAGGAGCTGGCCGGCGTGCACAAGCCGGAAACGCAGGAATATGGCATCAGCAGCTTTGTCTACCGCGCAAAAGAGCCGTTTCACCCCCAGCGCCTGTACGACTATATTTCGCAGCCGATCGCTGGCGTGGTGCGCAGCAAGGGATATTTCTGGCTGGCCAGCCGTCCGCAGTGGGTGGCCAGCCTGTCCGGTGCGGGCAAGCTGATGAATATCGAACCGGTGGGCCTGTGGTGGGCCGCCGTGCCGCAGGAACGCTGGCCGGTTGACGCCGAATCGCTGGCGCAATTGAAGGAAGGCTGGAGCGAACCGTATGGCGACCGCTACCAGGAAATCGTGCTGATCGGCCAGGACATGGACCAGGCCGCCATTGAAGCCGACCTGCGGCGTTGCCAGCTCACCCCCACCGAGACGCGCCTGGGCATGGACGTCTGGCGCAGCCTCGCCGATCCGTTCCCGCAGTGGCAGCGCATGGAAGAGCTGGACGAGGTCGCCTGATGGACGACGACCTTATACCCGTCACCATCATCACCGGCTTTCTCGGCAGCGGCAAGACCACCTTGCTCAGGCGCATCCTGCAAGGCAAGCACGGCCTGCGCATTGCAGTCATCGAAAACGAATTCGCCGCCGAAAGCATCGACAATGCGCTGCTGGTGCAGGACAGCGACGAGCAGATTGTCGAGATGAACAATGGCTGCATCTGCTGCAGCGTGCGCGGCGACCTGATCCGCATCCTGGGCGAACTGCAGGCAAAACGCGCTGCCGGTACCCTGGTTTTTGATCATGTGATCATCGAAACGACGGGCCTGGCCGCGCCCGGGCCGGTGGCGCAGACGTTTTTTGCCGAGCCGTCCGTCAGCGCCTTTTACATGCTTGACGCGATCCTGACCGTGATCGACGCCCGCCATGCTCAGCAGCAATTGACCGAGCACCGCGAGGCGCAGGAGCAGGTGGGCTTTGCCGACCGCATTTTGCTGTCGAAAACCGACCTGGTCAGCAAGGAGGAACTGGCCGTGCTGCGCCAGCGCCTGCTGGCCATCAATTGCCGCGCCAGCATGCAGAAGGTGAGTTTTGGCAATGTGCCGCTGCGCGATATCCTCAATATCCGCGGCTTCAACCTGAACGCCATCGTCGAGCTGGAACCCGACTTTCTCGGCCAACTGGGACACCGCCATGGCGACGGCGTGCAGTCGTTCGTCTATCACCAGCCGCAGCCGCTCGACCTGGAGAAGGTGGAGAACTTTCTTGACGCCATCGTGCAGCTGTTCGGCACCCAGCTGATGCGCTACAAGGGCATTTTATATATCGAAGACACGCCGTGCCGCGCCGTATTCCAGGGCGTGCACATGCTGATGGGCTCGGAGCTGGGCGCGCCGTGGCGCGATGGCGAAACACGGGCCAGCAAGATGGTGTTTATAGGCCGGGGCCTGCCGCAAGACACTTTGATACGGGGCCTGGACCGCTGCGTGGTTGGCTACCAGCCGCCACCGCCCGCAGTTACTTACAACGCGGACACAGTCCCTTGATCAGGTAATCGACGTCGCCGCCGCTGAAGCCTTCGGGCAGGGCGACGGGGGCGGGCAGCTTGACTTCATTGAAGCAGGTGACGGTGGCGCATTTGTTGCATTGGAAGTGGGCATGCTCATGCGCCTGGTGGCCGCCGCCGGCGCTGAAGCGCCAGACCTGGTCACCGCCGGCAATGCGGTGCACCAGCTCGTTTTCGGTCAGCCATTCCAGCACGCGGTACAGGGTGACGGAATCGATATCGCTGTCCTGCGACAGCGCCTGCTGGATTTCATGGTGGGTCATCGACTGGCTTTGCGCCATCAGGAAGTCCAGCACCTTGACGCGTGTCTTGGTAACGCGGGCATTGGTGCTGCGGATCAGCGATTCAGCGTGTTCGGTAGAAGAATTCAACATAAAGGTTTGCCTGCATGCGCATGGTCTTCAAGCGGCGCGGTCGCCGTGTCTTTGCCATGCCGTTTTACCGCATCTTAACATGCCTGCCCACCTGCCTGTCAGGGCTTGAACGTCCAGTAGCGGCCCCTGGGCGTGTCGACCGCATCGAGAAAGCGCTGGTCGGCGCGCGCGTTGTTGTGGATCAGATAAAACATGTCGGACAGGGCCGAGCGCTGCTCGGCAAAATAGCTGTGCTTGAGGAAACCCGTGTCCACGCCGGTGGCGTCGATGGTTTCCACGCCGGCCAGCAGCAGCATGCCGTCGCCGCTGTCGCCCGCGCGCGGGTAGCCGTGCACCAGTTTTGAGGCCGCCAGCGCCAGGTCTTCGGACGAGGCGTACAGGGTCACCGGATGCCGTGCGGCCGTCAGCCGCGGCGCGATTTCCTGGCGAAAGACACCGGCGTCGATATCGGGCGCCGTCAGAATGATTTCACTGATGCGCCGGGCCAGCTCGGGCTGGTCCCCGATCAATGCGGCCACGGCGCGCGCCAGGCCCCGGTTGCCCATGCTGTGGCCGATCAGGTAGACCCTGGCGGCATCGGTTTTTTGCAAAAAGTCGGCCAGGAACGCCTGCAGATGCGGCGTGCTCCATTCGATATTGCTTTCGTCGACCGTGTAGCGCGCCATATCGCCCTGCGACGGCCAGCTGTAGAACACGGGCGCGCCATCGAAACCGAGATCGTAGGCCATCTGCCCGGTGCGCCGCGCGGCCTCCTCGAAGCTGACGTTGTAGCCATGGATAAAGATCAAGGCGCTGCTGGCTGCCGACGCCTTGACTTGCGCAGCCACGCCGGCAAAGAACGTGGCCTGGTCCTCCACCTGCGCCGTCAGCAGCACCACATGCCGGGCCGGGTCAGAGCGCAACTCCAGCCGCCACAGCGAGGGCGACTCCAGTTCGCCCATGCGATGGTCGCGCGGGATGCTGATCTCGCAGTGGCCGTAGCTGAGGCCGGCGTTATTGTTGCCTGCGTTGCTGCGCTCGTTGCCGAAGCGCTGTGCCGGCGGTTTGCCGAGGTTGCGCTGGCGGTCGGTGGCAAAGCCGACCTTGACCACGGCGTAGTTGCTGACCCGCGCGCTTGTTTCGGCGACTGCGGCCGCCACGGGCTGGGGCAACTGATCGAGCAGCGCCTGGGCGGCAAACAGCGTGGCCATATCGTCGGGCGCTTTCGCGCTGGCGAGCGCCCTGGACAGCGCCAGGCGCAGGTCCGGGGAATCGGGCTCCGCTTCCAGCGAGGTTATCGCGGCCAGCACCTCGGCGGCGCCGGCCAGGCGACCGATGGCCGCTTTCAGGCGCTGGTACAGCCGTTCGATGTTTTCACTCGCCGCCGGCGCGCCGTGGGCTATGGCGGCCGATATCGCCGACGTGATCAGGTCCATGGGCCACCCGCCTCTGTGTGCAATATGAATGGAATATCAATTCATCTTGCCATAAAAGCACGGCGCGCGCCACTGCCTCAACGTGGTGCCAGGCCGCTCAATGCTGTTCACCGCTGTCGAACTGCTGGGCCAGCGATTGCAGCGGCGCGCTGCCGTGGCCGCCGCGGCCGGCATGGTCGGGAATCGCCACGCGCACCGGCTTGCTGTGCATGGTGGTCGATGACAACACATTGCTGGCGGTGTCCGGCGCCGCGTTCCATACCGGGTCGACGATGCTTTCAAAGACGTTTTTCAGCTGCTGGCCCCAGGTGTCGCGGATCATGCGGAAATACTGGTTCTTTTCATCGATGGTGACAAAACGCGTCACCGCCAGGCGCTCGGTTTCATAGACCAGCAAATCGAGCGGCAGGCCGACCGAAATATTCGAGCGCAGGGTCGAATCCATGGAAATCAAGGCGCACTTGGCAGCTTCGTCGAGGCTGGTGGCCGGGTTGATCACGCGGTCGATAATGGGTTTGCCGTACTTGGCTTCGCCGATCTGGAAATAGGTGTTTTCGTCGTGCGATTCGATGAAGTTGCCAGCCGAATAGATCTGGAACAAGCGGCAGCGCTCGCTACCGATCTGGCCGCCGAATATCATGCTGACATTGAAATCGATGCCGCAGTCGGCCAGCGCCTTCGCTTCGCGCCGGTGCACGGTGCGCACGGCCTCGCCGACGATGCGCGCCGCGTCGTACATGCTGGTGACATTCCAGATGCTGCGCCCGTCGCTGTCCACGTGGTCGGAGACGATCTGGCGGATCGCCTGCGAAACCGACAGGTTGCCAGCGGTCATCAGGACCAGCATGCGCTCGCCCGGATTTTCAAACACGCTCATCTTGCGGAAGGTGCCCACGTGGTCCACGCCGGCGTTGGTGCGGGAGTCGGACAGAAACACCAGTCCTTCGTTAAGGCGCATGCCTATGCAATAAGTCATCGTGAGCGGTATGAATCAAAAAGACGCCATTTTACACCAGCCGGCGAGGCCAGCCTGGGCGGCAGGCCCCGCCCAGCCTCGTTTTTCGCGTCTACGACGGCACGATCTGCACGTCGACGCTCATGCTTTCCTTGCCGCCGCCCTGGCGTACGCCGCGTACCGGCGCGGCCGAATCGTAGTCGCGGCCGATCGCCAGCCGGCAGTAGGCATCCGTCATCAGGCGCGCATGCGTGACGTCGATGCTGACCCAGCCGGCAAAGTCGCTGTCGACCACCCAGGCGTCGACCCAGGCGTGGCTGGCCGCGTGGCCACTGGTGCCGGGATCGATATAGCCCGACACATAGCGCGCCGGGATGCCCCAGGCATGGCAGCAGGCCAGGTACAGATGGGCATGGTCCTGGCAGACGCCGCGCCCCAGCGCCAGCGCGGCGCTGGCCGTGGTGGTCACTTCGGTGGCGCCGCTTTCATAGGCGACCTTGCCGGCGATGCTCTCGGCCAGCAGCAGCAAGTGGCCGGTGGCGGCCGGCGTGCCGCGCTCGGGCAGGCTGGCGGCGGCCAGCTCGACGATGGCCGGATCCGGCTCGGTCAGCCGCGTCGGCATAGTAAACAACAGCGGCGACAGGGTCTCGATCAGGTTCAGCCGGCCCTGGTACGGGTAAATGGTTTCCACCACGCCCTGCACCACCAGCGACAGCGCCTGGTGCTTGCCGTTGATGGTCAGCATGTGCGACAGGTTGCCGTAGGCGTCCGTGTAAGGATGGCACTGCCCTGGCGTATTGATCTGCCAGGACAGCGCGCGCTGCTGCGGTTCGATGCGCGGCGTCAGATGCAGCTGCTGTATCGTGTAGGCCAGCGGCGTACTGTAGTCATAGCGGGTTTCATGGCGGATGGTCAGTATCATCAGGCCGCCAGGGGAACGAGGAAATCACGGCTGACACGGTTGCCCAGTTCGTAGATATTTTCCAGGAACTCGGTCAGGGTATGGTGCAGGCCGGCTTTGAGGATATCGTCGATATGGCCGAATTTCAGCTCGGCATGCAGGCGGCCCGCGAAGCGCTCGGTATCGGCCGACACATCGTTGCGGATATGGTGCAGGTTGTCGACCACGTCATCCATGCAGGCCAGCAGGGAGCGTGGCATGTCGCCGCGCAAGATCAGCAGTTCGGCCACGCGCTCGGGCGTGATCACGTCGCGATACACCTTGCGGTAGATCTCGAAGCCCGAAACCGAGCGCAGCAGCGCCGCCCAGTAGTAAAAATCGCGCTGGGCGATATCTTTCGACGCGTCTTTCGCACCGTGGAACTTCACGTCCAGGATGCGCGCCGTGTTGTCGGCCCGTTCCAGGAACGTGCCCAGGCGAATGAAATGAATCGCCTCGTCCTTCAGCATGGTGCCTAAGGTAACACCGCGCGACAGGTGGGAGCGGTATTTGACCCATTCGAAAAAGGCGCTCGGATCGGTCTCCAGCAGATTGCTTTTCAGCCGTTTCTGCATGTCGAGCCAGGTGGCGTTCTGGGTTTCCCACACTTCGGTGGTCAGGGTGCCGCGCACGGCGCGCGCGTTTTCACGCGCGCCGGTCAGGCAGGCGATGATGGACGACGGGTTGTTCGGGTCACGTACCATGAAGTCGAGCACGTCGCGCGTATGGAAGCGGCCGTACTTCGCATCGTAGGCGCTTTGCAGCTCGGAAATACCCAGCGTGGCGCGCCAGCCTTGCTCGGCGTCTTCCTCGGACTGCGGCAGCATCGAGGTTTGCATGTTGACGTCCAGCATGCGGGCCGTGTTTTCGGCGCGCTCGGTGTAGCGGGCCATCCAGAACAGGTGATCGGCGGTGCGGCTCAGCATTATTTGTCTCCAGCGAAAGATTTTTCCAGTACCCAGGTATCCTTGGTGCCGCCCCCTTGCGAGGAGTTGACCACCAGCGAGCCTTCACCGAGCGCGACGCGGGTCAGGCCGCCCGGCACCATGGAAATGGTCTTGCCGGACAACACGAACGGGCGCAGGTCGATATGGCGCGGTGCGATGCCCGATTCCACATAGGTCGGGCAGGCCGACAGGGCCAGCGTGGGCTGGGCGATATAGCCGCTGGGGTTGGCCAGCAGGCGCTGGCGGAAGTCCTCGATCTGCGCGCTGCTCGAGGCCGGCCCCACCAGCATGCCGTAGCCGCCCGCACCATGCACTTCCTTGACCACCAGCTTGGGCAGGTTGGCCAGCACATAGGACAGGTCGGCCGATTTGCGGCACTGGTAAGTCGGCACGTTGTTGAGGATGGGTTCTTCCGACAGGTAGAACTTGATCATGTCGGGCACGAAGGGGTAGATCGATTTGTCGTCGGCCACGCCGGTGCCGATCGCATTGGCCAGGGTCACGCGGCCGGCGCGGTAGACCGACAGCAGGCCCGGCACGCCGAGCGAGGAGTCGGAACGGAAGGCCAGCGGATCGAGGAAATCGTCGTCGACCCGGCGGTAGATCACGTCGACCCGCTTCGGCCCGCGCGTGGTGCGCATGTAGACGGAATTGTCGTTGACAAACAGATCCTTGCCTTCGACCAGTTCCACGCCCATCTGCTGGGCCAGGAACGCATGTTCGAAGTAGGCCGAGTTGTACATGCCCGGCGTCATTACCACCACGGTCGGGTCATCGACGCCCATCGGCGCGACCGAGCGCAGGTTGTCGAGCAGCATGTCGGGATAGTGGTCGACGGGCGCCACGCGGTTGCGCGCGAACAGCTCCGGGAACAGCCGCATCATCATCTTGCGGTCTTCCAGCATGTAGGACACGCCGGACGGCACGCGCAGATTGTCTTCCAGCACGTAGAACTCGCCCTGGCCGGCGCGTACGATATCGACCCCGGCGATATGGGCGTAGATGTCGGAGGCGACGGAAATGCCCTGCATTTCCGGGCGGTATTGGGCGTTCTTGTAGATCTGTTCCGCCGGAATAATGCCGGCCTTGATAATGTTCTGGTCATGATAAATATCATGGATAAACATGTTCAGTGCCTTGACCCGCTGCACCAGGCCGGTTTGCATCTGCGCCCATTCGTCGGCCGGGATAATCCGCGGTATGGTGTCAAACGGAATCAGGCGTTCGGTACCGGCATCGTCGCCGTAGACGGCGAAGGTGATGCCGACGCGCCGAAACGTCAGATCCGCTTCGGCGCGCTTGCGCTCGATGGTCTCCGGCGATTGCTGCTCCAGCCACTGATGGAATTCACGATAGTGTTCACGGACCTTGCTTTCCGTGCCCACTGCCTCCGCCGTCATTTCATTGAAAAAAGTCGCCATATTATTATTTCCCCCTAGAGCCTGGTTGTCAGCTTACCTCAGCAGTAGCCTGAGCACGAAGCATGCCAGAAAGAAATATCAAAAAAGACCATTTTTAATGCACCGCTGTGTGAGCTGCACCGCATTGGTGCGCCCAGGACGGCTAGACGGGCGGTATTGGGGATGGCGCCAGTGAGGATTCAGGCGCCGGGATGGACGTAAGGGCGGCAATCGATGGGCAGGTCAAGCGTAAAGGTGGTGCCGGTGGCGGGCGAACTGTCGACTCCGACGCTGCCGCCATGGCTTTCGGCCACGTTCTGCACATACGGCAGGCCGATGCCCCAGCCCGGTGCCGGGCCGCGGTGTTCGCGCCGCAGATAGTCGAAGATGCGCGTCATCTGCTCGTCGGCGATAAACGAGCCGCTGTTGTGCACGGCCACGCGCGCGCGATCGTGATCGTGCTCGACACGCACGTCGATGACGTCTGCGTCGCCATACTTGACGGCGTTGCCGAGCAGGTTTTCCAGCGCGCGGCGCAGGGAATTCTCGCACCACCAGCCCGTGACGCCGCTGCCGGCGAGCCGGCATTTGCCCGGATGCTGCAGGTTGATCTGGTCGCAGACGGACTGCGCCAGCGGCAGCAGGTCGAATGTCGTCAGCACCAAGGGCAGGTGCTGGCCCCGGTGGTAGCTGAGCGTGTCGAGCAGTTCCTCGATCATGGTGTCGAGCCGCTTGCCGTAGTCGACGATGCGCTGGGTCAGCTCGGTGATTTTTCCTGGCTCCAGTTTGTCCCGGCGCTGCAGCAGTTGCGCACTGATCAGTATCACGGACAGCGGATTGCGCATGTCGTGCGACAGGCCGGCGGCGATACGGCGCTGGAAACCTTCGTGCATGGCCGTAAATTCGCGGATCGAATCGCGGATGGCGATATCGATCGAGGCGTGCAGGATGGCCCAGTCGCGCCGCCGCAAGGGCAGGCCGGCCGCCAGCGCCGCGTCGGCGAAGCAGTCGCGGAAGATCTGGTATTCCTGGATCACCTGCTCCGGGCCGTAGCTGGTCATGCGCGCCCGTTCGTTGCCGTGCACGGCAGGCATATTGCTGTTGCTGGCGGCCGTATCGCGCGGATGGTCGCGCGACAGCGCCTCGGCCAGGTGGTCGAAAAACGCCGGCAGGGTGTTGATCAGTATGGGCGGCAACAGCTGCTCGGCGCCGCGCACGCTGGCGCGCACGCGGTGTTCCCATTCGTGCAGCACGGCCTCGCGCAGGTCGGCGATGCGCTGCGTGCGCAAACGTGGACGCGCCGCAGGGGACGCTGATTCGTGGGCAAATGACAAGCTGGCTCCGCAAGGCTGCACGCAGCGGTGCAGTCCGATGCGCGGCCATCCAGTATCGTACAAATAGGCGGCCTTATTGGGGTGATGCAGTACCGTCTGGCTGCTGCATGATATCGATCAAACGTGCGATCGATTCTGACCAGGCGGCCAGCGAAAAATTCTGCGGATCGTCGTGGCCGTTGGCATAGCCCGTGTCAAGCACGGCATGAAAGGCGGGAATCAGCCAGCGGCCCTTGCGCACGCTGGCGGCGATATACAGCAGGGCCAGCCGTTCGTACTGGGCCGGCGTAAAGCCGGGCGCCGGCGCCACGCCGTCATTGCCACGCCCACCGGCCGGATCGGACTTGCGCGGCTGCACCAGTTCCACGTGCAGGAACAGACCGGTCAGCGTGGGCTTGTCCTTTTCCAGCTTGGAGGCGTAGTTGGCCACATCGAAACCGAGCACGGTGACAGACTCGCCGAGCCGGTTGACATACACATGGCCCTTCGGGCCGCCACCTTTGGCCGGGTTGCGCACGGCAAAATCGTTGAATGCCCACTCGCGCGTGTCGGTCAGGGCGGGAATCGGGTCAAGCAGGAAATTCGGATAGCTGGTGTCGTGGATCACGAAATAGCGGGCCACGGGCGAAATCAGGCGACCGGACGCGCGCGACAATGGCGCATCGAGCGCGCCGCCCAGGTCATTTTCTGCGATCTGCTGCCGCGCCAGGTAGGCTTTCAGGTGGCTGACGCGCAAAGCCGTTTTTTCACCGACGTGGCGATCGAGAAAGGCGGGCAGGGCGCCAGCCTGGCCGAGGCGGGCATACATATAAACCGGGCGCAGCAGGCAGGATGCTTGCGCACGGGGATTGCCCTGGAAGCCGCTTTTCCAGGCCGCGTATTGGCAAGCCACCGGTTTCTGGGCGGCGGCGGGCAGGGGCAGTGCTAACAGGAACAGCAATAATGGGCGCAGGTTCATGCGCCCATTATTGCCGATCAGAACGCGACCGTGGCGGAAACGACCACCGTGCGCGGCGACGCGAGCACCAGGCTGCCGCTATCGAACAAGGCGACAGCCGAAGACCAGTAGTTGCGATCCGTAACGTTATCAATGCGTGCTCGCAAAGTTACATCCCTCCCTGCTAAGTTTGTCAAATAGCGTGCACCTATGTCCAAGCGAGTCCACGACGGCAGTTGCTTGGTATTGGCCAGGTCGGCATACTGGGTCGAGGTGTAGACGGTGCGGGCATTCAGGCTGAGCCCTTTTACATTCGGGAGGTCCCATTCACCACTAATACTCAGCTGCGTTTCTGGTGCGCCGATAACTTTATTGCCATTGTTTTCAGGCTTATTGGACCCACTCTGCTCCGTGTCGAGCCATGTAAGTCCTCCAATAAAACGAACGCCTGACATTGGTGTACCGAACAGCGACAACTCCAGTCCTTGGTTACGTTGATTGCCAGACAGTTCAGCACGCTTCCCTGACACCGCGAGCAGCGGTTTGTCAGTTGTGAACAGCGCTGCACTCATACCCAGCTTGCCGCTATCGTATTTGATTCCAATTTCTTTCTGTTTTGATTTGTAAGGAGCGAATATTTGCCCCATGTTTTCGACTACCAGAGTCTTTCCGTCTTCCACGTATGTACCTGTGGCGACAGGACCTTTGATCAAAGCCTCAATATAATTCGCATACAATGACATATGCTTATTTGTTTAGATATGGGTGATCATATTCCCACTCGCAGCCTGCCATTTTTCAGGGCTAGGTTGCTTTTGAGTACACTGTTGAATTCTGTCACCCAACTACCAGCGCCATGAGCCAAGCCCTTCACAGCCA